>NZ_FYAK01000001.1 GCF_900185615.1 Photobacterium malacitanum
CGTGCCCTGGTGGTGGAATTGGTAGACACAAGGGATTTAAAATCCCTCGGCGTTCGCGCTGTGCCGGTTCAAGTCCGGCCCGGGGCACCATCTATTAGGTTGTTAAGTCATTAACAACAGGCTAGGGAAACCTAGTAACGTTGGCGCGTTGGCAGAGTGGCTATGCAGCGGATTGCAAATCCGTGTACCTCGGTTCGACTCCGGGACGCGCCTCCATTCTCTTTGAGAATATGCGACACTAGCTCAGCTGGTAGAGCGCAACCTTGCCAAGGTTGAGGTCACGAGTTCGAACCTCGTGTGTCGCTCCAATTTAGAAATATTGACGTTGTCAGTATTTAGCAACACAAGAGGTGACTCAACAATGTTGAGGTCACGCCTGAGTTTACAAGATCGGGAACCTCGTGTGTCGCTTCAAATTAAAAAATACGGCTTAGGCGGTATTTACAGATGGTGTCTTACCCATCGCAAGAAATTGCGTGCCCTGGTGGTGGAATTGGTAGACACAAGGGATTTAAAATCCCTCGGCGTTCGCGCTGTGCCGGTTCAAGTCCGGCCCGGGGCACCATCTATTAGGTTGTTAAGTCATTAACAACAGGCTAGGGGAAACCTAGTAACGTTGGCGCGTTGGCAGAGTGGCTATGCAGCGGATTGCAAATCCGTGTACCTCGGTTCGACTCCGGGACGCGCCTCCATTCTCTTAGAGAATAAGCCCGAGTGGTGAAATTGGTATACACGACGGATTCAAAATCCGTTTCCTTCGGGAGTGACGGTTCAAGTCCGTCCTCGGGCACCAATTCAAATGATAAAGCCTCAGCTAACGCTGGGGCTTTGTTGTTTCTAGCCTGATCAAAAACTTAGCCCTGTTTTTACTATGACTACGCTTTAGTATCCCATTTGACCATTTTGCTGGTAATTTAGACGACTGATTGAGCGAAAGTCGCGAGGGGACAATTCCGTATGGCGACGAAAAAATTTTGCTAGGTTGGTCGCCTCTTCAAAACCCAGTTGGATCGCAATCTCCCCAATAGATAAAAAAGTATAGGCCAGCAGCCGTTTTGCTTCTAATAGTAGTCGATCATCGATCAAACGTTTAGCACTGAGTCCGGTTTGCTGCTTGCACACGCTACCCAATTTTTTACTTGAGCACCCTAATAGGTTGGCATACTCCGCCACGTGGTGATGTTGATGAAAATGTTGTTCTACTGCAGCGCGAAAGCGATCGAACAACCTTGTTGGTTGTAGTGGTGTGAACTGTGCCAATTTGAGGTTAGCACGATAGATGCGGTGAATTAAACTGCGAAGCAGGCAATGTAACATGTCGTTGCGATGAGGGTGTCTGCTTTGAAATTCAGCATAGATCTCAGCGAAAGACTCTGCCAAATCTGGAGCATGGCAATGATTAATATGCTCAAACATGGCAATGATATCAGGTTTGAAAGTGTCATCTGCACCAGCAAACAACATGTTATCGGTGAAGGTCATAACATAGCCATCACTGTGTTCATTGAGAATAAAGTGATGAATTTGATGGCGAGCAATCAAAAAAAGGCTTCCCGGTTGATAGCGAAACGGCTTGGTGTCAATCATGTGTAGCCCTTCACCATGATTAATGTAGATCAGTGAGTAGAAATCTAAACGGTGTGGAGTGGTGAGAGGATAACGGTCGATTTCTGTTAGCAGGGTACGTAGAGGACGCAGTGTTATCTCAACGAGGTTACAATCTTGGCTATTGAATGCAATACGCTGAATGGATTGGTGTTCTTGAGTACTTAGCGACATATGAATAATGCTCTTTTACTATCACGCGTGTACTTTATTCACTCTGGTCTATTTGTCTTTGATTTACATTCGGTTTTAGGTAGGGCGATAAATAATCTCGCCCTTTATTGATAGAAATGTGAATATGCGCACTGTTTATAATGGCATGATAAAGTCTCTCCCTATAGCTACCAACCTTCAGCTTTAGAAGTTTCGGCATTCAATTCGGCTAGGCGCTTGTAGTCAATTTTCACCGGAGTGGTCACGGCCGCTTTAGTTTCGGTGCTCAACACTCGATAAATAGCATTTTGCTGCTGAGAATGAGTGTTTATGCTCATCGCTGTTTGTACAACATGGGCTACGATAAGGCCGTTAGCAATGATAAAAAAGGCGAACGATATTTTATCGCGCATGCGGTTTCTCCTGTTGTTTTGTCGGTCGAACAGAACGTTTTTTCTTAGTTAGCGATTTCCCCCATAGCTTCATTGCACGCAGGAAAGCCATAGTCTGGGTGATCGGACATAAAGTTTGACACCATGGTTTGTGGATAAACAATGATGTTAGTATCACAAGAATGGTTAAGGCAAAAAGGATCGGTCCACCAATCATGTTAAACGCCATGCCAAAGGGCTCGAAGCTGAATGATGACGGGCTGCGGAAATACAATCCCAATGCTAAGGTGAACGTAACCAGTATACGTGGAAACCATAGCATCAAAGGATGATTGGATTTACATGCTTTTGCTTTATTGAGTTTACCAATGCATTCCTGTGCTGCTCCAAAGGGGCATACAGTGTTGCAGTAGATATTTTTGTTGGAAAATAGCAAATAACCAACAGTAAATAGTAACAGCATCAGGGAGGTGTAACTGGCTACGCCATCCACCCAGAAACCATTTAGCAGATAACCAACAGTACCTAGACCAAAAGGAGCTGCTGCATAGAAGCCTAACATGATCAGTGATACACCCATGATGATGCGACGACTTGCCACTTTCCATTTGAAACCAGCTTGGTTTATTACGATAGCTGCGATGAATAAAACAAGTGCTAATCCATCCATCCAATTAGGCATTGATAATGCTGAAGTGGAAATTGGTGGGATCGTTTGTTGTAAACCATCGCGGGCGCTGTGCTGACTGCTGATAAGTATGGCTTGGTGTATCGCCTTGCTAGTAAGGGTTGCTCCAGATGTTCCATCAACTATGGGTAATATTAAAGGTAATGATTGAGCCTTTTTATTTAAAAAATCATCAACAAAACCACTATCAATTACTTGGTTGAGATAAGATTCGGTTTCTGCACTGGCTGTAATTGCAATACCGGTTAATTCACCTACGTTATCGATCGCGGTGACGATTTCTAGTGGCCCTCCATAGCCGACAGCTGTAGCAAGAGAAAGCCATGTTGTCGGGTTGTTTGCGTCAAGGTTACTATCTCGTGCACGTGCTTGCCAAAGGTTTTGACCCATAGCGGTGTACACGAGTCCACTCGGTGTCGCTTGTGAAAGGGTTTTCTGAACGCTGCTATCTTGGCGTAATCCGCCCAAAAACCAAGCAAAAAACAAGATAAATAACGTCGCAACAATGGCGACTTTCTCTAGCTGATCGCGTTTTAAGTGCACGAGTGTTCCTCCTTGTTTCCGTCAGCCGTAACTGTAGCCGCAGTAATAACAGGTTGGGTTATGATTTTGACTTGTTGGTGGATTGTTTTAAGGGCATCAGCGTATGGTATTGTGGCTTGCGGATGCATGCCTTGTAAGAAGTAATAGCAACGCTCTGCCTCAGCATACCGTTGTAATTCAAATAAGCATTCAAACTCCAATGCGGAACTGCGGATGTTGTATGGTTCAATTGCTTTTAGACGCACTAGATCATTTAATGCTGGTTGGTATTGCTTAATACTAACCAGACATTCCGCACGAGCAAGGTATAATCCGACTTCATCTGGCATACTTTCTAAGGCTTGGTTGAGATACTCTGCTGCGATCTCTTGTTGGCCCATCGCTTTGGCTGTGAGCCCAAGGGTTTTGTGCAATTCAGGATGGGCATCACCTAAAGTCAGAGCGTGCTGTAATGTGCGCCAAGCTTCATTAGTATTATCGAGTGACAAATGACATTTACCGAGCGCTATCCACGAGCCTGCAAAGTTCGAAGATAAAGTACAAGCTTGCTCAAAACAGGCAATAGCATGTTCAAAATCTTCTAACTGATATAGGCAGACGCCTTTGTTGTGCCATGGACCTGGTAACGTTGGTATACGTTCTATTACTTGATCAAATGTACGCAATGCGTCAGCATGTCGACCTAGGCGCATATATTCGCCTGCAAGATGGAAATAGGGCGCGTAATCTTCTGGTTGTCGCAATGACATCGCTAAATAACACGAAATCGCGGCCTCAGGTTGGCCTAAGGCAGACAGAGCTTTGCCTCGTAGCAATTCTAATGCATTGTATTGAATTGTAGTTATCGAGTTTTGCTGGTGTGACTTATTGTGTTGCTCTTCACTTTGTTGTCCACGGCCAATGCAGGTCAGAGCTGATTCAGGTAGCCCCAGTTGAATTAAACCCGCGAGAAAACGCTGTTGATGTTCAGCGGCAATGCCATTTGTACCCAGTCCATCAAACCCTAATTGCGCTAACCAAAGGTTAACCTCCATTTGTAAGGCTTGGTGTTCAATCCAGCTATATAAGGCGGCTGGTTCGTCACCATTTAGGCTATTGACGCGTTGAGTGAGTAGGAGTTTGGCTTGCTCACTCACGGCCAACGTAATGGCATCAATATCGAGTTCAGACTCGAGAGTATGCATGCACAGCGATGAAAGAGCAGTTATTTGATCGAGAGTGTGTTGCGATAACATGGTGATGTCTCTTAGTGATCGTTTCAAGTATGCCCCTGCACAACAGCAGGGGCAAAATGGCTTAAATGATGGGATTACACTGTCTTAATTGTATGGCGGTCGCGTAGCCAAATCAGTAGACGCGCTATACCAAAGCCAGCAATGACTAAGGCTGTACCGACAACGCCAAGGAAGTACCAACCAGCATTACCTTCATTTTCCCCAAGTAAGGTAAAGGCACCAGCAATTGTAAGGAGAAAAGAGCCCCACCAACCTCCAACCAGTAACCATTTAGCAGGGGTCATATTAAGTTTGAATTCTGCTGCCCAGTAGCGTGCGTTTTGAAACAGATAAAGCTGTATCGCACCCATAACCATCCAAAATAGTGGGTCGAGTATAGTCGCTTGTGGAAACATTAGATCCCCTCCCAGTTACCGTCGTATTGCCAAGTTTTATCAACATTGAAGAAGTTTTCTGTACGCATCCACTCTGGTGGCTGGTGATAGCCTGCCATGTGGCCTCCATTCCAATCGCCGTGGTAGGCTTCTGCTTCAGGGTAATAGAACATATTGTGTTGCATCGCTAATAGAGCGGTGCGTGTTAAGCCCGTTTTATCGCGAGGATCGGCTTCACGTACAATGGTATGGATCCAGTTATTTTTACGAGTGTAAGGACACACAGAAATACAGGCACGACAGCCCATACCCATCGCCGTTGGGCCACTTTGCCACATACGGTAGCAACTATCTTGATTGAAGTCGTAACGCTTGAAGCCCCTGATCACGGTGTCGGGTTTGTCAGACAATGAGATTGAGCCTGATGGACAGCTTGTTGCGCAAATTTTGCAGTCCTGACAGAAGTGCTGCATGCCTAGATCAACTGGCTTGTCATGTTCAAGTTCGATGTCGGTTATTAAAGCTGCTAAACGAACATTAGTCCCTAACTCTGGAGTCATCAGTGTTCCATTTCGACTGGCTTCACCTAAACCTGCGAGTACACCCAATGGTGGTATAGTCATTTCATAATCATTACCCGGAACTTGACAGCGAGAACCATAACCTAGTTCACCAAGGAAGATTTGTAGTTTACCAATTGCCAAGCGACACTTGTGATATGCGTCGTACGAGGTGGAATAACCGATCGCCGAGTACATTGGATCCCAGTTCATAGGAATCCCGATAACTACGATGGATTTCCAGTGAGCTGGTACATCTTCACCCCAGCTATCAACACCGCGCATCATGTTCTTAAAAATGAACTCTTTGTGTATGCCTGTAATACCGACTAAGCTGGCACCAAATTGATGCGCCATGGTTTTCACTAATTCAGACGCATGTTGTGGTGATTTAAAGTCTAGTTTTTTGCGACTAGGATCGACAAAGTAGTAATCTGCTACTTCCGGTGGGCCTTCTGGTGGTTTAGGAAACTTAATTGGGTGATCGTGAGTTCCATATGCGGCTTTCTCATGAGCACAATCGTACGCCCAGCCAATGGCAAATTGATCACGTAAACGCTCTATATTGGCTTTACGAGATTCATTTTCACGGAAGGCGCGTAGCATTTCTTCAAAGCGATCTGGTATATCACGGTAGTAAATGCGGATACGTTCGTCAGGAAAGGTATCGAGCCCCATATCTGGCGTCCAGCCTTCGTTAAACGCATTACGGAAGCTACCAGTACGGTTAAATAAGTGAGAAGCCCATTCTGGACGTTCAATCTGAGCGACTTTACGAAATGTTGGTGGATAATCGACACGGAATGAATCTCGCTCAAAGAACATATCTTTGCCTTCTTCGGTGCGCCCCCAGCCCACATAGCTGTCAGGATCGCGACCTAGCTGGAAGCCAGCACCAATGGCACCAGCAACAGATGCTGCTACCGCGGTCGCGCCGCCAATTTTCAGGAAGTTCCGTCGTGACGGATTTGTAACATCTTGCGTTGCCGTATGTTTTTCGTGGGTCATCACGTTCATCCATGGTTAACATTATGCTCGAACAGAGCAAAAATCAGTGATGAGTAAATTGTTAACGATACGGCTAGTGGTCAAAAGGTAAATTTCTGACATAAAAAGATAAAAAAAGCCATATTTGTTGAGGTAATGTTATTTATGCTGTTTTTATCGACACTATGAATATGGTTGAGCTAAATATCAATTTAGGAGGAGGTGATGGTAGGGAGTCAGATAGAGATGAGTTGATGGCAGTAATAGCACAGTCAATCGAAGCCTAAATTATCACTGTACTATTACTGTTAATATTATTTCTATTTCTTTAATGTCACTTTAATAACACTATGCTCTGTTGGTACACCTAATCGAAAAGGAAAGCCGTAATGCCCAGTACCTCGATGTACATATAGCTTAGTATTATCTATTCCCCACAAGCCATGATCTGGCGATTTTGAAAATAGACTGATTACTGTAGTTTTTAATCCTAAACTGACAAGTCCCATAAGACCACCATGTGTATGACCACTTAAATATAAATCAATAGGGTGGCTCGCTAGAGGCAGATCTGAAAGGTGAGTTGGATCATGTAGCATAGCAATACTTGCGATGACATTCTTTTTATTTGGTAAGCTTTTGATTGCGTTACTGAGTTTCGGTTTTCTATCTTTAGAGTGAGAATCAAAGCCAATAACTTCAACTGGTCCAAGTCTAGTTTCTACTACCAGTGCTTCATCTATCAACAAAGTAATATTATTGTTAGCTAAGGCTGTTTTTACTATTTCAGGTGCTTCGTAATCATGGTTACCCATACAAGCGAATACTTTACCGCGATAGTCTTTTAATGGCTGCAGTGACTGTGACAGTGCTTGTGCTGATCCTTTTGACTCCATGGTCAAAAAATCGCCCGTTAATAAAATAAGATCCGGTTGTTTATCGACTGCGTTTTTACAAATATGCTGAAGTCGAGCAACAGACATATATGGGCCTAAGTGGGGATCGGTTAACTGGATAATCTGCAGTGTGTCGTTATTATTTGAAGGTGGTGGCGCTAATTCTAAACGACTTAGCTGCGATGGTTGTGCATTATCATTTAAATCTATAACAACACTTTCTTCAGAAATACGGAAATTTTGTAATATACCGATTAAACCAAGTATATAAGGGACATACAAAAAATCAGCATTGCTAAAAAATACTAACCATAGTGCCCAAGGAAAGGCGATTATCGTTGCACCTAAAAACCATTGCCCAGGCCAATTTATCACAATGCGAACCCAAAGAGGCTGCATTTTTGGTCGAATAAGAAGCAAGGTGTCTATAAATACTAAACTATATAACAACAATATGATCAAAGGAGGAATGAAGCTAACCAGAGTGCCAAATATAGTAACAAAAACTAAACTATAAACCGTTAAAATAACGCCTCTAATGATGGCAAACTCTTTAGAGCGAAATAACCAACTAACAACAATAGTAAACACTAATAAAAACAACGTTATGGTGCCGATATTATCTAAAATAAAATTCAATGAACTAATCCTATAAAATAAGTATTATCTTAATACAGTATTGTTAGCATTTTAGCTAAATATATCGTTGAGAGTATGCTTTTATAGGCGGATTTTTACTAAAGGTTATTTGAATTTACAATGTTCGGGGTTAATTTATTTTGCATCAAAGTCGAACATCTATTATCGTTAATCGACGATGAACGGTTAGGTGTAAACAGATGAATAATAAATGCTCGAGTTCTTGTGATATTTCCTTTACAGCAACAGACCAACAACTGAATGATGAACAAACGTTAGCTGCGCAAGCGAAAGCACTATCGCATCCAGCAAGGCTGCGTATTTTACATATTCTGCACAGTTTAGATGCGGTGAATGGCTGTTTGAACAGTGATTTAGTTTCTGAATTGGGTTTAGCACAATCAACGGTTTCTGAACATTTGCGTATATTAAAGCAAGCTGACTTTATTACAGCAGAGCCAAATCCTCCTAAAGTATGTTATCGCATTCATCGTGAAGCACTTGATAAATTCCATACTAGATTTGCCAGCTTTTTGTCTTAACGTATGACTAAAGATCTTGATAACAAAAAACTATTTACCAATATAAATCGTTATTCGACGATTAGCGATTATTGAAATAGAAGGTTACTATGACGAGTGAAAATGTAAAACGTTCAAATAATAAAATGCACTTTATTGATCGTTACCTAACCGTATGGATTTTTGCTGCAATGATTATTGGTGTCGGTATTGGAGCTATATTTCCTGATGTAGCGCAGTGGAATGAATCGATGTCTGTTGGCAGTACTAACATTCCGCTGGCGATTGGTTTGATCCTTATGATGTATCCGCCGCTGGCTAAAGTGAACTATAGCTTAATGGGGAGTGTAACCAAAGATAAGCAAGCCATGACATTATCGTTAGTCATGAATTGGATTGTCGGCCCAATTTTAATGTTTAGCCTCGCATTGCTCTTTTTGGGAGATCATCCCGGTTATATGGTTGGCATTATTTTGATTGGTTTAGCTCGTTGTATTGCAATGGTGCTTGTGTGGAATGATATTGGTGGCGGCAATAAAGAATATGGAGCGACACTGGTTGCGCTAAACAGTGTGTTTCAAATTTTTACTTATAGCTTTATGGCGTGGCTATTTATTACGGTATTGCCTCCTATTTTTGGTTATCAAAGTGTTGTTGTAAATATATCGATAATGAACATTGCTGAAAGTGTGTTGATTTACCTTGGCATTCCTTTTATTGCTGGTTTTCTTAGCCGTAAGTTGTTGGTCGCTAAGAAAGGGGAGCTGTGGTACAACGATGTATTTATTCCTCGTATATCACCGCTTACACTCATTGCGCTGTTAGCAACGATTGTGCTTATGTTTAGTCTTAAAGGCGATATGATCTTAGCATTGCCAATGGATGTGTTTCGTGTTGCTGTTCCCTTGGTTATTTATTTTGTATTGATGTTTTTTATTAGCTTCTTTGTTGGTAAGAAGATCGGTCTTCCTTATGATAAGAATGCCTCTATCGCTTTTACAGCAACAGGTAATAATTTTGAATTAGCTATTGCTGTATCTATTGCTGTATTTGGATTGAATTCAGATCAAGCATTTGCTGGTGTGATTGGCCCTTTGGTTGAAGTGCCAGTATTAATTGCTTTAGTGAATGTGGCACTTAAGATGAAAAAGAAGTATTTAAATAATTAAAAATGGTGGTTTTATGAACGGTTGTGTAATTGTTCTTGCACAACCAAGGTAATTCCGTATAACCATTATCGACTTTGTCATTTATTTTTATTCAACCCACTGTTAAGGCATATGCATGACCAGCTACAGCGTAAAAACGTATACTCGATCTATATTTGATGACGATTTTGAGGATGATTCTATCGATGATTTTTGTGACGATTCGCTGTCTGTAACAGATGTGTGCTCTGAACAAGCTGATATGTTTGTAACGCTAATCGATAACGGAATAGCTGTTGTTGATGATAGCTATCATAGGATGGGTGATGCTCCAATACGAGTAGGCTATCGTGCTGTTATTGATGATAATGATCTGAATATTATACGTGTCAATTTCGTTCATATTATCGATCAGGGATCGCGTAATCTGAAAGCTTATAATATTGAAGTAAAGGCAGTGCCTGAGACGAATACCTTGTATATTTCAATCATGCCTTATATGCCATTCTTTACCACTATCCTTGATATGTATGACGCCAATAAAGCTCAACAGATCGATGCCTTAATGCAGCAAGCAATAGACACTTTAGCTAAAGGGTGGCTGTTTAAACGTTTGCTGGATAAGAATCAGAGCTAGTGGCTAGTTTGGTTACCACTTTCTGTAAAGTGGCAATTTCAGTATAATAACCGCTTGATTTATAGTTGCGGTTAAGCAAAAAAATAAGGTATTTCTGACATGAAAGATGCATCAGTCATCATTGGATTAAGTAATCCTAAAAGTCCAACTAATATAGGTGCAGTACTCAGAGCAGCAGGTTGTTATAAAGCGGATGCTGTTATTTATACCGGAACTCGTTACGATAAAGCTGCAAAGTTTCAAACAGATACTAAAAAGATGGCGCAGAGCATTCCATTATCTGGTGTTGAGTCCATGCTTGATAATTTGCCACCAGATATGAAAATTGTTTGTGTTGATTTTGCTGAAGGCGCAACATTACTGCCGCATTTTGAGCATCCAGAAAAAGCGATTTATATTTTTGGTCCTGAAGATGGTTCTATTTCACAAGACGTGGCAGATAGAGCCGATCATGTGGTTTATGTACCAACTGTTGGCTGCATGAATTTAGCAGCATCCGTTAATGTTGTTTTATACGATCGTCTTGCGAAACAAGAGAATATTGTTCAAAGCGATGAACATATTCGCCAAAATCGTGACAATAAAAATAATCTTCGCGTAAATATTAAATAAGTAAACGCTAAAATCTCGATAGATTATCGCCGTGTTAATGATGAACGGCGATAATCTTATGGCCAAATTACATATCATCCAGGCTGTTTTACATCCCATACAGTATAGAGCCCTAAGGTCATTAAAATGATTGCGCCACCTAAAATATCATTTAAAGACGGTTGCTCACCAAGCACTAAAAACACATATAAAGGACCTAATAGAATTTCCATTAATAAAATTAAACTTGTTTGAGCAGCAGGAATATAGGCTGTAGATTTTGAAATACAGAGATAAGAACCAGGAACAATAATGCCGCCTAATACAAATAAATATAGCATTTGAATATGTGATAGTGAAAAAGGTTGTGCGCCTCGAATATAAGCAAATACAGCGATCAAAAACCCTGCGACAATCAAGATGTTAGCCGCTTGTTCACCTTTTGTTTTACGCATAGCGATGAGATAGATAGCTGTTGCTAATGCAGTAATTAATGCCAGTAAATTTCCGACCCATTGCCCGCCAGCAGGGGCAAAAGCAAATATAATCCAAATACCACTAGTCGCGATACCGATAGCCAGTAGTGTTGGCCATTTGAGTTTTTCTTTTAATATTAAGAAACCTAAAATAGCGGTAAAGAAAGGGGCTGTATTAATGATCACCAGCGTACTTGCGACTTGAGTATAATGTAATGATTCTATAAAACAGACAGTAGAAGCTGCAAAAACAAAGCCTAATCCTAAAAGAGGCAAAGAAGGGCGTGATATTTCAGCTGTGAATTGCTTACGGTTGTAAAGTAATTGCACAATGACTAAAACGATACATTGAAACGCGCCACGCCAAAAAAGTACATTCCATGCGGTTGAATCTGATAGTTTTACAAATAAGCTATCAAAGCTCAGTATCATTATGCCAATAAAAGCTAATAATAATCCGCGATTCTTATCGCTCATAAAAACATTTCCTATAATTTTTAGCGGGTATATTTTCGTATTAATCAACAAATTTTGTTAAATATGTGATGAACGATTAATCAAATGTATGCTTTTATTGTATTAATCACTATCTGTTAGGATTAATCAACCATTGAATCTAATATTGTATATGTCGTCCTCTATTTAAGAAAAAAATTTCTTTGTTATGATGATATTTGTGATTTGTCGTAAAATGTAACTGCCTTTATAAAGATTTTATTAGAATAATATTTACCTCACCCAATAATTGAAGTGGTTAAGGTCACTTTTTTTTATTCGTACACTTGTTATATATGCTTTATCGTATATCCTGATGTTTTCGACGGTTATTTATAAGGTGTATTGTGAAACGCATTTTGTTTCTTTGTACTGGTAACTCCGCCCGTTCGCAACTTGCAGAAGCATTGATGCGCCACATGTGCCGAGATAGTGCCGCCACCATTGGCCAATTTGAAATAATGAGTGCAGGGATGGCACCTGAGAGTGTTGATCCTCGAGTATATGAAGTACTGAATTATCATCATATTAATGCTGATAACTTAACCAGTGTCTTAGCATCCAGCCTCCAAAATCAACATTTTGATGTTGTGATCACTTTATGCGATAAAGCTAATAAAGAATGTGCCCTTTTTCCAGATTCTGATGCATTAATTCATTGGGATTTTAAAGATCCTAAGCCACTATCTGGCTCTCAAGGGTTTTATGATGTCTTTGATGGTTTAAAAGCCAAGATAGCGTTATTTTTAATGCTCAATGGTGATAATCAATCTGACACGATTGGTGCAGTTGAATTATTTAAAATTATGAGTGATCCACTACGGTTACGAATTTTAATGCTAATTCATGATGAACGTGCTTTATCTGTTGGAGATTTAACCAAAGCATTACAAGTTAGTCAGCCTAAAGTTTCTCGTCATTTAGCATTGTTACGAGATAGTGGTGTATTACATGATCAGCGAGAAGGTGTTTGGATTTTTTATCATTTTCCAACTGATCTACCCCAGTGGATTCTGCATACACTAGATACAGTCCGTAATGGGCAGCCGGCATTGATTAATCAAGAGAAAATACGTTTAAGTGCAATAAAAAATAGAAAGAAACCACAATCAATTAATTAACGTTATAGCAGAATAGGAATTGTGACTGTTATGGATAATCAACATCCCGTTTGGACTTTACCATTAAATGAAGCCGCATCTAAACAAGGTGGTTTACTTTTAACGCCATGCCCAGGAACTAAAGGCGTAAATGCCATTACGAGTTTGCGTCAGCTAAAAGCAGCTGGTGCAACAGTGGTGCTGACAGCTTTAGAAAAAAATGATTTACCGGATCAAGGTGTTGAATTATTAGCCGAAGCATGCAAATTATTGGGAATGCAATGGTTTCATGTGCCGATTGAAGATGATTGCGCACCTTCTGCTGACTTTGAATCGACATGGCAACGCGCCAATGATGCAGCACAAATCGCACTTAATAATGGTGAATATGTTGTTGCGCATTGTAAAGGTGGTTCAGGACGTACGGGATTATTAGCAGCCCGTATTTTACTTGCTCGTGGTAAGCCTTTTGAAGAGACAATCACTGCAATTCAGGCACTACGACCAGGAGCATTTACCCGTCAACCACATATTGACTATATCGCCCAGTGGAATAGTGAGATTGCGCGCTAATCATTAATAGGAATTTGATATTAAACCTCGCTTATGCGGGGTTTTTTCGTTTTAGGTCTGTTTAACAATTTTTACCTGTAAAAGGTTTATTTTATTTATCTTTGTTGTTATATTTGAAATTCCATATATATGGTTTTTCGTATATCTAGCCGGATCTAAGGAAATAATGATGACAATCAAAGTAGGAATTAATGGTTTTGGGCGTATTGGACGTTTAGCATTGCGGGCTGCATTTAATTGGCCGCAGGTTGAGTTTGTATTAATCAATGATGTTGCTGGTGATGTTAATACATTGGCACATTTACTTGAGTTTGATTCAATCCAAGGCCGTTGGGAACATGCGGTGACGGTTAATAACGGCCAAATGGTGATCAATGGCCAATCTATTAATTATTGTCAGCAAGCGAAAATCAAAGATGTTGATTGGTCGGGTTGTGATGTTGTATTAGAGGCCACGGGTGTGCATCGTGATACTCAGTACCTTAACCAATATTTGCAACAAGGTGTAAAGCGTGTAGTGGTGTCTGCGCCAGTAAAAGAAGAGGGGGTATTAAATGTGGTTGTAGGTGTTAATGATCATTTATTTGATGCTGAAAAACACCGAATTGTTACTGCTGCATCTTGCACAACTAACTGTATTGCACCGGTTGTTAAAGTTATTCACCAACACCTTGGTATTAAACAAGCATCATTTACAACTATTCATAATTTAACTAATACCCAAACAATTTTAGACGCACCGCATAAAGACCTGCGTCGTGCCCGTGCATGTGGAATGAGCTTAATTCCAACGACGACAGGATCAGCAAAAGCTATTGTTGAAATTTTTCCAGAACTTGCAGGTAAAATTGATGGTCATGCGGTACGAGTGCCACTCGCTAATGCATCATTAACGGATATTATTTTTGATGTTGAGCGTGACACCTCTATTGAGGAAGTTAATCAATTATTAAAAGCAGCATCGGAAAATGAATTGGATGGTATTTTAGGTTTTGAAGCACGACCATTAGTTTCTATTGATTATCGTGGCGACCAACGTTCAACCATTATTGATGGGCTATCTACCATGGTGGTAAATCAACGCATGGTGAAAATTTATGCTTGGTACGATAATGAAATGGGCTATGCCACTCGAACTGCGGAGCTCATCCGTAAAGTTGGTTGTTAATCAGTTAACAATAAATAGTGTTAGTCAGTAAGAGAGTATTTTTATGTTAGCAAAGCTAAGTCAGCTACCTAATGGCGTACGTCAATATATGCTAGTGACGTTTAACTATTGGAACTTCACTTTAACAGATGGCGCACTACGAATGTTGGTGGTGCTACATTTTCACCAATTAGGTTATAGCCCCTTAGAAATAGCATCACTATTTTTGTTTTATGAATTTTTTGGTGTGGTGACTAATCTTATTGGTGGTTGGCTTGGTGCTCAGTTAGGCTTAAATCGTACCATGAATATTGGTTTATTTATGCAGGTCGTGGCGTTGTTAATGCTTGCTGTTCCATCTGCAAACTTAACTGTTATATGGGTAATGTTTGCACAAGCGCTATCCGGTATTGCAAAAGATTTAAATAAAATGAGCGCGAAAAGTGCGATAAAAACCTTAGTGCCAAATGATCAACAGGGTGCATTGTATAAATGGATAGCGTTACTAACAGGTTCAAAAAATGCACTTAAAGGTGTCGGCTTTTTCTTAGGTGGTGCATTGCTGGCATTAATTGGATTTCAAGGTGCAGTTATTGCAATGGCATCTGTGTTAGCAGCTGTATTTATATGCAGTTTATTGTGGCTGGATAAAGATTTAGGAAAGGCAAAAAATAAAATTAAATTTAGTCAGATATTTTCAAAAAGTCGCAGTATTAACATATTATCAGCAGCTAGAATGTTTTTGTTTGGCGCTCGTGATGTATGGTTTGTGATTGCATTACCGTTATATTTAGGTCAAGTTTTTGGTTGGGATCATGTTTTAGTTGGTAGTTTTCTTGCTATTTGGGTTATTGGCTATGGCGTGGTTCAAAGTATTGCTCCACGTATTACAGGAAAAGCATCGGGTATTGTGCCGGATGGTCGAGCGGCTTTTGCATGGGCGAGTGTATTAGCACTTGTTACTGCGGCGATTGCATTAGCGATACAAATTAATTGGTACCCTCAATTTGTTATTGTGATTGGTCTAATGATCTTTGGTGCTGTTTTTGCAATAAATTCTTCATTACATTCTTATCTAATTGTTAGTTATGCCAAGGATGATGGTGTGAGTTTAGATGTCGGGTTTTATTATATGGCTAATGCAATGGGGCGTTTAATCGGTACACTACTTTCTGGTGCGATTTATCAACTTTACGGGCTATCGATGTGTCTTTGGGTTTCGTTTGCTTTTATTGCCATCACAACAGTAATTTCATTATGGTTACCTCGTAACCATTCAAATTCTATCGCGATTTAAGCGTATTTTAAAATGGCTCTTAATCGTAAAGTGATATTTATCAAAAGATGTCAAATAATAGCTATGATTAATAGTTGTTATCTTTAACTAGGCTGGTCTATACGGTATATTAGGTAAATTATTATTATTACACATAGTATCAAAGATAATTATTTGTCCGATATATTACTTAGGCCGCTGATTACTTATGGTTACAACACTAAAAGCCTTAAAACGAAATAGTTATGGCGGTGAGTTTATACAAGAAGCACTTGCTAGTGTTTATGAAATGTTTAAACCAGTACATTGCTATATTGCTTACTTTGATAAAGTACATCAAAAAGCGATTTCATTAGCCTATTATGTGGATGGCCGTCTTTCAAATACTGTATTTAGCTATTCGATAGAGAATGCACCTTGTGTAGAGTTGATATCAGAAGCAAATTTCCTTCATTTATCGCATAATATATCGCAGACATATCCATTTAATCAGGTTATAACCCCCCATGTCTTTCATTCTTATTTAGGATTACCGATATTTTCTCGTCAAGGGGAAGTGATAGGTGTGATTGGGTGTTTATTTGATATAGATTTTTTATTTTCTGAAGCATTACATCAAGAATGGTGTGATGCGATTAGTCATATCCTTGGTTCTGATGTTGAGTATCTTGCTTTATTGTCATCACAAAAAAAATTACTTCGAGAAATGGAGCAATGCCAACAAGAAGCAAAACTTGGTAATTGGCAACTTGATTTGGTGACAAATAGTTATTATTGGAGCAAAGAAATCTATCGTATTTTTCAATGTGAGATAAATGAATTTATACCAAATGAAAAAACGATTAATGATTTTATTCATACTGATGATCGAGTTAGAGTAAATGAATTAAAAGATGCAATGCTAAATAGTAGTAACGTTAATTATAGTATTATATATCGTATTGTATTAGCGAGTGGAAAAACAAAATACTTACGAGAAAATTGCAATATTTTAAGGAATATAAATGGTGTTGCAACTGTAATAAAAGGCATACTGCAAGATATTACTGATTTTTACCATATTAATGATAAATTAAATCAGGCATCTAATAAATTAACAATGACCTATAATGCGGTGGTTGAAGGTATTTGGGAATATGATTTAAAAACAAGTAAATTAGTCACATCACCAAAGTTTTGGGATATTTTATCCATTAATAAAAATAAAGCAAAAAATATTAGTGACTATTTAGCAATGGTCCATAAAGATGATCGGCTAGCTGTTGTTGAGGCTTTTTCAAAATTACGTAATGGTGATGCGATATCTATTGACGTAGAATTCAGGTTACAGTTAAAAAATAAGCAATCAGTATATCGCTGGCTTAATTGTAAAGGTAATATTATTGAATCAAACAATAATCACAGTAGTGATAGTATTGTTGGAGTGTTAATTGATATCACTGATACTGTAGTTGCCGCACAACAATCAACGTTAGCAAAAACTGTTTTTGATAATACCTCTGAATGTATCGTTATTACCGATCAAGACAATAACATTATATCAGTGAATAAAGCTTTTGAAACGGTAACAGGCTATAGTAAAAACGATGTAATTGGTAAAAACCCACGCATATTAGCATCTGGTTATCATGATTTAGCATTTTATGAAAAGATGTGGGATAGTCTTGAAACAACAGGAACATGGCAAGGACAATTGCACAATCGTCGTCGTGATGGTGTTATCTATCCAGAAGAGATGACGATAAATAAAATTGAAGATGATCATAAAGTTGTTAATTATGTAGGTGTTTTTCATGATATTAGTTCACGAAAACAAACCGAGAAAAAGTTAAGATTATTAGCTGATAACGACATGTTGACAGGATTAATGAACCGTCGTCGATTTGTTGAGAAAGTTGAAAAGCAAATATATAAAATTTCTCACCCAGAGAAAGGAGCCATCACGACTGGCGTTTGCTCTTTATTATTTATTGATCTTGATGATTTTAAAATATTTAATGATCTTTATGGTCATGAATTTGGCGATGATATTTTAAAAAGTGTTGCTGATATTCTCAGAGCTACAGTATGTGAGCACAGTATTATTTGCCGTTATGGTGGTGATGAGTATGCGGTATTAATCAAAGATAAAGACATTAATTATGCAAAAGATATTGCACGTCAATTAATCGACATTATATCAAGACCAATTGTCTGTAATGATATTGAAGTTAATCTTACTATTAGTATTGGAATATCTGCTTATCCAGAAAGTGGTACGACCCATCAAGCATTATTAAAAAATGCTGATTATGCAATGTACGAACAAAAATGGCTGGGACGTAATGGCCTTTGTGTTTATGACCAACAATTACAATCTGAATATATTGGTAAGTTGAAATTACGCGATAAACTAAAATATGCAATCGATGCTAATAAAATTAAAGTATATTATCAACCGATTGTCGACTGTAGAACAGGTAAAGTCTGCAAATTTGAAGCGTTAGCACGTTGGTATGATGATGTTGATGGATTTATTTCTCCAGGAGTATTTATACCTATCGCTGAACGCTATGGCTTAATTGGTCAGTTAGGTCAACAAGTGTTTGAGCAAGCTTGCGCTGATTTAGATCGTATTCATCGATGTGGATTTGATGATATTATTTTTTCTATTAACCACTCGGTAAAGGAATTCTCACAGCATAATCAACAATATATCTTTGAGACTATAAATAATTATCATTTACCTTACAGCGCGATTATGATTGAAATAACAGAATCTACTGCATTGGATGATGGTAAAAATATCATTGATACACTTGCAGCATTTCGATCTCGCGGTATTGCAATCTCCTTGGATGATTTTGGTACTGGTTATTCATCACTTGCCGCTATTATTGATATAAAACCGGATATTATTAAAATTGACCGTAGTTTTATTATTGATATTGAACACTGTAAAGAAAGTAAAATGTTGGTATCACTGGTACTTGATTTGAGCCATAAGTTAAATGTTGAAGTTGTTGCTGAAGGTGTAGAGACTCAAGCACAATTGGATATTTTATCTTCGATGGATTGCCACTATATTCAAGGTTATTACTATAGTCCGGCTGTGGTTATTGATGAAGCGATTGCGATACTAAAAGTGCGTAATCATAATGTGGTTGATAAAAATACACAGTAAGCAGCGCTATAACTATTATTTGTAAAAGTGAAATGCTATAACAAGTTCTCTTTTGATATATAGATTGTTATTTGGTAAGTAATGCAGACTCTTTTTTTTGATTTTGATGGTACTTTGGTTGATTCGGAAACATTCCATGCTGAAAATTGGAGTACTTATTTAGCAACGTATGGTGTAACTCTTACCGCCGATGATTTTATTGCCTATTATGCTGGTGTTACTTGGCCTAAGATTGCCAAATATTTTATTGAACATTACCAATTAAATGTTGATATCGAAACAATTACCTCTGAAATGGAAGCATTAACAGAGGCTAAAATTCGCGAGCAAGGAATTCCTGCGTTACCTGGTGTTGATGCCATACTCAAGGCATTTGCGGGTAAAGTACCCATGGCTGTCGTAACTGGCGCACCACGAGATTATGTTGAAGGTGTATTAAAGCAACATGGTTGGTTTGATCTCTTTGAGCATGTATTTAGTGGCTATGAAGTGGCTAATAATAAACCATCTCCTGATGTTTATTTGCATGCTTGCCAAATAATGAAAGTTGAATCGCATCAAACTGTCGCAGTAGAAGATAGCCGTACGGGTTTACAGGCGGCTAAAAATGCTAATATTTGTTGTTTATTAATTAATCCCCATTCGTCATTAATTGAGATTGAGGCTGATCATAAATTTACTTCTATGGTAGCTGCAACACCGTTATTAGATTCGTTATTTAAATCGAAATTAGCATTGAGTGCGGTGTAAAAGAGGCTATTGTTTTGCGGCAACAACGGGCTATGTTAAATTACTCATATTGAAATAATGCAAATAGGTTAATGATGGAAAACGAAGAAATAATGACAGGTGATATGCTGGTTGAAACAGTTGAAAACCAGTTGGCTGACGGTAATCCATTAGTGGTTAAAGAAACATTAATGCGTTTAATGATGACAGGCACGGCTCGAGATGAAGCTGTGCAGATGATTGCTTGTGCATTATCAATTGAAGTTTTTGATGTGATGAAAAATGACGGAAAATTTGATTTAAAACGTTACCGTGAAAATCTTGTCGCTTTGCCTGATATGCCTTGGGAAGATGATCTGTAATAGCGTTCTTCTACTGCAAAAAAACCGTGAGTTTATATCACGGTTTTTTATATCTAGTATTGTTAACTATTGTCGATAGTCGGTGATAATAGATAAACACGATTCGATTAAATTTGAGTAAGAGTTTTTGCTTGGTGTAATGTTGCGATCCTTGAAAGCATCGCTAATGAACGTTGGTGTTCTTGTTCTGTAGCTGAAGTGCAAGCATCACTGACAATATGAACATTGTAATCTCGATCATGAGCATCTCGAACTGCAGATTGAATCGCCCAACAGGTACTCACGCCACAAAAATAGACATCGGTAATGGCATTTGCGCGTAAAATGCTATCAAGTGCAGTGTTATAAAATGGATTGACACGTGATTTTATTACCACAGTATCATCTGCTGTGATTTGCAGATCTGGATGAAATTCAGTACCCCATTGACCGAGTTCCAAGGCTCGATATTGTTGTGCCTTACCAAACATTGGTGAGTGATGTGGTAATTCGAGATAATTAGGTTGAAAGCCAACTTTGACAAAGATACAGGGTAGGCTATTTTGTTTTGCCCATTGAATAGCAATATTTGCATTATCGATTACATGGTGAGTACTAACTTGCTCAGCACAGCTGGGTATTTTGCCATTTTTATCGACAATATCATTAATGAAGTCAATGATAACTAAGGCTTTATTCATATTATCACCTTTAAGATCAGAGTTTGGTTTTAGCGAATGCTAATAAGAATACGATCAAATTTTAAATTTTAAATTTTAATATTATGAAATCTTAGATATAAAAAAAGCTTTTAGTCTGACAACTAAAAGCTTTTTAGGCTAGCAGTGTTATTTAGCATAAGCAAAAATAACACTACCGCCTTTGATGGTATCAATAATTTTCTTGGTCAAATACGTTGGTATAGCCGGGCAGCCCCAGCTACGACCAAGATAACCATTACGCTTTATAAAGGCCTCTGAGACATATTTAGCGCCGTGGATGACGATAAAACGTTTCAAGGCGTTATCATTTTCACCTCGTGTTAGCCCATTAAGTTTTAATGAGTAACCATTTCCGCCATGGTATGTCCCTTCAGTTAAGAATGTACCTAATGACGTTTTATGTGAATTGACGCGATTAGAAAATCGATCAGCCACTAAGCGACCACTATTTTCACCGTGTGACACATAGGTGCGATAAAGTAATTTATTTGACTTTAAGTCTATAACGTAAAATCGTTTTTCAGTAGAAGGCATGCTGTAATCAATAATGGTTAGCAGCGATTTCTTTTTACCACGCGTTTTATTGTAAGCAATAAATGCTTTTTTAAAGACATTAAAATCGATTTTGCCTTTTAAATCGGCTTTTTGGTAGACATAGTCAGCAACAATGTCTGCATTTTTTCGTTCTGTATTGACAACATGCGCAGACGCACTTAATGGTAAAAGACATACCATTAATAGAAATAGGTAAATAATTTTTTTCATTTCATTCTTTCTATTCTTAAACAGGTTGCAGATATTTGTAGTAATCAAGCGAGGTCACACTTTATCATAAATAAGAATTAAAAAAGAATAATTAAATGTGGAGTTATAAGCAGTTTATCGGTATTAATATGATGATATTTGCTAAATTAATAGTTAAATTAATTATTGATAACAAAGGCTTATTAATATGAACATCATTTAATTAATAACAGTTAGTTAAATGAATGTGAAGCTAAAAAAAGCTCGTTAATTTTGATTTTGATTGATTGTAAGTTTTTGATTTTAATTGTTTTTTGTTTTTAACGTTGGGGTTATTTAATATTTAATTAAATTTAAAAATAATAATGTTCGGAGGGGATTTTGAGACAATAGTTTTAAGCTCATTAAAACGGAAACAAATAAACCTGAATATAAGATGAAGAAAAATAAATAATAGCTATTCATTTTGTTCAATATAAGAAACAGCGCAGATATCTAAATAATACCGATATGATTCTATTGATGGAAGATTATAAATATCACACTCGTTGATATCGCGTTCTAGAAATGGTGTGAGTATGGCCATTTACAAGATAGGTTACACAGTCCGTGCTATCCCCCTTATTATTGGTATTGAGTCTTTATAAGAAGGGGGAATAACAACTATCGGTTAACACAGCATGCGCTATTAATTGAAAATGTTAGTTGTTGATATTAGCTTTAAAGGTCGCTTGTGTGGCTGAATCGGCTTTGTTGTACCAGTAGTTTAGCATTTTTGTCACATAAGCTTGATCGATATGGCCGTCTTTTTCTGCTGGGCTAGCTTGCTGTTGTACGCGTTGCATTTCATTAGCAGTAATTGCTGTCGCTAATGCTGCAGGGGCTTTACTTAAATTGTACTGTGCGATCTCTTGTTGGTAATCACGATTAATTTGGAGACCATCTTTGATCAAAACATCGTGTTTAAAAGGTACTTCACTACCATCAGCCGCTAATAAATGTAGCGTTGGTTGGCGGTTGAATTTTTGAGCTTGGTATGCACTTGAAATGTTAGGTAGCTGAAGGGTGTAGGTTGCATCATTACCAGAAAATGTCATGACAACAACTTCTGAACGAAATAAGTGAGTATCACCATTTTCACGGTAGTTTTTATCGTAACGAAAAGCAATTTGGTTACTACCATTATTTAAAGTTTGGGTTGCATTACCTTCCGCGTTAACACCATTGACGAGAACCAGTTCAGCAGATTGTGGTAGGTTAAGTGTTACATCAGCAAATGATGAGAAGCTAATGCTACACGCCGCTAAAGAGAGTAGAACTGTACGTAGTTTCATGTCGATTCCTTTTGAGTGCATAGAATGAATAATGTGTATTAGGTATAGTGATGCTATTGTATTCTGAACATTACTGTATTGACAAACAACTATCGAAATTAATAGTTAATAACGCGTTTGTTGGTATAAAAAAACCCAGCGTAGGCTGGGTTTGATGTGCATTTAGATTCAATGTGCTGTTACTTTACGTAACAAGCAAAACCTTTAAGGTAGAACCCTTCAGGGTAAGCACTGTCTAGTGGATGATCTGCTGCTTGGCTGAAACGCTCAATGAACTGCACGTCACGGTGAGCATCAATTGCGGCATCAGCAATGATTTTTTGGAATAATCCATTATCCATTAAACCAGAGCAAGAGTACGTTAGTAGCATTCCACCTGGTTTTAGAATTTGCATTGCTAACATATTAATGTCTTTATAACCGCGACAAGCACCGACTAGCTGAGACTTAGATTCAGCAAATTTAGGTGGATCCATGATAACGACATCAAATAGTTCGCCACGTTCACGGTATTCACGTAATAGTTTAAAGACATCAGCGTTTACAAACTGTGCATTTTCAACCGGATAACCGTTAATTTCTGCGTTAAGTTGTGCTGTATCAAGTGCTGGTTGGGAAACGTCAACGTTAACCACTTCACTAGCGCCGCCTTTTAAAGCGTATAAACCAAAGCCGCCAGTGTAGCAGAAGCAGTTTAGAACACGCTTACCATTTACATATTTAACCGATGCTTCGCGGCTATCACGTTGATCAAGGTAGAAACCTGTTTTGTGGCCACCGACGATATCAACGTTAATTTTTACGCCATTTTCTTCGATAGTAACAAACTTAGGTGGTTCTTCACCATGTAAAACGCCTGTACGTTGTTTTAAGCCTTCTTTTTTACGAACAGAGACATCTGAGCGCTCGTAAATATTACAGCTTGGGTAGCATAGCTGTAACGCTTCAATCAATACATCGCGCTGTGCTTCAGCACCAGCACTCAATAGTTGGCAAACTAAGTAATCTTGGTAGCGATCAATCGTGATACCAGGAAGGCCATCAGATTCAGCAGCAATTAGACGGTAACCAGTAAGACCATCGCGAGCCGCTAAGACATCACGCAGACTTTGCGCAGCATTTAGGCGGTTAACAAAGAAGTTAACATCAATGGCTTCATTTTTGTTGAATGTCCACACGCGAACGCGAATTTGAGATTGTGGAGAATAAGCACCACGAGCTAACCATTCGCCTTTGTGATCGTAAACATCAACGGTTTCGCCGAGTTCAGGTTTTCCTTCAACACGGTCAATACCGCGAGAAAAAATCCAAGGGTGGCGACGGCGTAGTGATTTTTCACGGCCTTTTACCAAATAAATAGAAGCTGTCATGACATGCCCAGTATGGAGTTCGAGTGGGGCGTATTATGTTGCTCTGGCTAGTTAAAATCAAATGAAAACGTCTAAGTCGGCATATAAACCCGCTATTGGGTGTTAAATAAACGATGGCGGTGGCGAATAACAACTCTAGCTTTTGTGAGTAAGAGAGCAGTTTGTTATGCAGGGTTAACTAAAATAATACAATAGGCAATATAAAAGATGTGGAGGTTGATATGGCACGATGTTGTGTAAAAACACGTGTGGTAGGGCATGTTCAAGGTGTCGGTTTTCGGTTTTATACTGCTCATCAAGGATTGATGCTTGATTTAACTGGGTATGCAAGAAACTTAGCGGATGGTAGTGTTGAGGTGCTTGCATGTGGAGAGCAAGTGAATATTGATAGTTTGTTGGCTTGGTTACAACATGGGCCTAAGACTGCGACAGTTGAAAACCTCACTAGTGAGACATTAGCTTGGCAGCATCTGAGTGGATTTCAAATGAATTAATACGAATAAAAAAGAAAACCAAACATAAAGCATATTTTGAGGCTATGTTTGGTTTTTTAGCATATTAACTTAAATACACTTCACCGGTTTTGGTAACCCTGCAAGTTTCGTTGCTTGCTTTGCTGGACCTTTTGGAAATAAACGATACAGATAACGCGAGCTGCCTTTTTCTTCACCGTATTGTTTTGCCATTGCTTTTACAAGCATACGTACAGCTGGTGAAGTATTAAATTCCAGGTAAAACTCTCGAACAAAGCGTACCACTTCCCAATGCGCTTCTGATAATTCAATGGCTTCTTCTGCTGCAAGTAATGCAACTAAATCTTCCGACCAATCATCAACATTCTTTAAATAACCTTGGGCATCAGTGTCGATTTGTACACCGTTAAATTCAAGCATAATAGACCTCTTTATTGCTAACGCAGCAAGAATAGTGATTCGTTGGTCAGGCTGCAAGTAAAAAACAAAAAGCCTGCATCAAGGCAGGCTTTTTCAGTTTTTACAACTAAACAGGCTAATTAATAGCGAGTGCTTAGTTATCGTTGCTGTTCACTACACCTAGAATCTGAAGCAAGCTTAAGAATAGGTTGTAGATAGAAACATACAAAGTAACGGTTGCTGAAATGTAGTTAGTTTCACCGCCACGAATAATTGACTGGGTTGTCAATAAAATCGCTGCTGATGAGAATAATACAAACATACCGCTAATCGCTAGTGATAGCATTGGCATCTTTAGGAAGATGTTCGCAACAACAGCAACGATAATTGCAATAAAACCAGCCATTAACATACCGTTAAGGAATGATAAATCACGCTTAGTTGTTAATGCGTAAGCAGAACAAGCAAAGAATGTCAGTGCTGTACCACCAAGTGCTGTCATTACGATGTGACCCATGCCTGCGCCAACATACATATTTAGAATCGGACCAAGGGTATAGCCCATAAAGCCAGTTAATGCGAATACAAAAACAAGCCCCAAGCTACTATCACGGTTACGTTCAGTTAGGAAAATTAAACCGTAGAAGCCAACAAGAAGAAAGATCCAGTGTACTGGTGGAACATTCATCACCATTGCTACGCCAGCTACACCAGCAGAGAACAACAATGTTAGCGATAGTAAGAAATAAGTGTTACGTAAAACCTTATTGGTTGACAATACGCCTGCGTAACCGCTGTCACGATTAACCATACGTTCGTTCATAAGTGCTCCCCTTAGGGTAGTGATGTTAATTCTATTAAAGCTATATATGAGGCTAAACAATATAAATTGCAAGTGTCAGCTAAGCTTTAGCGTCATTTGTTTGCCATGAAGCACATTATAAGTGTTTGAAGATTAAAATACTTACGGCAGTAGTGACTATTCATTGTTAAGTTGTAACCAAATATTTCATTAATTATGCTTACATTAATGGTGGCATTTCCTGCAATTAGTGCAATATTTGTTGTAAAAAAAGTTGAGTACGATCAGATTTTGGATTATCAAAAAAGTCTTGTGGATTATTTTCTTCAATGATTTCGCCTTGATCCATAAAGATTACTCGATCAGCAACTTGACGAGCAAACCCCATTTCATGTGTGACACATAGCATTGTCATTCCTTCATTGGCAAGTTCAACCATTACGTCCAACACTTCGCGTACCATTTCAGGATCTAATGCAGAAGTAGGTTCATCAAATAACATCACTTGTGGGTTCATGCATAATGAACGTGCGATAGCGACTCGTTGCTGTTGTCCACCTGACAGCTGACCGGGGTATTTATGGGCTTGATCTGGAATTTTTACTCGCTCCAAGTATTGCATAGCGAGCGCATTCGCTTCTTTTTTTGGCATTTTTTTTACCCAAATTGGCGCTAAGGTGCAGTTTTCTAATACTGTAAGGTGAGGGAATAGGTTAAAGTGTTGAAAACACATACCCACTTCTTTACGAATTAATTCGATATTTTTTAAGTCTCCAGTAATATCTTGCCCTGCAACTGAAATTTTGCCTTGTTGATGTTCTTCTAAATAATTGATACAGCGGATCATGGTAGATTTTCCTGAACCAGAAGGCCCGCAAATCACGATCTTTTCACCTTTACGCACTTTTAGGTTAATGTTCTTAAGTACGTGAAATTGACCATACCATTTATTAACATCCGCTAATTCGATAACCCATGGTGTATCATCGTTATTGGCTGTGGTGTCATTAGTATTTTTCATTATGCAATCCTTGCTAATGTTAGTGTCCAGTATGTAGTTTATTTTCTAGATAGATACTGTATCTAGACATACTAAAGCAAAAAATCCAGAAAACGAAAGCGACAAAAACATAGCTTTCAGTGGCAAAGCCTAACCATTCAGGATCACTGTTAGCGGCTTGTCCGACCCCTAAAACATCAAACATACCAATAATAAGCACGAGACTGGTGTCTTTAAATAACCCAATAAAGGTATTTACAATTGAAGGTATGGTGATTTTTAATGCTTGCGGTAAAACAATCAGATAAGTTTTACGCCAATAGCTTAATCCTAATGCATCTGCCGCTTCATATTGGCCTTTAGGTATTGCTTGTAGCCCACCTCGAATCACTTCAGCCATATAAGCAGCACTAAATAGTACGACGCCAATTAAGGCTCTAATGAGTTTATTGGTTTCTAACTCAGAGCTTAAAAATAGCGGTAACATTACCGATGCCATAAACAAGACGGTAATTAATGGAACTCCGCGCCAAATCTCAATATAGACCGTACAAATACTGCGAATAATCGGCATTTCTGAACGACGGCCAAGGGCCAATACAACCCCAATAGGTAACGAGACCACAATACCCACAATGGCAATAACTAAAGTAATTAATAACCCGCCCCATAAATGGGTTTCGACGATGGGTAATCCAGCAATACCACCGTAGAGTAAAAATCCGGCAATAAATGGATAAATATTTACAAAAAATAGCCAAATCCAACCACGATAAGGGGTTTTCTCATAGGCAAGTAAAGTAATGAAAACAGCTAGGGTGGCGTAAAACAATTTTGGTCGCCATAATTCTGCACTTGGGTAAAAGCCAAACATGAACTGATCAAACCGTACCTTAATAAAGGTCCAACATGCGCCACTTAATGTACAGGCTTCACGAGAATTCCCTTGCCAGTTTGCATTGATAAATGCCCAATCAACAATGCTCCAAATGCCAATAACAGCAAAGTAGCCTAAAATGAGGGTAATTATTGAATTAAAAAATGAAGAAAAAAGATGTTGGCGTAACCATCCTATAATGCCCACCGTATTGGCTGGTGGAGGTAAATCAGGAAGAAATTGATGTTTATTCATGGTTACCTCTCAACCAAGGCCATTTTTTTGTTATAGATATTCATTAGCAGAGATGTGATTAAACTTAAGCTTAAATAAACTGCCATTGTCATTGCGATAATCTCAATTGCTTGTCCCGTTTGATTTAGGGTGGTACCAGCAAAAACAGACACTAAATCAGGGTAACCAATCGCCATCGCGAGTGAGGAGTTTTTAGTTAGGTTTAAATATTGGCTGGTAAGTGGAGGAATAATGATCCGCATTGCTTGTGGGATCACAATTAATCTCAATGTTTTATTACGACTTAACCCTAATGCTTCTGCGGCTTCTGTTTGACCATGACTGATCGCATTAATGCCTGAACGAACAATTTCGGCAATGAAAGCAGCAGTATAAATACTTAATGCTAGTAGCAGTGCTGCAAGTTCAGGTAAAACAGTAATACCGCCGCTAAAATTAAACCCTTTAAGCGCAGGGTAGTCGATACTGATTGGTTTGCCTGCGATAAAAAAGGCCAGTAGTGGCAGTAAAATAATAATCGCGAGGCTCATGAGTAATACAGGCGATTGTTGGCCTGTATTTTGCTGTTTTTTGTTGGCGTAATACTGGTAGCCCATCGCAATAATAAAAGCAGCAATGAGAGCGAATAATATAATACCAGAGCCTTGTTCAAAAATAGGGCTTGGAATCGATAATCCGCGTACATTAAGAAAAATACTATTGCCTAATTGTAAGCTCTGTCTGGGTGAGGGGAGAACCTGCAATACAGCAAAGTACCAAAAGAAAATTTGCAATAATAATGGAATATTACGAAAAACTTCAATATAGAAAGCGGCAAAACGACTAACTAACCAGTTAGGAGATAAACGGGCAATGCCGATAATAAAACCTAAAATCGTTGCTAGAACTACACCGAGAACGGCAATTAACGCAGTGTTAAGTAAGCCAACTAAGAATGTACGACCATAAGTAAATGTTTCATCGTAATCGATAAGGGTTAAACCAATACCAAATCCAGCTTCTTGATTAAGAAAATCAAAACCTGTCGCAATACCACGGGTTTCAAGATTGGTTAAGGCATTATTGATGATGCTATAAAAGAAAAAAGCCAGTGCTGCAACTGCAATAACTTGAAAGATTACAGCACGAAAAGTGGGATTATAAAAAATATTTTGATGGGGAGACCTTGTCTGTGATCTATTTGTGGGTGTTTCCATACAACATCCTCATATCCATTGAGATGTACAGAGGGAGCCATTACAGCTCCCTTTTATAATTATTAAACGCTGTTATTAACGAATAGGTGGGGCATATTGAATACCGCCTTCAGTCCACAAGGCGTTTAAGCCACGTTTAATTTTAAGTGGTGAATCAAGACCGACGGTACGCTGGAAGCTTTCACCATAGTTACCCACTTGTTTAATGATTTGGAAACCCCAATCATCATTTAAGCCTAATCCTTTGCCTTTTGGCCCATCAAGACCAATTAAACGGCGAATATTTGGATCTTTTGATTCTTTTTTCAGAGTATCGACATTGGCTGACGTGACATTGAATTCTTCAGCATTAATCATGGTAAATAGTGTCCAACGGACAATATTAAACCATTGGTCATCACCTTGACGAACCACAGGACCTAATGGCTCTTTAGAAATGATTTCAGGTAGAACAACAGCTGATGCTGGATCTTTAAGGTTTAGACGTAGAGCATATAAGCCCGATTGGTCAGTGGTAAGCACATCACAGCGTCCAGAATCAAAGCCTTTTGATGTTTGTGGTGCGGTATCAAAGACAACAGGCTTATATTTCATGCCATTAACACGGAAATAGTCGGCTAAATTAAGTTCTGTTGTAGTGCCTGATTGCACACAAACAGCAGCACCATCGAGATCTTTTGCACTCTTTATGCCCATGTCCTTTTTGACCATGAAGCCTTGTCCATCGTAATAACTGACGCCGGTAAAGTTGAGGCCAAGCGATGTATCGCGGTGCAGTGTCCAGGTGGTATTACGTGACAAAATATCAATTTCACCTGATTGTAAGGCAGTAAAACGTTCTTTTGCTGTGAGGGGGATATATTTAACTTTGGATTTATCACCTAATGTTGCAGCGGCAACTGCTTGGCAAAATTCAACATCAAGACCTTCCCATTGACCTTTGGCGTTAGGGTTTGAAAACCCAGGTAAGCCAGCACTGACGCCACATTGGACGTATCCCTGTTTTTTAACTTTATCAAGTGTGCTGTCGGCGGCATTTGCATTCATTGCAAATAGGGTGGCAGATGTAGCAAGTACAGCTAAGACACCTGTTATTTTTTTAGCCATTAGTACCTTCCTTGTCTGGTCAATAGTAAAACTACGTTGTCTTAACATGTAATACTATTAATAAGTAATTAACAATACATTAACAAGTACAAGTATAGAAAAATATATATAAAGGTCTAGTTTTGTTGGAAATAAATAGTGTTAGGTGATGATTATGAGAGGTCAGACAATAAGATTTGTAATATCAGAGGAAACAAAACCCAGCGTGATGCTGGGTTTTGTTTTTAAGCTTAACCGTTATTATGCGGTAGCAAGTTTTTTCTCTAGTGCCGCAGCATCTACTTTTTTAGTGATAATAGACAGTACAACAGCAACAGCAATCATTACCGAACACACTGTGTACGCTAGGGTGTAAGTACCTGTCGTATCAACGGCAAATGCCGCCACTACAGGACCGATAAAGCCACTTACGCCCCATGCTGTGTAAAGCACACCATAGTTAGCACCGTAGTTTTTAAGGCCATAGAAATCAGCAATAATTGATGGGAAAACAGCAAGTAATGTACCGTAACCAACACCCGCGACTGCAGCACCGATAATTAACGTGAACTCAGAGTCAAATGTCGCGAACATCACCATATTAATGCCTTGCATAACAAAAGCGATCATCAGTGTTTTTACGCCGCCAATTTTGTCTGACAGAATACCTGCTGCAACACGACCACCTGAGTTAAAGATCGCTAGAATAACAACAAGATAAGCTGCATCAGTGATGTTTGCTTGTGTTGCTGCAATTGAAGTGATGTTACCAATGATCATCAAGCCCGCAGCTGAAGCAAATGCATACATTACCCATAGAGAATAAAATTGTGGCGTTTTTAGCATGCCACGCCAGTTAATATCAACAGGTTTATCTGATTTCGCTTTATAACCAGCAGGAGTTTCTGGTACATAATCTGCTGGTGGGTTGTTAATGGTGAAAGCCAGTGGAACAGCAATAACCAATACCGCAACACCTAAAACAAGGAAGCTAGTGTTAATACCATATTCAGCAATAAGTGCAGAAGTTAGTGGTGCTAAATAAACTGCAGCTAATCCAAAACCCGCCGCGATTAAGCCGTTAACTAAGCCTTTTTTCGATGGGTGGAACCATTTCATCGCTGATGGACTTAAACATGCATAACCAAAACCGATACCACAACCTGTCATAATACCAAATGTCAGTACTAGCATCATCGGTGTGGTGGCAAAACTTGAGATGATCATACCTAAACCAACCATCACTGTACCAAGAATAAGTACACGACGTGGTCCCATGCGATCTTGCAAAATACCAGCAACTAATAGTGATAATGCAAAGGTAATAATAGCAACTGTATAAGGCAGTGATGCATCAGCATTAGACCAGCCTAAATCAACAACGAGTGCTTTTTTAAATACACTCCAAGCATAAAGGATACCCATACATAAGTTGATACAGAAACCCGCAACAAGGATCTGCATAGCTCGATCAAATTTTTTCATAGAAAACTCAATTAATTAATTCTTAGCGTTGTTATGGATGGTTGAAACAACAACGATAAGCGAATGATTTAGTGTAATGACTAAAGTCAAACTTTAGAAAGAGCGCGGAGTGTAACAACATCGAAAAAATAAGATATTGGTCAGACATTCCTTGTTACAAAACAGCCAAGAATAGCCAAGATAAATAGATAATAAATGCAGAAATGTGTATATAAAAAACAAAAGGGGCAAGATAGAGAGCGCTACTTTTATTGTAGCACTGCCTATCTTACCCCTTTATTTAAGGTTGGCTGCTTTAGTGGTTAGTGACCAAGAAAGCTAATGTATCCTTGAAGTACAAGCAGGTTGGTGATGTCAATAAAGAAAGCACCAACGATAGGCACAACCATAAAGGCTTGTGGCGATGGGCCATTGCGTGACACTAATGAACCCATATTCATTACAGCAGTGGGTGTAGCACCCATACCAAAACCACAGTGACCACCGGCAATGATTGCGGCGTCATAGTTGCTTCCCATTACACGGAAAGTAACAAAATAGGTAAATAAACCTAATACAAGGGTTTGAACTGCAAGAATGATCAACATAGGCATTGCTAAGTCCATGAGCTCCCATAGGTGCAAACTCATCAGTGCCATTGCTAAGAATAATGATAAAGATATTGTGCCAAGTGCATCAACGGTTTCTTTATTAATCTTATAACACTTAGTCCCTTCACAGACATTAGTAATAAACACACCAATAAACAATGCATATACGAATTCAGGAATGCGTAATGCACTGATACCCAGGCCATCGATAAAGTCTTTAAAATGTGATGCACCAGCAACACAAACCAATAAAATAAATAATACTTCTATGGTGTTTTTAGACGTAATGCGGTCTTCTTCACGATCGCTATAAGTGATCAAATCAGGGTGTTCAATGTGATGATTACCACTTTCACCAAAATCAGACTTTAGCTTATGTTTGTTGATTAATCGTTGTGCAATTGGTCCACCGATAATACCACCCATGATCAAACCAAATGTTGCTGCCGCCATTGATAGCTCTAAAGTATTTAGACCGTAATCGGTAGCAAAAGTTTGTGACCAAGCTGCACCTGTGCCATGGCCGCCTGAAAGCGTGATCGAACCGACAATAAGACCAAGTAAAGGATCTAAGCCTAATGCCTTACTCATTCCTACACCAACAGCATCTTGAATAATGATAAATACTGTTGCAATTCCTAAAAATAGAAATACGCGTGAACCACCTTTCATTAGTAGCTTGTAGCTAGCAGCAAGACCGACAGTTGCAAAAAACATTTGCATCAACGTGTCTTGCATACTTAATTTGAAACTAATGTCATAGCCTTGAAAATGGAAAAAGGTAATAATAAAAGCAATGACAAGTCCGCCAACAATTGGCTCTGGAATATTATACTTTCTTAAAATCTTGACTTTAGTATTAATAAAGTAGCCAAGAAAAAGCACGATTATTGCGATGAGCAATGATTCGAGCTCATTAACATGAATTGTTGTGTTCATTTAAAATCTTCTTTTTTACTTCTTTGACGCTAATTTTAACTCCAAAAACACATTCTTACCATATTGCTATTCGGGTGCTACTATGGTAGCAAGTTCTTGTTTTAAGCACTTATCTATTTAGATATTATTAAGTAGTCGTTTTTTTATATGGTTTATTGTTACATTTTTGTTGTTTTTTGTTAATTTTTGGTTTGTTTGTTGTTTTGACGTTTATTGGCAATTTAAATATTCCTTAGAAGGCGTTTTTTTACTTTCCTTACGGCTGTTAGTTTTTAATAATCATAGTGTTATATTTTATTGTTGGTCTTTTTTTACTATAGGGTACAGCATTCCTTTTATTTAGAGGCTGTAATACAAAGGTTAAAATGAAAATTTAGTTGTCGAGAATGTAATATAAAAAAAAGTATTAATTCTCGTAATTTGAGAAATGATGGTTAAGGGGGAGTGCAGGATTGATTGGTTGTTGAAAAAAAAATATAAAATTAGCGAAAAAAGTTATTACACAGTGTTCAAAATAGTATTTTGAGGCTTTTTTTGCAATTATTAGCCATTAAATGTGAGTGATTATTTTATTATGGGAGCATATTTTAGAAAATATATTGCATTGAACTGCGATAAATAAGTTCAGATATAACATGTTGCTTATGAAATATTATCTCATTGGGTGAGAATAATAACGCTACATTATTTTTCCATTTTTATAAGTGATGTAAGGAGTAGTGATTTTAAAATGGTAGCGATAACCTTAATAGTAACAATATAAGGTATCATTACTATTAAGGCTATGAAGTGGAAATAGTATAGTGTTGAAATAATACTGTGAGCAATTTTAACTATAAGATCTGCTCCGTGCGTAATAAATTATTCCGCGGCGTACTTTTTTAGCTTTAGGTCTTTTTTAAGTTGTTGAATATATGCAATACGATCGGGATCCGCTGGACGAGAATTATCTTGGCGTTGTTGTTGTGCTTGTGCCTCACTTGGCAGCACACAACGTCCACGAATACGTTGATGGTATTGTTTTGTTTCTTGCTCTGCGCGCAATGTGGCTAGTTCTTGTTCTTTTGCCATCGCTTCACGTGCTTTGCTTTGATCGGTTGCATCAACAACAGTATACGCATTGCGCTTTTGCATTCTATTTGGCTGTTGGCCAAATTGTTCCCGTTGCTTAATAAAGTTATCTAAGTGATCACTAAAACTCATTGTGACGTCCTACTCAGTAATCAAAAATCATCCACTTATAGTTAACAATAAAATGGCGTATAAGATTAATAATAAGCTACAACGTTGAATAAGAGAACCTATTATATAATGTTATCTGGTATTTGTTGTTGCTGCGGCAAATATTGACGATTGAAATGATCTCGTGTTAGTGGTTTATTGAAATAATATCCTTGCAATTCTTCAACGCCAATGCTCTCTAGGAAGTGAATTTGTTCAATATTTTCAACACCTTCAGCGACAACAGTTAAACCTAGATTATGAGCAAGATCAATAATAGCCTCAATGATAGTAATGCTATCTCTATTATAAGGTAACTCTTTTACAAACTCGCGATCGATTTTGAGGATGTTAATAGGGAAGCGACTCAGATAAGCGAGTGAGGAGTAACCAGTACCAAAATCATCGATAGCGATTTTAATGCCAATTTTTTTAAGTTCGATTAATTTTTGATAGGCCAATTCAATATCCGTCATTAATACACTTTCTGTTATTTCAAGCTCTAAATAGGCAGGGTCACAACCGGTTTTTTTTATTGCTTTAGTTAAAATTGCCGTGAGGTCAGACTCTAGTAATTGTTTTGCAGAAATGTTGATCGCCATACTAATAGCCAGACCTTGTTGATGCCATTGCTGAAGTTGATAACAGGCTTTTTCAATTAAAAAAATTCCCGCTTCAAGGATGAGGCCTGATGACTCAAGTAAAGGAATAATGTCAACAGGGGCTTGATAGTGGCCATCTTTATCGCGCCAACGTAATAATGCTTCAACTCCTATTAATGCGTGTGAGTGTGCTAATACTTTTGGTTGATAGTAAAACTCATAGCGATCAGTATTAATCGATTTACGTAGTTCGGATTCTAATTCTAATTTATGAGTTGTTTCTGCTTCCATTTCAGGACTGAAATAACAATATTGATTTTTTGATTTATCTCTCGCAGAGCTTAATGCAATATTGGCATTATTAAGGATTTGCTCTGCGGTTATCGCTGTATCTGTTTGGAATGAGATACCAATAACCGCAGATATTGAAATAAGTTTACTATCGTAACTAATGGGAGCCTGAATATTATTAAGTAGTCTTGTTGCTAAGTGAGTAATACTCTTTTTTTGTTGAACTGATTGAATAATCACGCCAAATTGATTGTTATTTAATCGAGAAAGTAGATTTATATCTCTTAGATTTGAACGAATACGTTTTGATATAATGACTAAAATATTTTCGATATTATCATTACCTAATGAATCATGTAATTTCTTAAAAAGGTCTATTTCAATAACTAATACTGACACTTGTGATTGATTATTTTTAGCCTCTAATATAGTGTTATTTACTTCAGTAATAAACATAGTTCTATTAGGTAGTGCTGTTAATTGGTCATAATGAGCCAGATAGTGTAAACGATTTTCATAATTTATACGTTCAGTAATATCTTTGCTGGTAGATATATAGTTACTTATTCGATCATTTTCATCGCGTATTGGTGATATTGTGTTATCAAGATAATGAATAGTATTATCTGCATTTTTTTGAGAAATAATACGTTGAATAGTTTGTCCTTGGTTTAACTTAGATTGAATGTCATCTATTTTTTCATTATCATTTATATAACGTTTGAAAATGGTTTTACTATTTAATCCTATGATATCATTGGATATTTCACCAGTGCTTTTTTCATATGAGCTATTTACATATTCAATAAAGCCAAATTTATCAGTGATAATCACAGCTTCTTCACTTTGTTCTACTGCACGCGATAATCCTTTTAATTTTTGTTCACGTTTGACCCAAGAGGTGACATCGATAATATGTAGCATGATATGGTCATCGTTATTATTAATTTTTGTGGCTATTATCTCTAAATGTTTAAATGGGGGCGTATTTATTTTTAATTGTATTTTTTTCTTATCATTAAATCCGAGTTCATCAATGCTTTTTAATAATCTTACAATATCTGTTTTGGTATTAATAGCTGATATGTGTGAAACGATATTTTTATAAAGAGCATCTTTTTTTAACTCTAAAATCGTGATGGCTACTGAATTTATTGCTGTTATTTTACGTTTCTTATTGATTACGATAATACCAAAGTCCGTATTTTCTATTAAAGAATAATAGCGGTGAAGAGTTGTATTTCTGACACTGTTAATGCGACGGATTTCATTTTTTTGTTGATTTATATACCGTAGGGTTAACATTATGCCAATAGCACAAAGTATTAATGTCAGACAGATGATTGAATATTTATTAAATAGCTGCTGAATATATGTTGTAACATTACTATTTTGTGTTATTTCAGTTCCTGAAATTAATATCCATGGTGATAAGTTACCAAATTTAAAGTCAATGTTTGATTTTAATGGCTTTGATAGAAATAGAGGAGAGTAAGTATAAAGTATATTGTTTTTAATTATTTGATGGTGATTGTAACTTTGTATTTTTTTCCATAATGCAAAGTGGCCATTCTTAAACTTTAGGACATTATTAAAAATAGAATTTTTATTGTTATCTATATTAATTAGCGTGTTACCGCTATTATCGATAACCCAAAACTGCTGTGTTAATGGTTTATTATTTAAAAATGCTGTTAGTGTGTCTTTTTGTTCAATTTTAATAACCCATTGGTGATTATTAATTGTAATGTGCTGATAATATGCGATGTGGTTATTTTCAAGGGATAGGGCACTAATATAGGTCTTGTTCGGTGGTAGTGAAAAAGTATGATCTATATTGCTCAATTCAGTGGTAGACAGTACGGGTTTATTATCTACAACAATATTTTCAGATTCTGGGGTTGCGATTATTTTTAAGCGATGACTATTCTTATAATCAATCAGACTAATGCTATGAATATCAGGGTTATTTGTCAGTATATTATTGGTAAATTGAATAAAATCGTTACGTTGGCTAGCGGTCAGTATAAGCTGCCAATGTTGTTGGCGTAAATGAGTATTTAGTTGATTTAATTGGCTTATTGTATGTTCTATCTGCTGAGTAATATGCTGTTGTTGCAGTAATTGTTGTTGGCGCTGAGCTATTTTTATTTTATTGATTGTTTCATCATTATTTTGTTGGTTGTTGGTCAGTGCGCCTATCACGGTTAATGTAAGTAATAGTAAAGTGAAGAGTAAACTTATCACCAGCGTTTTTCGCATAATATCCTTATTAAGCTCCGTTACACATAAGCTTAATTATATGCTATCTGATACATAAAGTTAAGGTGCATGTGAAGTTTTGTGACTATAATGTAACGGTTGAACTATGCTACGACGAAGATGTAAAAAAGCCTTGAGGGAGAATTCAAGGCTTTGGTAGAACTAAAACGAGCAGTGATTAGTCGTTTGTTGCTGTTGCTGTTGCTGTTGCTGTTGCTGTTGCTAAGGTTGGTTGCTGTTCTGCTGTCAACTGACGCTCATAGCGGTTGTATTTCCACCATGCATAGCCAAGGAATATTACAATACCGCCAACGTTATAGAAGATAATGGTCATAATATCAGCACCTGTTGGGAAGGTTGATGCTAAGAAACCAACGCTAAATATACCAATTAGAATCGATACCATCACGATCCCTGTTGTGCGTGAGCCCATTTTAAAGTCACGTGGTAGGTGATCCAATTTTAGACGTAGGTTTAAGTAAGCAATCATAATAAACAGTGGTGGTAACATTGACGCTGCTGCTGTCATGTTAATTACAGTACTCATTAGTTCTTGTACTGAATCTGAACCTAACATTGGTACGATGAGCAGTGGAATAACAATAAAGAATTGTGCCCATGCTGCACGTGCTGGAACGCCATTTTTATTTAGTTTGACGGTTTTCTCACCGAAAATACCAGCAGGAATTTCAGAGAAGAAAATCTTAACTGGTGTTGCTGTCCACATCAGTAGTGAGCCAAGCATTGCGGTAAATGACACCACGCCAACGAAACGGTTCATCATGATTTCAGATAGGCCGTAATGACGCGCTAAACCTTCAAATACTTGTACTGAACCGCCTGTAAACTTCAATGCTTCACGTTCAACAAATACATTCATTAGCACTGATGAAACACAATATAAGCCACCAATGAAAATACCAGCAAAAATAATTACTCTTACAAAGGCTTTATGGCCACCTTTAATATCGTTAACGTAAACAGATACTGATTCTGCACCACCAGCCGCCATGAATATCCAGGCGGTGACACCAAAGAAGGCCCAGTTAATTTGTGGTGTTAGTGCTTCAACAGTAATTGGATCTGCCGGTTCAATTCCGCCGACAACGGCGGCACCTGCTAAGATAATATAAGACAAGGTTAGCACTAGCATAAATGATGAGGTTACCGAGGTAATAGGACCTAACATTTTAGCGCCATTGGTTGAGACATATGTCGCACCAGCAAACAGAATAATACTTAATATGGTGGTGGTCGTCGGTGTAAATATGTACTCATAGCCCAAGAACGCATAAGAGGCATAGGCAATAACACGTGGTAGCAATGAGGTGAAGAAGAATAAGTTTACAAACCAATAGGTGTATGCAGCAAGAAAAGCCCAACGCCCACCTAGAGAACTTTTAACCCACGCATAAACGCCAGCTTCAGAGTTCTTATTGAGAGAAACAAACTCTGCAATAATTAAACAAAAAGGAATAAAGTAAAGCAAAGTAGCAATAAAGAACATAGGAGTAGAGGATAAGCCAATTTCAATATTGTTATTAATGACATTATTGAAACTGTATACCGCAGCAAAGGTCATCGATAGTAGACCAAATTTCCCTATGGTATTACGTTTTGATTCAGACATGAGAATCTCCGATGGATCACGTTTAGTATTGTAGGATTTCTATGTATTGAGCAAATGAGCTTAATCATAGGTTATTGTTTTTATGCTTTTGTTGTTTCTTTTGTGTGACTTCTGTTATTGCATAACCGCCAGCTATTACTAACTGGCGGCTGTGTTTAGTTATTTATTTAGGAAGTAGCCGTCCTCAATCGTGACACGTAAAACAACTTTCTCAAGGTTGTCTGCAGCACTGAAGCGGTGTGCTTGGTGATTTTCAAAGATCACCATTTGACCTGCTTCTATGCGATGCGATTGTCCTGTGCCTGTAAAGTATTCACGATCAGTTTCATCGCTATAGGACAGGGCTGGTGTCAACGCACTTTTATCTGCACATTCAATTGTTTCACTGCCAGCAAGGTAGTAATGAACATCAAAATAACGACGATGACCGACAAATTGTTGATCCGCTTTAGATGGTCCGTGTTGAAGTCGGTAAGCCAGTGAGTCCCCTACGGAATGGAACACATTTGGTTGAATATTACTGATGTTTTCAATTGCTTCGACACAGCGGTTCCATTTACGGCCATCACGGTATAGGCTTTTGAATTGATCTAGTGATGCTAAAGTAATCATTATTTATCTCCGCCAATAGCTGTTGCTGTAAATGTTTGACTTGCCAAATAACGGCTATCACAATCGGCCTTACTAAAAGGCACTAAGCTTACTTGGTAGCTAAAGTCATTAAAGTAAACACGATATGAATCAAGAACTTCTGAACCCCATGAGTTAGAACCTAAGCCCATAACTTGATGATCAAGGTTGACCGTAATGTAACCACTTGGTTCTAGCTCATTAATATGTTGTGCCTGATGAATATGTTGATTGGTGTAATGCCATGCACTGAAATTTATTTCTTGCTCTGGTTTAACCAATAAACCCACACCATGACGGTTCGTTAGGCTTGCCCAACGTACATGCTGACGGTTGCCATTATTTTGTGGGAACGGGTAGTTCTCAAACATATTGCTAACGGTGGTGTTGTAGATATCAATAATGTTGCTTTGACGACTATCTTGATAGTTTTCCTCTGGGCCTCGACCGTAATATTCAACTTGGTCAAATTGGTTATTAATGCCTAAATCTAAGCCGATAGCAGGGATCACATGTGGGTAATCACCATATTTGTTACCACTTAAGGTCATGTTAACTTGGCCTTGAGGACAAATTTCAAAACGGTATTGGCAACGCATACCAAAATCTAATACAGGTGGTGCAACAATACTGTTGGTGGTAACAATGGCCTTACCTGCAATGTGTTCTACATTGATGCTACGGAAATGCTCTTGCATAATTTGCAGGTGAGCTGGGTGCCATAAGCCTTCATACTCTTGCTTATGGTTATCAATCATTGGCTTGAAGAAACTCATTGCAGGAGATGATGCAATTAATTCATTATTTTGATGTTGCCATGAGATCAGCTTGCCATCGACCTTAGAGAAGCGCAGCGCAAAGTTATAACCGTTAATTTCCCAATCAAGACGATTTTCAATAACAGTAAGCGGCATGGCATTGTTATTTTCAAACACGTTAGCATGGGCGGTATTAGGTTTGGCTTGGTATTGGAAAATTCCTAATTCATGGTTGGCATCACTGTAAGCTGTGCGTGACTTCTTACGAATTGATACATTCACAAACGTTTCACGTTGATCCATCACTGGTAGGGCGAGTTCAATATCACGTGATTCACCTGCGGCAAGATTGGTCAGCGTAATTTGATTAAAGGCTAATGTGTCACCTTCAGCACGTACTGTAATATCAAATACCACATCATCTAAATTAGAGAACCAATATTTGTTGGATACAGTAATGATGCCTTTGGTGTGATCTTTAACGGCAATTTTAACTGGACAAATAACTTGCTTATATTCACGTAAGCCAGGGCCCGGTGTTTGATCAGGGTAGATCAAGCCATCCATGCAGAAGTTATAGTTATTAGGGTAATCGCTGTAGTCACCGCCGTATTTGTAGACATCACGGCCATTTTCATCTTGCTCATAAATACCATGATCACACCATTCCCAAACAAAGTGACCTTGAATATGATCATGTTTGTAGAACACGTTTTGGTATTCGGTTAGACCACCTGGTCCATTACCCATTGCATGAGCATACTCACAAATAATGCGTGGTTTAGCATGTGGGAATTCACCAAATTCATTCATCATCTGAGCACGAGAGTACATAGTACTGATGATATCAACCACTTCTGCATCACGATCTTCTTCGTAATGAACCAAGCGAGTATCATCAATCGCTTTGGTTGCTGCGTACATTGAACGAATATTACAGCCGTAGCCAGATTCGTTACCTAATGACCACATAATAATAGAAGGGTGGTTCTTTTGAGCGTGAACATGACGTTCAATACGTTCAACAAACACTTGCTCCCATGCAGGATCATCGGTGATCATGCTGAGATTACCAACGTTAGCGAAACCATGCGTTTCAACATCAGTTTCAGCCATTACAAATAAACCGTACTGATCACACAGTTCGTAAAAACGAGGATCGTTAGGGTAGTGTGCTGTACGTACTGCGTTAATATTGTGTTGTTTCATCAATACGATGTCTTTCTCAACCCGATCGATGCCAACAGCGCGGCTGTTAAGATGATCGTTATCGTGACGGTTAACACCGTGGAGCATTACGTATTGACCGTTTATTTCAAACAGACCGTTGCGCACTTTAATATCGCGGAAACCAACCCGTTGTGGAATGACTTCAATCACATTGCCGTCTGCATCACGTAACGTTAAAAACAGGTGGTATAGATGTGGGTTTTCAGCCGTCCAATGGATTGGATTTGCCATTTTGATTGCAAAATCAGTATGGGTTGTCGTTGCAATAGCTAACTTGGAAACGTTTCCATTTTCAACCAAAACATGGCCATTGTAGAGCGCATAATCAAGGCTGTAATCACTAACAACAGTGCCGCTGAGGTTTTCTAGCTCAACTTTACAGCTTAAAGTAGCAGCTTGGTAATCATCATCAAAATCAGTACGTACAGTGAAATCACGCACATGAACAGGTTCTTTTCCGACTAAGTAAACATCACGGAAAATGCCCGCCATCCACCACATATCTTGATCTTCGATATAAGTTGAATCAGCCCATTGCATCACACGTACAGAGAGTAAGTTCTTACCAGGATTAGCAAACGCTGAAATATCAAATTCGGCAGTTAAGCGACTACCTTTACTGAAACCAACATAATGACCGTTAACGTAAACTTCAAAATAGGTTTCAACACCATCGAATTTAATGATGGTTTGTTTTTCAGTCCAACTATCGCTTAAGAAAAAGGTACGTTGATATGCGCCTGTTGGGTTATTTGATGGTACGAAAGGTACATCTATTGGGAATGGAAACCCTTCGTCGGTGTATTGTAAGTTACCATGACCTTCCATTTGCCACATGTTTGGCACTTGGATTGTGCTCCAATCGTTCATCTCTTGGTTATAGAATTCTTCAGGAACGAGCAATGGATGAGTAAAGAAATTAAATGTCCACTGGCCACTGAGCAACATAAAATGCTGACTTAAATCACGCTGAAAGCGTTGTGCTTTATTTAATGCGTTGTAAGAGAAAAAATATGCACGAGGTGCCAGTCTATTTTCGCTAAGTAAGTTAATGTTTTCCCAGTTATTCACGATGCCTCCGAGACATGTTTTAATTATCTGGAGTCATTATTAAGTAAAGTTTTACTAAAAAACACAGGTAAAACTTTTTAGTATTAACTTGGTCACATTCTGTTTTGAGCTTTGTGAGGTGGGCTACAAAAAAACAATCACTGGCGTTTATTTGAGTGATCTTGCTCATATTTTAGGCTGTAGATGATATTTCAAACAAAAAAAACGACATCAAGAATGTCGTTTTTTTGTTTGTTATCAACGTGTTATTTATTTTTTGGTGGTGCTACGTAAAATTAATTGGCTTGGTACAAATACTCGTAATGGAATTGTTCTGCCATCGCGACTGCGCTCTAATAATAAATTAACCCCTTGAGAACCCATTAACTCTGAGTGAATTCTAAAAGTTGATAATGGGGGATAAGTAAATTTTGCGGTTGGTATATCATTAACGCTGATTAATGAAATATCATCAGGAATATTGAGCCCACTTTCATGTATCGCACGTAAGACACCAATAGCAATCGAATCAGATGCAACGAATAACGCGTTAGGATGATCGGTTGTAAGCATTTGTTTGGCTAATGAATAGCCTGATTGACTACTAAAATCACCGCGGTAGATATCTTTATCTGAAACAACACCTTTAAATTTTCCATATTCAGTAAAGGTTAACTCACGAATATCGTATTTATCGGGGTTATCTTGACCGCCAATAAATCCAATTCGCTGATAGCCTTGCTGAGTGAAATGGTTAATTACTTCTTTGCTGAGTCGCTCCAAATCAATATCAATACAATCTATATCAAGGTTGTGATCGGTGTAATCAACATAAACGGTGTTATTTGATAAAGCACGTATTGCAATAAGATTGTCTTCACTCACTTGGCCAATGATCAATATACCATCAATGGCTTTAGGTGCGGCGGCAAGGTTACATTCATAGATATTGGTGAGTTTTATGCCCAATTTATCGCATTGAGTATCAATACCGTGGCGAATCGCAAGATAGTATGGATCGTCAACTTCAACGTCTTGTTTGTAATTATATAAAGCGAGGAAATGAAGTGTATGCTTTTTCGCCGTTTTTCGTGATTGGCTGGTGGTGTATTCTAGTTGCTCTGCAATCTCAAATATTTTTCGTTTGGTTTCATCCTTTACGCTAAGGCTAGGATCATCGTTTAATACACGGGAAACAGTTGCTAATGATACGCCCGCTTTGGTTGCGATTTGTTTTAATGTTGCCATCTTTCCTCCGGCAATCCCTGCAACCTAAGTAACGTTTGCTGTGTGTTTGAGGGATGTGTTGTTATATTTTATAGAATGATATTATCCATTTTTAGTAAAAAACTCGAATAAATCAGTACCTATTTGACAAATTTTTATCATTTCATTCATATTTACACGGTTGTGACCGTAAAATAATTGAATCATATGTCATAAATTACCAATAAGGTTGATCTTATCCTGTGATGGTTTTCACGAATGATGCTTTTTGTGGAAACGTTTACATAACGTGTCATTGATCACGGAAGTTAATTTAAAATCGCTTTAGACTTTTTAGCATTACAGTATCTAACAGCGAAATTATTATGTCTGAAATTTTTGATCCGATTGACCATCCTCACCGTCGCTATAATCCTCTAACAGGGCAGTGGGTATTAGTTTCTCCTCATCGTGCTAAGCGTCCATGGCAAGGTGCTGATGAACAACCACAACCGGAATCAAATGTGGCTTATGATGATTCTTGCTTCTTATGCCCAACCAATACCCGTGTTTCAGGTGATAAAAACCCTGATTACACTGGCACTTATGTTTTTAGTAACGATCATGCTGCGTTAACAGCAAATACACCGTCAGCGCCTGAAAATAGTAACCCTCTCTTTCGTTGCCAAAGTGCGCGTGGTTTAAGTCGTGTAATTTGCTTCTCGCCAAACCATAGCAAAACATTGCCGCAGCTTTCAGTGCCAGCGATCCGTAAAGTGGTTGATACTTGGAATGAGCAGATAGAAGAGTTAGGTAAAGATTACGTTTGGGTGCAAGCGTTTGAAAATAAAGGCTCAGTGATGGGATGTTCGCAACCACACCCTCATGGTCAAATTTGGGCTAATAGTTTTTTACCCAATGAAATTAGTCGTAAAGATACCTTATTACGTGAATATTACTCACAGCATGGGACTAATTTATTAGTCGATTATGTTAATAGTGAATTAGCGGATGGCTCACGTACTGTTGTGGAAACTGAGCATTGGTTGGCAGTGGTTCCTTACTGGGCTGCATGGCCGTTTGAAACCATGTTATTGCCTAAAGTTCATATTCGTCGAATGGATGAATTAACTGAAGCTCAGCGTGATGACTTAGCGTTAGCGATTAAAAAACTGACTAGCCGTTACGATAATTTATTTAAGTGTTCATTCCCTTATTCAATGGGCTGGCATTACGCACCTTTCTTTGAATCTGATCGTGATTTTAGTGAAACCTCAACCGAACACTGGCAGCTTCATGCACTGTTCTATCCACCATTATTACGTTCTGCTTCTGTGAAAAAATTCATGGTGGGCTATGAGATGTTGGCTGAGAGTCAACGTGATTTAACCGCAGAACAAGCGGCAGAAAAGCTGCGTGCAGTCAGTGATGTGCACTATTTAGATTAAGCACTAGCAGCGTTAATGAATAATATTGTTTCTTGATAATCTTTGGTAATAGTAGGTAAAAATAATGACAACAAATCGTACTCAACACCTTATTGATAATGTATCCGCTGTTTTTGCATCTGTTTTAGGTTACAACCCTAGTCATATTGTTCAAGCTCCTGGTCGTGTAAATCTTATTGGCGAGCATACTGATTACAATGATGGCTTCGTGCTTCCTTGTGCGATTGATTATCAAGCGATAGTGGCCGCAGCTCGTCGTAACGATAATATTGTGCGTGTGGTTGCGGTTGACTACGCCAATGAAATTAATCAATTTGATATCACTCAACCGCTTGAATTTGATCAACAGTGCATGTGGGTTAATTATGTTCGCGGTGTGATCAAGTGTTTATTAGATCGCGGTTATGTATTGGGTGGCGCAGATATTGTTATTAGTGGCAACGTACCACAAGGCGCAGGTTTAAGTTCATCAGCGGCACTTGAAGTGGTGATTGGACAAACGTTTAAGGCTTTATTTGAACTAAGTATTAGTCAGCAAGAAATAGCACTAAATGGCCAGCAAGCAGAAAACCAGTTTGTTGGTTGTAATTGCGGCATTATGGATCAGTTAATCTCTGCTGAAGGTGAGAAAAATCACGCTCTCCTTATTGATTGTCGCTCGCTAGAAACCAAGGCTGTTGCAATGCCTGAAGATATGGCGGTGGTGATCATTAACTCTAATAAGAAGCGTGGTTTGGTTGATAGTGAATACAATACCCGCCGTGCTCAGTGTGAACAAGCAGCTGATTTCTTCGGTGTTCCAGCATTGCGTGATGTAACGCTAGCCATGTTTACTGAACGTGAAGCAGAATTAGCGCCAATGGTGGCAAAACGTGCACGTCACGTTATTACTGAAAATGCACGTACTGAACAAGCAGCCGTTGCATTAGCTAATAGTGATATGGCGTTAATGGCACAGTTAATGGCCCAGTCGCATGCATCAATGCGTGATGATTTTGAAATTACCGTACCTGAAATTGATACTTTGGTTGACATGGTTAAAGGTGTTATCGGTGATCATGGCGGTGTACGTATGACAGGTGGTGGTTTTGGTGGCTGTATTGTGGCTTTAGTACCACCTACATTTGTTGATGCGATTACCGCTGAAGTGAATGCTAAATACCATGCTGCAACAGGCTTACAAGCGACGATTTATGTGTGTAAAGCCATGGCGGGTGCGGGTGTTATGAGTGAAAATGTTATGGCTATTGCATAATTTACAAGGTGATCGAATATGTTAGATAACTTACCTCAACATGCAATAGCGTTACATCAATCGATGACAGCTGATATGGCTGCAGATGGGCTACCTGCCAAGTTGATTACATTAGTTAACCAGCAGGGCATGTCAGTCACTCTGATGGATATTGGTGCTACATGGTTGAGTTGTTGTGTACCTGTAACGGTTAATCAGCAACCAGAGCTTAGAGAGGTGTTGCTAGGGGTAAGTACTCTAAACAACTTTTATCAGCAGCAAGCTTATTTAGGAGCAACGGTTGGTCGTTATGCTAATCGTATTGCAGCGGGTCAATTTAGCCTAGATGGTCAAAATTACCAAGTATCGACAAACCAAAATGGCAATTGCTTACATGGTGGTGAGAATGGTTTTAGTCACCGTCGCTGGCAGATGCAGCAGCTAAATGCGACAGAAGTACAATTTAGTTTGTTATCAGCAGACGGCGATATGGGGTTTCCTGGTAATTTACGTGTTGTTGTTACCTATACACTCATGGAAACTAATGAACTAACTATTCGTTATAGTGCAGAAACAGATAAATCGACAGTGGTTAATTTAACCAATCATGGCTATTTTAATTTGCTTGGGGCGGATAGCGATAATGATTGTTTATCACATCAACTGACGATCAATGCCGATCATTATTTACCAACAGATCAAAATGGGATCCCGTTAGGTGACTGGAATGCGGTTGAGGCAACAAGTTTTGATTTCCGTCGGCCAACATTGATCAATCAAAATTGGTTAGTTGATAACGATCAACAACAAGCACATGGGTATGATCACTCATTTATATTAAGGTCAGATGTACGTCGAGCAATAACAGCTTGTGCAACAGTAACAGTGGCAGATAATTCATTAACAATGGATGTATTAACCACCAAACCGGCAATACAGTTGTATACTGGGAACTTTTTGGCAGGGTGTCCAAACCGAGCTGGTGGTGAATATGCTAACTACAGTGGATTGGCATTGGAAACGCAATTTTTACCTGATTCACCTAACCATCCTGAGTGGCATGATAATAATCCAGTATTGCGTCCTAATGAGCATTACCATCATTTAACCAGTTATCGATTCCGATAGTTATTAGTGGCCTCAAAAGTCATTGTTATTTCGCCCGCAGCTTAATTGATTAACGTTGCGGGCGTTTTCATTGGTAGTTAGTTATCATAAAAACCATTCAGTTGTTGAATAATCTCTTCGATACCATCGATGTTATGCAGTTTTTTGACACTATCATCAGGCACTTCAAAAATGTGTTTGATCGCTTCAGCACTAGCATTAGAGATACCATTAAGGCGGTATTCTAAACGTTGATGAATTAACTTATCTGAGGTGGTGACATATATCATGTCAATATCATCAATATGCTGACGAATATAATCACGATGCTTTTTCTTATAAGCACCTTGAGTGATCACCAAGCGTGGATAAATAGTGCGGTAATGGTTAATTTTATCAACAATACGGCAGAAAAATTGATCACGCATATCTTCTGTAAACGGTTGTTTAGCTGCAATTACCTGACGCATCTCATCGGTAAGATCGTCATCAGCATGATAAACAAACCACTCATTGTGCGCGCCTATTATATCCCCAACAAATGACTTGCCTGCACCCGATAGCCCAAACAAAAATAGCACCGATGGGGCAGAAGTTAGTTGAAGACGATGGCTCATTGAATGCTCACTGTAAATGACGGTTAGGTTATGGCAAATGCATTTAACATACAATTACTCGTTAGGGGCGTTAATGTGCCAAATAATTGCAGCAGTTAACAGTTTAAAATTATAAAAAATACCGCTAGAGAATAAAAAATAGACATTAGGTGTGGTTTACCTACATTAATGGCTATTGATAATCGGTTTTATGGTAAAACAGTTACTGAAATATCATAGCGAGTAAGAAAATAATGCAAACTATACTAATGATAATTAATGATGCACCTTATGGTTCTGAACGACCATTTAATGCACTACGTTTGGCTATAAAGCTTAACGAGCAAGAAGCACAACCTGTAGCAATGAAAATCTTTTTAATGTCTGACGCTGTCACTTGTGCTTTGGCAAAACAAGCGCCTGTAGAAGGCTATGATATTCAACAAATGGTCGAGATCATATTAGCTCAGGGTGGCGAAGTTAAATTATGTAAAACATGCTGCGCTGCACGGGGGTTAACAGCATTACCGCTAATTGAAGATGTTGCTATTGCCACATTGGATGATTTAGCTGAGTGGACACTTGCTGCTGATAAAGTGTTTACTTTCTAATACTCATTAATTGGGCTTTAAGTGACGTTGTAACTTGAAGCCCAATTAAATAACGCGTAATTAATGTAGTTCTGTTACTGATAATCGTTTAACCAACGTCGGTACAAACGTATGAGTAATTGTAGAATCAAGGGCTTCGACAGGTGTCGGTTGTTTGGCAGCTGTAGCTAATTGAAACGCCAATTGAGTTGCTTGCTCTGCCATTATTTGAATTGGATAACGTACGGTGGTCAGTTTCGGATGCAGGTACTTCGCAATTAAACCATCATCAAATCCAATTAACGATATTTGATTAGGAACAGTAAGGCCATTTGCTTCTAGTACTGACAAGCAACCAGCAGCCATATAATCGTTATAAGCAGCAATCGCAGTGACAGGAAGCGCCTTCGCCAACAGGTTTGTCATTGCAAGTTCGCCCCCATCTTCATCAGGCGTACCATACTCAATATAACTTTGCGGTGCTGTTAAGTTATGGTCGTGTAATGCATCAATATAACCTTGTTTGCGTTGTGCAGTATCTTCAATATCATGATTGGAACAAATATAACCGATATGCTGGTGGCCGTTTTTAATCAATAGTTCAGTTGCTAAATATGATCCTCGATGGTTATCTAGAGCAATACACCGATCGGCAATGTCAGCAATAAAACGGTTAATAAGCACCATGCCTGGTACTTCTTTTGTAAAAGCAATCAATTCAGCATTGGATAAACTTTTGCTATGAATAATTAATGTATCGCAGCGATTATTGATCAACAGTTCAATCACTTCACGCTCACTGTCGGCATTATGATAGCCATTACCAATTAATAAATGCTTGCCATGTTGACGGGCGATATTGTCGATCGATTTGATCATTGCGCCAAAGAAAGGATCTGAAACATCGCCGACTAACACACCTATTGTGTTGGTCGATTGGCTGACTAGAGCTCGAGCATTAGCATTAGGACGATAGCCAAGTGTTTGCATTGCTTGTGTTACCGCGGTAATGGCGGCTTCACTGGCTTTAGGTGATTTGTTGATCACCCTTGATACGGTTGCGACAGATACATCGGCGAGCTTCGCCACATCTTTGATTGTTGCCATAATCACCTCTATTACTGTTAGATCTATTAAACTACGGTTGTGTAAATAACGCAATTTAACTGTGTGATATAGCTAACTAATTCGAAATGATATTCTTTGTAAATCAATATTTAATTGCTAATGTAAACGTTAACAATTTTGTGTGCTTATCGCTACTATTAACTATAAAGGAGAACCCATGGATACCATTTCATACGCAGACTTCGCTAAATTAGATATTCGTGTAGGTAAAATTATTGATGTTGTCCGTCATGAAAATGCCGATAAACTGTACATTGTTCAAATTGAAGTCGGTGAGATTAAGCTACAAACAGTGACCAGCTTAGTACCTTATTACACTGAAGAACAACTGCTAGGTAAGCAAGTAGTAGTGCTGTGTAATTTAGCCAAAGCTAAGATGCGTGGTGAAACCTCAGAGTGCATGTTGTTATGTGCTGAAACAGATGATGAATCTGAAAGTGTATTGTTAACCCCTGAGCGTTTAATGGCAACCGGCGTCAAGATTGTTTAATTGCTTTTTAATAAGCTAAGTGGGCAGTGGCGAAGGGGGATTTTTTATTTTTACATATATAGGAAATTACTGATTCGTCACTATCTACCTTTTTCACACACTTTCACACACTTTCACAGGACAGCCATAACCTTGCACATTAACCACGAGTAACTACACTTAAGCTTCAAGTTGCTTATGGTGAAACTGATGACAATCTCAAGACGCAAATTGATCGAGCCGCAAATCACGCCTTTTTATCATGTGATTAACCGTTGTGTACGACGGGCGTATTTGTGTGGTGACGATCCGTATAATGGCAAAAACTATCATCATCGACGAGGTTGGATAGTAAACAAAATCAAACAATTAGCCACTGTTTTTTGTATCGATGTTTGCGCTTATGCGGTGATGAGTAACCATTATCATTTGGTACTGAAAATAGATATTGAGCAGCAACAGAAGCTAACCTCAAAAGCGGTAATTTCACGCTGGTTGCAGTTGTTTAATGGTCATCCTATTGCTGTCGATTTCTTAAAAGAAGGACAAGTCGGTACAGATAAACAGCAAGCGTTATCAAATTTAGTGAAGGAATGGCAGCAACGATTAGGTAGTATTAGCTGGTTTATGCGCTGTCTTAATGAAGAAATTGCTCGCAAAGCCAATAAAGAAGACCAATGCAAAGGCGCGTTTTGGGAAGGGCGGTTTAAGTCTCAAGCATTGTTAGATGAACAAGCGTTATTATCTTGTATGATGTACGTTGATTTAAATCCGATTCGAGCAGGCGTTACACAGTCATTAGAGCAATCAGATTTTACCTCGATTAAACAGCGTATTCGTGAATATCGTCAACCTAAAACATCAGCTAAACAACCATCTTCACATAAAATGCACTTCCAACTATTACCTTTTGTTGGTGCTGAACATCAAGCGAAAACAGCCGGAATAAACTTTGCTTTTGCCGATTATCTTGAACTTATTGACTGGACTGGCCGCTGTATTCGCAATGATAAAAAAGGTTTTATAGCATCTAACCAGCCTAAAATTTTACAACAATTGGGAATAACGCCAGACGCTTGGCTTGAACATAGTGAGCAGTTTATGGAGCGGTATGCCAATGTAAGTGGTAAATGGTCTCGAATGTGTGCTTTTAAACAACATGTGGGTGGTCATTGGTGTAAAGGAAAAGCGGCGAGTCATCAGCTACATCCTAAGTGAATATAGATTCTTAATAAAAGATGAAATACCGCAATAATCACTAGAATTGTGGGTGTTTGCGATCGTGAAATATGGGAGTTGGATTGATTTAACCAAAATATAAGGAATAAGCGGTAATATTTATAGTAAAAAAGTTAATTACAGATGGAATAGTTAATTTTCTCTGGTGATTTTTGAGAACGAAAACTTTTGGCTGTCCAGAATTATTAAGTTATGGTCCAAATTGCTGGGTTACGTACTTTTGCTAAATTGAATACTGATAAGAGTAAGCTCAGTGAAATGATTGAGCAGTTATTTTTAAACTATCCATTTAAGAATAATTAAAAATAACCATTATTGTAAATTCTATCGTTTCTCAAACAATTTTATTAAATAATGGCATTGATCACAGAACGATACATTAGCGATTAAAACCTAATTTTGTGAACTAATATTAGTGATGTTAAGCAGTTATGTAATTTATTGTGTGTTAACGTCAAAAAAATGAGTCAGTATTTTAGTTAGGAGCAACAACATGCCGCATTGTATCGTCGAGTATGCGAAGGACTTAGAAACTCAAATTGATCTAAATGAATTAATGACAACCACACATTTTTCTATTTTTAGCTCAGGTATTTTTGAAGAAGAAGATATTAAAACTCGATTGATTCCGTATGAGCTTTATCGTACAGGTACAACAGAAAAGCCTTTTGTGCATGTGACGTTAAGAATTTTACCGGGTCGCAGTGAACAACAAAAAGATATGCTTTCAGAAGTCTTATTGCACCATATTGCTGCTATGTTTAATTCTGATATCGCAATTAGTGTTGAGATAGAAGATATCAATCAGCAATCTTATCGTAAATACGTTGTGTAAATTTGCATTTTTTTACTTTTTGCAATTAAATTTGCAATGAACACTGTTTTTATGTTGTTATAAGTAGGTCTCGTATAAATTAGGAAAAGTTATGAATAAGAAACTTCTGGTGGTTGCTTTAGGTTCATTGGCGTTAGTGGCGTGTAGTGCACAAGATGTTAAAACGACGCAAGAGGCAAATATGCAAACAGGGTGTGATTATACTCAAGCTATTCCTGGTGGTTGGCAGCAAGGGGAAATCACACCCGAAGTGACAGCAGCGGCTCAAGCAGCAGTAAAAGATATTGCGGGTGATCATCAACTAAAAGATGTGTTACATGTCACTCAGCAAGTTGTAGCAGGCATGAATTATAACGTGACATTTTCGATTGAAAATAATGACGTTTATACTGCTAAAGTCTTCCACAGTTTAAAAAATGTTTATACTGTTGAGCATGTTGATAAAGCCAATGGTGCTGTTTCAAATTGTGACGTAAAAAAATAACCGATCACGTCTGGTTGTTATTTGCTCGATTGGATGGGTGAAAAATAGTCGCTATTATTGAGGGGTTATCAATAATAGCGGCTATTTTTTTTATATCAATTTTAAGCGGGATTATATTGCAATAGTAATACGAATATAAAATTTAAAGCGGGCGTGCGGTCATAATAAAATAATAGCTTAAAACATGATTACAGCTCGTTTATGTCGGCTTTTTAATGAGGTAAAAAAAACAATAAACATTCTGATATTTTTGCTGGTAAACGATGAATTATTGTTATTAATATAACCCTAAGGTTTACTATTTAAATAGAGTAATAATTGATGCATGTGACAAGAAAGCAATTTGATGGCGAGGTGTTTACGCATCAAGATTTAGCTGAAGCAACCTTTGAACAATGTCAGTTTTATCGCTGTGATTTTTCTCGTACCAATTTAACTGATGCATGTTTTATTGACTGTAGTTTTATTGAAGCAGGGGAAACAGAAGGGTGTAGTTTTGCGTATGCAAAGTTAAAAGATGCTAGTTTTAAAGGTTGTAATCTCGCGATGGCAAACTTTAGAAATGCGCAATGTTTTGGTATTGAATTGCGCCAATGTAATCTTAAAGGCGCAGATTTCCACTATGCTTCATTTGCGAATTATATAACCCAAAGTAGCTTTTTTTGTTCGGCATTTATTTCAGGGTGTGATTTAAGCTATGCTAATTTAGAAAGTGTAATGCTTGAAAAATGTGAGTTGTTTGAAAACCGTTGGCGGGGAGCTAATTTAATTGGTGTGTCATTTAAAGGTTCTGATTTAAGTCGCGGTGAATTCTCAAGCGAACAATGGCAACAAGCAATATTTCAAGATACTAATTTATGTCACGTTGATTTAGATGGCGTTGATGTTCGACGTGTTTCTTTAGCGGGGGCTCAAATTAGTGATTGGCAACAAGAACAGTTGCTGAGTAATTTAGGGATCATTGTTTTATAATTGTAAATTACAAATGCCACAGGAGCGCAAAACAAACCCTGTGGCGTACAATTACCTAAATTTTACCATTCGCCAACATTAGGCTGTGAAACCCATGGTTCAGCAGGGGATAACGGCTCGCCTTTTTGCAGTAATTCAATTGAAATACCATCAGGTGAACGAACAAATGCCATATGACCATCACGTGGTGGGCGATTAATCGTCACACCGTTATCTTGTAGCTGTTGGCATAATTGATAAATATTATCAACGCGAAATGCAAGATGACCAAAGTTACGCCCACCGCTATAAGCTTCAGTATCCCAATTATAAGTTAACTCTAACAATGGTGATTGAGTTTGAGCTGCTGCTTGTGCTTGAGCCGGTGCTGCTAAAAAGACCAGCGTGAAACGTCCACGCTCACTTTCTTTTCGGTTCGTTTCAATGAGCCCTAATTGTTGGCAGTAAAAGTCTAGTGAGGCATTCAAATCACTGACACGTACCATTGTGTGTAAATATTCCATTGCTTATCTCCTGAACAAAAAATCCCCGCTGTTTCGTGTTATAGAATAAATCATATAAGCACAAAAACGAACGGGGATTATTCTTAAATAGCGGCTGTGTTTAATTTACAGCTGCGATTAGTTGTTGTTTCTTATCTTGACGTACGTGATAAACGCAGCATCCAATGAACCATACTGAACTCACAGCGATACCAATCACCGTTGAACCTGTGATCCCCATTGCTAAGTAACCTAGGAAAGCACCAAAGGCAACGGTTAATGCATACGGCAGCTGAGTCATAACGTGATCCATATGATGACTACCCGCGCCTGTTGCTGACAAAATACTGGTGCTTGAGATAGGCGAGCTGTGATCACCAAATACTGAGCCTGCTAATACCGCTGATAACATAGGCATTAATAAGTTAACGTCACTCGCGATTGCCATATCACCTGCGAGAGGCAACATAATACCAAATGTACCCCAGCTGGTGCCGGTGGCAAAAGACATACCACATGATAGTAAGAACACTAATGCAGGTAGTAGCGCAACAGGCAGACCATATTTTGTTAATGATGCTAAGTATTGGCCTGTTTCCATATCACTGACAACAGTACCAATTGTCCATGCAAATAATAGAATGATAATCGCAGGCATCATCGCTTGAACACCTTGAGGTGCCGCCGTTAACCATGTTTTTAGTGGTAGCTTTAAGCGTAATGCTAATACAATAGATACAGCCAGACTACATAGTGCGGCGTACACTAATGATGAGCCAACATCAGTATGTTCGATTGAACCAATTAAACTGAATGCTTGGCCTTTAGTTGCTAACACATCAGCACCACTGATGATCATAAATACGATACTAGAAACCGTTAGGGTTAGAATTGGTAACACCATATCGATCATGGTGCCATTACCTTCACCTTCAGTGGTGATTTCTAATCCTTTTGGATGACCTTTTGCTTGATCCCAAAGTTGACCCTCACGTGCACGTTGTTCGTGTTTACGCATTGGACCAATATCGAGTTGGAACGTGATCACTACCAGCACCATTAATAAAGTAAATACAGCATAGAGATTCATTGGAATCATCTGTACAAACAATGAAATAGGGCTCGTTTCTGTAATGTCATTGGTCACTAAAATGCCACCAAGGATAGCAATAATATATGCACCCCATGATGAAATAGGCGTGATAACACATACAGGTGCCGCGGTTGAATCTAGCAAATAAGCCAGTTTTGCACGCGAAATTTGAAAACGATCGGTGACTGGACGACAAATAGGTCCTACAGACAGGCTGTGGAAAAAGTCATCAATAAAGAAAGCAAATACCATCATACCAGTTAGGATATTGGCACTGCGACGATCTTTACAACGACGTACACCCCATTCAGCAAATGCTTTGGTTGCACCTGTTGCGGTCATTAAACTAATCAAGCCTCCCAGTAATAACATAAACAATAACATGTTAACGTTACTGGTGTTGATAGCGCCATCAGCCCAAACTAAGCCAAGAATTTGATGTAAAAGATATTGTAGTGCTGCGAGTGGGTTGTAATTATTTAGAAGGATTGATCCTGCAATAATGCCCGCGCCTAATGATAACAATACGCGGCGGGTAGTAATTGCAAGAATAACTGCCAGTAGTGCGGGTACCACTGATAGTAGTGAATCAGAATATTGGATTAAATTCATGGATCTCTTAAACACCTATAATAAGGTGGAGATCTACCGAAAGGATAGAGAAACAGATTTCTTGAGAAATAATACTTCTTATCCCTTAGGGTAGCGCTCCATAGACAACATAACTATGGCAGTTCTGCACTTATTCAATACAGAACCAGCGACTATTGATGACTCAATAATCACTTCGGCGCTGACTCCTTTCTTCGATTTTCATTGGGGATCTCCCTCCAACCGAATACTCTTAGGCAGCGCGCCTCTACTCAAAGGATTAAGATTTGACTATACCTAGATATTTCCCACAAGCAATAAAAAATAACGCTTAATTGTGTAATAGGCGTAAAATGCAGCACTTCAGCTAACTGATTTTAGTTTCAATCAGTTAGAGAGAGTTTATTTCGTTATTGTTGCATATTATTTCATTATTCTGGATCATTACTCATAGGTTGAGTCATATTATGGATATTCCCAGCAAATCCCGCTTTAGTAAGATCTTTACGAATTGTCGTGACTTGATTTTCCGTAACGGGAATGTCTCTACCACCTAATTTTTGACGCACAAAAGTGATGAGTTGGGCCAAATCAGCATCATTTAATACCGTATTGAAACTACTCATAGGCATAAAATCAATTTCCTGCTCTAAATAGTTCGGTGTAAGACCTCGAATGGTGACGGCAATGGTGTCATAAGGGTCTTTGTGCATAATAATACCATTATTGAGTAACGTCGGCGCTATACCTTCACGACCTTTACCATCGGCACCATGGCATGCGCCACAGGTTTGAATGTACAACCCATAAAGCCGTTGTTCTTGTTGACGCGTATCCGTTGATGGCGTAGTTGCCAAATCACTTAAATCTGGATTTTGAATATTTACTTGAGCTGGAATTAAATCACCAAAACCGGGTGGGTTGAGCTGTTCAACTGATTTATCCAGCACGTTATATTTATCGCCAGTAATAAGATATTCAGCAATAGCACTGACATCATCACGGGTTAAATAGCGAGTACTGTTTTTAACAACTTCAGCCATGCCACCAAATGCGGTGCCTTTTTCTGAATGACCTGTTTTCAGAAAATCGGTAAGGGAAGCAATTGTCCAACGATCTTGATAAAGCTCTGTTGCGGTAATATCAGGTGCCATCCAACCATCAATTAAATTACCTTGGAACAGTTTATCGGCAATTAAAGCTTGGGCGATATTTCGTGGAGTATGACATTCTGAACAGTGACCTAATCCCATGGTTAAATATTTACCACGACGCCAAGATTGAGTGCTATCGGCAGGGTATTCAAGTGGATCAGTATTGAGAAAAGCAATATTCCAACCCAATAGACCTAAGCGAATATTACTAGGAAACATCATCTGATTATCACGATTGCGAGTATTAACGTAACTAAGTGATTGCATGTATGCCCATAATGCTTGGGTGTCAGCATCTGTCACATATTGATAAGAAGAATAGGGCATTGCTGGATAAAGATAACCATGCTTACCCTTACCTTTATGGAGTGCGTCATAGAACTCGTTATAGGTGTAATCACCAATACCAAATTCAGGGTGAGACGATATATTGGTGGAATACATGGTGCCAAATGGAGTCACAAAACCTAATCCGCCACCAAATAATTCGCCTCCTTCACCAGTGTGGCAAGCGACACAGTCACCTGCGTAAGCTAAATATTGGCCTTTAGTGATTAATGTTTGGTCTAATTGAGCTATTTTGTTAGAGCGAACGGTGTGCTGATGGCGAATGTAAGCACCAAGCGCTTGAATTTCAGAGGCAGACAGTTGATCAGCAAACGCAGGCATGACGTTATTTAAGCCGTTATTAATCGTGTTAATAATACCTTCAATACTGCCATCATGGAGCCAGACATTATCGGCTAAGTTGGGGGCTCCAATTAATTGATTACCTTGAGCATTACTGCCATGACAGCTGGTGCAATTATTGGCAAAGACAGTTTTACCTTGTTGTAATGCAAAGGCTGGAGCTGAAATAATCCGATCAGCTTGTAAAGAAGCAATATAAGTTGCGACATGCTTAATGTCTTCGGCTGATAAAATCGTTTTCCAGCCAGCCATGACACCATTTCGGCCTTGAGTGATTGAATGATGAATATCTTTATCTGTACCACCATAAAGCCATACATCATCAGAAAGATTAGGGAAATGGGTTTGACCCTCAGCTTCACTTAAATGGCAGGCGGCACAATGGGTCTGAAACAATGCATCACCAGCACTGACTATCGTCGAATCTTGACTGAGTTTTTGATATGAACTACCACTGAGCTTGGCTTGGCTAATTTGTTTTTTTAAGTCAGTAGGGTGAGGCTTCGTCGCTTCACTGGTTGATGTCCAATCCATAAGACCCTGCCAATTACCAAGGCCAGGGTAAAGAACGAAAAAGCCTGCTGATAAAACAAATGCGATAAAATAACAAAACAATAATAACTTAGGTACTGCAGCATCATTTTCTTTAATATTATCAAAGCTATCAACGGTTTTATTTTGATCTGCGGTGTGATTTTTTCGCCAGTAATAGACCACTACTGTGATCATAAGAATCAGAAAGAGTAAGGTTAATACAATAACCCAGTTGCTCCAGAAAGTGTTCATTGCTGTACTCCCTGATCTTGTCCCAAACTTTGTAAATAGGCTATTAGTGCTTCGGCTTTGGTACGACCTTTAACGGCTAGACGCGCTTGTTGTATTTCACGGTCGTTATACGGTACACCAAGCATGCGTAATGCTTTGAGTTTGGCTTCTGTATCTTCGCCATCCAGTACTTGCTCAAATAACCATGGATAAGCTGGCATAATCGAAGTAGGTACAACATGGCGAGGGTTATTTAGGTGGATTGCATGCCATTCATCAGAATATTTACGCCCAAGGTTTGTGAGATCGGGGCCAGTACGTTTAGAACCCCATAAGTTTGGGAACTCATAAATATCATCACTTTCACGACTATAGCGGCCATAGCGTTTAACTTCGGCATCTAAAGGCCGCACCATCATGGTATGGCAAGTGTGGCAACCCTCACTAATATAGATATCGCGCCCCTCAACTTCGAGTGCAGTGAGCGGTTTGGCACTTGATTCTGCAATTAACTTATTTTGATAAAAAAAAGCGGGCAGTACCCAAACCAGAAAAGAAAAACTGGCCACAATTACGGTAGAAATGATTAAAATAAATACCGATTGTGTGAAATCTTTATTTAGCATGATCATTGACCTCTTCGGTTGAGGACGCTGTTGCTAAGGGTTGTTTAAGCGTGCGGTAAAGGTTATATATCATTAATAATAAACCCAGCACAAAACTAACACCGCCAATGAAGCGGGCGAGCATCCACGGTGAAGAAAAATTCATCGCATCGACAAAACTGTAGGTTAAGCTGCCATTAGGCTGTTGTTGTAACCACATATAGCCTTGACCAATTCCCGCAATCCACAGCGCAACTGCATAAATGAGTATGCCTATATGTGCTAACCAAAAATGCCATTTAACTAAGCGATTTGACCATAATTGCTGGTGGCCCCATAGCCGTGGAATAAAGTAATAAAACACGGCAATAGCTGACATGCCAACCCAACCGAGAGCGGCTGAATGTACATGACCAATGATCCAATCGGTATTATGGGCAATCATGTTAAACCATCGAATCGCCAGTAATGGGCCTTCAAATGTCGCCAAAGCGTAGTAAACAATGGCAGAGAAAAAGAACCACATAATGTAATCGTGTTTAAGTTTGGGTTTATTGTTGAGTAAAGTCATGATGCTATTAAATGCGCCACCCCATGATGGCAACCATAAAATCAACGACATAACGATACCGAGGTTTTGTAACCAATCAGGCACTGATGAATAGATAAGGTGATGTGTTCCTGCCCAGGTATAAAAACCGACTAAGCCCCAAAAATGAATCACAGATAAACGATAAGAATAAATAGGGCGTTCAGATATTTTGGGAATAAAGTAGTAGTTCATGCCAATAATACCGGCGGTAAGGAGAAAGCCGACGGCATTATGCCCCCACCACCATTGGACAATGGCATCTTCTGCACCAGAGTAAATGGAGTATGATTTCCAAAAACTAACGGGTAATTCAAGATTATTGACAATAAAAATCATCGCAATAACGATAATAAAAGCGCCATAAAACCAGTTAGCGACAAAGATATGAGACACGGTTCTTTGGGCGATAGTGCCAAAAAATAAAATGGCATACAGAACCCAAATAACCGCAATTAAAATATCAATTGGCCATTCGAGCTCGGCATATTCTTTTGAGGTTGTAAAACCCAGAGGAAGAGTGATCACTGCCAGAATTAAGACTAGCTGCCAGCCATAGTAAACAAACCAAGATAAGCTGTGATTAAATAGGGAAACTTTACAGGTACGTTGAACGATATAAAGCGAAGTCCCCATAAGAATATTAACCACAAAGCCAAAAATAACCCCATTGGTGTGTAATGGACGTAAGCGACCAAATTGAAAATATTCTGAATTTAAATTGAGTGCAGGCCAATAAAGTTGTCCGGCAAGTATTACGCCAATCGTCATGGCGATCAGTCCCCAAATAACACTTGTGACCATGAAGTATTTAACAACTTTGTAATTGTATTGAATATCCATTCCAAAAACCTTTGACTGTGTTATTGGTCAAAAAATGATAACGAGTCATTAATCACAGGTAGTTATCTCAGCGAGAAAGCTGATAATTTAGTCATCATTTTTTAAAGGTGTCGATGTTACTTGATTAAAATAAAACGCAATATCTTGCATGTCTTTTTCGCTCAGGGCATCAGCCTGGGCGTGCATGAGAATCGCGAGACCACCATTACGTTGACGTAACTGATAGGCTTTAAGTGCTGCAACAAAATAAGCCTGTTTTTGCCCTTGTAAATTGGGGTAGGTATCGATCGTGGAAATACCGTCAACGCCATGACATGTCATGCAAGTAACTGATTTTTCTTTTCCTTGTGAAAAATGGGTTTCTGTTGCTACTGTTGTTATCGAAAAGAGTAATGCGTAGAGCGGAAGTAGTAATCTAACTAAAAAATTTATTGTCATTGTTATACTCAGCTTTAATATTATGGTTACTGTAGTAAAGATAATCTGTTTTAAAACACTCTTTAAAGATAGAACGATCACTGCGTTTTTGAAATGTAAGATTGCCAAAATGACGTTAATTTAATGTGTAAAGCTAATGTCAGGACTGTATTTGAATGTTTTTAAATAAAAAGACGAAACGGAGTCGCATTTTGGACATTTTTATTTTTAATAATGAATAGAAAAGGTTAAATATGAATAAGTGCAAGTGATAATAATTTTCGTTATTATTACGTAAATTATTTAGAGTTCTTAATAAGAGTTGCTTATTTTATGTTTCAATGTCGACCTGCGATATGGATGTCTATTTACCAGTTTACGTTTTTCTTTGCTTATGGAGTGTATTTACCTTTTAGAGGCCTATGGTTAGAAAAGTTAGGGATAACAGATGCCGATATTGGTATGTTAGTTGGGTTAGGGTTAGCTTCTCGTTGTATTATCAATTTTACCCTCACACCACTTTGTCATAAGGTTGAACACTTAATTCCAGCACTGCGCTTGTCAATGTTTCTTGGCGTTTTAGGGTTTATTTCTTTTATTTATATTGGTGAGTTAAAAGCAAACTTTTGGGTATTGGCTATTTTAATTATTATGTTTAATTTAGCGATTGGACCTGCGGTTGCTATATCAGATGCAATATCAAACCATTATGCCGCTGATAAGCAATTAGATTATGGCTATACCCGTTTATGGGGAGCCGTTGCTTTGACTGTTGCTTCTGCTTCAATGGGATTAATAACTAAACATTGGGGGATTACTGCTGTACCTATTTTAGGTGCGTTGGGACTCTTTATTACCTTTTTAGGAACAATGATAAAACCCACAGTACCGATGAAATGTAATCATAAAAAAACAGATAAGATTAATATTATTAAAGTACTATGTGATAAAAAAACATTAATCTTTATTTTAGTCGCTTCATTGCTTGAAGGCAGTCATGGTGGTTATTATTTCTTTAGTGCTATTTATTGGAAGGATGCAGGATACAGCACTGAAGTGATCGGTTATCTGTGGAGCCTATCTACAATTTCGGTTATTGTTTTCTATTTCATTAGTCGTAAAGCATTTTCTAATTGGAAGGTTAAATCATTATTTAAATTAGCGGCTATTTCTGTTGTTATTCGTTGGGCATTAATGGCGTATTCAACGGAATTACCAGTGCTAATTGTTTGTCAGATTTTACACGGCATTACTTTTTCTGGAACAATATTATCATCAGTACGCTATGTTGAAGAGAACAAAAAGCATAATTATATGGGGTTACAAGCCCTTTATCATGCGATTCCAGCAGGGTTTGCGCTGGCATTAGTATCTGCTGCTTGTGGTTGGATTTATCATCATAGTGATATTAATGTGTTTTGGTTTATGGCTGCAATGGGCATACCGTGTTTATTCTTGAGTGTCATTGGTGATGGTGATGATAATAAAGATAAACAGATAATCTATGGCCAGACAGTGCGATTTAGTCCAGAAGAAAAAACCTCAATATAATCATTAGCAACTATACGTTTTAGCAACAATAGCTGAGGAATCGATATTTAATCATAGCCTTTTATATCCATCTATTTCTCGCTGATGGATATAAGAGGTCGGCGTAATATTTATTAAAAATAGTTATATAATGGGCGCTTTATTATATCGAGTTAACAAATATTTAATTATTAGGTGGTATTTGCAATCATAATCTAATATTTTAAGTACAGTTATATATAATAAGGATGTTTTCTATGAATTTCTTCTTTCGTACTAAGAAAGCTGAAAAAGGAACAACAGCATCACAGGCAAAGCAACGACTTGTTAGTGAGATCTCTCGCCATAGAAGTACGCGTCATTTACAATTAATGAAAGATGAGCTTGCATCGCTATTATCACAATTTACGCATATTAAAGAAAATAGAATCGATTTAGTAAAAAATACCAAATCACAAATGGTGTTAAAAATTAATGCTAAATTAAGTCATTAATTATGTTGTGTTTTACAGTGCCAAGCGATTAAAAAGCCGACATAATGTCGGCTTTTTAATAGGTTAAAATAGTGGTGTTAACGTGCTGCTTCAAAGGCTAAAGCTTTTTTCTCAAATACGCGGAAAATTAAAGTCAGTACGCCATTAACAGCGAGGTAAAATGCACCGGCAACCGCAAAAACAGTCAACGTGTCATAAGTTTGCGCATTAATTCTTTGGGCATAACCCATAATATCCATAATGGTGATAGTACTTGCGAGTGATGTGCCTTTAAATACTAAAATAACTTCATTTGAATAGGCTGGAACGGCGCGACGAATAGCAAAAGGTAATAATACACCGAGAGTTGCCTTGGTATTCATGCCTAATGCACGGCAAGCATGCCATTGGCCCTTGGGTATGGCATCAAAAGCACCTTTAAATAGTTGTGTACTATAAGCTGCTGTATTTAAAGCTAATGCAAGCATGGCACAAAACCATGGTTGACTTAACCAATCCCATAAGAAACTTTGACGAATAACCTCAAACTGCCCAGGTCCATAATAGACTAAGAAGATTTGCACTAATAAAGGTGTACCTGTAAACAGCGTAATAATACCACGACTGATCCAATGAATAATGGGCGTACGCAATATTAAGCTGGCTGTCATTAATAAGGCTAAGCTACAGCCAACAAATAAAGAGGCGGCAGTTAATTCAAGGCTAGTAATTAACCCTTGTACCATAAGCCAAAAGTTTTGTTCATTCATGCGGTTGCTCCTTGGCTTTTATTTTTGATTACATTAGAGCCATCTTGCTCGCTGAATTTGTTTTCGATTATTTTAATGACGCGCTGAGTAATTAAAGTAATGATTAAATACACCGCAGCCGCTGTAGCATACCAAGTAAAACTTTCATGCGTTGCAGCTGATGCTAACTGGGCTTGTTTGAGTAAATCGGTTACACCAATTAGTGAAACTAACGCCGTATCTTTTAATAATACGAGCCATTGATTAGTTAGTCCTGGTAAAGCGTGACGTACAGCCTGCGGTACAATAATACTGAAAAAAGTACGTTGTTTACTAATACCCAGAGCATTTGCGGCCTCTTGCTGACCTTTAGGGACAGCTTTTAATGCTCCGCGTATTGTTTGAGCTGCATATGATGCAAAAATTAGCGATAACGCAATTACACCCGATAAAAACGGGCTAATTTCAATAAATTCGCCAGTAATATAAAAAATAATTTGGCCCGAACCAAAAAAGATAAAAAGTACCACTAATAGTTCAGGCAGGCCACGGAGGATAGTCACGATAAATGTTGTTGGCCATGAAATAACACGATAACGTGACATTTCGCCGCCTGCAAATAACATCGCTAAAATTAACCCTACCGCTAAACTGACAAAAGCGAGCTGGATTGTCATCCAGCTGGCTTCTAGCAGGGATTGTGAATATCCCGTTAATATCATAATTTACTTACCAAAATACTGTTCAAAGATTGCTTGGTATTGACCATTTGCTTTAATGGCTGCCAATGCTTTATTTAATTGTTTAACTAATGCTTGATTGTCTTTATTAACGGCGATACCAAAGCCATTACCAAAATATTTTGCATTTGTAACGGGCTTACCGACATAAGAGAGCTTGTCGCCATTGCCTTTTTTAAACCATTCAGCGACAACTGCAGTATCACCAAAAACAGCGTCAATACGGCCATTTTGCATATCGATAAATGCATCCTGATAACTGGTATATGGTACCGCAATGACTGATGGCATTTGCTCTGTGATATAGCTTTGGTGAGTTGAACCATTTTGAACCCCAACTCGCTTGCCTTTTAGTGCCGCTTGATTAGCAACATGGCCTTTTAATGATACAAACGCGGCGGCATTGTCATAATAGGCATTACTAAAACTGACTTGCTGTTGACGTGCCGCTGTAATATCCATTGCTGAAATTGCAGCATCATAACGTTTGAATTTAAGAGCAGGAATTAAGCTATCAAAAGCTTGGTTATGGAACGTACACGTTGCTTTCATTTCAGAACATAATGCTTTGGCAATATCAATATCAAACCCTTGAATTTGATTGTTAGCATCCATGTACTCAAACGGTGCGTAAGTGGCTTCTGTTGCAAATTTAAGATCTTGTGCAATTGCGTGACTTGATGCTAGACCAATCATTGCAGCTAATAAAATTTTCTTCATCGCTATACTCCATGCGGTTAATTACGTAGTTCTATCTACGTGACTTTAAAAAGGATACCTATTAGTGAGTGAGGTATTCTGCAAATTGGGCGGTTTTTGGGCTGGTGAAAGAAGCATGGCTACCATGCTCAATGACACGGCCGTTTTCCATGTATAAAATATGACTTGCAATTTTTTTTGCAAAATCAACTTCATGGGTAACCACAACCTGTGTGATCCCAGTGCCACTAAGATCTTTGATGATCTTAACGATTTGACTGGTGATCTCTGGATCAAGTGCTGCTGTTGGTTCATCAAACAGTAAGACGTCAGGTTTCATCATCAATGCACGCGCAATCGCAACCCGCTGTTGTTGTCCGCCAGAAAGTTGCAGTGGCCATGCATCCGCTTTATCTGCAAGTTGCAATTGCGTCAGAATATCGAGAGCTTGTTGTTTGGCGGTTGTTTTAGCAACGCCTAATACTTTGATTGGCGCCTCAATAAGATTCTCAATGACGGTTTTATGTGGCCAAAGATTATATTGTTGAAACACCATGCCGACTTTTCGTCTTAGCGCTAAGCCTTTTTGTTCAGCAATAGGTTTTGAAAAATCAAATATATTGTCAGCAATCGTTAGTTCACCGTCAGTGGCATTTTCAAGCAGGTTTAATACGCGTAGCAGCGAACTTTTACCTGCACCACTTGGGCCTAACAAAACAAGGGTGTCGCCAGTGCTGCAAGTAAAGCTGACATCATGCAGTACTTGGTTGTGGCCATAAAATTTATTGATATTACTTACTTGAATACTCATGCTCTAATACTGCATTAATCATCACTTAATTTATATACTACTCACCACGATATCTTATGCAAGAGAAATGTATAAAAAAAGAAATATGTTGCAAATTTGTTTATTTTATAGTGCTTTGACAAGTTATTCTACTGGATACTAGTCCTGATAGTAACAAACAGTAAACATAAAGATGGTGTGGATACTAGAAGGAATAAAATGCGTTAAAATGACATATATTGTGATTTTTATAAAATGATTATTTAGTCACTGGCTAGTGATTGGCTGTGTAAGTGGATTAATGGTTGGACAGTTGTGCTATTTATGAAGGAAAAAAGCATATTAGAGAGCAAAAAAAGCAGCCATAGAGGCTGCTTCTAAAGAGGTTAAAGCGTGGTAATTTAAGCGGTTGCGGTTACAGATTGCTGGTGGCGTGATTGTGCAACCAAAATGAAACCGAAAATTGCGATGAAACCGGTGATAAACATAGCCACTGTTACCGTTAATAAACCGTATCCAGCAAAGGCTGAAACCAAACCACTGGCAGCGAAACACACCATTGTCTGCATAAAGTTCAATAGACCTGCCGCTGTTGCGCTACAGTTTTTGAAATCAGACAACGCAGCACTAATAACCAGTGGGTAAATTGCACCATTAGCTACAGCAAGGAAGCAGAATGGAATCAGGATTGGCCAAATAGTCGTGACAGTCATTGAAATAGAGATAACAAACATGATTAACACGCTGCTAAAGAACAATGCCAAAATCCACGGCAATAGTTTCTTGCTGTCGAAATGATTTAATAATGTACGACAACCATAACCACCAACAATAAAGGCAACAGTTTGTGGTGCGTAGCTCAAACCAATATCAGTGCCTGAATAGCCCATTGCTGACATTACAAACGGCGAACCAGTTAGGTAAGCAAAGAAGGCTGCTGAACATGCTGCGAAAATAAGCATGTTGCCCCAGAATTTTTTTGAACTCAGAATTTGAGCGTAGTCTTTACGCAACTTAGTCGTTAATTTTTCTTGCTGTTGGCTAAGGTTCGCACTTTCAGACTCTTTTAACGTCATCATCGCTAATACTGCGCCAAAGCCGACTAATGCAATAAAAATGCTACGCCAGCCTAATTGATGCTCAAGCATTGCACCTAGCAAAGGTGCTAAAGCTGGAGAAAGAGCAACTAACGGCATGATGGTAGCAAAAACACGCTCAGAAACTTTGCCGTCGTAACGGTCAACAACAACTGCTTGCCAGATAACTGTTGCACTACATGCACCTAATGCTTGTACAAAACGTGCAGCAAGGAATACTTCAATATTAGGAGCAAATGAACAGGCAATAGAAGCAAGGCTGAACAGCACCATACCGCCAACAAGTACTTTAATACGTCCAACGCGATCAGAGAGAGGACCATAAATAACTTGGCCTAATGCCATACCAAGCAAAAATACACTGAGTGATAGGCCGATAAGAGATTGGGTTGTTGCAAAGTCGGCGCGGATCGTCTCAAACGAAGGCAAATACATGTCAGTGGCTAGGAAACCTAGCATACTTAGACATGCAAACCAGAACAGGGTTATTTTAGATGGTTGATTTTTCATTTTATACTTTTCGTCAATATTACAATTGCCGCTAGTGTAATACTGGTTTTAATGGCTGTGAAACGCTAAAATTTAAACCATGCTTTCAAAAAATTTGATGTGATATGTTTTCCTATAATGATCTACAGGTTATTGACGTTGTTGCCCGTCGTGGCAGCTTTTCAGGAGCAGCAGAAGAACTGCATAAAGTACCCAGCGCTATTAGTTATACCGTAAGATTGATAGAAGAGCGTTTAGCTGTCGAATTATTTGTTCGATTACATCGACAGGTTAAACTAACACCTGCTGGGGAATATTTTGTCGAAGAATCACGCAAAATAATCAAACAAATGCAGTTAATGAAATACCAAACTCAACGCGTAGCAAATGGCTGGTCACAAAATGTATCAGTCGCTTTAGATACTGTTGTGCGTCAAAGTCGCGTCAATATGTTAGTTCGTGATTTTTATGAACACTTTCCTGATGTTGAATTGCACCTTACGATGGAAGTGTTTAATGGAGTATGGGATGCATTGGCCGATGGACGGGCAGATATTGCGATAGGAGCAACAGCAGCAGTGCCTGTCGGTGGCAGCTTTGATTATCGTGATATGGGAACATTAACTTGGAAATTTGTGATTGATCCTCAACATCCGTTAGCAAGTTGTGATCATCCATTAGAAGCGCATGAGTTGGCACAATATCCCGCCGTTTGTTTAGAAGATACCTCACGAACATTGCCAAAACGGATCACTTGGTTGATGGATAATCAACGCCGTATTCTGGTTCCAAATTGGCACAGTGCGATGCAGTGCTTAAAAGCAGGCTTAGGCGTAAGTGTGGTACCCAGTCATATGGCTGTCCCATTAATTGAAACGGGAGAGCTAATTGAAAAAGAGCTCGCTATCAAACCATCAGTTAGCCCATGTTGTTTAGCATGGAATACTGAAACCATGAATCCTGCCGTAACTTGGCTGCTAGATTATTTAGGCGATAGCGAGCAATTGCACCGTCAATGGGTACGTTGATAAACAGCACAATAAGCGGAGTGTGAGGCTGCTGGATATCAGTGTTTATTTATATCCAGCGCCGTGGCACTAATTTTTTAAGGTATGGTAACCGGCCCAAATACGGGTGGTAGTGGTTATCCAACATAAAGAACCAAAAATCCATGCGATAGTGGCAAAGTGTTGTGGGAATAAACAAAACAGCACGAAGCAGGCGATGGTTTCAGTGCCTTCTGTTAGGCCACCAATGTAGTATAACGACTTTTGTTTATATACAGGGCTTTCTATATTGCGTTTACTCGCCATGATAGCAAATGCAAGAAAACTTGAGCCTGTACCTATAAAAGAGAAGATTAAGAACGCACCGGCTATCGCATTTTGACTAGGATCGGCGAGTACAAATCCAAATGGAATTAATGAATAAAATAAAAAATCCAGAGTTATATCAAGAAACCCACCGCAATCAGTGATCCCTTGGCGACGAGCAACTGCACCATCTAAGCCATCAAATAATCGATTAATTACAATAAAAAACAGAGCTAATCCATAATATTCAAATGCAAGAGCTGGTAGGGCAAAGAGGCCAATTGCAAACCCACTAAGGGTAATTTGGTTGGCACTAATACCATAGTTTTCAGGTAATGCTGCCAGCCTTGCTAAAGGTTGACGTATAAGAGTAATGCTGTAACGGTCAAGCATGGTATTTTCCGTATTATTAGTGCCAAGGCCAGTGTAAGACATCACCATCAGTGGGAATATCATCATCATCATGAGTAACCATTAATGCAGGAATGTTACGTTGTTGAATTTGATCAAAGACAAATTGGCGAAATGCAGCACGCAATGTTTTATCTAATTTGCTAAATGGCTCATCAAGTAATACGGCTTGTGGTTGAGATAATAATAACCGCATCATGCTGATCCTTGCTCGTTGCCCGCCGGATATTTGATGAGCTTGTTGATGTTGTAAATCAAGCAAACCTAACTCGTCCAGTGTTGCTAATGCCATCTTTTTTCGTTGTGGTCCTTTTATTTGGGAAGGTAAGCCAAACGCTAAATTCTGCCAAACATTAAGATGAGGAAACAATAAGTCATCTTGAAAAACAATCCCAATATGGCGCATATTCGGTGCTAGTGAAATGATAGATTGTTGATTTAATTGAATATCACCCGTTGCTGTGAAGTCAGCAGCTAAATGACCTGCTATCGCACTAAGAATGGTTGATTTACCACTGCCACTTGGGCCCATGAGGGTCTTTATTTGTCCATTCTCAACATCAAAGCTAAGAGGGCCGATGAGAGTGTTATTGTTATTATGGCGTAAAGTCAGCTGTGAAACAGACAGCGTCATAAGGTCACCTTTGTTGTTGAAGTATCAGATGTTTGCTGCTTTGCAAACATCAGCGCGAGAGTAAAAAATACTAAGGGTAATAGACCTTGTAACAGACCATAAACGGCGCTGATACGACGATCTTGACCACTTGCAAGGGCAACGGCTTCCGTTGTTAGGGTTGGTATGCGCCCAGCACCAAGCATTTGTGTCGAAAGGTATTGCGCTAAACTGACACTGCATCCAACCGCAAATGCTAACCATAATGCCGGTTTTAACTGTGGGAATTTGACTCGCCACCATGTTTGCCACCCCGTGAGTCCTAAGCTGCGTGCGGTTTGATCTAACCGTTGATCATAACTGCGCCATGGTCCGTCTAACGTAAGATAAATATAAGGGAAAACATACAACCAATGGCTCCAACTCACCCATAACCAAAAATGTTGTCCAGCCACAAAAGAGACTGCTATTTGCATACCAAACAATAGCGATAATTGCGGTGCGACCATTGGAACAGCAATTAACATCGTCGGCATACCGCGTTGGTATTTTTGACGGTATTCAAGACAAATAATGGCCATGAATAATGCGCAAAGGCTACTGGCCAACGCTAAAACAATGCTGTTACTCATCAGCTGTTGTAGTGGTTCGAGTTGTTGTTGCCAAAAGCGAAAGCTATATCGACTTGGTAATAAATCAGGGAACCGCCAGCGCAGGGCAAATGACCATACAGCTAACACAGGAAGCATCATTAATGGCAGCAATAATAAGCTGTAACTGCATAAAGTTGCAATTATTGATGATGGTTGAGAGTTACGTGACTGAGTTGGTTTTGCGCCACGGTATTGCCATGCTGTTGAATATGATAAAAACCACCATTCAAGACAGCGCAATAATCCAAACGTACAAATAACAATCGCTAATAATAATAATGCTGCCGCTGCTGCCCGTGGAAGTTGAGTTAAATCGGCATCCGTAAACCATTGCCAAATGAGCATTGATAAGGTGCTAGGGTGAGTAGGACCAATAATTAATGCGACATCAACGACTGCCAGTCCATAACCTGCAACCGCAAAAATAGCTAAGCGTAATTTCGGTAACCATAATGGAAGAATAACGCTTCGCCATGTTTGCTGGTGGCTGTAACCCAGACTAATAGCCACATTATAGAGCCGTTTTATATCGAGCTGTTTTAATATACTCAGACTCATTAATAATAAAAACGGTGTCTCTTTAATGGCTAATGCAAACAATAATCCTATACCATAACGATCATGGATCAGGGTTGGGTATAACGTATCAGCCAGCCCAAGATGGTGCCAAATACGTGCCAGCCAACCAGTCGATGAAAACAGTAATCCAAACCCAAGTACAAAGGCAACATGGGGAAATGCTAATAGTGGCGCAAGTAAGCGTTCAATTTTTTGCCACTGTGTTGTTAGCCAGAAATGGCGCAAAATTAAATAGCACCACCATAAGGCAAGTGCTGTGCTGCCTATTCCTGTTAATAAAGTTAACCCAATAGAGAGGTTAAGATCTGGCCAAGAAAACAGTTGTTGCCAACCTAACAATGAGGGTTGATGCATGTTTAATGCTGGTAACCATGCCGCGGCAGGCGCCAAGATACCCACAAAGCCAATTATCAATGGGCTTGCAAATAGCAATAAAGTAATAATAAAGATAAGGGCTAACATAGGGTTTACATCGATCTCAAACGAAGAAGCTAACTTGCTATCATAGTGCAAGTTAGCTCAATTTATAATAGCTATAACAATTAGTTACCGTATCTTTGTTGCCATTGCTGTTCAATGGCAGCTAGCCATGTCGGATTTGGCTCTGCAATGGCAGGGTAGGGTTTAAAGCTCTGCTGGTTATAAGGTGCCGATAATTGTTTAAAAGCTTGTGGGCTTAAAATGGTTGGATCGCCCCATAAGTTAGTATCGGCTTTACGGGCCTGTGCTTGTGGGCTCAACAGAAAATTAATCGCCACTAATGCGCCTGCTTTGGCGTTGGCATTCCACGGAATTGCCAAAAAGTGAATATTGGTTAACGCACCGGCATTAAAAGCATAGGTTTTAGCCTTATCGGTTAAATTACCATTGGCAATTGCAGCCGCTGCCGCATTTGGATTAAAGGTAATAGCTAATAATAATTGTTGATCATCAAGTAACTGCACAGTTTCGGCCGTACCTGTTGGAAATTGCTTACCTTGATGCCACGCCACTTTATGGAGTTGATCGAGATACTGCCACAGTGGTGCGGTAACGCGATCAAATAACGCTTGATCTTGAGGTAACTGCAATGGTTGATATAAGGCTTTTTTATCGGTAGTTAACTCTAATAACGCCGCTTTTAAAAAGCCTGTACCATGAAATTCTGGTGGCTTTGGATAGCTGATTTTCCCTGGATGTTGTTGCGCTAAAGCTAATAATGCTTTAAAGCTTTTAGGTGGGTTTTTTAATGTTTCGGGATCGTAAATAAACACTAATTGTCCCACGCCCCATGGTGCTTCTAGCCCTTGAGTAGGCTCTGAAAAATCTTTATCAATCGGCAGTGATTTATCCACATATTTCCAGTTGGGTAATTGATGAGTAAATGGCCCATAAAGCAGACCATTTTGCTTCATTGAGCGAAAGTTTTCACCATTGATCCATACCATATCAACACTACCACCACTATTTTTCCCCGCGGTTTTTTCGGCTAATAAACGTTGCGTGGTCTCAGCAATGTCAGTGACTTTAACTTGTTTTAGGGTTACGCCATAACGCTGTTGTAATTGGGTGTTAGCCCACAGTAAATAATCATTTATTTCTTGGCTGCCACCCCAAGCATTAAAATACACCGTTTCACCTTTGGCTTGAGTGAGCGTTTGTTGCCATGTTGGCGTAATGTGAGTAACAGTCGGTGCTTCACTGGCGTGTGCCGCGATGCTACTGACAAGCAATGCCATTGCAACAGGCAGTTTTTTTAGCGTTGGAAAGCGTCTGATCACAATTGATATCCTTATTTTTGGCGCGATGAATTGCGCATCCAGTGATGGTATTTTTTAACCCAAGCAAGTAATTTTTGGGGGGCATGGGCTTGTTTCCATATGCCTGCTGTATATTTTGCACCTTCGCTCATGGTTGGATAAGGATGTATGGTACCTAAAATCTTATTGAGCCCTAGATTGTGGCGCATAGCTAAGGTAAATTCGGCTAGCAAATCTCCTCCATGATGACCAACAATCGTCACCCCTAGAATTTTATCGCTGCCTTTAGGCGTTAAGACTTTAATAAAACCCTCATCATAGCCATCGGCAATAGCACGATCTAAATCATCAAGCCCGTAGCGAGTGACTTCATAGTCAATATTTTGCGCTTGGGCTTCTTTTTCGTTAATCCCTACGCGCGCTAATTCAGGTGCAGTATAAGTCACAGCAGGGATCACGGAATAATCGACTTTGAACTTCTTCAGAGCACCAAATAAACTGTTTACAGCGGCATACCAAGCTTGATGAGCGGCAACATGCGTCAGTTGATAGGGACCTGCAACGTCACCAACAGCATAAATATTTGGGTATTGTGTTTGTAGATACTGATTAACAGCGACAGTGCCGCGTTCAGTTGTGGTGATGCCGAGTTGTTCTAAGCCAAATCCTTGTACATTTGCTACGCGTCCTAACGCAACCATTACCGCATCAAACTCTACAGCAAGCTGGTGGTTATTGTGTTCTAGCAACGCTCGTTGAGTTCGAACGCCGTTATCATCAATAATCGATTCAAACTTTACAGCGTTATGTTGCAATAAAACATTAACACCATCACGAGTGAGGGCTTGCTCAACCAATGTTGCAGCGTCAGTATCTTCACGGCTCAATAGTTGTGATGAGCGTTCAACAACTGTTACTTCAGCGCCTAATCGACAGAAACTCTGTGCTAATTCACATCCAATCGGGCCACCACCTAAAATCAATAACCGTTTAGGAAGGGCTGTAAGTTGCCAGATAGTGTCTGAAGTTAAGTAATCAACTGTTTTTAAACCTGGAATGTCAGGTACAAGAGGACGCGCGCCTGTAGCGATGACAATATTACGGGTTGTAATACGGTCGCCATTCACTTCAACTTCCCATGGTGACAAGATTGTAGCATCACCCGTTACGCAGTTAACCCCGAGTTTAGAGTAACGTTCGATAGAGTCATGCGGTTCAACTTTTGCTATTACGTTATGAATACGGCCCATAACTTGTGCAAAATTGACATTATCGATATGAGCATCGATACCCAATTTAGCGGCATTTTTAATATCAGCAGCAGTGTGTGCAGCACGAATAAGCGCTTTAGAAGGTACACAACCGGTATTTAAACAATCACCGCCCATTTTGTGGCGCTCGATCAACGTGACTTCAGCTTTTACTGCTGCGGCAATATAGGCACTGACTAAACCACCCGCACCGGCGCCAATGACCACTAAATTTTGATCAAAGTGGGTCGGTTTTTGCCATTGTTGATAGCGTTTTTTATTTTCCATAACTTTCATAATCCATTTAGCGATAAGTGGAAACAGCCCCAATAAAAATAAAGAGACTAAAACGGGCGCCGAGATAATGCCGCTTAATGATTCTATTTTTCCTAGTTGAGTACCGGCATTAATATAAACCGCCGTTCCGGCTAGCATACCTAATTGGCTTACCCAGAAAAAAGTCCATGCTTTAATCGCTGTTAATCCCATCAGTAGGTTAATGAGAAAAAACGGAAAAACGGGGATTAAACGTAAGCTCAGTAAATAAAAAGCCCCTTCTTTAGCGATACCTTGATTTAATGTTGCTAAACGTTGACCAAACTTCGCTTGTACCCAGTCGCGTAAGATAAAACGGCTCGATAAAAATGCCAATGTTGCACCGATGGTGCTGGCAAACGACACCATGATCAAACTTGTCCAAAAGCCAAATAACGCAGCACCTAGTAAGGTTAAAATTGATGCGCCAGGAATAGAAAGGGCAGTCACCAATACATATAGGCTAAAAAAGCTGACATAAGATGCCACAGGATTTTCGGTAATATGGTGTTGTAACGCTAATTGTTCACGCTTGGCATATTCTAGGGTTAGAAAATGGCCTAGATCAAAATAGAACCAAGCACCAATAAATGCAGCGATTACAGCCAATAATACAATTTTGTTATTTTTCATTTAAGCTCCTTGATGGCTGTTCAGTTGAAGTCGAAGAAGCATGAGTCGTTGGTTGTGGTTCAGTATTATTTGTTTGCGGTTGAATAGGTAATGAGCAAAAACCTTGTGCTGGCACATCAAGCGCAGTATTAAATTTTGCGGATAAATTTTGAAAACTAATTAAGGCGGTTAACTCGATAATATCATCACTGCTATACCACGCTGCGAGAGCGGCAAGCATTTCGTCACTAACGTGTTCACCAGTAATAGTCATGGCTTCAGTGTAGGTCAGTACTGCTTGTTCTTGTGCTGAAAAGTAGCTAGATGATTGCCAATTTGCCAATGCTTTGATTTTATCAACTGAGTGACAGCGTTCTGCGAGTTTCATACCGTTAGCATCAACACAGAAAGCACAGTTATTCAGCTGTGATACTCGAACGCAAACCAATGAACGTATTACGGCATCAATTGGGGATTTTTTACGATCAAGGTAACCAAAGAACACTGCTACTGACCAGAAGAGTACCGGCTTACGTCCCCATAACTTAGCAGGATTGAGTACTTTTCCAAAATGGCGTTCTTGTAACCACAGTAAAGGTTTTACCCATAATGAGAATGTATTTTTGGTTAATATACGCAAGGAATGTCCTTATAAAAAGTAAGTCACAACGACTCTTAACTAGCAAGACCGGAAGAAGTAACATTGTATTTCATTTAATAAGAAAAAATTTGTTTATTGAAGCAATTGGTTGAAATTGCAACAACAAATACCACCTTGATAGGCAGCAGGAAGAATGAGATGGACACAATGATATACGGGCGTTGATGATTGGTGAATGATCATTATCGAACGTTAAAAATGCGTTCAAGGCGGTAAAAGTACACTGACAATTTAATAAAATACAAAACAAAAAAATTACGTTTTATTTGATATTTATATCATCTATTAGTGGATATATTTAAATGAATAATATTATGCAGTTATTTTTAATTTAAATTCTATCGAGGGATGCTTTAAATAACACATTAATACCAAGGTAGAATAAATTAAAGAGGCACAGGGCCTCTTTATTCTTAAGCGTCACTTAGCCAGTTGACGAATATATTTATTATAGTTTTGCTAGCAGCTCATTGCGTCTGCTTTCTGGTATTACTGACCAATGTTGGCCATGTATAGCACCTTCCAGTGCCCATAATAACTCTATACTTAACGACGTTTCTTGTGTTTTTTGTAACGCCTTATAAGCTTCGAGTGCACCAATATCATGCAGTTGTTCGATAGTTTTAATACCTATTTTTTTTAGCATTCTTTCATTTGAAAGCCGTAAGTTAGGTAAGTCTTTAATTCTATCTGGGGTGCAGCAGTCTTTGGCTTTTTTATCAGCTTGTGCAGCCTCAAGAGAATATTTTGCCTGTTCGACTATTTCCTCTGGGTGCTGCCACCATTCATCAGGAATAGCATAATGCTTTGTAATTACTGGGAAACCACGTTTTTTATAAATATATGGCTCTAAACCCGCTTGTTTGAATTCCTCTTCTGTTTTTGCGTTTGCGCGTAGGTGGAGTTTATTATTTACCACAAGAGCAAACATTGCTTCTCCTGCGAAAATACCAAAACCGCCAAACATAGAACGCGATTTTACATTACCTAAATGGTCTAATAATTTTAATGAATCTTTTAATATTGGTTTGTCCATACTTCTACTCGGTGAATAAATGAGTGTCACCTAACATTAAAGTAGTTGTCACTTTACTTTTATTAATAAAGTTATTTACATCACAAACGAACTACTTTAAATCATTCATGTATTACTCTATAAATAGACTTATTAATAGTGAAGTTTTATTTATAGTTGTAAGTCTTCTGCTTACTATTATATGTATTTACATGAATCATTATATTCTATCTTTTAACAAGTGAAGTTTGAATATTAACGAAAGCTGATGAATATGTGACACCGCTCATATTTCTTGGTAAGAAACAACGTTTTAATAGCGGTTGGGGGGAAAGGAATTATATTGAGAGGGAAAAAAAGCCAATATAATTATTGGCTTGATAAATAGATAACGCGATTAGCGTAGATCTTTAACTGATTTTCGTTCAACGATAGCTGGCGCCATTTCAAAAATTTGAGGCTCATGATTTTTATCTTTCATGCGCGCCATCAAAATTTTAATTGCCGTTTTACCTAAGCGACGTTTCGGCTGGTGGATAGTCGTTAGCGGCGGTGCAAAGTAGGGCGCAAGATCAATGTTGTCATAACCAATGATCGAAATATCATTCGGCACGCGAAGACCGGCCTGTTCAAAGGTACTAATAAGTGCCATTGCCATAATGTCATTAAAACAAAAAATAGCGGTAGGGCGTTCAGCCATAGCAATATATTTTTCGGCCGCCTTGACAGCAGAATCACACTCAAAATCGCCTTCAAGGATCCAGTCTTGGTTAACCTCTAAATTTGCTTCTGTCATCGCTTTATTGAAGCCTTTTAAGCGCTCACGACAGGTTGATTTATCATTATGGCCCGATAGACAACCGATACGAGTGTGACCATGTTCGATAAAATATTTAGTCGCAATATAGCCACCTTGTTCGGCATTATCTTGAATTTTATCGGTATGTGGGCTTTCTGGACCCCAATCCATTATTACCATAGGCAAATCTTTTTGGCGCTCAAGCAGATCCAATAACTTCTGATCGAGATCTGAACACATTACTAATAAGCCATCGACACGTTTTTCTGCCAACATGCGTAAGTAATCGCGTTGCTTAGACAGGTTGCCTTCGGTATTACATAAGATCAGAGTGTAACCTTCACGGTAACAATACTCTTCAACACCATGCACAACTTCAGCAAAAAATGGGTTGGTTGATTTAGTTACCAGCATGCCGATGGTACGAGTCGTGTTGCATTTTAAACTACGCGCCACTGCACTTGGTGCGTAGTTAAGATCTTCAACGGCTGCAAGAACTTTTTTTTGCGTTGCTTCTGCGACAAAGCGGGTTTTATTGATCACGTGTGAGACTGTTGTCGTTGAAACACCAGCCATACGTGCAACATCTTTAATGGTTGCCATATTTATTCTTCTAATAATGAGCGCTAGAAATGGTTCTAGCTAACTGTGTGGTACCAAATTGAGTAATCACTGAGAGATATAAAATCCATCTTATTACGTTAGTCATCTCGTTAATTATTCAATTTGGCACCGATAATGTATTTGTTACATTCTTAAATAGTATCCAACAACAAAATCCGCATTTGTTTGCGGCTTTATAATTATTACATATTTTTCAAGTGTAATCGCTTGCGTTCACATTTTACTGAGTGTTTCGCGTAGTGCAACGATTCTATTGTTTTGGATTAAAATATTTGATGCTATCAACAAAAAAACGTAAATTTCAGCAAATTTATCGCACGATTACTGATGTTTACTTGATAGACTCATCAGCTGAGGTTAATTAACACTCTGATAATAGATAAGGGTAACCATGGATCGGGTGAGGGTGAACAGAAACTTGCCAACCATAAACAGCATTAATCACAGCAGGATTTAATGCTTGCCATGGTGTACCATCGGCTTGAATTTTTCCATGTTGAATAATGACCATCCGCTGAGCATATTGGGCCGCTAAATTAAGATCATGTAATACCACGATCACCGCAGCACCTTGAGCAGCCATCGTTTGTGCCATTTGTAGCGTTTTATGTTGATGGGCCAAATCTAAGGCTGAGGTTGGCTCATCTAACATTAAAATACATTTATCATCGGCTTGGCTTAACTGGGTTAATACTCGAGCAAAATGGATTCGCTGTTTTTCACCACCAGACAGAGTAGGATATAACCGTTGAGCAAGTTCAAGCACATCGGTGTTAGCCATTGTTTGATTGGTGATATGATCTATTGCTTGGCGAGATAAGCACAACGGCATTGTGCCAAGTTCCACAACTTCTTTACAGGTAAAGCCAAAAGAGAGTGAGCTATGCTGCGGTAGAATGCCTAAATGACGCGCCAGTTCTGCACGTTGCCAATTATTAATATCACGGTTGAAAAATGCCACATCGCCACTTTCAGGCGACATCTCACCGCATAATATTTTCAGTAAGGTGCTTTTTCCCGCGCCATTAGGGCCTAATAGTGCAGTAACTTGGCCTGCTTTAATATCAATACTGAAATTATCTAATAACACTTTATTGGCTAATGTGAGGTGTAAGTTACGTGCTGTAATCGCTGTCGAAAGAGAGTGTGTTGCCGTCATGCGATTTTGCCTTTTTGTTTATTAAGTAGATAGATGAAAAATGGAGCGCCTAAAATAGCGGTAATAATACCTACTGGAAGTTCTTGTGGTGCAAACGCACTACGGGCGATCATATCTGCAACAAGCAATATTAAAGCGCCTAAAATAGCCGATATTGGCAACAATGTTTTATGGTTAGGGCCTGAAATCATGCGTCCTAAATGCGGAATAACCAGACCAATAAAACCAATGGGGCCGGTGATCGCAACGGTGATCCCAACTCCAGCTGCACACACAATAATTAAACTGCGTTTAAGATGTTGAACATCTACCCCCATGTGGCGAGCTTCGGCTTCACCCAATAAAAATGCATTCAGCGCATTTGCTTGGCGGTAACAATAATAATAAATTGCAATCAGGCTTATAAAAGCTAACCCAATACCAGACCATGTCGCCCCAGCAAGTGAGCCCATAGACCATAAAGAAAAATCACGTAGGGCTTGGTCATCTGCAATGTAATTTAATAATCCAAGTCCTGCGCCAGATATTGCACCAATTGCAACGCCTGCAAGTAGCATAACCACGACAGAGGTGCCGTTTTTATCTGTACCAAGGTGATACACCAAATAGGTACTTATTGCGCCGCCTAAAAAAGCAAAAAAGGGCACAGCACCAATATTCATTAATAGTGGATAATGCGTCATCAACGGAGCAAATAAAATGATTGCAAACGCCGCTCCTAGACCTGCACCGCCTGATATACCAATAATACCTGGGTCGGCAAGAGGGTTACGAAATAGCCCTTGTAATACGGCACCACAAATCGCCAATATAGCGCCAATTGCAATACATAATAATGTCCGTGGTAACCGTATTTGATGGATCACTACATCAACATGAGTTGCAAGTTGATGCTCGCCGGGTAATAAGGCAATAAAGCTGTCTTTATAGCTGATATCCATCGGTCCAATCGCAATTGAACTGAGTAACGCAAATAAAAGCGAGCCGAGACTGATCACGTAAATGACGGAGGGGGAAATACGAGTAACATTCATGACGTCATTGTTCTCAATTTACGATTGTGGATAAAAAATACCATTAAGACGCATGGCTTCATTAATACTGTGAATACCTAATCCACCAATTAGAGCTGTGCCGTCAATTACTGCAATAGCATTGTTTTTTGCCGCAGGTGTTGCTGCTAACATGGGCATTTTTTCCAGCAATTGTTGCATGTTTTTAATTGATGCGGTGGTGCGATCACTTAATAAAATAATGTCGGGTTGCATCTGCAAAATAGCTTCCGTTGATACTGGCTTATAATTGGCCACTAATTGCGCGGCAGGATTTATTGCACCCGCTAAAGTAATAATGCTATCGGCAGTGGTATTTTTGCCTGCCACACTGATTGGACGACCATCGTGGATCATTAAAAACAATACTTTTTTAAGCGGGTGTTGCAGCTGTAAATTGTGTTGTTTGATGGTATCCACGTTGGTTTGAAGTTGTTGCTTAAGTTGCTGCGCTTGTTGCTGATGTTGCGTTAATGCCGCGACTTGATCAATACGATGAAATAAATCCGTTACTGTTTCGCCGCCATTGACAATATCTACTTCAATCCCTGACTGTTTTAAAAGCGTTAATGTTTTTGGTGGCCCCATTTCATCAGAGCCAATGATTTTGGTTGGCGCTAATGCAATAAGACTTTCTGCAGAGAGTTGGCGGTGATAACCCACTTTAGGCAGGCTCGGTGCGACTAAGGTTTTACTGGTGACATCCACGGCAATCAATTGTTGCTCAGCACCTAGGGCATTAATAATCTCAGTAATGGCTGCTCCTGCACTGATAACTCGTGGCGAATCTGGATTAGGCTGAGCCTGAGCCTGCAGTGAAAAAAAGCTTGATGCTGTTATGAATAATGTAGTTGAAAACAGTGCCTTTCGAGCAATATGCCCCCAAGAAGGTGTAGTAAAAACAGAGTGTTGACGGTCCATTATTGTTGTTCTTCCATTAATAGTTGAGTGGCTTTGATGTCGTTTTTTTGTAGAAAAGCTAACAATTTGAGCATTTGTTCGACCGAGGCTTTTTTATCAGCGCCAATCACAACGGGTTTATTGGGCGCTGCTTTAACTGCAGTTAATAGTTGCTGGTTAAAACTGTCCCAGTTGTTGATAGCTTGGCCTTGCAATGCCCAATAAGGTTCAGTAGCGACCAAATTGATAGTAATAGGATCAGCTTTAGTCGTTTGTAATATTTGAGTCGACGTTTGTGGTAAGTCGACATCTAATGCTTTGATTTGAACGGTCGCGGTTAGTAGCAAGAACACCATCACAATAAAAATAATATCTAATAATGGGGTTAAATCAGGAGTTAAGTTATCGCTATCGTGATGATTATTAATCGTTATCATGCTGATGTACCACTATAAGCAGGGTTCTCTTCGCAAGTATCACACGGTTTTGCAGGGCTATTTACAGCATCAATATTCATGCCTTCGAGCCATAAATTACAGCGGTTTAAGCTATGCTCAAGTTTCGCCATAATACTGTCAGCCCATAGACCTAATAACTGCGAACCTGTAATTGCGGGTAGGGCAATAATCAATCCTGCAGCAGTAGTACGCATCGCAAGCCCCAAACCATCAGCAAGATCACTTGGCGTAACCGAACCGGTAGAGAGGGCGATACCTTTAAACATATCAATCAAGCCAAGTACAGTGCCAAGCAATCCTAGCAATGGACTAATCACACCAATTAAACTCAGTAATCGTAACCCAGAGCGTAATTGTTGGCGTTTTTGCAATAACCAAATATTGGCCGCATCTTCGCGTAACGGTTTAGTAAAGTGACGGTGAGCGATCAGCATCGCAATCCCTTTACACAATAATGGTCGTTGGTGCTTGAGTTGGGCTGCTAATTGATCAAGTGCGCGATCGTCATGTCTATTTTGCTGTTCAAGTAAGGTTGTGACTTTGGTTTTACCAACACCGGTACAAAGAAAAACTTGTATTAAGCGTTCGACTAAAATCATGACCGTTAAGGCAGAGCAAGCAAGTAACGGCCATGTCATGAGGCCAAATTGTTGAGTAAGCGTATCGACTACAGTCATGGTTTAATCCAATTTAAAACGTACAGGGATCTGTACTCGGTGGGCAATTGCCTTACCGTTAACAATGTGAGAAGAAAAGCGCCATTTCTTAATTGCTGCAATCGCTGCATCATCTAAAATTTGTGCGCCCGATGATTTAATCAGTTTTTGTTTAAGCTGTTGTCCTTGAGCATCTATCCACACCTCAACCAATACTTGACCTTCAATACCACGCCGTTTGGCTAATCTGGGGTAATTAACCGGACTCGGTCGAGTTGCAAAGGTTGGCTTTGAGACTAATTGCAACGTTTGTGCACCAGTGCTGATATTGTTTTTTTTCGGTAATTTACTAAATTGATTTTTAATTGTTTTTTTGTTGTTAAGTGTGGTTTTTTTGGTTTTTGATTCTTTTTTGGTTTTTTGTGGTTGTTTTTTAACTATTTGTTTTTTTTCAACAACTGCTTTTTGAGGTTGTTTTTTAGCCGAAGATTTATGTCTTTTTGTTATTGTTGGCTTTTTTTTGACAACCTTTGGGCTAACAGTATCAGTGTTTGATAAACGTTTAATTTCTGATTTAATAGGTTTTTTTATATTTTTCTCAATAGGTTGTGCTATAGGGTTTATCGTTGGAGTGTTGTTGTTCTTCGCGGCTGGTATTGCTGTAAATGTTAAACTAACCCGAGGACTATCTGCTCCCATAGTAAGTGTCAGTGGCTCTTTGGTTGGCATCGCGGCAAGGAACATACTGTGCACCAAAAGTGATACTGCTCCTGCGGCTATATAACGTTTAGTATTCACTCTTTTCACCTAAGGCTAAGATGAGATCGACGCCTGTGGTAGCAATTAAATGTCTGTGCAAAATAACGTCCTCACGATGTAATGTGTATTTTGTTAATATTTTTAATTGGTTAGCGGTGTGATATTCACAGTCCTAGCTTGTTTTTAGCTATTATCCACGAAATGCGAATAATATCAATTATCATTTGCAATATTATTCAATGCAAAATATCATGCTAACCAACAACATTTATAAGCACTGATAAAAGTGGCGATGCACCACTTTTACGCTGATATTATTGTGATAAGCATTTAGAAAGTGACAGCAAACCATTATAAATAGTGTGGTTAGTATCGATTGGTTGCCAACCTGATCGAAAAGACTAATAACAACTGACGTAGAGGGGCTAGTGACATAGCCATTAAAATGATAAATGCCGACCGATTAACATTGCCAGCTAATATGCCCGTAACATTGGACACGTCTGTTTTTGACAGTGATATTCTAGGTGAGAATACACCCGATCCATTGCGGTTTGGTTTTCGACGTAAGTTATCGGCCCATGCTGGTGGCGGTCACCATGCACCGATTACTGTTGAACAGATTCAACCACTCGCCCAACGGGTATTGCAGCAAACGACGCCGCCTTTCAATAAGCGTTGCTTATATGTTCATATTCCATTTTGTCGTGTGCGGTGTACTTATTGCAGCTTTTTTGAATATGCTTCAAGTCAACGTTTAATCGATGACTATTTTGCAGCATTGATGGCTGAGCTTAAATGTAAAGCATCACAACCATGGACGCAGGCAGCCCCATTTCAAGCGGTTTACATTGGTGGTGGTACACCAACGGATTTAACTGCTGCACAAATTAAACAACTCGGCACCATGATTCGCCGTTATTTTCCATTAGCCACCGATTGCGAGCTGACCTTAGAAGGGCGTATTAACCGTTTTAATGATGAAATGTTTGATTCAGCACTGGAAGGGGGATTTAACCGATTTTCATTTGGGGTGCAAAGTTTTGATACGCAAGTACGTCGTCAAGCAAAACGGTTAGATGATCGCGAAGTGGTGCTCAAGCGCATCAGTGAACTAGCAGCGGCCGATCAAGCACCGATTGTGATTGATTTACTCTATGGCTTGCCTTATCAAAATATTGATGTGTGGCGACATGATCTTGATGATTTTCTTGATTCAGGTGCCCATGGTGTCGATTTATATCAATTAATTGAAATGGGTAATACCCCGATGGGAAAAATGGTCGAACAAGGCCGTTTACCTCAGCCTGCAGATACCATCACTAAAGCCTCAATGTTTGAAATTGGGGTCGATTATATGGCTAAGCATCACTTACGGCGGTTAAGTGTTAATCATTGGGCGCGCGATAACCGTGAGCGGAGTTGTTATAACAGCCTAGCAAAAACAACCGCAGAAGTGTTGCCACTTGGTGCTGGCGCAGGAGGGAATGTTGGTGGTTATGGCTTTATGCAACACCGTAAACTAGAACGTTACATGGATGACGTTAGCCAACAGCATTTTCCATTGGCGATGATGGTTAAATCCTCATCCCATGCAGTAATCAATACCACTATTAAAGCCGGATTTGATCGTGGAGTGCTTGTTGCCAAAGAACTTGATAAACAAGCAGGGTGGCCATTATTTAGTTATTGTTTGCCGCTATTTGAGCGTTGGCAAAAAAATGGCTTCGTGACCTTAGAACAACACGGCAGTCACCGTTATTTGAATTTAACGTTAGCAGGGCAATTTTGGTCAGTGACACTGGCACAGGCGTTAATTCAAGTAGTGACAACAGCGATATCGAAACCGCAACCGTAGTCATATTTCAACGCAAAAGATTTATTAATTAAAAAGGATGATAACTGTGTTTTCTCGCTATTCTCAGGCTGAATTAACAATCAAAGTTGCTGATATTCTGCAACAAAATGACAAATTGCATGCTGGCGCTATTGCTGAACAATTACAAGTTACAGAAGGTGAAATCGTGCTGTCGTTGCCATCAGAGTTGGTTGTGCCACTAGCAGGTCATTTGGCCCAAGCTATTGTTGAAGCCTTACCAAGCTGGGGTCCTGTGACAACGATTGTACATTCAATGGGATCTATTTTTGAAGTTAAAGCCCCTTTTCCTAAAGGCAAGTTAGCTCGTGGTTACTATAATTTAATGGGGAAAGACGGCGAACTACACGGGCATTTACGCTTAGATCTTGTTGAACATATCGCACTAGTTAGCAAGCCATTTATGGGCCAAGAAAGCTATTTTATTGGCTTTTTTGCAGCCAATGGTGAGTGTGTGTTTAAAGTCTATTTGGGAAGAGATAAACAGCGTAATTTATACCCGCAGCAAATTGAAAAATTCCAGCAGCTAAAACTATTAGCGAATCAATAACCGTTGTCAGTTAAAAAATAATAACAACATACATAACTAGAAAATAAGTCAGCCCGAATAAAAAAGGAAGAAGGGAGATAAAATGAGTGAAGTAAAACAACAGCGCTTACAAAACCGTTTAGGGCCAGAGATTAAAGAATTTCGTGAAGCGTGTTTAACATTGCAATTGGCGACCGTCGATATTAATGGCAAGCCTAATGTGAGTTATGCGCCGTTTGCATTATTGGATGATGGTTACTACGTATTAATTAGCCAAATTGCTAAACATGCGCGTAATTTACTTGAAAATCCGCAGGTTTCATTGATGATGATTGAAGATGAAACCACAGCTAAAACTTTGTATGCCCGTAAACGATTAACTTTTGAAGCTGATGTTAGCGTTGTTGAGCGTAATTGTGAAGGGTGGACCTTAGCTGTTGCGGCTTTACGCCAACGTTTCGGTGAAATTATTGATGGCTTGAGTGGTTTAGAAGACTTTGTTTTATTCCGTTTAGCGCCGACTCAGGGTTTATTTGTAAAAGGGTTTGGTAAAGCATTTCAAGTCAGCGGTGATGATTTAGTGGATTTTGTGCACCTAGAGCAAGGCCATCGCCGTATTAAAGATGGCTCAGAAATTGAAACATTTGATGAGAAATTATAAAACGTTTACTGCTAACGACTAACTATCATTATTTAATCGTTCATGCCTGCTGTTCATCACAGGCATGTGTTCGTTTAGGGCGTTATAGCAGACCCTAGCGACCATGGTTGCCGATAAGTTGATCACGATCATCGTAATTTAGAGCCTAACTTGAACTTGGTAAAATACCTGTGATAATTAGGTTATTAATTGCTTAATTATTCGGATAAAAATGATGACGGAAGAACATAAAAAGGGTATTTGGTTTGCCTATATTGCCAGTTTTCTGACCCCATTTACTTTACTATTATCAGGTATTATTGCCATTATTTATGCGGGTTATAAACTCGATAAAGGCACTGATGAAGTCACTTATAGCCATTACTACACCATTATTCGTAGCTTCTTTTTGTTTTTAACATTTTTTGTGGTGTTAGGTGTTTCTGCGGCAACAACAACTGGCATGATTGCGGGTGCTGAATATTGGGTTCATAGCGATATTTTACATAAAGCACTGCATGTATTACCGTTTATCGGTGGTGCGATTGCCCTGGTAGCAATTGTTATTTGGTTCGCTAAAATTCTCAATGGCATGCGCTTGTTAAGTCAAAATCAAGCGGTGAAGTTGTAACTGGCAGCTTAAATAATCAAATTAAATAGCACCAATAAAAAAAGGATAATCGCTTGATTATCCTTTTTTTTCGGCAGAGAGAGTAATCTCAATGCGATTATTTCTTAAATTGCATTACAAGCTGGTCTAATTGCTTAAGCAGATCAGTTGTTTTTGGATCTTGCTTTTTCATTGCCGCAATTACGTCATCTTGTACTTGCTTGTCTTGCTTGCTGATTGCAGGATCATTCAAGATAGTGCGTTGTTGCTTCTCAAGTGTAGTACGGATAGTGGTAAATTCTTTTACTAACTCAGTACGCTTGTCGTTAGAAATATCTTTCTTAGTCGCTTCAACTTGAATTTCTTGAGCACGTTTAATTAGCTTCTCTGGTTGGTAACCCAATGCTTTAACTTTATTGTTAAACGCTGTTTCGTAAGCTTTCATCTCAGTGATAAGTTGAGGGTTTGCTTTTAGTGTTTTTACACGGATAGCGGCAAGCTGTTGTTGGATTTTACCAATTTCGCCAGCTACATGCTGTTGTTCAGCTGTGATCTGGTGAGACGAGGCCATAGGCACAGTCGTTGGCGCATCTTTAGCCATTGCCACTGCTGGTGCTGCTGCGAACGCACAAGCTAAAGCGATAGGCGCTGCAACTTTAAGAAGTTTAGTTTTTAAGCCAGATGTTTTAGTCTGCATTATGGTTTCTCTTATGTTCAATGAATAACGTTTCTATTCAAGAAAGCGTGAGAGAGCATCGTTAGCGAGTCTCAGCATCATAATCTTGAAGTGCTTACGACATAACATACGCGCACTGATCTACTGTTATGTCAGATCAGTGTCATTAAGCCTGAAGCTAAACTGAATAATATAATTTCGCATTTTATCAGTCAGCCGAAAAAGACGATATATATATAATATCAATCTAAAGATCCGCAAAATAAATTATCACACAAATTGCATTATTCTTTTAAAGCATAGATAATCGATGCTCATAATTCTCAGAATTTGAGTGTTTAATAACCTGAACTGAGTCCTGTTTCATTTTTCTAACGTTATCGATTTTTGATTAACACCTTAGAAAATCCCCCTCTGCTGGAGTTCATATGTGCCAAGATTGCGGTTGTTCATTACCGAGAGGTGATCATCATCACCATCAATTACAAGCTAATCCACAATTAAATGATAAAAAGACCTTATCAGTTATTCATAAAATTCTTGATAAGAATGACGTGGAAGCTGCTCATAACCGAGCTCATTTTGAAGCACAAAATGTGACTGCCTTTAATTTAATGAGTAGCCCTGGTAGCGGTAAAACCACATTACTTGAGCATTTGCACCAGCATACCGATCTTAAATATGCCGTGATTGAAGGTGATTTAGAAACCTCGCGTGACGCTGATCGTCTAAAAGCACACGGTATTGACGCTTACCAAATTCAAACCGGTTCTGCATGTCACCTTGATGCCTTTATGGTACATGGCGCATTACACCATATTGATCTTAAAAAGCTTGATATTTGCTTTGTTGAGAATGTCGGTAACTTAGTTTGTCCTGCTAGCTACGACGTGGGTACACATAAAAATATCGTGCTAGTTTCAGTACCTGAAGGCGACGATAAAATTGAGAAATACCCAGTGATGTTCCGTCGTGCCGATTTAGTATTGATTACTAAGTGCGATTTACTGCCATATTTTGACTTCAGCATTGAAGAGGCCAAAGCACAGCTCAAAAAGCTTAATCCTGAGGTAGAAGTGATTACCTTATCGACTAAAGACGCAGCAACATTTGCCCCTTTGGTTACTTGGCTAATGGCGAATCAACGCCAACAGGAAGCGTAATTATGTGTTTATCTATTCCTTCTCAAGTAGTTGAAGTTCACGAAGATAATACCGTTACGGTTGATACCATGGGTGTAAAACGCCGCGTGAGTTGTCATCTATTAATGGATGATCTGGTGGTGGGCGAGTATGTATTGATTCACATTGGTTTTGTAATGAGCAAAATCGATGATAAAGATGCACAAGAAAGTCTTGAAATGTATCAATTTATTATGGATGAATCAGGGCCACTACCAATATGAGTTTTGATCTTAAAAAACTGTATGAAGGCTTTCGTGATGCCGATACAGTACTAAATCTGGCCGAACAAATTAAGCAGCTAGCGGTAGATTTACTCGAACCGATGCAAGTGATGGAAGTGTGTGGTGGTCATACTCATACCATCATGAAGTATGGTTTAAAGCAGCTATTACCCGATAATATTGATTTTATTCATGGCCCTGGTTGCCCGGTGTGCGTGATGCCTAAAGAGCGTATTGATCATGCTGCAGCATTAGCGAGTCAACCCAATGTTATTCTAGTAACGTTGGGCGATATGATCCGTGTACCTGGTTCAAAAGGCAGCTTGGCACAATACCGCGCTCAAGGGTGTGATATTCGACCTATTTATGACCCACTAGATTGCTTAACTATTGCACTTGATAACCCTGATAAAGATGTGGTTTTCTTTGCGATTGGTTTTGAAACCTCAACGCCAATGACGGCGATTTTGATTGAATTGGCGGAACAGCGTCAGGTTAATAACCTCTATTTCCATATCAACCATGTGCTGGTGCCACCGGCGATTGATGTGGTAATGGCAGATCCTGCGGTGAAAGTGAATGCGTTTATTGGCCCTTCGCACGTGAGTGTTATTGAAGGGGCTAAAATTTATCGCTCAGTCGTTGAAAAGTATCAAACGCCAGTGGTTGTCGCAGGCTTTGAGCCAGTTGATGTAATGGAATCTATTCTGCGCCTAACTAAGCAAAGGGTCGCTGGTATTGCTGAACTTGATGTGCAATACACGCGTGCAGTAACAGAAGAAGGCAATACGGTTGCTCAAGCGGCGGTAAAACGCTGTTTTGATATTCGGGATAGCTTTCGCTGGCGTGGTTTAGGCCCAATCGCTAATTCAGCATTACAGTTAAATGAAAAATACCGTCATCGTGATGCTGAAATTAAATTTGCTGATTGTTTGCCAATGACACCGATTGATGATCACAAGGCTTGTCAGTGTGGTGATATTTTACGAGGCTTAGCAAAGCCTAAAGATTGTAAAGTTTTTGGTCGTGGTTGTACGCCACAAACGCCGCTTGGCAGTTGCATGGTGAGTTCAGAAGGTGCGTGTAATGCGTATTTCCGATATCGAGGTGTGAAATGAGTGAACAAGATTTTTCTGCATTATCGACCACAAAATCGATTCAACTAAGCCACGGTGGTGGTGGTCAGGAAATGAATAAGCTAATTAAAGGCCTATTCTTTAAAGCGTTTGATAATGCCATTCTGCGCAGCGAAGAAGATGCCGCAGTATTAACCCTTGAAGGTAAAACCGCCTTTACCACTGATTCATTTACAGTGTCACCGTTGTTTTTTGCTGGTGGTAACATTGGTAAATTAGCCATTGCAGGCACTGTGAATGATTTAGCGATGATGGGCGCACAACCACAATATTTAAGTTGTAGTGTGATTATCGAAGAAGGGTTTGACATCGGTAAGCTTAAAACCATCGTTGAAAGTATGGCCACCGAGTTAAGTATCTCTGGTGCTAAAATCGTTTGTGGTGATACCAAAGTTGTGCCCAAAGGGTGTGCTGACGGTATTTTTATTAATACCACGGGTGTTGGCAAAATTATTCAAAGCGGTATTTCAGTACGTAACCTTGCTGATGGTGATGCAATTATTGTATCGCGTGATGTTGGTCGTCATGGCGCAGCTATTTTAATGGCGCGTGAAGGCTTAACCCTTGAATCAGAGCTTATCAGTGACTGCAATACGCTATGGCCTGCAGTTGAGGCACTTATTGCTGCTGGGCTTGATATTCATGCAATGCGTGATGCAACCCGCGGTGGTTTATCGGCAGTATTAAACGAATGGGCACAAGCGTCTGATGTTGGCATCAATGTCGTTGAAGATGATGTACCTGTGAGTGAAGAAGTGCGCGGTCTATGTGAATTATACGGGTTTGAACCGTTTGATTTAGCTAACGAAGGCACGTTTATTATTGCATTGCCACAAGCACAAGCACAACAAGCATTAGCGGTGCTTGAAGCCTTTGCTGCCTGTGAAAATGCGGCTGTGATTGGTTCTGTGAATAATGAGCATGCTGGCCGCGTTATTTTAACCAGCGGTTGGGGCAGTCGTCGTTATTTAGATCTTCCTCAAGGTGAATTACTACCGAGGATCTGTTAATGCACGAGTATTCCATTGTCGGCGCACTTATCGAACAATGCGAACAACATGCGCGTGATAATAATGCTGATAAAGTTACTCGCGTTGCGATTAAAGTCGGTATTTTAAGTGGAGTAGAGCCAGCGTTACTTGAAACCGCTTTTCAGACTTTTAAGCTTGAAGGCATTTGCCATGACGCTGAGTTTGAAATGAATATTCAGCCACTGGTGTTATCCTGCCTTGAATGTGGTCAAGAAACCATTCATAACGAGCGCAGTATTATTTGTCAGCATTGTGGTAGTAATCGCACCCATGTTTTAGATGGTGAAGATCTAATGCTAATGCAGCTTGAAGTCGAGCAAAGCTAAATCGCATAAGTAGCTATCATCACTAAGAAAGGCCATATCAGTTAATGCTGGTATGGCCTTTTTTAATTTCCCCGTCATTCCCTACAGTGAATGCCCGCGAGGGCGATAGGGAATCTCCTCTCCGCGTGTTGTAGCGTTACTGTTTTCGCTAATATCTGTAATGCTCAAACACGGGGTGAATAGATCACGGATAATAGGCAGAGTGGCGACTTACGACAGGATTTTAAAACTCGATCACACTCGTCCTAAACTCTAAACCTTATTGCTTTGATAGTATCTCTTCAAATAATACCGTCATTAACTTTTGACCATGTTCTGTGGTCCAATCTTGTGCTAATTCTGCAATTAATTGATTCGTTGAAGTTAGTGTTACTCCATTTGATTCCATGCGGCGCAATGCGGTTTCATCCGCTAATGTCGTTGGCGATCCTGAGCCATCCACGACAACTTGTACTCGATAACCTTCTTGAACAGATGTAAGCGCAGGGTAAACAACGCAAACGTCAGTGGTTATACCAGCAATGATTAAGTTTTTACGGCCTGTTGCAGCAACAGCTTGAGCAAAGTTTGGATCTTTCATCGCATCAACAATACCTGCTCTTTGAATGCGTAATGCATACGCTTCAGGTACGGCTTGTTGCAGCTCATCAAATAATAACCCTTGGACATTACTTTCTTGACTAGAGGTTAAAATTAGAGGCATTCCTGTCTCTTTTGCAGCACGTGCTAAGGCTAATGTATTACGTTTAATTTGCTCTAAATCAGCAGAATGAACCCATCCCATTGTGCCCACTTGATGATCAATGAGAAGCATTGCACTGTTTTCTGGTGTGAATAGTGTGTTTGTCATGGTGGTGTTCCTTATTATTATTTCATCATTGTTTTAAAAAGTTGCGCAATATTTTGCTGGCCAATTTGGGCATTTTCGTAACTCGTGTGGACCGATGGCCCTGTGGGTAAAATCGGTTGTGCTAAAGAAGCCGCTGACACAAAAATAAATTCACTATTATCCGTTTCAGCGATGATCTCTAACATCGCAGCATTATCAATGGTGATTAATTGTTGGGTTGCGACACGCTCGCCAGATATTGAAATGCCACCTTTTAGTACATATATAAAGCGTGAATCCTGCTCTGGTGTCGGCGCATAACGCCAGTTGGCACCTCTGGCTGATAACGTTATATGATAATAGTTCATATCAATAATATGGCTAATTGGACTTTTGATCCCGGCGTATTCACCGACCAATATTTTCGTCGATGTGTTTATCTCTTTGATAATAGGTATATTTTCGCTAGAGACACCTTGATAGCGGGCTTCACCCATTTCGATGTTTTTGGGCAAAGCAGTCCAAAGTTGAAATGCCTCAAAGTGACCGTCTTGTGAGGTTAATGTTTCTTTATGCAGCGCGCCTGCACCCGCGACTAATAGTTGAACACTGCCTGTTGGTAATTTAGCAACGTTACCTTGTGAGTCTTGATGGGTGAGATCGGCATGAATAACATAAGTAATGGCAGCAATACCTGAATGGCCATGAAAATCGAATCCAGCTTCGGTTTGGGTCGAATTCAATTGGAAATGATCCCACATCACAAAAGGATTTAATTGCTGCATATTATCTTGTCGAATAAAGCTGTTTATTGGCCCATGACGCAGACCAGTATAGTTTGATTTAATCACGATAAACTCCTTCTGTTTGATGGAATAAGTGTATGCTTTAATCGAATGCTTTATTAGATGGTATAATTAAATTTATTTATCCCATATTTGTTGGTAATTGAATGATTGATTTAAACGAGATTAAGATCTTTGCAACGGTTGTTGAGATGAATAGTTTTGTTGATGCAGGTAAAAAGTTAGCCATGCCATCAACCACCGTTAGCCGCAAAGTTCAGCAATTAGAAACAGCCTTAGGGGTACGGTTATTAAATCGCAGCACCCGTAAATTATCGTTAACTAATTTAGGTGAAATTTATTACCAACAGGTGAAGCCTTTTTTGTGTGGCATGGAAGAGGCTAATCAATCGCTACAACAGAACCAACAAATACCTGATGGCTTAATTCGTATTACAGCCCCGTTTGATTTCTCAGTTTATTATTTACAGTCAGTGATTAATGATTTTCTTGATAGATACCCTAAAGTGAAGATAGAACTGATCGTCAATGACAATCTATTGGATATGATTGATCACAACGTCGATATTGCTTTTCGTTCCGGTGAGCTTGCAACACCAACATTGATAGCGAGAAAAATACTGCGTAAGCAAATCATTTATTGCGCCAGTAAAAGCTATATCTCACACTATGGCGCACCTCAATCACCGAGTGACTTAATCGATCATAATTGTATTTTATGGCAGCAATCTGAAGCCAAGCAATATTGGACATTCGCGTATGAAAATGGCTTAAAAGAATTCCCAGTTAAAGGCCGTTTTGCTGCAGACAATACCCACTTACACATTACTGCAGTGCGTGAGGGTAGAGGCATTGCACGGTTGCCAGAAGGGTTAGTTGAACAATATATTGATAGTGGGGAACTGATACCGATTTTATCTGAATATAGTCATGAATCAGGAAATATGTATATGGTGTATCCATCTCATCGCCTACAACCACAAACCACCCGCTTGTTTATTGATTATGTGATGGATACTTTTCATGGGCAGTAATACTTACGCAATTTGGGAAGGTGAATCCCAATCCAATTTCCGTCATTCTATACGATGAATGCCAACCTCAACTCCGTCATTCCCTACAGTGAATGCCCGCGAGGGCGATAGGGAATCTACTCTCCGCACGTTGTAGCGTTACAATTATCATTGGAATTCTAGTGTATAGCGAAGATTTAATGTTAATGAAGCTTGAGGTCGAGTAAAGCCAAGATGTATAAATAGCTCATACTAGTTAACACAGGTATGTCTATTTTTTACATCTGAGTTTTTTAATCTATTTTTATATGAAATTATATTGATGGTATATTGTTAATTAATAGTGCCGCTATTATTTTTAGTTTAAGTTTGTGATTTGCTTATCATTCAGTACGATAAATTTTAAAAATGTAAGTTTTATTTATATGAAAACTTACATTTTTTTATTAAAATAAGGTTAATTGTAGCTGGTAAGTTTTGACATAACTACAGAGATGGTTGTAATAATGAATTACGAAAATATTATAAATGATATAACTAGTCTGATTGGCTTGACATTAAATGCGATCAATGTCTCAACAGCTAATATTGTTATAGATGAAATAGATGTAGATCATGGGTTCTATTATGTTATTTCTGAAACTACAAAGAAGAAAACAAAAAGAAATATAAAAGAAATAAAGCTTATATTTGATGCATTAGATAGAGATGGCTATTGCAATGTTGAAGAGGTACTGCAAGGTTCCTCATCTAGTCGAAATCATCCAGAAACCATATTTGCCAATCTTCCATATGTGCAATTCTTTAAATATGAGCGTAGGAAGCATTTGGTATTAAGAGATTTTAATGCTCATGAGTTTGGTGTCACTCAAGAAGTACCAAAGAATGAGCAAAAAAAACTTCGTGACTCAATTTTAGAATATAAAAAATTTAGTCAAGGAAAGTTTGCATCCGAGTTAGATGAAATAGTTAAAGAGTTAAAAGGCAGTTTTGATGATTTGCATATAAAGTCACCTGGTTTGTTAATTGATAGCAATATATTTCAAATAGTGAAAAAGCTTGAAACTATTAATGATGTAGTAAAAAAAACATCAGTAAATATGACGACGGAGAAAAATAAAAATATTCAAGATTATAATGATAAATTAATTAGAGATAATAACTTTGATATGTCAGATTTGGTCGATTTATCATTATTTACTGGTGTTGTTGACGATGAGGTAAATTTAGATAATGTAGAAGAGGAAGATCTCACTAATAAAAATACTCAGGAAATAAAGGTTCCATATATTCGTAGGCAGACGCCTAGTTTGTTTACTCTATATGAGCGTCTTCATTATGATGAAATTGAAATTCAACCTGATTATCAGCGAGGTGATAGAATTTGGGATGATAATCGTAAATCTAAATTGATAGAATCTATTTTCATGGGACTTCCTTTACCTATTTTTTATTTTGGGGAAAGGAAAAAAAATGATAATTGGGTTGTTATTGATGGGCTTCAAAGATTAACTACTATTCAAGATTTTATGGCTGGTGAGTTAACTTTGAAATTGCCTCATGACTCTCCTGTAAGTGATCTTGATGGTATGAATTTTAAGGACTTTGAGGCTCAAACTCATCGTAAGTATATACGAGCTATTAAAGAGTATGAAATTACAGCATATATTATTGATGTTGAAGATGATAATGATGAAAATAATAGATTTATTATTGAGTTATTTCATCGTATTAATACTTATGGTGTAAAGCTAAGTGATCAGGAAATAAGATCTGCAATTAATTTTGGTAATAGTGTTTTTTATTTAAAATTTGTTGCTTCATCTAAGACATTTATTGATGCTACAAATGATGCCGTTAACCATAAGCGACAAAAAGATCTAGAGCTATGTTTAGGTGCGTTATCTTATATGTTATATGGATTTCAAGATTTTAATTATAATAAATATAACGACTTTTTAGTTGAAACAATGCGATGGTTTAATAAACAAGATTTTAATAAAGTTAAACGTGATGATGGTAGTGTTGATTATCTATCTAAATCACCAATAATAGTTGATATAACATCTAGATTTGAATCTAGTCTATCTTTTTGTAAGGAAATTTTCCATGAAAATGCATTTAGAAAATCAATTGGTTCAAGAAAAAATGATCCTATAAGTAAAACATTATTTGAAGCATTAGTTTCTTTATTTTCTAATGCTGATTTAACACAAAGAAAAATTATAAAAAATAATAAAGATAAGTTAATTGAAATATTATACGATGCAATTGAAAATGATTCTAAAGAATATTCGAATTGGATTAGTGAAGTATATGAGAAAAATAATAGAGGATTTAATTACTCATTGTCTCAGTCAACTGGAAAAAAAGTTACTATATTATATCGATTTGAGTCTTTAATTAATATAGTTTATAAGGCTACTGGTTGTAAACTAGAAATAGTTCCTATTGTTAAAGAGTTAAAATAAGATGATAAATAAAATCAAACTTGAAAACTTTAAGTGTTATAAAAAAATTGAATTTGATCTGAGTGGTTTAACCGTGTTTTGTGGAAATAATTCTGTAGGGAAAAGCACAGCAATTCAATCTTTAGCTATAGTTTTTCAAAATAAATTTAATAACAAACTTTATTTAAAAGGTAATCTTGTTGATTTTTCTGAGGTTAAGGATATTTTTTCTCGTCATGCTGACGTTGAAGACTCTCATTTAAGAATTTCAATTGATATAGATAAGGTTACTTATTCTTGGGGAGTTGATGATGAAAAGGAACAAAGTTTATTGAGAAATAAATTGGTTATAAAGTCTGACGAAGTCCACAATAAAATATCAGATCTTTATTTTAATGATAAAGGATTTCAATTTTTACAAGCTGAACGTTTTGGTCCAAGGGTATATTTAGAAAATAACAATGATGAGTTAATAATAAATTGGCTTGGTTCTAAAGGTGAATATACATTTGATATTTTAACTGATGTTTCTAATAAATTAAAAAGATTATCTGACGGCGATAAAAGAATTTTTAATAGCTCTGAAGGTACTAGTATCCGCCGTAATATCATTAATTGGATGTCAGAGATATCTCCTGGCTTTAACTTTCAGTCTGATACTGTTACAGATGTAGGTATTAGCCATGCTCAATTTAGTGCTTATGGCTCTGTAAATACAAAACCTATTCATATGGGCTTTGGCTTAAGTTACTCTCTTGGTATTGTTTGTGCATTATTACTAACTAAGCCTGGAGGTTTAGTTATTATAGAAAATCCAGAGGCCCACTTGCATCCAAGAGGGCAAAGTTATTTGGGACGATTAATAGCTCGTGCTGCTTTATCTGGTGTTCAAGTTATAATTGAAACTCATAGTGATCATTTGTTAAATGGAATTAGAGTTGCAGCTAGATTGGATAATGACTATGAAGATGGTGAATTTAAAGTATTTTATGTAATTGGAGTACCAAATAGTGAAAGTAAAGTAAAAAATATAAATATTGGATGTAACGGTCAATTATCTGAATGGCCGGATGGTTTTTTTGATCAGCAAGCTATGGATATAAAGACTTTACTTAAAGGAGAGGAAACAAGCTCCTCAAGAGAAAGGATATGAGTGAGATTAATGAATCAAAAGTATATATTACAAGGTGTAGTTTTTGGTGTTTATCTGATATAAAAGAACTATCAGATGTTGATAACTTACTCGCTAAATTTGATGAAATATATAAAGATTTTCGACGTTCAAAAAATATAAAAATTGAATGTTCAAGTGATTTGACTGATAAAGTAGTTAATTTAACTTCTATTCAGGATGATTTATTACAATTAGCAAATGACGACTATAGTGTTTTTTCATATTATTTAAGTCTTTTTGATAAGTGTTTCTCTGAATATGTTCTATATAATAATTCTGAAACTATAGATTATATTATAAATAATCAAAAAAGTTCTGATTATATGAGAAAATATGTTTTAGTTATTGATAGAGATATACACTTTTTTACAAATGTAAATGCTGAAAATTATACGTCATCTTGGAGTGAAACTTTAAATTTAAACTCATCTTATATTATAAAAAGTAAAGGAGATGATGAGTTTGTAGAATGGTCTAAGTGTAATTATGAATATTTAACATTTCATCCGGAAATCTTGAAAACAATAAGAACTATTAAAATAGGTTGTCTAAATGATTATAAAGAAATAATATCTCATGCATTAAATTCACTTAATCAATCATATTTTATTATATCTGAAGATCCTAATAAGAATGAAGAGGATTTGACGGTTATATCAAGTTTAACTGGAAGTATTGGTAGAACATTACCATGCTCTAGGCAAGGTAAAAATAAAGTTGAATTTGAATTTCCTAATAAAGGTATTATTAATTGTGAATATCATTTGAAAATTAATGTTAATGATAAAAATATTGCTATACCACATGGTAAAGGTAATCCTATTAGAATTTACTTTGGTCTTAAAAGTTATAACAATGAAAATAAGAAAAAAATAATGGTAGCACATATAGGTAAGCATTTATAATAAAAGTAAGCGGTTTATATAAATCGCTTACTAAACAATTTATGTACACTATTGATTATTAGTATAGTTGTTGGTGAATGTATTATTCTAGTTGATTCTTGCAGTGTTTATAATTATACATCATGATGTTAGATATAATATATGGTCAATAAAAATAATGATTGAGATTGCATCTTAAGTGGTTATTTTATTTTGTATAACAAATCATTAATTGTATTTGCTACACCTAAAGCAGCAACAAAAGGAACCCCATTACCAATAGTTTTAAACTTATCACTTAATGTCATTGTTGGCGGTAATTCAAATTCTGCTGGTAATGATTGAATAGCTAATGCTTCTGCTGCACTCAATCGTCTAGCTTTATATGGGTGTAAATGAACTTCATTATTACCATAAGCAGCAGTAGGTGAATAACGCCAACGGTGCAGTCTTTTAAATGATTTCTTACTTGTATCGCCTTCTGCAACAAGCTTAAATTTATCTGACTTAGGAGTGAAAAATGCATCGGCGTTCGGGTGATTTAAAACATTATTTTTATCAAACCAGTGCTGAATCGTTAATTCTTTTATAATATTGTTAGGTATAGATGTTGCTATATCTTCAGCAAAGACAGCAGTTGTAGGCCATGAAGGTTGTTTTAGAGCTTCGTCTCGGGAGAATTTCATATGAGATTCCCAATTAAATAATTCATCAGGAATTATCATTGCATCTAAGGGCTCTTGATCGATATGTTGTGAAATGTGATTAGCCTTGATTCCAAACATTAAAATACGATCGCGATCTTGAGGCGCACCATATTGAATACAATTGACTAAATGATCTGTAATTACATAACCAGCCGTACGTAGATCTGCTTTTAATGTTTCATAAAACTCACGGTGACGTTTAGTGCGCCATAAGCCTTTTACATTTTCAAATAAGAAGAAATCTGGTTGATGTTGAATAATTGCATCAACGTAAGTACGCGATAATCGACCATTTTCACCTTCTTGACCTTTGTTTTTTCCACCTACGGAAAAATCAGGACATGGAGGGCCACCAATAAATCCGACTAATTCACCGTTAGATTGTAATGAGTTTATTTGGTCTGCAATCATGACAACATTTGAACCATCGCCAACAAATTCTTCTACACTACAGTGAAAATGGCCAAACTTTGGCTCTGGTAGCTCCATGACTTTTCTTGAATGTTTATAGGCATTTAAAAATGGCCCATGAAACTCATTAATAGCAGCAATATGAAATCCGGCCTTTTCAAACCCGAGATCAAGAAAACCAGAACCGGTGAAAAATGAAAAAATGCTAGCCATGGAAAACCTTGTTTAAAATCAGAAGAGGGCGAATTTTACACTGTATGTACGTACAATACAAAATTAGCTTTATTATATTTTTTAGATGTTATTATTTTTAATTGATATCAATATAAATTGAGTTTTAACCCCCCCCACAAAAAAGCCCCATCACTAACAGCAATGGGGCTATTTAATTCAATAAGATAAAACCTTAACGGCGACGCATTTTCAAGAACAATGCACCAGCACTTAAGTTACTGCCATCAAGTTCTAGTTTACGGTTTGCAACGATAGGGAAGTTCTTACCGACGCGTAAGCAAATACGATCTGCTAGCACTTCATTAGCGAAATCGCTTCCAGCAAGGGTGACGGCTTTAATGCCTGTGGTTTCGTCCATACGCTCAATCCAATTAGCGATATAGTCCGCTAGAGAGTCCATAATGCCAAAGGCAAGTTTGTCGTAATCAACTTCATCAACCACGAGACAGAAACTCATTAAACTACCGATCATTTTTGCCCAATCAATCGTGCGTTTGCCATCGACCATATCTAATGAAAAATCAACACGATGGCCTTTATTATCGGCATTTTGCAGTGATTTGGCGATCAGAGCATCATTAAGATATTGAACGTTATCTTGGCTTGATTTAGAGAGACCTAAGATGGTTGCAGCAAGAGCAAATAAACCCGATAGCTGATCATTACACTCATTTAAGATTAACTTATTAAGTGCGTTGTAGCTAACAGGAATTTGATGCTTAAATTTAGCTAATACTTCAGCTTGCTCACCCGCAGCCAGTGCAGCGATCATTTCTGAACCTGAATGTGGCAGAGTAGGCATAACTAAGAAGGTATCAGTACGGGTGAACTTATCTTGGCTAACAATTTCACCTGCGGCATGGCGACCAAAATAAATAGCAGCACTATGACGGCCAACACCTGATTCCAGCATACCACCGTGCAGAGCACAAATAGGCAATGCATGTTCAGGGGCATCATTGGCGTGATTCGGCTGATAATCAAATCGAATTCGACGCTTGCTCCAATAAGCATTAAGGCCATTGATGCAGGCTTGGTCGTGTAACGGCTCAACAGATTTAAATGGTACCAATGGATGAATAACAGGATCACTGCACACCTGACTCCACCCTTTATTGATTCGAGCCACTAGCGGCTGCTGGTGGTTGGTTTCAATATGCAAATAATCGATACCACGCACGCGCAGCATTTCAGTTAATACCGTTAAGATACGATTGTAACTAAAGCATAGATCATACAAGGGCTGATCAAGCTGACCATGATGTTGCTTAGGACGTACGGTTACGCGTGGCTTTTCTAAGCTTGATAACGCTAACACATGCTGTGATGGCACAATAAAATGCATCGGTACATTGTTCGGGTTACAAATAATCACTTGCTGACGTTGACGGTGAGCTGCAGCAATTGGGCCGCGACTTAAATGAAACTCATGCTGGTGGTTATTTGCCAGCGGTAAGCTAAAACTCACGTGGCCAGTGTTAATGACGCTATCTGCCCATTGTTGAATTTGTTGACGATCGATAGATGCTGCAACCGATGTCTCACCATGACAATGTGAGCAGGCGATAGCGACTTCACCAAATAACTCAGATTGATTATCACCTAATGCAGGTTCGCAATAGCTGCAAAATGGCAAATGATGTGGTGAGGTAACTAGAGGTACTATTCGACCTTCGCGGTGGCGAATTTCTTTAATGGAAGAGTCGATTAACCAAATAGACAATAGAAAGTCTTTGGCTATTTGATCGGCTAACGCTTCAAGTTGGGGCTGAGTGCCAACTGCTTCAATTAAGTAACGGTTTTTCTCATAACCAATGGTGATTTCTAACGTTTGGTTAGCAAGATAATCATTACATAATTGCGCATAAAAAGGCACAGGACGTGAACAGGTAAAAGAAAATTGAATTAATTTCATTGTTCAACGCCTCGCTTATAAGCTGTTGGAATCAAGCTGTTTATGTCGATGTTATTAACTTTTTCGCAGTGGATATCTAAATCGGATAGGTGACGAAGTAATGCCGCTTCCATTACCGGAATCGCAGCATTAATTTTAGAGGTTAGCCCCATATGCATAGGTTCTAATACCGTAGGTGTTACGCCTAAAACATAGGTTTTTGGACGATCGCCAACCAAATCCATCATAATAAGTGTTTGCAGCATCTCAACTTCATGAGCACTACCTTGCCAATCAATTTCGGCAGGGGCTTTGTCGAAGTCAAAGAAGTACACTTCGCCAGCATCCACATCAGCAGCGTTAACGGTATCAACCACAATTAAATGGTCATATTGGGTTAACGTTGGAATCAGACAATGCGCTAGCGTCCCGCCATCAATAAGATCAATCTGATGGTCAGGGTGCGTAAAGCGGTAGTTTTCTGTGAGATAATTGACGAAATGTACGCCGACTCCTTCGTCGGCGTACAAGACATTGCCAATACCAAGCAGCAATATCTTCATTTGCGCTAGTGGCCTTTATTTTTTGAATGACTATTGTGGTGAGCATGATGCTGAACCGGATGATCACCCTTATGTTCATCTTTAACGTGAACTGGGTGGTAGTCAAAACCGGACATAATGGCATCAGCAGAACCGTTACGGAAACGGATCCCTGTCCAAATCACCATATATACGTGGATCAATACAAAAATAATGAATGCCCAAGTAATATAATGATGCCATTTACGCACTTCATCTAACCCGCCCATCGCATAAGCGACCCATTGAGCAGGTTCCCACATCATGCCACCAATCCCTAAGTGGTATACATTAGCATATAGCGTTAAGCCAGTCACACACATGAAGATTGCAGCAATAGAAATCCCTGCATAAACCATAAGTTGCAACGGACCATAAGCGCCATGATGCGGTGCTTTACCCATCCAAAAATAGGCTTTAATTTGTTGAATCCAGCTTTTCGGGCTAACAACATCTTTTACCGAGCGCCGTTCAATGTTACTGCGACTGAAAAAGAACAGATAAGCACGAATTAGCGTCACAGCGATCAAAATAAAGCCTAACACTTCGTGTGCTAATCGAATCCAACCTTGTTCAAGAACATTGGTACTATCAGGCGCAACCAAAAATGGCCAAGCAATATAAAAGCCAGTGATCACTAGACCAAAAATTGCAAACGCACGTAACCAGTGACATAAACGGATAACGAATGAAAATACATAGGATCGTTTATACAACACGGTATCTGTTGACATGATAAATCCTTATTTACATTGCCTGAGCAGGAATACGGAATTCACTTAATGATTGGCCTTTGTAATCCATTACGTGTACTGAACACGCCATGCAAGGGTCAAATGAGTGAATAACACGTAATACTTCTAATGGTTTTTTCGGATCTTCAAGTTGCAAACCGACTAAAGAGGCTTCGTATGGCCCGATCTTACCGTTGCCATCAATAGGACCTGCGTTCCATGTTGTTGGTACTACAGCTTGATAGTTTTCAACTTTAGCGTCTTTAATGCGTAACCAGTGACTTAAGAAACCACGTGGTGCTTCAATGATACCGACACCTTTATATTCTTTATTTGGATCAATGGTGGGTTCAATATAAGTGGTTTGGTCTGAATTTAGGTTAGTCACCATAGATTCAAATGTCTCTAAACCATGACGAGTGATGGTTAGTGCGTGCAACATACGGGCAGCAGTACGACCAAGTGTAGTAAATAATGCCGCTGCTGGTAGACCTGTTTGCTGTAAGAACGTATTCACTACCGAGGTTACGCGAGTGTTGCCTTTGGCATAGTTAACCACCATGGTGGCTAGTGGACCCACTTCAACCGGCTCACCATTGTAACGTGGTGATTTAACCCAAGAGTATTTACCTGCTTCATTGATTGTTGGGCGTTTACCGACAATGGTGTCACGCTCAATAAACGGTGTATGCTCCGGAATAGTTGTTCCATCATATGGGTGCTGCGGCTCATTAGCGTCATACCAAGAGTGAGTCACATCTTCTGCAATCATATTAAGATCAATCGCTTCTGCTTTAGATAAATCTTTATTGCGAATAACACCACTTTCAAAAAGATGATCATCAGGATTTAGCAAAATAGATTGGCTACACATGAAGGTATCAACGTTACAGCCACCTAATACGCTCGGCTCTTTGGCATAAGCGGCAGCAGCCATTTTAATATCCGCTTGATAGACACGCTCAATGAAATCAGCAACATGAACATACTTTTGCTTAAATTCTTGCAGGCGAGCAGGGTCTAGCATGTCACGAACACAGGTTACGCCACCAACAACAATGGATTGTGGATGTGGGTTTTTACCCCCCCAAACAGCCATTGCTTCTGCTGCAACACGCTGAATTTCTAATGCTTTAAGGTAATGACTTAAACCAATAAGGTTTTGTTCTGGTGTGAATTTGTAGGTTTTATTACCCCAATAAGCATTGGCAAATGGCCCTAACTTACCCGTGTTAACTAAGCCTTGTACTTTCTCTTGTGCAGCACGTAAGTCACCTTCACCTGCAGCCATTGGCGTAGCAGAGTACTTCATCGCTTCAACAGCGGCTTTTGCAGGATCAGCACTTAATGCAGATACAACATCTATCCAATCTAAGCCATGTAGAATATAGAAGTGAACAATGTGGTCATGCATTTGCAGGGTAGTAAGAATCAAACTACGAATGTATTTCGCATTCAGCGGTACTTGCGCATTAATTGCATCTTCTACTGCTAATGTGCCGCAAAGGTAGTGTGATGATGTACATACACCACAAATACGTTGTATAAGCAGGCCTACATCATAGGGAGTACGACCTTTCAGAATAATTTCAAGACCACGGAACAGGGTAGATGATGCCCATGCCTTGTTGATTACGTTATTAGCATCAAGTTCAACTTCGATGCGTAAGTGGCCTTCGATACGAGTAATGGGATCGATTACGACGCGCTTGCTCATGAATTATTCCTCGACTTTCTTAGCAAAAATACTACTTACAGCATGGGCACCAATACCCACCGCAGTAACACCTAAAATAACAGCACCAATGGTATCGGCAGTGGCATCAAGACCATGCACTGGTTGGCGACTTAATGGCTTTTCAAAATCAGCCATGTCATCCCAGAAATCAGGCTCTGAACAACCGATGCAGCCATGACCTGCAAGTACTGGCCAACTAGTGTGAGCGTTAAAACGTTCAGTTGGACAGTTGTTATAGGTGTAAGGTCCTTTACAACCCATCTTGAATAAGCAGTAACCTTTTTTGGCATTATCATCACCAAACTCTGTTACAAACTCACCAGCATCAAAGTGACCGCGACGCTCACAGTTATCATGCACACGTGCGCCATATGCCCATTTAGGTCGGTTGAACATATCTAATGCAGGTAAGCGACCAAACATGATGTAGTACATTAATGTACCAGTAATATTGGCAGGGTTAGGTGGGCAGCCAGCAACATTGATAACAGGACGATCAATGACAGCACCGACACTTTTCGCACCAGTAGGGTTAGGACGCGCAGCTTGTACACCACCGTAAGATGAACATGTACCAACACAAATAACCGCTGCAGCATCGGCGGCAACGCGCTTAATTAGCGATAAACCTGTCTCTGCCTGGCTACCTAGAGTCAGAAAAGCACCATTATTAGCGGTAGGGACAGCACCTTCTGCAGCAAGTAGATATTTACCTTTGTACGCTTTCATGGCGTTATCAAGGTTTTCTTCTGCTTGATCACCAGCAGCTGCCATCAGTACTTCTTGGTATTCAAGCGAAACATGTTCAAATAATAACGCACTAATATCAGGTGTGGTGCTACGTACTAATGATTCAGAACAACCAGTACATTCAGCTAAGCTCAACCAGATAAGTGGGACACGATCTGAAAGCTCAGCGGCTTCTGCAACCATGGTACTAAAAGGTAAGGGTAGTGCCAGCAATGAAGTGATGGTCGCACTCCAGATCATAAAGTCACGACGTGTAATGCCATTTTTTTCTAATTTTTTTTGGAAAGATCCCTCACGAAGAGGTTTCGTTTTTCGAAGCTCAGCAAGACGTTTCTGGCCGAGTTCAAAAAGGGCTGCATGCGAGTCCATCTATCAACCTTTTTAGCTATGATTAAATATACCTTATTGGTATTGCCTTAAGATTTTATGATTTAAATTAATACAATTTGTTGATCTGAATCAGATTTTAAAATTTTGTATGACAATATAAAAAATCAAAAATGAGGCTATGCATAAAACAGAAAATGTTAATGAGAAAGACTATTATTTCAGTGTGTTATAGTGATTGTTAACGAATTAACCCCATGAAAATAAATGACTTATTATTTGAAGGGCAAAGAACGTGATGGACAATATTGTGCGTAGTTATGCAACATAAAATGGCATGAAAATATAAATATTTTGAAGGAATAGTTTGGCGCGATCTAAAATGAGAAATTTTTAGATTTCGCGTATAAAAAAGCCCTTATTAACCATAGTAATTATAGGGTAATAAGGGCGTTCAACGTTTATTTTTTGCTGCTAAAAGCGTTATTCACCCGCAAGAAATTTCTTATCTAGCATACAGAATGCAAGCAGTAAATTTGCAGCAGCCGCATAGAAACCAAATTGGTCACGACGCTGACATTCTTCAGTAAATAGCGGTAACCAGTTTAGTAACATGGTATCGATGAATGACAACTGTGACTGCATTAATGCTTCACGCTGTTCTTCTGTTTGTTGCTGGTTACCCATGATAATGAGATTACCCATGAAGTCTAATTCAATCGCCAGGTGATCGGCTGGCTCATTAAAATCTTTATGTTGTGTAATATCAAAAGAAGCCATCAGTTCATGCATATCTTGAGCGGGTTTGTCGTTTAATAAACCCGTTGTGCCAACATACATTGATGCGTAAGGTAGCGCACCTGATTTAGGCGTACTTAGAAATAGACCGCAAAAGTCAGCAGCAAGTTCTAACTGTTCGTCACTACGAGCATGGGATTTTTTAATCGCAGCACGGAAGTTATCCACTGGTGCTTTTAATTCTTCCGTCATACCAAGACCAGACAGAAACGTATACATCTCACCGCCATGATATTCATGTAAATCTGCATCAGTTAATTCGCGGGCGAAAAGTGATGACATCCACCAGTAGATTTCAGCACGTTGTTCGTTGAATGCGATAAATTCTTGCATGGTCACTCCAGACATAAAACATATTCAAATAAAGCAATTAGGCAGAGTATACCTAAGGGTTATTAGAATAGGTTCTAAAAAATGAAATAAAGGCGATGAAATTATCGTTCATCGCCTTTATAGGTTAATTCACTATGCTAACAATGGATTAATTATTTATCCATTGCAGGGAATAGTGGGTCGATACCTTCTTCGTAGATAGGACCGTTAAAGCCTGTTACTGCATGAACTGGACCAGTGTATTTTTCAATCTGAACCAGTGCAGCCGCCGCAGATGTTGCTTGCGCTAGGCTTGAACTACCGATGTCTTCAGTCAGTACGTTTGGATCGCCGTAAGTACAGATAGTGCCTGCTTTACCGCCTTCTAATGGGCTGTACCATGCACCTTCTTGTAGACGACAAACACCTGGTAGGTAATCGTCAGTCACAACAGCACCTGCCATTACTTGGCCACGGTCGTTGAAAACACGCACGATATCACCAGATTTAATACCACGTGCCGCAGCATCTTCAGTGTTGATGAAGATAGGCTCACGGTCAGCTACAGCATAAGTTGCACGGAAATCCGTTGACGAACATAGCTGTGAGTGTAGGCGATCTTTCGGGTGCGTACTTTGCATATTAATCGGGAAACGATCAGAGCGAGGACCACCGTGGCTACGTTCTGTTTTCTCGAACCACATTGGGTGACCTTGACAGTCGTTGTAACCCATATCTGCAATAGTCTTACAGTAAATCTCAATCAAGCCTGATGCTGTACCTAGTGGCTCAAGATCGGGTTCGTTACGGAATGATTCGTGACGGATCCATTCTTTACCAGCAGGGAATTCAATGAAGCCTTCACCATCCCAGAATTTCTTGAAGTTAGGCATACGAACACCTAGACCACGACCTTGCAGACGCGCGCCGTTGTAGATTTCTTCAATCCACTCCATTTGCGTTTTACCGCCAGTGAATGCTTCTTCGCGGTTATAGCGAGAACATAATTCACTGAAGATTTCAAAGTCATCTTTAGACTCAAACATTGGTTCAACAATCTTACGCAGAGCAATAACACCTGCGTTAGAGTGGTTGCCGTATTGCTCGATATCGTTGCGCTCGTAAGTGGTTGTTGCAGGTAATACGATATCTGCAAAACGACACGTCGCTGTCCATTGGTGATCAATCGATACAACCGTTTGTAGCTTAGTCCACGCTTTGATCATCTTGTTACGATCTTGGTGGTGACCAAACGGGTTGTTACCACTGAAAATAGCCATCTTCATAAATGGATATTTGATCTTCTGACCGTTGTAATCGATGGTCTTGCCTGGGTTATCAATACAGTCAACAAAACGTGCAACTGGAATGAAAGTAGAGTAACCGTTGTATGAACCGCTATGAATTGGGTCAACACCTGTTACACCACTAAAGCCAGACATTAGTGGACCGTTAGAGGTGATAGAGCCCGCATCATTGTAGTGCCAGCCAAAGCCGAAACCACCACCTGGTAGACCGATTTGGCCCAACATTGCAGCAAGAACAACCAACATCCAAGCATACTGCTCGCCGTGTTGCATACGCTGTAGACACCAGCCACCAATGATCTGAGTACGGCCTTTAGCCATAGTGCGAGCAAGAGCGCGAATATCATCAGCTTTGATACCACAAATCTTTTCTGCCCACTCAGGGTTTTTAGTAATGACGTCAGTTTCGCCTAATACGTAAGGCATAAACTTATCAAGACCCGTTGTGTAATCAGCAACGAATTCTTTGTTGTATAAGTTTTCGGTGTATAGCGTATGTGCAATCGCTAGCATTAATGGTACGTCAGTCTGTGGGTTAACACGGATCTGCTCACCACCAACGGCTTTTTGAGTGCTAGAAACCACTGGATCGACGTAGATCACCTTGATTTCTTTGTTCTTCACTTTCTCTGCAAGTTGCTCATAGTATTTGTATGGGCTGTGGTCTGGTACTAACCAACCCACTTGCAGGTTTTTAATTGGGTCAGAAGCCCACATCACGATAGTGTCAGTGTGCTCAAGCACTAGCGGCCATGATGTTTGTTGTTCGTAAACTTCCATTGCACCAGCAACGTAAGGAAGAATTACTTGTGCAGCACCAGTAGAGTAGTCACCCATTTTACCTAGTGTTGTACCGTGAAGGCTAACACCACGCTTCATCATGGTACCTGCGTTATGCAGTTTACCTACTGACTGCCAACCTGTGTGACCTGCGTAAAGTGCGCTTGGACCAAAGTTGTTCTGTACGCGCTCCATTTCATGGTACATGAAGTCTAATGCTTGCGACCATGGCACACGTACAAAGCGGTTATTACCACGTTGGGTTGTATCTGACTTGTAGCCTTGCTTTAGCCAATCGATACGAATCATTGGGTACTTAACACGTGCTGGGTTATACACCACTTCACGTACCGCTTGAATCATATCAGTTGGGTTTTTATCTTTTTCAAACGGTGTGGTTTCAGTCCATACACCATTGACAACTTTAGCGCGGAAAGCACCCCAGTGAGAACCTGATAGTACTTCACCAGAGAAGCTTGCTTTCACTTCGTCAGCTGCCATTGCTTTGCGAGGAGCAAGCAGGCTAGTGCCAACAACTGACGCAGCACTTGCGACGGCAAGGCCAGAAAGAAAGCGGCGGCGTGAAATGCCTGTTTTATTAGTTTGAGTCGCCATAGTTGGAGAATCCTTAAACTTTAATTTTTATCGATGGGGCGGGGATAACAATTATCGCCCGCCTATCATTTAATCGTTTATTGGTGCGCTGGATTAATGCGCGCCAGCACCACCTGTATCGCTGCCGTGGTTCTGAAGATATTTAAGCAGAGTACGTTCTTCAGTCTTAGTCAGACGGTAGTAAGAGCTCATGGCTTTCAGACTTGCGATCCAGCCATTTGCAGTAAAATGGCCTGGGTCTGGCGCCGCGTGACAAGCGTTACATGTAGACGCGTACATATCTTCTGCATAGTTCCAGATTGGCTTGATACTATCAATCATGTCTGTCTTAGTGATCCAACCTTGAACACTGATGTTTTGCCATACAATGTTAGTTGCAGGATCAGTTTCTTCTTTAATGATTTTCTCGTTCGCTTTGATTTCGCCGCGGATAGTTGCCTTAAAGACACGTTTACCCATGTACTCAGTCATTACGCGACCTTTACCTGATTTCTCTAACCAGCCGTTTACTTCAACTTTTAGCATATCGCCTTTACGTTCAAGTACTGTAACTTCAGAAGCAGGTAGTAATTTACCTTCTGATTTACCTTTTGGATCATCAGTTGCAAAGATATCTTTTTCGCCTAGAGAGTAAAGCTTCTCTGCTGTTGCACCTTGAGTCGTTGCTTCAGCTTGTAGGTTTTGGAAATCTTTCTGGAAACCGCCAGCCATGTTTGGTAGTTCGTGTGCAATACCTTTGTGACACTCAATACAGTTCATGTCTTTCGCGGCAGCTTCAGTCATTGCAGTTGCTGCTTCTGGAGACTGTTTAGCGTGATCCATTGCAGAATAGTTGTGACAGCTCTTACACGTTTTAGAGTTGCTGTCAGACATACGCTTCCAAACAATCTGAGCTAGCTCTAGGCGGTGCTCTTCAAATTTTTCAGGTGTATCGATTTTCTTAGTAACGTATTGGTTGTATACATCTTTCCAAGCGCCTAATTTACGCTCTAGCTTACCAGGGAAATCTTTAGGCTGATGACAGTCAACACATTCAGCACGAACACCAGAAGCATTTTTGAAGTGTACAGACTGCTTATATTCTTCGTAGTTCTGTTGCATGGTATGACAGCCAATACAGAATTCAGTCTGAGAGGCATGTTCAAAACCTTTGTGGACGGCAACAACACCAGCCAGAGTGATACCTATACCGACAAGAACAAGCGCAAGAATAGAATACTTGCTGCTTGGCTTCGTCAACATCTGCCAAATTTTTTTCATTTTGAAAGATTCCATTTAAAAAGAATGCACACCGTAGGGTACGGTGACGGTTAAAATTTTATGGGGTAATCTTATTGTCACGATATGAATAAGGTTAACGCTACGAATGAATAGCAAAGGCATAGTTATGACAAATTGTGAATGGTCTTAGTTTGTGCTACCGTTCAGTTAGAAAGCCAAAAACTAAAAAGAGAACGACATGACCCATCACGTACTTGTTGTAGAAGATGAAATTGTTACCCGCACAAAATTGGTTGGGTATTTTGAGAACGAAGGATACAAGGTTAGCCAAGCAGACAGTGGCGCACAGATGCGCGAGATTATGGCAACGGAAAAAATTGACCTTGTAATGCTAGATATTAACCTGCCAGGTGAAGATGGTTTAATGCTAACTCGTGAGCTGCGTAGTCGCTCTGAAGTTGGCATTATTTTAGTCACAGGGCGTACTGATAGTATCGATAGAATTGTCGGTTTAGAGATGGGCGCAGACGACTATGTTACTAAGCCTTTTGAACTGCGTGAACTGTTAGTTAGAGTGAAAAACTTGTTATGGCGCATGACCTTAGTAGAAAAAGCGCGTGATGAGACTATGGTTGAAATGCAGGAAGATAACATCATTCGTTTTGGTGAGTGGCAGTTTGATATTAACAAGCGCGCACTGACTCATAACGGCCTGCCTGTGAAGTTAACTAAAGCTGAATATGAGCTGTTAGTTGCCTTCTCATCACACCCTAATGTAGTGCTTAGCCGTGAGCGTATTTTGAACATGTTAAGCCATCGAGTTGAAGCACCAAATGACAGAACCATCGATGTTTTAATCCGTCGTATGCGTTCGAAAATGGAACTAGATCCAAAGAATCCACAGATTTTTGTTACCGTTCACGGCGAAGGTTATATGTTTGCTGGGGACTAATTAATGTCGATATTGAGTTGCTATCGTTGAATTGTTAACAAATATTTATGACATAAATTGACATAAAAATGCCCTATTTAAAGCAAATAGGGCATTTTTTTTGGGTTTCAGGTAAGCCATTTTTTGATTTAAATCATGATTTTGCGAGATATTTTTTTGGGTCAAAAAGGAACAAAATGCATTATTGAGAATCATTATTAATAACGAGTAGTTTTTGTAACTATGTGGTAACAATATTTGTGGTAGGCATTATCTTTTATGGAGCAAATCAATAACGACAACCTTGAAAAATGAAATCTTATGAACATGTATTTTGAGTAATATTCCCTTGAAAAATCGATTTTATACAAAAATCGATTTTTAAGTGGGTAATCGAATAAATATAGAGAAGGGTAAAAGGGACTATTTTATGGGGCTATTCATACTATAATCATCCACTGTTCATAGTTAGATCGCGAGTTATTCATAAAATAGTCATATATTGAATACCGTTTACCGTTCAGTTTAATGAAAGAAATAGGCAAAAAATGCGATATAAGCTAAATATTCGTAAAATAACGTATAGAAATAAAGGCGTTATATATCATTTTTTGTTCTTTTTTCTATTATTTGTTCAGTCAAATTAACGATTTCAGGCAGACTAATTGTACTTTGTTGCGCTAGTTGCTGCTGCTCACTCAATACATTTTCCAAAATGTCAGTGGTTGTGAGCGGGTTAGCTAGTACCACACGAAAGACCGTTGTTGGTTTACGTTGCCATTTTTCTGGAGTGATACGAGTACGTGATACAAACGATTTGCCAGATTCTCGCTGCCGTTTTTGAATAAATTGAGTGAGATCGTTTAATAGCTCTAATAGCTGATCTCGCTGCTCTGGTGTTGCTTGTAGTAATGCTTGTTGTGTTTTTGCTGGTACATAGCGATAAGTAAGCAAGCATAATTCTGGGTGAGTGACTAATTCAAACTCAGGGTGTTGTTCAATGCAATGAGCAAAGTAATGGGCTTTTTCGATACTATTATTGATCAACAATTCATAGCCAGGACGGCTAATAATATTCATGCTGGCATACAGAAGCATTGCCATTCCACTGCGCGAACCCTCAAGGGTATGACTCCCTAGATCTTTAGAGCCTTTACGAAGAATATATTCAGCATGATGTTCAATGGCCGTCATTAACTCTGGATTTTTAAATATCACCATGCCAGCTCCCATTGGAATATAGAGCTGTTTATGGGCATCAATGGTAATCGAATCGGCACGTTCGATCCCTTTAAGTAAATGCCGGTATTTATTTGACATTAATGTTGCACCACCCCAAGCGGCGTCAACATGAAAATGACACTGATGTTCTGCGGCAATGTCTGCGAGTTGATCAAGAGGATCAATATTGCCAGTCTCAGTAGTACCTGCAATGCCAATGATGGCAAAAGGTTTAATATTGTTACGCTTTAAATCTGTCAGTGTTGTTTGTAGAGCATCAAGATCAACCCGGTTATTATCATCGGTTTTAATTGCGATAAGACTGTCACGCCCTATACCTAATACATCTGCTGCTTTTTTAAGAGAGTAGTGACCACGCTCAGAGACTAAAATCGCAAGATCATCATAGCCATAATGTCGCATTGCGCGCAGTAGTCCTTGCTGACCAACGCCTGTAAATTCACCATCAGGTTGTAATGCGGCATTACGGGCAACCCAGAGTGCTGTAATGTTAGCGATGGTACCACCAGAACAAAAAGCCCCTAAAGAATGGTCGGCACTGTGCATCCATTGTTGATAGAAACTTTCATTTTGATTGAAGATTAACTTATGCAGCATACCCAATACTTGGCGCTCAAGTGGCGTAAACGCTTTTGAGGTTTCTATTTTTACTAAGTTTTGGTTAAGTGCAATCATGATTTTAGATAAAGGCATCATGAAGTAAGGCAGGGCAGAAGTCATGTGACCAATAAATGTCGGTGCTGCAGTATGGACAGATTGAGCCACTAATTTATTGAGCAATAATTGGGTATGATCAGAAACAAACGATGGAAGTTCAGGAATATTGGCGTTAGAGAAATCTTTTTCAATTTCTGCCAGCGGTTTTTCCGTGGCTGCGATATGGGTACGCAGAAACTCATTGAGATTTTCTGACAGTTCTTTTTCAATCAAGCCTAAGGTTGAATCCGGAGCTTCTGGTACAGTGAAAATGCGATGCAAGGATTCTAGAGATGCATCAGCAGTACGATTATTAGCCGCCATAATTTATTTAACGTTTCCATAACTTTGGCAAAGAGTGTTCAATCTAATCGATATTTTGATGGATGTCTCGAATTATTTCGGAATGGTTAAATTACAACCACTCCGAAATATAAGCCAGTTATTCACAATAAACTCAAGCAATAGCTATTAATTGCAACGTCATTAGAATTTATAGTTTAAGCCAGCACTGACTAAGACATCGTTACTGTCATAAAAGTTAATATTTGATTGGGTTGAGCTGTAACCAATCAGAGAAACTAAGCCCCAGTTTTTCCAATTAAAGGGTTGGTTATATTCATACGCTAAGAATGCACCAAACTTATTATCTTGTTGTTTTTTATTAAAAACGGGATGGGTGGCATCAAATAACGCTTTTTTGTAGCTTAGTGTAAACGCAAGGCTAGATTGAGGTAACAGTTGAATAATGGTTGCAGCTGCGCCATAAATATTATTGCTCATGGCACGACCATCAGCATCAATATTGGTGTAGTTGACCGCTGTGCGCAGAATTAAGCTACGGCTAAAAGGCTGAACAAATGTCCCTTCAGTATAAAGGACGTTAGCATTACGGTTAAGGGATGCTTTTTCATTATTGGTTAGATTTAGGAAAGGATCGTTGCCACTGTTCTCATGATCAACACTGAACTTACCGTAGGCAATTTGACCAGAAAAACGTGATCCACGAATATTATCCAGTTTGACGCTAAAGGCATTAATATTAGAGTTTGTTTTGCTGCGTTTTACACCTTGTAGGTAAGGGTCTTGCCATGTTTTTTGGCTTAATAAGCCTGGAATATAGCTGAGAGTGAGTGTTGAGGTATCGGCAAATTTTTGTCGGTATCCTGCTTCAATATGAAAACGGCCCAGTGCGATGTCTGAGCGGCTGGTACCAAAATAAAGTTGTTTGTCACCGCTATTAAAGGTGTAGTTTACGCTACCAATGGGGGCGACAAACATTTTAGTCTGATCATTACCATTATTATTTAAGTTTTCAGTCGTATGGTTATCACTATTAAATTGCGAATTTGATTTGTTGTAGCCAACCATTAAAGAAATTTCACCGCCAATACCTGGTGTCCAATCGACAGGTTTTGCCATCGCTGTCGTGGAAATGATTGTAGTAGCAATTAAGCTCACAGTGAGTAATGGTTTCATTTGGTTTCCTATAAATAAGCTACATATATATATGGTAGTACGCCATTTTATTGATGGCATCGCATGGATATATACAGTGCTAACAGTGTGATCAGAGTTATAATTATTGTAATTGATATTGATTTTCTGAACAATCTAACCATACAATTAGGTTAACAAAATGTTACAAATTAATAGGTGGTTAATGATGAATATTGAATTAAAAATAGCGCTAGTAACCGTAACGATTACGCTTTTTACACTGGCAAGTTATGGGCTAGTTGCTCTGCATGCGTAATACTAAAAGTAACCTAGATTAAATAATTATCATGAAATGTTATAAATAGTATTTTCTATAGGTATGCGTAGATTGTATATTCGATTCTCTTAGGTATATTAATGGTATGCTGTTAGGCATATTAAACAGGGAGAAGAGATGAATTATCTTCCATTTAGTTTGCGTGATTTCAATGATCAATCTATTGCTGATTTTTCGTCGATGATACACGCAGCCCCCCACAAAAAAATGGCGCTAATCGTTCAAGGTGGTGGTCAACGCGGTATCTTTTCTGCGGGTGTACTTGATAGTTTTCTTGAGCACCAATTTGATCCGTTTGAATTGTATATCGGTACCTCTGCAGGAGCGCTTAATTTATCTTCTTTTATTAGTCGCCAGCCTCGATTTGGTTATCATTTTATTCGTGATGTCTCGATGGATGATAAGTTTTTTAATCTTTATAAATATCTTAGTAAGCAACAGCCAATGAACCTTGATTGGGCGTTACAACAAGTATCTCCCTCAGGTTTGTATCCGTTAGATATTGCAACTGCGCGTAAAACACTAGCTCATCGCACCGCACTCGCGTGTGCGACCCGTAAAGACACCCTTCAAGACTATTATTTACCGATGTACCAACAAGATTGGAGTGAGGTCTTATTAGCAAGTTGTGCTATTCCGTTGCTTTATAATCAGCCTGTTAATATGAATGAACTGCAATGGGTGGATGGTGGTGTTAGTGCTGCAATTCCAGTAAAAGAAGCATGGCGGCGCGGGGCTGATTTAGTCGTGGTTATTCGTACTGAACCGCTAGAAGATAATCATGCTAATAGCAGTGGTAATGACGAACGAGGTATTTTTGATGATTGGCGTGAAAATATTGAAACGCAATTACCTTATTATATTGATAAGTTAAGCCTCAATGAATCGGTCGATAAAATAAAGAATATTCATCAAGAATTAAGTCAACGATTTGAACAATGGCGTCAAAATTACTGGGAAGATGAAATAACTGAGCAGCCAAATAATAATTATATCGATCAAGCTGTAGCTAAAAAGAGTTGGTTTTCACAGTTAAATATAGAGCGATTATTACAGATAACAGGGCAGGGAACTAATTCTGAAATATTAGAAATGCTAGCGCGTTATCATCGTACTTATCGAGATGTGAATGATTTTCTGACCAATCCACCTCAAGGGTTACAAGTCATTCAAATTGCGCCAGAGAAAACGCTAAACAGTAGTGCTTTATTAAGTAGTTATGAAGATTTAGAACTTGATTATCACCAAGGGCTGCAAATTGGTGAGCAGTTTATTCGCTCTTTTTCTCAGATACTTAATCAAAAAACCAGTTTGATGCAGCATTTACGCTAGAGTATGTTTATCTGCACTGAATCATAAAAGCCTTGATAACCAATGTGGAAATATAGATTCACTTGATTATCAAGGCTAGTTACTAGGCTGTCTTATTTATTTAAGAACGTTGTCATATCAGCCTGCATTTTTGATGTAGTTGCTTTTGATTCATCAACAGTAAAATTATCATTAGCCGTTGGTTGAGTCACTTCTAATAATGAAGTGTGACTGCCTGGTGTATATACTTTCCAACCTTTAGTAACATTATTTGGTGTTAACTCCAGTTGTTTAATTAAAGGCTCAGTACCCGTGAATGGCGAATAAGGTAAGTTATTTGGTGTAGTAATATTTGGTATCGTACTGTCACCAGTCACCATTTGCACCAATACTGGAACCGCCGCTGGAATACCTTTAGCAAGGTTAATCGGGTCAACAGGATCCATTACAGTTTGTGCTGCATAGGCAAACTTAACGTAACTATCGGTCCATTGAGCAAATAAACTCGGATTATTTTGTTTAATCGCGCTAATGTTATTAACGTAACACTTATTCAAATCTTTATTGTTATCGTCCTGAGCTTTATAGCAAACATTGAGTGCTTGTAGAAATTTGCCTGTTTCAATCACTTCAGGGGTTATTTGAGTCGGGTTTGATACCGTAGTTTGTAAAATACCTGCTTTTAAAAGCCCACCAAAACTACCTGAGTTTAATAGTAGGTAGGGGATCTCTGCACCTGGGTTTGCCAATGCGAGTTTATTGATAGCAAAGTATTGTTTATCAAATGCAGGGTTCATTGTTGGACGATTAGCAATATTACCAACATTGGTACCAACAATTGCACCTAATGAATGGCCTGTAAAATTAACACCGCTATTGGGATTTAACATCTCTAATGGTGAAACAGGATTGAGATCTTGGTTATTTTGTTGTTGTTGCTGAATATGAGCAAACAATGAGCCAATAGAAGCACGGAGGTTGACCACATCAATCGTACTTTGGCGTAAGTTATCTCGTGCAACGGTTAAATCTTGTAAGTTCAGATAGATAGATGGATCTGAGGAAGCATTCTCGTATTTTGTATTGCCATTTGCATCAATAAGATGAATACCGCGGTCTTCACCATGAAGAGGCTGGTTGATGGCAAAAATAGCGCGGCATTGATCGCCAATTAATGTTTCGGCTAAAGACGGTAAACCATCACTGTGTGCGGTTAATACACTTTTATTCGAAGTAATACCATGCTGGAAGATAGTAACATCGTTAGCACCAAGTGCTTGGCATTTTTTGTTACTTGGTAGTACTAAAGTATAATCAATAGTTTGTACTGATTTTAGCTCAGGAACAGCGCTGTAACGAGTGATTAAACGCTCAGGATCCAGTTGGTTACCATTGGCTAAATACAGTGTTTTTCCCATTAACTTAGTTAATACTTCAACTTGTTTTTGTGGGTTAGTCGCAACTTGCGCCATGTCTTGTAGTGATACATTCGCTGCTGCTAACTGGTTTAAAATGGTCGCTTTATCGGCATTACTACCATTAGTTAACACATATTTAATTTTAGCGAGGCTAGGCATACCACTTTGCCAAGGGGTATTCATGAACTTGTTTGGTTGAATATCTAAGTAATAAGGTAAAGAAAGTTTACCGTGATAGATACGGACATTACTTGTACCATTTACTTTATTGTTATCTTCAACTTCTATTGGCTGCGAGAAGGTAAACAGTTTATCAAGTTGTGCTGATGTAACGGTTGGTGCAATAGCAGAGCCTTTCCAGACGGTATTTGCGCCGTTCTGCAGTGCCTCTTCAGTTGCCATTTTGGCAGCAAATAGCACATCACCAGATGATAACGTTGTAAACCATGAAGAGAAGATAATATCGCGCTTTTGTACAATACCGTGAAAAGCTTCTTCAGTGGCATGAGTGATCTTTTGCGCAGGTAATAATGCTGGTGCTGGTGGTAACTTATCTGACTTCAGTAAGGCATACGAATTGCTCGTACCAACAGCTTGGCCATTAACGTCTTTAAGAGCGTCAGTAACAGCAAACATGTAGTTACTTGCCGGATCTAATGGCTTAAGCAGGATCACAATTAAACTGTGACCAGAGACTTGAAGAGTAAAATCTCCATTTTGCTGAGATAATAGAGTTGGCTTTGTTGTATCGTCAGGGTTAGTTGGATCACCTGATTTAATTAAATAAAAGCTATTTTCTGCCGGTGATTTATCGAGTTCCTTACCGGTAAAATTAATGGTGATCGGCTGAGTGGTACTCCAACCATCAGTTTGACCCATAGCGACTAATGGATCTGAAGTATTGGTTTTATCTTTAGCCATTGCTTCTGTTGCAAGGGTACCATTTTGCACATCCATTGCTAAATATGTCGGTAGTACGAGTTTTTTATCTTTGGCTAGTAGATCAAAATTTACCTTTGTTTCAGCTTTTAAACTTGCTGCAATATTAGGATCAATCGGTGATTGATTCTCTAAACTTCCGTTACCTTTACATGCTATTAAAGTTAACGCAGAGGTAACTAATAATGCGATAGAACGTATTTTCATAGTGATTCCTAATGATTTTATAGTTTATTTCGCATTAAAAGCGGTAATTAACTTGGGCGGCGGCTAGGTAAGCTTTACCTGATGACGTTAAGCTATCTTTCTCACCGACGGGTGTTTGCTCGATGAAATCAGCTTTTTTACTGTGAATATAAGTCACACCAAGATCAACAGAAAGTGCAGGGCTGTAATGGTAAGTTGCACCTGCTGAATACCAATAACGGTCGGTATCTGGAATACTCAGTGTTGCTTGTCCCGCTTGCTGATCAATGGCAAAGCCATAGCGTAATGTCCAAGTTGGATTGAGGGTATAGGTTGTACCTACGGCCCAACGATAAGTATCTTTAAAGTTTTCTTTCTTAACAAAACAGCTGCCGTTAGCACATTCAGAACTGGTCGCTTTAATTTGTTTGAATTTATTGTATTGCGTCCATTGGACACTATAGCTAATAGCCCATTGTGGGTTTAGCTGGTGGAAGCCTGAAAACTCAGCAATCGCTGGCAGTGGTAGCTTAAGGTTTGCTGCAACAGTTTGATTGGGTTTGGATGTTGCTTGGCCCAAGTAGTCAGTAAAATGGCCATTAAAATTGAGATCGACTTGTGAGCGGTAGCTTAATCCAAAACGGTTGTTATTATCGAGTTCATATAACGCACCAATATTCCAACCCCAGCCCCAACTTGTGCCTTTCATATCGATAAGATTATGGCTTGGTGCGGCGTAAGATAAAGAGCCTAAACGACGGTTAAATTCTGCGGTGCCATAAACAAGGCTAACACCACCACCAATGCTTAATTGTGGCGATAAACGATAAGCAATATTAGGATTGAAGTTAACGGTTTCTAATGATGTTTTACCCGCTAAACTGCCTGCTTGCATTGCCTTTGGATAATCGGTTGTCACGCCATAATTACTGAAAATGGCTAAACCAACCGCGGTTTTGTCATTAAGCGGTTGGATGTAGTATGCCGCAGGAACAAAACTGATAGGTGAAATATCTTTTGCTGTTTCATTATGAGTGTGATCATCAATATCAATTGATGGGTTGATAACACTAGCAACACCTGAAACTTCAGCATTCTTAAAACGTGTCATTGCTGCGGGGTTACGCGCTAGAACAGCTGCCGTATCTGCGACAGCGGCATCACCTGCGTAAGCACGTCCAAGACCTGCTGCTGAATGTTCTGATACTTGATAGCCGGCGGCATACGCTTGGCTAGAAAGCAATGCTGTAATAATTAAGGCAATATTATTTTTATTAATGGACATTATGCTGTCTCTCTATAATTGCGAGTAGCTTCTTGCTGTTTCACCCGTCAATGACGGTGGGATTTTTAAGAGAGAGAAGTATAGTTATACCTCAAGGGAATAATAAGCAAAGATGAACAAATATCACAATAAAATGGTTTGTTTGGTTATACTTTGTTCATATTGGTGGTTTATAGATGAAGTTTGATTGATAAAACTGTTAAAGTATTTACTCTAATTTTGGCGATGTAAGCGATAAAGTTTTACATATTAGGCGACGTTTTCTGTATTTTAGTTAATGTTTACTGCGAATTTTGACCAAAAAAAAGGCCCTTTTAAAGGACCTTTATTCTCAATAATCGTGGTGATTATTTACTTTGCAAGTACTGTTTGTAGCCAAGGCCAGCCTTGCTTCTTACGGCTTAGCGTATTTTCCATCATTAATACGCCATCAGTCGCATGGGTATCAAGAATGTGATTCCAATCACCAGTGTAAAGTAGGCGTGTCGTGCTGGTTGTGATGTCTGTTAGCATCAATGCAGCCATACCAAGACCTTCTTCATCACAACGGCGCTGAAGATCGGCTTGAAGCTCTTCAATCATGCTATCAACTTGCTCAAGTGTCGCAAGTTCGATTTGACCAACAACAACGTCACGATCGTTGAAAGGGTAGCCTTTAAGGTCTTTCTCAACAAGTTGAGCTGCTGTTAAACCTGCGATATCAGTTTTAGCAATAAGAAGCGCTTTGATAAATGCTTCTAGATCTTGTACGTCAGCAATTTGAGCAAGCTCATGTACTGCATCTTTATCTTTTTGAGTACATGTTGGAGAAGCAAAGCCTACAGTATCAGATAGGATCGCTGACATCATAAGTACTGCTAGTTCACGAGTGATTTCATGACCTTCAATCTTGAATAAGTTGAATAGTACAGTACAAGTACAGCCTACAGGCCAGATCCATGCTTCCATTGGGTTAATTGTCATTACATCACCTAGGCGGTGGTGGTCAACAATACCTACAACTTCAGCTTCAGCTAGATCATCAGGTGCTTGAGCAAGATCTGAGTAGTCTACTAGCCATACTTTCTCGCCAGCAACGCTTGTACGTAGCTCAGGAGCTGTAACGCCAGCCATCTCAAGGATATGTAGTGTTTCACGGTTCATTTCACCTTGGCGAATTGCTGTCGCTTCAAGGCCACGAGCTTTAAGAAATGCTGTACAAACTAGTGCAGAACAAATGCTGTCACTATCTGGGTTTTTGTGACCTACAACTTGGATCATGATATTTCCTTTACTTTATCTGTAACAGCGCAGTGCTGTGTAACATATATAAGATTAACTTGATTCTTTATTGATTATACCCTGAAGACTGAGTGTTTTATAGGGATAAGCGTGATCAAGAACTTGGGATGGGGGAGGATTTTAGAGTATTTTGCAGAAATAACAATTAAGACAAACAAATAAAGGCGCGAGTGTCTAATCTCGCGCCTTTTTCGTTATTTGAAGATAAACTTTTTTATTTTACTGAGCTTATTTAGCTGCTTGCTCGATAGCAACAGCAACAGCAACAGTAGCACCAACCATTGGGTTGTTACCCATACCAATAAGACCCATCATTTCAACGTGAGCTGGTACAGATGAAGAACCTGCAAACTGAGCGTCAGAGTGCATACGACCCATAGTATCAGTAAGACCGTAAGAAGCTGGACCTGCAGCAACGTTATCAGGGTGAAGAGTACGACCAGTACCGCCGCCTGATGCTACTGAGAAGTAAGCTTTGCCTGCTTCTAGACGTTCTTTTTTGTACGTACCAGCAACAGGGTGTTGGAAACGTGTTGGGTTAGTTGAGTTACCAGTGATAGAGATATCAACATTTTCGCGGTGCATAATTGCAACGCCTTCACGTACATCATCAGAACCGTAACAGTTGATGTCACCACGTTGTGTTTGAGAGAAACGACGCTCAGAAACAACGTTTAATTCACCAGTAACGTAATCGAATTTAGTTTCAACGTAGTTAAAGCCGTTGATACGTGCGATTAGGTATGCAGCATCTTTACCAAGACCGTTAAGAATAACGCGTAGTGGGTTAGTACGTACTTTGTTAGCGTTTAGAGCAATTTTGATCGCACCTTCAGCTGCTGCAAATGATTCGTGACCTGCAAGGAATGCGAAACATTGTGTTTCGTTGCTTAGCAGACGAGCGCCTAGACGACCGTGACCAATACCTACTTGACGTTGATCAGCAACAGAACCAGGAATACAGAAAGCTTGTAGGCCTTGACCTAGGAATTCAGCAGCGTCAGCCGCTGTTTTTGCGCCTTCTTTAAGTGCAATAGCTGTACCTAAAACGTAAGCCCAAGATGCGTTTTCAAATGCGATAGGTTGTGTTTCTTTAACGATGTTGTATGCATCAACACCATTTTCATTACAGAAATCACGAGCTTCTTCTAGTGAAGCGAAACCGTACTGTTCTAGTACTGGAGTAATTTGTGCAATACGACGATCAAAACTTTCAAATAATGCAGCCATGATGGAGTGTCCTTTAATTCGGTAAAAACAATTTCAGTGACGCTGTAACTCTTAAGAAGTTAAAATAAACGCGTCATTTACTTGTGTGATATAGGTCTATGATTACTCGTGACGAGGATCGATAGTACGAACTGCTTCATCAAAGCGACCGTATTGACCCATTGCTTGTTCCATAGCTTCTGCTGCAGGAACACCTTTACCGATAGATTCCATCATCTTACCTACGTTTACAAAACGGTAGCCAATGATTTCGTCGTTGTCATCTAGTGCAATTTTAGTAACGTAACCTTCAGCCATCTCCATGTAGCGAGGGCCTTTTTCACGTGTACCGTAGTGTGTACCAACTTGGCTACGTAGACCTTTACCCAGATCTTCAAGACCAGCACCGATTGGTAAGCCATCTAAAGAGAATGCAGTTTGAGTACGGCCGTAAACGTACTGAAGGAAGATTTCACGCATTGCAACGTTGATAGCATCACACACAAGGTCAGTGTTTAATGCTTCAAGGATTGTTTTACCAGTGATGATTTCTGAAGCCATTGCTGCAGAGTGAGTCATACCAGAACAACCGATAGTTTCGATTAGTGCTTCTTCGATGATGCCGTTTTTAACGTTAAGTGTTAATTTCGCAGCACCTTGCTGTGGCGCACAAGCACCAACACCGTGGCTTACACCAGAAATAGCAATAACATCTTTAGGGCTAACCCAGCGACCTTCTACTGGAATTGGCGCTGACTCGTGCATTTGGCCACGAGAGATAGGACACATGTTTTGAACTTCACTTGAGTATTGCATTGCTCTGCCTCATAGACACCGCAGTTAGGCAATAAGATAATACAAAAGGTATGCATTAGCGTATTACTATTAGCAGTGTAGAATTGATAATTCGTTATCGTGCAGATAATGTGACGAGGACGATATACGTTAACAACGCGACGTGTTTGAAACCACAATATCGTTGGGTATTCAACAGAGAAATAACACGGTCCTCGACCATTAAAAGCCGAATGTTGTCAGACGTCATTATCCTTAAAGAAATTCGATAAGGCGGTTAAAGGAGGAACATCATCTCCCGCTATAAAAAGATAAATATCAAACGATTTTTATAGCAACAAAACTGATTTTATTATCTATTTTGCTAATGGAATAAATATACGCTTTTTTTTGTATTCAAGGTTATTTAAATTTTGGAAAAAAGATTTCAATTATGAAATCATTAACTGATAATTATTCTTATTATTAATTGGTATATTTCAAATATTACGCTATATATTTAACGTGTTGATATTTAGGTTTTTATTTCTTAGTTTGTTATATTCAAAAAACATATATAACAATATTGAGTTGAAATGTATTATTATTTAATCAATATTAAATGATAATTGTTTTTATTAAGTTATTGGAGAATATCATTGCAAGATTTTATTTATAGTGATCAACTTTGTTTTCGAAATATAAATATTAATGTTCCGGTTAATTATGAACAAATAACTGACGGTTCATTGACGATCTATGCACGAGAAGTCGTTCATAAATTAAACCGTGATAAAAATTTACCTTGGTTAGTATATTTGCAAGGCGGTCCAGGCTTTGCTGCACCACGACCAGATGCCAATAGTGGCTGGTTAAAAACAGCATTAAAATATTATCGTGTACTTTTACTTGATCAACGTGGTACTGGTGCTAGCAGTGCTATTACTCACCAAACGTTAGCGGCAAAATCGGCTCAGCAACAAGCTGAATACTTAACCCACTTTCGAGCTGATAATATTGTTCGAGATGCAGAGCAATTACGCCAGCATATGGGGATTAAACAGTGGGCATTATTAGGACAAAGTTTCGGCGGCTTTTGCGCATTACATTATTTGTCTTTTTATCCACAAAGCTTATCACGCGTTTTTATTACCGGTGGCATACCATCAATAACAGCAACCGCTGATGAAGTATATCAAGCGACTTATAAAAGAGTGGCTGATAAGAATAAAGCATTCTTTAAACGTTTTGCTGGCGCACAGCAACAGTGTAATGCGATTGCAGAGTATCTTTCAAACAATCAAACGTATTTGCCAAATGGACAATTATTCACAGTTGAGCAATTCCAGACATGGGGCATAGCATTAGGAGGAACAGGGGGGGATCTCGCGATGTATTATGCGTTAGAAGATGCATTTGTCGATGTCGAGGGACAACAACAATTGAGTTATAGCTTCCTTAATACCATGCTGAATCAGCAGAGTTATCAGACCAATCCTATTTATGCCATTTTGCATGAGTCGATATATTGTCAGCACCAAGCTTCTGAGTGGGCAGCTGAAAGGGTACGTTCTCAATATCCACAATATCAGTACCAAACGGGCAAAGATGTGAGTTTTACTGGTGAAATGGTGTATCCGTGGATGTTTGATCAAATGGCATGCCTACAACCATTACGTGAAGCTGCACATTTACTTGCACAAAAAAAGGATTGGCCGCAATTATATTGTCCGCAACAGTTAGCCAATAATAGCGTGCCCGTCGCCGCCGCAGTTTATGTTGAAGATATGTATGTTGAATACCAATATAGCTGTGAAACATTGGCATTATTAGCAAATGCTAAGTCATGGCAGACTAATCAATATGAACATAATGGCTTACGTATTGATGGTGAACATATTCTAGAGCAGCTTATTGCGTTAGCTGATACGCTTTAAAGCTAGATATAAAGCAAATAAGAAAGGTGCATTTATTTTATCACTTATTTGTGAAAATGCCGCTTATCGGTATAAAATGTTATAATATAACATTTATATTTGTGGCACTAAGTGGTAATGTAACGCATTCAAAATTGATGTGGATTAATGATCCTAAACGATTTTTGATATAGTTGTTGTTAGTACCCTAATTTCGGTATTATTTAGTCATAATCAAATGCCCCTTTATAGCAGGGACATGAAGCAGTGCTTAGGAAAAATATGGTAAATGTTAGGGCAAGAGTGCCTTTTAAAGTAGGTCTTAACAGCAATATCCCCGCAGAATTGCTTTCGTTCAATGGTCTTGAATCAGGCAAAGAGCACGTTGCTATTATTTTTAAAGGTGCAGATAAAACGCTAGCTCCTCTAGTTCGTATGCATTCTGAATGTTTAACGGGCGATGTGTTTCATTCTTCGCGTTGTGATTGTGGTGAGCAGCTTGATGAAACTATCGAAAAGATGGGCAGTGTTGGCGGCATTATCCTTTATTTACGCCAAGAAGGGCGTGGCATCGGTTTATATAATAAAATTGATGCTTATGAATTACAGAGCCAAGGTATGAATACCTATGAGGCTAATAACCATCTTGGGTTTGGTGATGACTTACGTGAATTCTCTGAAGCCGCTCAAATGTTGAGTGCGTTAGGGACAAATGAAATACGTTTAGTAACCAATAACCCTAAAAAGATTTGTGATTTAGAACAACACGGTATCAATATTATTGAAGTTGTTGGAACTAAAGCACATGTTAAAGATGGTAATGAAAATTATTTGAAAGTAAAGGCTTCACACGGTAAACACCGCTTAAAGTTTGACTAACTGTGATAGCTTTAAATAGCCCCGTAGTATTTTTATTATAAAAAATACTACGGTTTATTTTTGATTAAAAATGACGGTTATTCCTGCCATTTATTCAACATTAGTTTTTCTAATGCAATTGATAATAAACAATCGTGCGTGAAGGACAATATTCACTTGTTAGTTATTAAGCAGAAGATTACTATTTGCGCTGATTTTACAGGCATAGATACTATTTAAACGAACCCGCTTCGTATTTGATAGCAGAGATACTCTATTCTATATTTTTCTTCTTATTTAATATGTTGATTATTAATAATTAACTAACAATATTAATCTTTTTTGAGGGTGATGGTTGTGATTAAGCAATCTTCGGCTAATAATATGAGTAAATTATTACTATTACTCATTATTTTGGTTGCTGTCGGGCAAATGACACAAACAATGTATGTGCCAGCAATTCCTGACATGGCTACATTTTTCTCTGTTAAATCCGCATATTTACAAGCAGTAATGGCTGTATACCTTATTCCTTATGGGTTATCACAGTTTATTTATGGTCCATTATCTGATCGTATTGGCCGTCGCCCAGTGATTATTTCGGGTATGGTTATTTTTCTTATTGGTACTATTGGCACATTACTGTCATCAAATTTCCACTGGTTTTTAGTTGCGACTTTTATTCAAGGTTGTGGTACTGGTTGTAGTGGTGCAATGTGTCGTACAGTACCGCGTGATAGCTATGATGGTGATGATTTACACCAAGCGAATAGCTTAATTAGCATGGGGGTTATTTTATCTCCACTTATTGCTCCAGTGTTAGGTGGCTACCTTGCTAAACATTTAGGCTGGGAATCAGTTTACGGATTTCTGCTCGTGTTTGGTGCTGCTGTTACTGTTGCGATGATGAAATATTTTAGCGAAACATTACCACCAGAAAAACGTCATGCAGAGCGTGTGTTGGTGAGCTACCGTTACGTATTAGGTAACCGTCGTTTTCAAGGCTATGTTATTTGCTTAATCGCAACATTTGCAGGTATTGCCGTGTTTGAAGCATCGGCTGGTGTATTACTCGGTAGTGTCTTGAAGTTAGACCCAATCACTGTAAGTTGGTTATTTATTTTACCATTACCCGGCTATTTAGGTGGAGCATGGTTATCTGGCCGTTTAGTTCGACGTTTAGGTCTAAATCGTGTATTGGTTATCGGCATGATTGCATTGGTATTGGGTGCAGTGACGATTATCATTCCAGGCTTTGCTGGTTTAGTGACTGTTACGAGTTTGATTGGCGGCGCATTTTTGTACTTTATTGGTACTGGTATGCTAGCACCAGTTGCAACGACAGCAGCGGTACAACCTTTTCCAAATCATGCGGGAACGGCTGGCGCGGTACTTGGTGGCTTACAAAATGTTGGTGCTGGTGCTGCAACATTAGCAGCATCATTTATGAGTGCCCAAAGCCAATTTAGCTTAGGTGTTGTGATGACAGTAATGGCAATTATCGTAGTGATGAGTTTGTGGTGGATCCGTTACAGTAAACAAGATACGACAATTTTAGCTCGCTAATCGTTGTAATTGTTAGTCATACTATTAGTACAATAAAAGGCGCGGAATATAACGTTCAAACGAGTTAATCTCTCGTTGTTTGTATATTCCGCGCCTTTTTATATGGAGTCGCGTTTGAACTTAGTCACGCTTCCATAAAATATGACAGCCTTTGTTCTCAGGATCACGGCTGATCAGTAAACGAGCGAAAACATCATCAAGTTCGTTATTTTCTTCATTGACTAGACCAACACATACTTCTGCGTAAAGATCTTTATCAATTTCACAAGCAAGATGTTCTTCCCAGTCATCACGAGTTTCAACAACTTCAGCTGCGCCACGATCATCAAATTGCATTGTAAATAATAATACGTCTGCTGGCTCTAAGTTATCCGCTGCCATTTCTAGAAAAATATCGTATGCAACGTCAATAACATCATCGTATGAAATAAGGTTTTCTGTTTCCATGATACTGATTGATCTCTATCTATGTATAGTAATGTTATTATACCCAAACCCTCGAAATATGCGATATCTAGCAGCAATGGTTGGTTGAATGCATTTGGTATCGATAGGAGGGCAATAAAAATAGGCTTTATAGATAAGTTAATGATAAAAAAGATAATAACTATCGTTAACCTTGTCGTTAATATAGGTAGATTATGTGATGAGTAGGTGTTGTGGCTAAGTTTTTACCTTGTTTGGATCATCAAACCCCTTTTCAATTAGATTTTATGCCATTGCTAGTGGCGGCTGTAACAGATTTACAGTCACAAGTGGAGACATTACACAGTATTTATCTAAATGGCAGTATCGCTTATCGACAGGCAACAAAGGGATGTTGTGATCTTAATCTGACAGTGGTGATAACTACGCCATTAACAGTGGTAGAGCAGCATCGAATTGCCGTTGTGTGTCAAAACTTACAGCAACGCTATCCAGTAGTTACCAATGTTGATATTACATGGTTATTGCTTGATGAAGTGCTATCTATTAGTGCCATTTTTAAGTGGGGATTTTGGTTAAAACATTGCAGTGTCTGTTTATACGGTACTAACCTTGGTGAAAAATTTGGTTACTTTGAACCATGTTGGGAAATAGCCAAAGTCTTTAACGATGATATCGCCGCTTTTTTAGATACGATGCAGCAGCAAATTAGACGCACAACAAATATGGCAGACTATCAAAGCTACTGTCGTCGAGCGGGTAAAAAAATGCTCAGAAGTTGCTTTATGTTAGTTGCATGGCGTATTGATGGTTGGGCGTATACTGATCAACAGTGCGCAGATTATTTTTTAACAGTTTATCCTGATAAAACAACCGAGATTGAACGATTATTTGTGTTAATTAATGGTCCGGTAGTGCCTAAAAAAGCCTCTTTATTTTTGTTATCACACTGGGGCGGATGGATTGTGAATGAGTTTAATCACATTGAGCGCAAAATAGGTTAACGCCGTTATTGTCATATTAAAGTAAATTGAGGTTTCTTTGCAGTCACATTCAACTGGGTTTGTATTAACTCGTCAAAGTCGAGATATTAAAGGACAAACGGAAATTGTTCTGTGGGTGAAAACGGCCACCGGTCCTTATCGATTATCGATTGTAGGTGATAAACCGGTTCTTTTTCTCTGCGCTAGTCAGCAGCAGCAAGCCATGGAAATTATTCGTGCGGCTAATATTGCGGTGCAATGGAAACCATTAACGCTTAAAACATTTCAACATCAACAAGTCGTGGGCTGCTATAGCGATACGATTCGAGACAACCTTACTATCAGTAAATGTTTGCAGGCTGAGGGCATTAAGCCTTTTGAAGCGGATATTCGATTGGCTGACCGTTTTTTGATGGAGCGTTTTATTCGTGGTGGCTTAATGTTTACTGGTGATGTCAAATCACGTAATGGTTATCATGATGTATTGTTTGCTAAGGCTAAAGCTGCTGACTACATTCCTGATTTAAGCTTAGTCTCATTAGATATTGAGTGCTCAGAAAAAGGCGTTTTATATTCAATTGGTATGCACAGTGAGATGGATAGCCGTGTCATCATGGTTGGAGAACAGCCTGCTGATTATCAAATGAGTGATGAGCTACTTATTGAGTGGGTAGCAGACGAAAAAGCATTATTGTTGGCATTAGAATCATGGTTTATTGAGTATGATCCTGACATTGTTATTGGTTGGAATGTGATTGATTTTGACTGTCGTCTATTACTGCATCGCGCAGAATGGAATAAGATTAATCTTCGTATTGGTCGAGGTAAACAAACGCCCCATTACCGCCGCTCAACCCAAAATGCCAATCAAGGTTTTATCCGTATTCCTGGCCGTGTGGTGATGGATGGTATCGATACGCTAAAGACAGCGACTTACAATTTTCGTTCATGGTCATTAGAAGCAGTTGCACAAGAATTATTAGGCGAAGGTAAAGCGATTCATAATGTGCATGATCGTATGGCTGAAATTAACCATATGTTTAAGCATGATAAATTGTCGTTAGCCAAATATAATCTTCAAGATTGTAAACTCGTCACGCGTATTTTTAAACATACTCATTTATTAGAATTTGCCATAGAGCGTAGCCGTCTTACAGGGGTTGAACTTGATCGCATTGGTGGTTCAGTTGCCGCATTTACTAATCTTTATATGCCACAACTACACCGAGCGGGATATATAGCGCCTAACCTAGAAAGTGAAAATTGGATAGCAAGCCCTGGCGGTTATGTGATGGATTCTAAGCCAGGGCTCTATGATTCAGTATTAGTACTCGATTTTAAGTCGCTGTATCCGTCAATTATTCGCTCGTTTAGAATCGATCCAATGGGGTTAGTTGAAGGTTTACTGCTTGAAGAGGGTAAAGCCGATCATCAAGCGATCAGCGGTTTTCGTGGTGGCCAGTTTCATCGAACTCGGCATTTTTTGCCTGAAATGATTGAGTCGTTATGGGCGGCACGTGATCGTGCTAAACGTGAAGGCGATAAAGCTTTCTCACAAGCGATTAAAATCATTATGAACTCGTTTTATGGTGTTTTAGGTTCATCAGGTTGTCGTTTTTTTGATCATCGTTTAGCGTCATCAATTACCATGCGTGGTCATGAAATTATGAAGCTAACCCGTGAGTTGATTGAAGCTAAAGGTTACGAAGTGATTTATGGCGATACAGATTCAACGTTTGTCTCTCTTAAAAAGAGCCATTCTCAAGCAGAAGCGAATAGCATAGGTAATGCGTTAGTTGAGCATATTAACAAGTGGTGGCAACAGCATCTTCAGCAGCAATATGGGTTAGTATCAGCCCTTGAAATTGAATATGAAACCCATTATCACAAGTTTTTAATGCCAACCATTCGCGGCCAAGAAACAGGCAGTAAAAAACGCTATGCAGGATTAGTTTGGCGGGGTGATGTAGAACAAATGGTGTTTAAAGGTTTAGAAACTGTGCGAACCGATTGGACGCCACTGGCGCAACACTTTCAGCAAACACTGTATTCGATGGTGTTCCATGATCTCAATGTTGATGATTATATTCGTGACTATACCAATCGCACTTTGGCTGGGGAGTTTGATGATCAACTAGTGTATCGAAAGCGTTTACGGCGTAATTTAGATGATTATCAAAAAAATATTCCGCCACAGGTGCGTGCTGCACGATTAGCAGATGAGATGAATACCAAATTAGGGCGGCCATTACAGTATCAAAATAAAGGTGCGATAGAATATATATTTACCACCTCTGGTGCTGAGCCGATAGAGTATCGGCAAAGCGCTATTGATTATAATCACTATTTAGAGAAACAGTTAAAACCTGTTGCTGATGGTATTCTTATTTTTATTGGAAAGTCGTTTGATAATATAACCGCGCCACAGTTAGGGCTTTTTTAATAACAAAATAAAACGCGCCGTAATTAAAGGCGCGTTTCTATTTTAACAACGGTTATTTAATCAAAATAAACGACACTCTTTACTGTATCAATCGTTGCTAGAATTGGGTCGAAATTAATAACACCGCGGTTTTGAGTACAAATTTTATAGACATTATCACACTCAAAAATAGCCAAAATTTCATCATCAGCACGAAAAATCTCAGGAGGTAATTTTCCGACTTCACCGATACATTCAATGCCTTCATGAGTCCAAACTAGCTTTTGAATACGTTTGTCATTCGTAGGTGTCGGTGCTGAAACATGCTCTGCAATTGATGAGTAAACAGACTGTGCTTGATCAATATCTTTAGCCAATGGTACAAAAAAATCCATGGTTCCCTCCAGTTAATACATTAATTAAATAAGAGATAAATAATGTATTTAATCAATAAATAAATTGTTATCTACCGTGATAATGCTAATAACCTTAGCAGAACTAGTAACTAAAAATCAACATAGCAAAACAACAAATAAGATTCTTAATAAACACATTGACTCAATATTATTAACATGTTGAGTGGGTTTGTATGATTTAAATACAGTTGAGACAGAATATATTATGCTAAATAAATACAACAGGAATCGTTAAAGCGTGGAGTAATATGGAGCAACTGGACTTTTTTGATGTGCCAAGCCCTTGTGTTGGCTGTTGTCAGGTCAATAATCGAGGTTATTGCAAAGGGTGCTATCGCAGTCGTGATGAACGTTTTTATTGGCAGCAAATGACGGCAGATCAAAAAATCAAGGTTATAAAATTATGTCGGCAGCGGTATGTGCGAATAATGCGGCGTAAACAACAGCAAAATAATCCTCAAGAAGCTGATGCTCAATCACCTCAACAACCATTTATATTTGATGATTTTGAGAAAGGTGGGGTATAAAAAAAGCACTCCGTAGAGTGCTTTTTTGAAGAGTTTTATGAACACGCAATTAGATGCGTTTAAAGTCCATGTGCTCAACCTTTGGCTTGTACACGTGACGTTGGATGTCTTGAGGCTTAACCTTAACTTCCTGGCCATCGATTACAAGAACAAAACCTTCGTAGAACTCAGGCTTATCCATTTGGTTGATGATATCACTGTGCTTAAGAGTGATAGCTACTGGTGCAGCTTCGCCACCGTAAACGATTGCAGGGAAGTGATCAGTAAGACGTAGGCGGCGGCTCGCACCTTTACCAAGGTCTGTACGTACAATTGCATTAAATTTCATAATCAATACTCTTTGATTTAATAATTCACTAAGTAATGCGACCTTACTTAGTGTCGTAAAACGAGCGCGCATACTAACAATCCCAATAAGTACATGCAAGCATATTAGACAGGAAATGCGCTTTTTTATTATATCAGCGTATTATTGGTGAATATATCGACGTTTACCTTAGTTTTTATGTGGCTAAACAACTGCTTATTCTTATAAACAGACTTATTAAAAATTGAATGATAATGATAGTAATTATCATTTCGGTATGTATAATCATCATCGAACCGTATCGTTGGATTTTTGTTAAAGCAGGGAATTATGAATAAGCAACTGACACTTATCGCCAGCTCACTCGTTATGGCATTTTCTTCACCGTCACTTTTTGCGCAAGATAGCGTTTCTCAATTTGATGAAATTGTTGTTTCAGGTACTCGAACAGAAGAGGCGATAAAAAACATACCGGCCTCGGTCGCTAAAATAACGTCTGAACAAATGAATAAAAACCTCGCTACAGATGTTAAGCAAGCGTTGAAATACGAACCTGGTGTATCTGTTAATAGTCATGGTCGATTTGGTATGGAAGATATTACTATTCGAGGTATGAAGGGGAGTCGCGTTAAAGTATTAGTTGATGGGGTTGAACAACCTGCATCTTATAATCCTGGCGCAGACGCGATGCGTAAAAATAGTAATAACTATGAAGTTGATACCTTAACAGCGATTGAAGTTAATAAAGGGCCGACATCGACACTTTATGGCAGTGATGCTTTAGGTGGTACTGTGATTATGCGTACCAAAAACCCTGAAGATTTATTACAAGGTGAAACATCACATGCAGGGCTGAAAAGTGGTTATGCCAGTGCCGATGACCAATATAAGTTAGGTGTAGAGGCTGCAAAACAAATCGGTGACTTAGAAACAATGATCATCTATACCTACCGTAATGGCCATGAAACCGATGCTTATAATACCCATGATGATAGCAAAGGGGTTACGCGTAAATCGGCTGATCCATTAAATATTGAATCGCATAACGTATTAGCCAAAGCTTTCTATCAAATAAATAATGCTAACCGTATTGGTTTCACAGGGGAGTATTACACGCGTAATGCGAATGGTGATATTTTATCGCGTGATGGTTATACGATAGCGCCCGGCTTTACTTACACTAAAACTCGTGGTGACGATGAAGACACTCGCAAACGCTTTGGTTTTGAGCATGAGTGGTTAGCTGAAAATGCGGTGTTTGATTCATTGAAATGGCAAGTTAATTGGCAGCAACAACGTAGCCAGCATGATAATTATGACCATACTGATAGACTTGGTAATCGTAATCGTTATCGCGCAGGTAAAGATACCAGCACGCAATTTGATATTCAGTTTGCTAAAGCGATTGAGTTGGCACAATCACGCCACCAACTGACATATGGCGCGACCGTTGTTAATGATAAGTTTGATCTAAACTATATCGACTATAACTTAGATAAAGGTACTTCAAAACCGGGCCCAACTGAAGTTCCCACAGCAAAATCTGAAAAACGTGGCGTATTTATTCAAGATCAAATTTTCTTGTTGGATGATAAAGCCGTTATTACCGCAGGTGTGCGTTATGACGAGTTTAAAGCTAAGCCTGATGCAGCTTCTGGTTTAAAAGATCATGACAGTGATGCATTTACCGGTCGTTTAGGGGCTGTTTATCATTGGACCAATAAATTTAGTACTTATGCTCAATACAGTCAGGGCTTTAGAGCGCCAACATTGTATGAAATGTATTACGATAAAGATAATCGAGCACATGGTTATAAGATTGTCTCTAATCCAAATCTTAAACCTGAAGAAAGTAATTCTTACGAGTTAGGTTTCCGTGCTGAAAACCATGTAGGTAATGTAACGGGTTCTGTTTTCTATAATGATTATTCTAATTTTATTCAAGAAGTGACTACTGAAGTGAATAATTTTAAGACCACAACTAATGAAAATGTAGAGAAAGCTCGTATTTATGGTGCAGAGTTATCTGCGAATTTATGGCTTGATGAAGTTATCAATGCGCCAATGGGTACTTATGCTAAGGCAAGTATTGCTTATCAAGATGGTGAAGATAAGCAAACAGGAAAAACGCTTGATACCATTGCACCATTAACATCTGTGGTTGGTATTGGTTACGATGCGCCAAATGAAACATGGGGAACGGCATTAGATGTGACCATGGTCGCGGCTAAAGATAATTGGCAAGATAAAAATAACCTTAATGTAGCAGGCTACACGGTAGTGGACTTAACGACTTATTACCACCCAGTAAAAGACATGACTGTACGAGCAGGCCTGTTTAATGCGCTAGATAAAGAATACTGGCAGTATCAAGATATGGCTGGGGCTAACAAGACCACGAATGGTATTGAGCGACGTAGCCAACCTGGACGTAATTTCGGTATAAACGTTAACTACGATTTTTAATAAATTAACAAAGTAAATTTGTTAAAACAAAGCCGTGTGATGATATCTATTTGATAGTCATTTACACGGCTTTTTTGATTGTGGGTATTTAATGATTAGCTATTTTTTAGCACTGCATCATCTTCCATTACTATTAGTGGTTCAATATCACTGTCTTTTTTAATCACTAATGAATCATCTGAACGTAAACATACGCCGCCGTAATTACCATCGACAGTAAAGGTACAAACCTGAATATATTTATTCGCTACTTTAGGTAAACACCATAGTTGCTGATAGATATTTTTCTGGTTATTAAATTTGCCATCGGTGGTATCTAATACTGAATCGTTATGACTAACTAAATCAATATTGCTGCCACAGCGCCCTGCAATAGGTTTTATCGCATAACCTGTTTTTCGAAGTTCATCGGTGATCGTAAAGTCGGTATTTAATAAATAATGGTGGTGGGGGAATAATGACCATAGTACAGGTAATATCGCTTTGTTACTTGGGATCACTGTCCATAGTGGCTCAAAGACTTTAATTTCAGGGCGAAGTAACACATCGATTAAGCGCACTTTAGTATCAGGGTAGCCTGTGTGTATAGGCACTGCTGCATATTCTGTACTACTGACTTCGCGTACTTGATCCATTGCGGTTTCCCATGCCCATGTCTTCCATACACATTGAATTAAACGTTGGTCGTCATCGATTAATTGTCCAATACTGTTCCAATGAATGCCATCTAAGCCTTTGAGTATTTTGCTCTTAATACCAGCCAAGGTTAACGCTTTTTGCATGAATAATGCATGGTAATCTTCCTCGCTATCATCATCTTGCATGATATGTACAAAATCATATTCTTGGCTGTATTTCCACACACTGGCAAGTTCATTAAGTAGATCTTCAGCTGGGCTATTTTCAGTGATATCCCCCCCTTGTTCAGCCCATTTTTGAATGATCAAACACGCTTCTGTATGACAAGATGCGGAATCGGCATTGTATTCATAGACCTTCAATCCATCTTCAGACATACAGAAATCAAGGCGACCTGTTAACATGCTATGACGGTGTTTTTGCCATGATAACCGTAAACGAGGCCACAGTATTTTGGGAATATCAAAGAGTTCAAGCAAGCTATCGTCTTGCAGTACTTTATCTGTGGCGTGTAAGTACATTAAATGCAATTCGTTGGTTGCTTTGGCTAATTCATGTTCAGCGCTTTCAGATATGGTGAAATAACGGTAAATATCATCGTTAAGTAACTGGTCATTGTTAGCTCGTTGGTAAGTTAATTCAAGCGGATCAGTTTCATCTAACCATGGGCTTGAAAATTGTGCTTGGTTATCACGATAACGACATTGAATATTCAGTAGTTGTGGTGAAGGAGAGGGTTGAGGTAAGCAGTCATGTGCTTCAATGTTATAAGCCATCCAGCCTAAAATTTCAGAATCATCAAAAGTATCTTTTATGGTGTAGTCACCATTTTCAACTTGTAAGGTTAATTCTCGAGTCCATTGTTGACCTAATGGCAATGGCTCAAAGGTGACGTTTTGCTCTGCGATCATCACCTTGTTATCGATAATTTGAGTAATAATTGCCACGTGACCGGTATCTTGAAATTCACCGCCTTTTTGCCATATTAGCAATGAACCGGCGACAGGCGCTTGGCGAGAACCATTAGCAAATGCATAAAGCGGTAAGATTTTATCGTTAACGACTTGGCGTAAGAAACGCAACGAAAAAATCTCATACGCCATACCGACATCGGTAAATACCAGCCCGTAATTGATATATAAAAAACGGCGAGCAAACTCAACACATTGCCATTTATAGCCCATGTATTCACCATGCACATAGCTACGCATGGCAGAATCATCTGAGTATTGATTCTCATCTATTGTGCTGTAATCGGAAGAGTAAATAGCAATACCGCCAGGGGCATAGCCTAGTAGAGTACCGAAAGGAGCATTATTTAAAGTGTTGTCTGTATTCATTATCTTGGCCTAGTTGATGATTTAACTTTTGTACGACCGATGATGTGGCTCAGAGTCTTGAGCAAGAAAAGTATGCATTCGCATCAGGGGGAGTATAGAAAATATAATTGTTTACTAAGCTAAAACTTTCATAATTTGTTTTCAATGAACAATATTGAATTGTAATTATTTTTCAATGATTTGGATTATTAATGCAATTTCGGAGTATTTTATAGTGACTAAAAATCAACACCAGTCGCAGTTTATAACAGCGTTTTTTAGGTTAATGTAAATGTTACTAGTCTTATTTTGAATACTCATAAGGAAAGTACTGTTATTGATAATAAAGACTTTAAAGTATCAGCAGAACTATTTAGTGATTTAGTTTTTAACTTAAAAAATCTTATTGTGTAAATGGAAAAAAATAAAAGTACTGTACGTGAAAATACCTTTTCCATATTAACGAGATTTACGTCATTTTAATTGATGTTTAACCATAATTAATGGTTTTTTTTAAGTCTATGATTGTTTTAGGAAATTAAATGCTTATTTGTATGTGTTTCTTTGTTCTTATTCTTTTAAATCGTATGTTTATTTGATATTAACATTAAGTGTTATCTTTTATCTCTTTACGTTTAATGGTGGCGAAATGTTACTGTTATCATAGTTCTATATCTATAGGCTGGTATAATGATTTTATAAATTAACCTGTGATTAAAAGTGGTAAATATTAACTTTTAATTGTTTTTTGATGAGTAAATGAAATAGTTGAACTCCATTGATCAATTCAAATATAGTTTTCGGCATGGGTTTTGCATTAATTGTCAATGTCAGATGCGAATATTGATAAATAAAAAGGATTACATAAGCTATTTTTGATAGAACAAATATGTGTAATTTAAATATTATTATTAAATACAGTTAGCAATATAAGGTTTTAATTTAAAGATGAACTCAAATATTAAAGATCTTTTTGATAAAAGTCGTCAAGAGCTCCTTGATATGGGGCTTAGAGGGAATACATTACTTAATGTGGGCAAGGGTGCTAAAGTTCTAGATATTGTTGATGAAAAATCTGATCAAGTATTTGAATATTTGGTAGGAGAGTTAAAGACAATGTCATTTCTTCCTATTCCTGAGTCTCTGGATACGGAGGATAGTAAGTCGATATCTTTAATTGATTTGACCCGCCATCTTGAATATAAAAATGGAAATAAACGGCATTCAGACAAATTCTTACAAACTCAGTTATTCAGGAAGGTACTTGATACTCGTTTGTTAAAATTAAGCTCAGAAGCGACTACGTTTGTTCAGGAACAAGGCGTTAGCCTTTTGTATCTTGCAATGGGCTTTGTAAAGTGGTTTGAAGATGATAACTCAGATAAGAGTAGATATGCCCCTTTAGTTCTTATTCCAGTCGAAATATTTCGAGCTGATGCGGGGGACTCATACAAGATTCGTTATACTGAATCAGAATTAGAAACAAATCTAACCCTTGCAGCTAAACTTAAAATGGAGTTTGGTATTATTCTGCCTGATTTTGAAGAGGGAGAAGGTGGTTACGATTTTCAAGGCTACTTAGATTTAGTCACTACAGCCATTTCAAGAGAAAAACGTTGGTCTATTGAGAGCAATAAAATCGTATTGAGTTTTTTCTCTTTTGGTAAGTTTCAGATGTATCAAGATTTATCAGATGACGTTTGGCCTGAAGGAAAGAAACCCTCTGAAAATACTCTAATTCAAAAGTTGTTTACCGAAGGGTTTGAAAGGGATTCATCGTTGCTTGATACAACACCTATGGATGTCAATCGTGTAGAAGATATACAACTTGTTTTAGATTCGGATTCAAGCCAAACAGAAGCTGTTTTAGCTTCAAAATCAGGAGTAAATCTTGTAATTCAGGGGCCTCCTGGTACAGGTAAGTCACAAACAATCACAAACATAATTTCTCAGGCTATTGCTGATAATAAAAAAGTATTGTTTGTCGCGGAAAAAATGGCTGCTCTAGATGTAGTAAAGCGCCGACTTGATAATTGCTATATAGGTGATTCGGTTTTAGAGTTGCATTCTCATAAAGCGAACAGAAAGTCTGTTCTTTCTACTTTAGAAAGCACGCTAATGCAACATGCTCCTGTCACACCAGAACGAAGTGGAGACGTAGAACGCTTAGTTTCTCTGCGCAATAAACTTGATGATTATTCACTGTCGATTAATAAAAGCATTGCCAATACAGGAGTGAGCTATCATGATGCTTTAGGCTACAAATCACAACTTGAACGTATTATTATCGATTCTTCAACGAATATAGATGATTTGCCTCATACTGAATTTGATTTGAACATATGGGATAAGAACCATTATACCTTTTCCTTAGCGAAGATAATGGAAATAGTTGACTATTTAAGTGAACATAATGCGCCAAATCTCAATATTTTTTCATCAACATGTCTAACGGATTATTCACCTGCTGTTGATAAATTAGCCCAAAAGCTAGCTTCAGAGTTAAAAAGTATACAGACAGAGATTGTAACTCAAGTTAGGATACTTCATTCACAAGCTGGTTACGTTGCACCTATAGCTAATTATGCTGACTGTATTATGGTTGTGGATAGTTTATCTCTTATTGCAGAAAGGCCTGAACTTGAAAGTGTCGATGTTAGCTCCTCTGCTTGGGAGTCTAAAGGTGATGTGATACTAGATTTTGCTCTTCAAGGCGCGATGCTTCAAGACCAAAAACTTGAATTAACTACTCACTTTGTTGATAACGCTTTGGACTATGATTGGATTCCTATTCGTTCTCCATTTCTTACTATAGGTTCCAAATGGTGGAGATTTTTATCTGGTGATTATAGAAGGGCAAAAAGTAGCTATGCGGGAATGTGCAAAAATGGCTTGGTAGGTGGTGCTAGTGAGTGGATTAAAAAAATTGATAAGGTTTTGGAATATCGAGGTATTCAAAAGAATTTTATAGACTCGGCTCAATTAGCAATTGATATGATTGGTAGTCACTTCAAAAATGAAAGTACTGATTGGAAAGCAATTTTAAAGCCGCTTCAATGGGTTAATAAATGCCATGCAGGAGTTAAATCGGGTTCACTTGATACTAGCGTAGTGCATTATTTAGATCCGTCAAAAGAAATTACATTTTCTAAAGTCGCACTCGACCAAGTAAAAGAGTTAGTTAGTAAACGCTATGATATGCTTAGTGAATGCGCCTCATTATTACAGCTAGACCTCGCTAATTTCACTGAACGATGTGATGCACTATCGTGTGATGATGTTGATGTTTATAGTGTTGATATTCTAAAGTTTTATCCTTTAACTCGTTTTAATCGCCTAGAAGGTGAACTTGATAAAATAGGACTTTCTGAATGGCATCAAAGAGCATTTTCTTGGGATGATGTTCCTACGTTGATTCGTGACTGTTTCAAATTTACTTTTTACAGCACGTTGGTTGAACACCAATATGATACGAGAGATGAAATTCGTTATTTTGATCGTGTAGAGCATGAAAAACAGATTGAACAATTTAGAACTATTGATGGTCAACTATTCCATTTTTCTCAAGAAACTTTGGTGAAAAAGCTTTATGACAATTTGCCTAACCCATCAGCAAGAGGTGAAGTAGAAACTTTAAGACGTGAGTTCAATAAGAAACGTCGCCAAATGCCGATTAGGCGTCTAATCAATAAATCAGGTCGAGTTATCCAACAAATTAAACCTGTGTTTATGATGAGTCCAATGTCTATTGCTACTTATTTAGAACCGGGGGTTGTTGATTTTGATTTGGTTATCTTTGATGAGGCATCACAGGTTAAAGTTGCGGATGCACTTGGGGCTATATTGCGAGGTAAACAAATTATCGTTGTGGGTGACACTAAACAGATGCCGCCAACTAGTTTCTTTGGTAAGCAATTAATATTGGACGATGAAGATGCAGAAGAAAGTTTAACTGCTGATATAGAAAGTATACTGGGGATGTTCTTAGCATCTGGAACGCCAGAAAAAATGTTGAAATGGCACTATCGTAGTCGCCATGAATCATTGATTGCTGTATCTAACCAAGAATTTTATGATAATAAGCTAATGATTTTCCCTTCGTCAGGTCTCAACCCTCATGCAAAAGGTTTAAGCTTTAATTGTTTGCAGAATACTTCATATGATCGTGGTGGTTCAAGAACTAATAAAGGTGAAGCTACTGCAGTTGCTGAAGCTGTTATAAAGCACGCTACGGAAAGACCAAATCAAACTTTAGGTGTCGTTGCATTTAGTAGTGCACAACGTGATGCAATCCTTCTTGAAGTTGAACGACTAAGAAAGGCAAATACAGACTTAGAGTACTTTTTTGGAGATCATGATGAAGGCGAAGATTTCTTCGTTAAAAATTTAGAAAATGTACAGGGCGATGAGCGCGATACTATTTTTATTAGCATTGGTTATGGTAAGACGGCTGAGGGGCGTTTACCTATGAGTTTTGGTCCGCTTAATAGTGATGGTGGTGAGCGAAGACTGAATGTTTTAATTTCACGTGCACGTATGTGTATGGAGGTTTTTAGCAACTTTAAAGGAGATGAGATGTTAACTACAGACGCATCACCTTTTGGTGTTCGAGCTCTAAAAAACTTTTTACATTATGCGGAAACTGGTGATTTGGTTAAGAGAGAAGAAACAGGTAAAGGACCAGATTCACCATTTGAGGAGGAAGTTATTTCATCAATTCAGTCTCTAGGCTATCAAGTTCAACCGCAGGTAGGTTGTGCAGGTTTCTATATTGATATTGCAGTGAGAGATCCGAATAAACCGGGTCGTTATATGCTTGCAGTCGAATGCGACGGAGCTACATATCACAGCTCTAAGAGTGCTCGAGATAGAGACCGTATCCGTCAGAGTGTACTAGAAGGACTTGGGTGGCGATTCCATCGTATCTGGAGTACAGATTGGTTTCGAAACCGTTATAAAGAAACTGAGAGATTAGATGATGCTATAAAGTCAGCTATTGCATATTACAAGGTTTATGACTCAGAACCAGAGATAGAAGAAAAGATAAAATTAAATCCAAAAGCTGCAATTGAAAGAGTAGAGGTTGAGCATCAGTATCAGTTATCAGCAGCTGTTTATCAAGTATTCCCACTTGAAAATTTAAGTCTACGAGTTGGTGATATAATCCCTGAGATACAAACGTCATTGTTAGCAGAAGATATTTTAAAAATTGTACAATTTGAGTCGCCCATTCACGTTAAGCTTCTAAGTGTTCGACTTTTATCTGCAGTTGGATGCTCGCGAAGTGGTGCTCGTATTAACAGAGCGATTTTAGATAGTATAGGTTTACTTAACAGGCAAAATAAAGTCAAACTAGATGGTGAATTCATTATTGCTAAAAGTCAAAATGATATTATTGTTCGTAATCGATTTGAATTACCATCAAATGAACGCAAATATGACTTCATTTATAATGGTGAAATAGTGAAGGCTGCACGAGATACAGTTGAGGATTGCTTTACAATATCAAGTGATGATCTAGTCAAATCTATTACAGAAGTTTTAGGTTTTTCTTGTACGAGTAAAGCAATGAAAATAAGGACTGAAGCGATACTATCAGAACAAGTAAAATTAGGTAATTTAGGAATAAAAGGTGATAATTACCAAGTTGCTTAGATTGATATTATATATAAAACTCAATCCATTAAGAAAACTCTTGGTGGATTGTAGCAAATACCTAACATTTTATTGATTATTTGTTGCTATTGATGACTTTCTAAAATCACACATAATAACTAAGAATTAATAATGAAAAACAGAACAGTCGTTAGATTATGTTGTTGTGCAGCATTGCTATTTTCTATTAAAAGTGCAACTGCTGCCAATAATGATATTACTTGGGTTAGTCCAACAATTCTTGATTTAAAGCAAGCGCATAACCTTTGTCCATTAATTAAAAAATCAGCCAATGCGTTTATAAAAGAAACCAATCAAGCGATTAAAGAGAAGCTAACAACAGTTGAGCCTTCTTTATATCAATGGTCGTTTGATATAAATGGTAGACATTATTTAGCTGTGCAACATTCCTCATCCATGTACTGTGGTTCTCGAGGCTGTAGTACCTACCTTTATGCGCTTAACGGTAATGACTGTTCTGAAATAAATTTTCCAAATATTGATCTTGAAGATATTGGAATTAAAAATAATTACTTTTACTTTAAAGGTGATCGCTGTGGAATTTGGTTATTAACCGATAAGCTTCGTCATATGATTAATCTGCCTCATTGCGATGATGATAAAGATTGGGATATATCGACAATTAAAACCTTTGGTGATTACACGGTTGTTCAATCATATCCACAAGGCTCAGGAAGTTATGTTGGCAAAATGGCGTATGTGGAAGTAACAGCTACGCGGAAAATACTGACTTTTGAGGCGAATGAAGCCACAGGTTGGCTAACTTATGATGTTGATGGTAAAGATGCAAAGTTAATTGTTGATAACAATTTTATCAGTGATTCACAGCTTGATATAAACGTAATGAGTATAATCAAAAATGCCCATAAAATGAGTGTTGTGGTTGATAATAAAATCTATGATGTATCAACCAAAGGATCAGGTGCAACCATGATTTACTTGAATGAGTTCCCACGCTGGGTGGAGCGGCTAAAGTAAATCTAAAAGAATTATAAATTGCATTTCAACCAATAAATTATATTAAGAAGTGGGAATTTTTACAGTAAAAGCGTTTGTTGCTGGTGGAATGGTTTATTTCTTATGGGTTAGTTTAAATATATGGCTGTCCAAAATCTTTTTATAAATCTTTTTACAAGATAAGCGTAAATCATAAGAATAAGCGTCTAGACTGTAATTATTCAGATTAATGCTAGAGGTTTATATGTTAAAAATATCGCTTATCTCTGTGCTAATGTTGGGATCTTTGCAAGTGTTTGCAGAAAAACCGATGGATAATGCAATTACCGCTATGTGTGATAATTTAAAAAAGTGCACCATTGAACATTTAGGCAAGAAACAAAAAATTAATGATAAAGAGAAGTCGTTAATTATCACTGCATTTGATAAAAAGTGCGATTCGATGAAAAGCCATTACCATCATTATATAGAGCACAACCCCGATATTCATGATGATGCTGTTACATGTATACAGCGCCTATCTAAAGCAAGTTGTGATGATTTATTGAACGATAAAGAAAATGCAAATTGTTTAATATTTACAAAAGATAAATGATAAAGCAGCGTTAAGTAAAATAAGAGAGGCTAACGAGTAACATCTCTTATTGTGTTTTGAATGATAGTATTGCTTATTTCTGGTACTGATCCAAATCGAACAACTTATCTCGAATCGCCCAGAAGCGGCCACTTTTGCGGGCAATAATAACTTCTGGTGGTCGTAATCGATGTTCATTATTTGCCACTTTTGTCGGAGCTGTATCAGTAAATGGACGGTGTCTATCGACTAAGTGCGGATTAATAAACTTAGTTAGAAAATCATTCTTTTGGGTTTTGGTTGATAACTGCCAAATCTCGTTAATCTCGTTGCCTTCATCGCCAATATAAACCACTTTAAGTTGTGGTTTACCAAACTTGTTTTTACCTGGCTCTAGGCGCATGTCGGTGCACTTCATGATCATAGCGTCTTTCAGTTTTAACGCTTCACGTAGTTTCTTATCAGGATCCACCATGACAGCATCACATTGATGGCAACGCCGAGCAGCAATGTCGTTATCAGCGCCGCATTCTTCACAATATTTAGCGCGGAAACGGTAACCACATTCTTCACGCTCGCCAGTGTCATCATCTTCAAAATAGCCTTGACAACGACGACCGTAGTGCTCAACTAGAAAACCCGCAGGATCAAGTTTGCCCCAAAAACTGTTATTGAAACCGCAGGCAGGGCAGGGAACCATCACCACTTCACTGTCGCTATTGGGTTTAGGATCGCCAACTTCTGGTTGGTAGAGATCGTAACAGTTACCCGCATATTCAAGAATCAGGCAGTCTTTTTTACCTTCAAATAAGCGCAAACCACGGCCAACGATTTGTTGATAAAGGCTAATTGATTCTGTCGGGCGTAGCACGGCGATTAAATCGACATGAGGTGCGTCAAACCCGGTTGTTAATACAGATACGTTAACCAAGTATTTGATTTTTTGTGCTTTAAAAGCATTAATGATTCGATCTCGTTCATCAAGAGGTGTATCACCAATGACAAGTGCCGCATTTTCATGAGCAAGGTATCCCATGATTTCTTGAGCATGATTAACAGTTGAAGCAAAAATCATGATCCCACGACGATCTTTTGCATAATCAATTACTTGATCGATGATCATTGGTGTTGCGCGACCTGATTGTTCTATTACACTATCAAGATCTGCTTCTTTATAATGACCTGTATTTGACGGTGTTAGTGATGAAAAATCATAGCCTAATACAGCCATATCCATAACTTTTGGTTCAGTTAAAAAGCCTTCATCCAGTAAATAGCGGATAGGTAATTCGAAAATACAATCACGAAAAAAACGTTCTGATTCTGTTTTGACCTGGCCTCGAGTGTGGTATTTGTAAATCCAGCCCATGCCTAATCGATAAGGTGTGGCTGTTAGTCCAAGCACTTTGATGTTGGGATTGACAGTTTGTACGTGTTTAATGACTTTACGATAAGCACTGTTTTCATCATCAGGCACGCGATGACATTCATCGATAACTAATAAAGAGAATTGTTCTTTAAATTTATCGAGGCTATTTGCCATTGATTGTACCGAAGCAAAAACGACCTGCTGATCGGTTTCTTTTCGGCCTAAACCTGCAGAAAAAATAGCGGCTTTAAGACCATAACTTTCATACTTTGCGTGGTTTTGTTCAACTAATTCTTTTACATGAGTTAGCACTAAAACGCGGCCGCGAGCAATACGGGCTAATTCAGCAACGACTAGACTTTTACCAGCCCCTGTTGGTAATGCAAGTACGGCGGGAGAGTTATGTTTACGAAAATAATGTAGGGTGGCGTTAACACTATCTTGTTGGTAAGGGCGTAAAGTATACATATTGTAAATCTGCTACAAATAAACTTTAACTAGTGTACATTTAACCAGTGGTTTAGCAAGTCACTTGGTTGATTTTATCATGTTGAATAATAGAAGAGGATCATAACAATAAGTAATTAGTTGCTTTATTTAATGAGAACATAGTAACATATTGATATAAATTATGTTTTGTAGAATACATAAATGGACTTTTTAAATAAAAGAATAAAGCGGTCATGCTTAATATTTTCACTCTTAATACTTATAGTTGGATGTAATAAAGAAAATACATTAAACCATAATAGTTTCTTAAATAATAAAGAGGCAAACTTTGATGGTGCAAAAATATATGTATTACATCAACTGCAAATTAAAAAATTAGAAGCAATAAGTACAACTGATCCATTTAATTCGGTTAATCATTATATTGGAATGATTAATAAGCTAATTGATACACCGTTGGTTGATATTCATTCTGCACAGATCCAACAGTTACAAACGGTGATGAAAAATAATCAATATAACCAAACTGGTTGGAATACTGTGGCTAAAGAAGCCTTATCATCATTAGCAAAGAGTGAGACTAATGGTGCAGCTTTAAGAGATAAATATTTGTTAAAACAGTATCTTATTAATAATAAAGCGACAATACTACATACATTTAAGATTAAACAACAGCATTTAGCTTATGATGCTTTCGTTAGATTTGCGATAACTGTTGATATTGATGCTGACGGTCATTTTAACTTGCCTATTTTAAATAACAGTAATGATCGTATCGTTGCTATTGTTGACATGACTCAAGTTCGTAATGCACGTTATCAAGCTATTATATTTGAAGCGACTGAATCAAATATTAATATGAAAAATCTAAATACTAATAATACTCAGCAAATGAATAAAACGGTGCAAGAAATTGCGACTGATTTAGTCTTAAACATATAAAATCAAGAAACGTAAGTTTTTATATTATGGAAGATAAGGCGCAATAGAAGAAGTTATTGCGCCATTTAATGTTATTCGCTTTTCAGTTGGCTTTGTGACCATGAACCATAACTGCTGTTTGGCATCACAATCCATTGAGTGCCAAAGTGGTGCTGTTGCTGAACAACCAGCTTACGTTGTTCTGTGGTTGGCTTTGGCGTTTTAAACTCAGCCGCAAAGTCAGCTAAGCTATCGCCTAATAACATGATGACTTGATATTGTCGGTTGATATCTTCTCGGCGTAGCTGTTTTGATTTATTGGCCAATAAGACATGATCACTATTTACTTGTGGCAGACCTAAGCGATTAAGTGTATTGATGGTTGCCTGCTTGTTTACTTGGCTTCGATCAGAAACATAAAATATAGCGACGTGTTGATTATTTACAAAGTTAAGAAAGTCTTTAGCGCCAGGAATTAGGTGCGGTTTGCCATTTTTTTCCCAATCAGCCCAAGTATCCCATTCTGTATAGTCGTGACATTTATTGAGATCTTTGACAAGTAGTGGAGTGTTATCTAATACCGTTTCGTCAAGGTCGATAATAATAGCCTTTTTTTTATTTGTTTTTATTTGGGTTAAGTTCTCATTAAGCTGTTGTTGAGCAAACTTATAAGTCTGTAATTGTAGTGCCATAATTTCAGCTGATTGCTGTTGATAGCGCAGTCCCATCTCATAGTGTTTTACATTGCAATGAGTGTCTGCGGCAAATGCAGAAGAACTACTTAGTACTAATAGCAGAGAAGCGATAGAAAACGAATTGCGCATTGGTTAAATCTATTCCTAATTGGTATGTGTTGAGACCGCTAGGCTAGTAGATTAATGTGTCATTTATATTATGAGTGATAAAAAATATCATAATGTGAACTGTCAAGAAGATATTCAGCTACTTAGCGTAGTTCAATGTGTTGTTATTGAATTTATATATTGCACAAATATAGTAATATAGTCATTAATAATAATGTTACATTGTAACTTAGCTATGATTTTTACTTATAATTAAAAAATTACTACCAATGCTTTATATTTTTAGAATTATTATTATTTTATCGGCATTTTTATCATGGTATGCCGCAGCTTCGACAACAAAAACGACAGCTCATACGAAAGTGCACCATGCTCGTATTTATCGTCATTACTCACATAAGCATCAAGGACATTTGATACACCACACACATCATATAAAGCATGTGTATAAGAAACATCATCACTTAACAAAACGACAAGAATTGCGCCATATACGCTTGATTAGACATAAAATCTTTCACGCATATTATGGCTGGAAGGGAACGCCTTACCATTTTGGTGGTTCAAGCCATCGAGGAATTGATTGTTCGGCATTTGTAATGAAAATGTATCGTCAAGTTTTTCATCGTGATTTGCCTAGAACAACGTTAGGACAGGTAAAATTAGGGCGACGTGTTCGTAAAGATCAAGCTAGGTTAGGGGATTTAGTCTTCTTTAAAACAGGCCATAATGAGCGACATGTTGGTATTTATCTCTCTCATGGCGCTTTTATGAACTCAGCTAGTTCTCGTGGGGTGTCTATTTCAAATTTACATCATATTTTTTGGAAACGACATTTTTGGCAAATTAGACGTTTAGTCACAATATAAGTAGTTAAAAAAACGGAAGCTCTTGAGCTTCCGTTTTTTTATGGTTGTGGGCAAAATTCGGCGATGGTTAAGGTTTGGTCCATATTCGTGTGTTGAGATCCAATTCATCAACAATATTAATCACAAACTGAAGATCATAATAAATCGATGCAATAAAGGCTAAAGAGTCTGCCTGCTGAAATAATTTAGGCTCAAAGTAGTTTTTTGTGCTTGAAATTGCGATATAGAGATGATCGTTAACAAATGAAAAGGCAATGGCATGTTCAGAGCGATTACTGAAATTAATCAATCGTTGTACCATCGCTGGTGAGAGTAGATAACGAGCTTCGACTTGATCGTTACTATAAACATTAAAAAGTTTCGAAAATTCAGGATCTTCAAGAATAACTTGTTGTTGGTTATTAGTGAAGATATCTGATAGCTTTTGCCCCATAGCAGAAAAAATACTGTGGTTATTAGGCATAATGGTTGTTTGGCCAGAAAAGTGCTTATTTGCATCAGCAATGAAAAAAAGCCCTTTAAAAATAGTGTGCCATTGATCTTGGTTTTTACCGCTATTATCGCGACTTTGCGTTTTATACTCTGTATGTAGCTCAGAAAAGCGTAAATGGGTTTTATCTAGTTGGCCTTCAATTAAATCTTCACCGCGATAACGATCATATTGACGTCCAAAGAGAGCACTGTTTTTGTAGTCTTGTTTATCAATACATTGAGTTGGTTTATAGCTAAAGCTGCTATCAATCGAGTTAATGAGCTTAGTGACGATTTTATGTTTATAATCTTTTTTATATTGATCCCAGCGCTTGCTATATAAACGATGCATAACAATCGCAACAATAATCGAAAAAATAATACCAAAGGCTTGTAAATCATATATAAAACTCAATGGGATAACGGTTGCAGGAAAGCCAATTCCAATCCCTAATGATAGCCAATATTGTTTGATAACATTTTTTCGATCATGATCAAGCGCTTCAAGTTGTGGCTTTAGATGCGTGTCATAAAGTACAGTAAGCTTACTATCCATGGGCGATCATGTCCTATTGCTTAAATAAACGCGCAGCATCAATATTGGCACGTTCGGTGTCAGCAATTTCAAATAATGGTAATGCTGTTAGCTGCATTTGTTGAGCAATGATACTTGATGGGAACATTTCAATACCGTTGTTATAGCGCGTAACTGCCGCATTAAAACTTCGTCGCGCTGCTGATATTTGCTCTTCTGTTTCGTTAATTGAGCGCATGAGTAATTCTATATTTTGATTAGCTTTAAGTTCAGGGTAGGCTTCGACTGCGACTTTAAAGTGAGAAACAGCAGTAGAAAGTTGTTTATCTAGCTGAGGTTTATTGGCTGATTCAATTTGGTGTGATTGTTGACGTAATGCGGTGAGTTCGACAAGCACGGATTGTTCATGTTTCATATAAGCTTTGGTGGTCTCGATTAAATTAGGTAATAAATCAAACCGTTTTTTAAGCATGACATCGATACTTGCTTCTGCATTAGCCACTTGATTTTTTTTACCGATGAGGCTGTTACGCATTGCTATATATAACATTGCAACCAGTACCACAAAGACGATTATACTTATTAGCATTTCTATTTTCCTTTATATAAACCAGCAAGCGAAACTAATGATAGTTATCGCTAGCCGTAAGGTTACGCTCTAGTTATAACGAAAAAAGCCTTGTCAAAACAAGGCTTAAATTCAGATTTATTATTATTACTCGGTCTAACTATGGGATAGCAGTAACAGGAATGTGGGATTCAGTGAGATTTTTCGTCATCATGCAAAACTGGCGGCGGGGTGTAAATCCATGCTTTTCATAGAAATTACGCGCTCCAGCGTTACCAATATTTACTTCTAGTGATAATGCCTTAACGCCATCTTGAATCACTAACGTTTCCAGCTGTGGTAATAATTCAGTACCTATACCATGTTGACGCCACTCTGGTTTCAAATAGAACTGATCGATTAAGCCAATTTTGCCGCCATGCTCAAGACTAAAACTATAACTGACGATAATATGGCCTGCGATATACTTCATACCATGTTGTTCGACTTCAATGAACCATGCCTGACCTAATTGTGGGTTGCTTAATAACTGTTTAACTGCCTGTGTTGTTTGCTCCGCTTTTTGAGGTAAAGCTTCATAGTCAAACAATTCATCTATTAATTGGAGAAATTTATTTAGCGAAGAAAGTGTTGGTGTGCTGAGAGAAATATTCATACTGAGTCCCTAACTTAAACCCTTATCTTTGAAGGCTTTATTGATTACAACGTGTAATTAAGTTGTTGTATTTGCATAGAGTGAATGTTTTTTTAATTTGTAATCTAGCAGATATATGACAATAGAGTCATAGAAATGTTCATATTTTTGATAAAATGATATCAGGTTTAACAATTTTTATTTTTAAAGCTGCATTATAACAAAGTGCTCACTGCGTGAATGTTGAGGAAAACAAAGTTTTTAATGCATCTGTGTGATTTGCTTCCTATAATACCGACCCATTTGTAAGTAGCGGAGCCAGTCAATGAGGCTTGATAAATTCTTAAGTACCACTTTAGGTATCACCCGTAGAGAAGCCGGTAAACTTCTTCGTGACAAAATGATTGAAGTTGATGGCGAAATCGTTCGTAGTACTTCTTTCTCTGTCGGTGATGATAACGACGTAGAATTTAACGGTCGTCCACTTCGTCTACAAGGGCCCCGTTACTTCATGTTGAATAAGCCACAGGGCTTTGTGTGTTCACATGTCGATGATTTCAATCCTACTGTTTTTGTATTGTTCGATGAAGTTAGCCCTGAGAAAATGCACGTTGCTGGCCGTTTAGACAGTGATACAACGGGCTTAACGCTATTAACTGATGATGGTCAATGGTCACATCGCATTACTTCTCCACGCCATGTGTGTGAGAAAGTGTATTTTGTAGAAACAGCTGATCCGATTGTTGCGGAGAATATTGCGCAATTTGAGGCTGGCGTACAATTAAATGGTGAAGATGGACTTACTCGTCCTGCAAAATTAGAAATTGTTGGTGAGCGAGAAGGGGTATTAACCATCACTGAAGGTAAATATCACCAAGTGAAGCGTATGTTTGCTGCTGTTGGTAACCGTGTGGTTGGTTTACATCGTGAGCGAGTAGGCGCAGTTGAATTGGATGAAGATCTAGAGCCTGGTCAATACCGACCATTAACGGCTGAAGAAGTAGCATCATTTTTAGCGAAATAACATTATTAGTGATAATGTGATACCAAGAGAGCATAAGCATTATTGCTTATGCTTTTTTTATGCCTACAGTCTGAAACGATTATTATTCTCTTATTTTAAGGTCAGTTAGAAATTTTTTATTTCCTATTAGGAAAGAATCAATACCGTTTTTTAGCGTACAATAGATTTATTGTCCCTTATATAGCAATTATATCCTGCTTATCGTTGTTATCTTATAAAAAGAATATTTATGACTCAACAAGCCTCATCTAAATTGAGTTTACAGCTCATTCTCATTCTCGGTGCAATTGCCGCTTTAACTCCTTTTGCTATCGATATGTATTTACCGGCAATGCCAAGTATTGCTAAAGACTTTCTGGTATCACCAAGTGCTGTTCAAGTAACATTAACAGCATATACCGCCGGTTTTGCCTTTGGTCAGCTCATTCATGGTCCATTAGCAGACAGTTATGGTCGTCGCCCGATGCTAATTGCGGGGACGGTGAGTTTCTTTGTATTAACTGTTTTAGGCGCGCTTAGTACCGATATTCATGAATTAACCATTATTCGAGTGGCACAAGGCTTTGCTGGTGCTGCTGCGGCGGTGATTATTGGTGCCTTAGTGCGAGATATGTTTGAACGTGAAGAGTTTTCACGAACAATGTCGTTTGTGACTTTAGTGATGACGATTGCACCGTTAATTGCACCTGTTTTAGGCGGGCATCTTTCAGTATGGTTTGGCTGGCGCGCTGTTTTTTGGGCATTAGCTATTTTTGCCGTTATTGTGCTGATCTCGATCCTATTTAAAATCAAAGAGACATTGCCAAAAGAAAAACGAATTCCATTTCATATCTCGTCAATTCTTAAAAATTACAAACGGTTATTATCAAATCCAGTTGCCTTTGGTTTAATTTGCTGCAGCGGATTTTCTTTTGCGGGTATGTTTACGTTTTTAACTGCAGGTTCATTTGTTTACATTGATATTTACGGTATTAGTGTCGAGAATTTTGGTTATTATTTTTGCTTAAACATTCTTTGTATGATCCTATTCACAAGCATTAATGGTCGATTTGTAAAGCGCAAGGGGACACATTGGATGTTGCGTTTTGGCTTGATTATTCAATTAGTCGCTGGAATATTATTACTTATAGGACAGTGGTTAGATTTAGGCTTGTGGGGCGTGGTTATTCCCGTTGCGTTATTTATTGGTACACTTTCCACTATTGGTAGTAATACCATGGCATGTTTATTATCAAGTTATCCTCAAATGGCAGGTACAGCTTCTTCTTTAGGTGGAACGTTCCGATTTGGTATTGGTTCGATTGTTGGTGGACTGGTTGCTTTAATGCCAGACAGTAATGCATGGCCAATGGCATTGACTATGGCATCATGTGCTATATTATCGGCAGGTTTTTATTGGTTCCTTGCACGCACAGCTTAGACGTTGTGTTGTGGTTTGATATTTTTGGATTGTTTGAAATAAATCATGACCATTTTTTTTAATGAAATTTACAAAGTAGTTAGTAGTGGATTAACCGCCTTACAAGAAGCGCAAGCAACAGGTAAAGCACAGAAAAACCCTGTCAGTGAAAGTATTTTTTTAAGCGCTTGGGTAACAAAAGTACTTAAACAACATAGCTTTGATCGTTGTGTCGTGAAAACACTGCAAGAATGGCAACAGCAATCACGTACGATGGGTAAAAATGCACAACTAAAACTGCATTTTTCGCGTTTAGCTGAAACGTACGCAAAAGTAACCAATGAGCAAGGTCAATCAACTGTCATTACACCGGCGGTGATGACAACGTTTTATACTGCGCTTGAACAGCAAGATTGGTTAGTAACCAATGAATATGAAGTCAACCGTAAGGTCAGCCACCATACTGATGGTAAAGCATCGTTAGTGGTTTGTTGTGCTCAGTATGCTGAAGCAATGGCTGACGGTGACGAGTTAGTTAAACCTTTATCTTTATATGTACGTGGTAATGCACAGCAATTTATTGACATTGCCTACCAACATGGAATTTTGCTATTTAAAATTACAGACTATAAATCAAAAGTTAAGTTTCATGGTGAGTATGTGATTTACCCGCATAATGCTGGTGGACATCTGCCTGAACTACCAACAGCGACGCTTTAATCGTTATTATTGATATATACATAAATGCCGTATGCGTAAACCACGCATACGGCATTTTATTGTGTAATGTATCTGGTCCGTTATAACTATATTGCGTTACCTGCTAGTGCTAACTTAGTGAACAGTTGTTTAATGATAACCAGTACTAAACAACAACCGCCACAAGTTAATAGTGTGATAGCTAAATTACCTATTGATGCGGCAAAATCTAACCCAAAACCAATAATGAGATAATAGGATAGACCTAATAAAGCACCCGCGCTGCCAAGGTGGTTTCGGTAATTGACTAAAGCGGTACTAAATAGATTCGGTAAGGTAAGACCAAAAGCGACAGAAACTAAAGCCATTGGAATAAAAAACCAAATCGTATCTTGTAATAGGTAAACCCCGATACCTGAGATAACCATCAGTATCATCGCGATAAAGACAATAATATCACCGTTCAGTTTATAGTGAATTAGCTTCATATTAATCAGTGAGCCTAATACCGAACCAATAGCTAAAACAAACCCAGTATAACCAAAGAGTTTTACACTTGCGCCCAGTTGCTCAAACATAAACGGCGCAATACTGTAGTATGAAAAGAGTGCTACGTTAGCCAATCCGATCATTAATGTTATGTACCAAATATGACTATCACGGATCATTTTATTGGCTACAGAGATCAAGCTATCACGTTTAATGTGTTCAGGTTTAGTTTCAGGTAGCTGAAGACTAGACCAGATAAATAACAGGGTGATCAGTACAATCATTGCAGCGAATACCCAAGTATAACCACCATGGGCTGTTAGCCAACTGCCGATCATCATACCGAGCACAGGGCTGATACCAACCGATGTTGCAGCAATTGAAAATAGTCGCGATAATTCAGGGCCTTCAAAGCTGTCTCTTAAAATTGTTTGAGTACATACTGAGCCAACTGCAGCACCAAATGCACACGTACCAAAGCCGTATAAAAATAGATCAAAGTTTGGCGCTAAATAAGTGGCTATCGCAGCAGTAATAAACAGTGCTAATCCTGCTAACGTTGAACGACGGCGACCAATGATATCGCATAATGTCCCCCAAAAAACGACACCTAAAGCAAAAGCTATAAAGAAGATGGATAAACCCTGAGCTGCATTTTCAGCACTAATAGCAAAATGATTTTTAATCGATGTCAATGCTGGGCTATACATGGTTTCAATAAGCTGTGGAAACATTAATAGCGCAATGGCTAACGGTGTTGATATTTTTTTTATATTCATTTTCTATATCCTGTTTATCCAGTAATTACCTCACTTCTATTGATGCTTATATTCACAACGTTAAAATTGGAATCTAATGCAATGAACAAGAGTGTCGGTGTCACTGTTATTTCAATATGGAAAATTATATAGTGTTGAAATTTGGTATAATATTAACATAGGGACGTTAAATATCACTTTAAGGACAAATTGATAAGGATAGTCAAATGGCTTACATAACAATAGATCAACAGTTTTGTGCAGATGAATATGATGGCTTAGTGATTGGACTTGCCGCTGATTTAGGTAACCATGATTCTGGAGAGCATCGGCATAATAAAGATCAGCTATTGTTCTCACATCATGGCTGTATGGTAATTACTTTAGAAGGGGTTAAGTGTGTGTTACCACCAATGAGAGCGGCATGGATCCCTGCTGGTGTGTTACATAATGCCCAAATGAACAACGTAACCCATTATCGTTCGTTGTATTTTGATCAAGTATTGCAACCACAACTTAGCCGCGCAATGAAGATCATCGATATTAATCCGTTGATGGCAGCATTACTTGAAAGAATGGCATACTGGCCATTTGATAAACCGAACCATGAGCAAATAAATACAGTTAATTTATTAATAGAGGAGCTTAATTCTGCTACTGATAGCCATCTAAACTTACCACTCCCACACGATATACGATTACAGCAATGGTTAGCTGATATTAACCATCCTGACTTTTTAGCCCCGAGTTTAGCTGAGCTGAGCCAGCTTGTTGGTGCAAGCCCAAAAACCATAACCCGTATTTTCAATCAAGAAACAGGCATGCCATACCAAAGTTGGCGTCAGCAATGGCGGTTGTTAGCTGCGATTGAATTACTTGTACAAGGGCAGCGGATCTCAGATATTTCATATCGACTTGATTTTGCTAATGACAGCGCATTTATTTATTTCTTTCGTCAAAAAACGGGATTTACACCACTTAATTTTATGATTGAACTTAAATAATAAATCTTGCATCCTAGAGCGCTATCTTAAATATAGAACGCTAAAATTAGCCAATATTGACTGATTTTTTGTGGGAACTTAACCATAAATAAACACTAAAACCGTCTGATATATTATGTAATAAAAAATTGATATGAGGTTCTCATCTTGATGGTTTTTAAGTTGAATATTCATCTTTATAAGTCATGATAATCCTATTAATTACTATAAATGATATTGTCATTATACGATTAATATAATGCTCGCTAAGGCTAACAGAATAATAAGGACGTCCATGCCTGTTTGTTGTACTCAATATAAAAATGAACATATTTCTATACCTTTGATTTTATCATTTGATGAAACATTAACGTTTTTTCCATTTGTATTAGAATTTTATGACTGGCGTGACGGTCTTGCTATGTATCGTGCTTATCCTGATGGTCATCGTGAATTACTAGAAGGAAGTTGTTCGTTTTATATAGAGCATATTGAGTCATTAGCAGGTGGTAAAGCATGGATTGACAGCATTCCAACACAGTTGGTTGATAAAGCTCGTGCATATGCTGATCTTGGTGTTTATATGCTAAAAATTGCGGCAATGAGTGATAAAGCACGTTATTTATTATCACAACGACCAATTTTGCTTTATCTAGTGTGTGAGCGTTATCCGTTAGATCATGAGCAAGTTGTATCGTTATGTGAATTAGGACAACGACAGATATTAGCCCATTTAGGGTTAGCGTCATGTCGTTCAGCTTTGCGGTTTATTGATCGTATTCAAAGTGATTTTTCTACTCGCTCGGTAGTGATCGTTATTCACCGCTTATTAGATCCACAAACGAAGCCATTTACATTGTTTCGCCATTATCAGGCTATTACTACGCTTACTTTGCAAGTCTATTTACAATGGCCAACATTGACGGGCACTAAACTAGGTTTTTATTTAATTAGCGCCTCGCAACGAGAAAGACTACAAATTAATCAAATATTGTCGGATGTATTTCAATTAGGCTACCGAGTGCTTGATGTTGATTCAGTACGACGTATTCATGCTGCGACATCATATGATGAGCTGAAACAACTACATGATCGTTGGCTTATCGCACAGCGAACAGCTAAATTTGTGCCAGATCCGAGTTGTGACAAAGAGTATGATATTCCTTTTGCTGGTAACAGTAATATTGTGCCAATTCGCAATTACCAGCAATTAGAATCTGAAGGTATTGAACAAAATCACTATGTTGCTATTTATCACCAGCGCATTATTAAAGGTGAATATTTAGTGTATAAAATGTACATGCCAGAAAGAGTCACAATTGGTTTAAAGCGGCATTATTTAGCCAATGGTAGGGCAAGTGATATTTATACCGTTGATCAAATTCAAGCGCGTAATAATCGTATGCCATCTTATGAAACATTAGAAACGGTTTATGGTTGGTTAGACAGTGTTAAAATGGTTCGCTAATACCGTATGAGTAAAACACAATAAACGCAAAGTGAGCAGAGCTTCGTTACCTTTGACTTGAAAGTATATAAGATGCTCACTTTTTCTGTTGTTAAGAATATCTTTAATCAAGATCGCTACGTTTTAGGATCAGATTTGGGTTTGGGCAGTTATTACGGTAGAACGCAAGCTCGTCAGGATCGACAACACCAATATAATCATCTTTATTTGTTCCCATATCCTCAATGATCTGTAAGTGTAGGTGAGGGGCCCAACCGCCATTTTCTGCTGTTGTGCCCACTGCAGTAAATTGTTCTCCAGCGGTAATAATATCGCCGATGTTTAATGTGGCATGTGCCGCTTGATGTAAGTGACCATATAGAGTGAAAAAAGTCATTCCTTCAAGCTGATGACGTAAAATAATCGTTGGGCCATAATCCCCGTCACCTTGATGATTAGCAATGCTATGTACTGTACCGTTGAGCGGTGCAAAGACTGGCGTGAGCGCTGCAACACCCAAATCGATACCCATATGAACGGTACGATTTTGACTGTCACTAAAGTTAGCTTTATCTTGATAAATCAGACGCTGTTCTGCGTAACGGCCAATCACAATTTCAGCATCAATAGCTGTGGCTTGGCGGACTATTTCATCGGCAAAGCTGTGCTCTGCGGTGACATTTTTCCAAAGTTCACTACTTGGTGAAAGATCGACGATTAATCCGCAGCCAAATTGGAGTGCTGGTGGAATAACGGGATGAAAACAATGTGCAGCAAGTGTGCGAGCTAATGATGTCATCAGCAATGTCCTTGTTAAAGATATTAATAAACAGCAACAGTCACTGTCGCTTTTTTACGTGGCACTAAAATCATTGCAATTAAATACCCGATAGCGGCAATTGCTGTTGGTAGAATTAAATCAATGTTTACAAATACACTGGTTAAATAACCACTTAATGTCCAGGCTAAACCTACCATTGCACTAGACAGTGCCATGACCCACCCTTGATCGGCCTCACTGGCTCTATCTGATAATGCTGTAATGTAAAACGGAAATGAAATCGCAACCATCACCGCAGTAAATATCATCGCTGCAATATGGGTATTTGGTGTTGGTGTGATAGCTAAAAGAACCATACCCATTGCTGCAAAAAGTGTGGTGATACGTAAGGCCGTATGCACATTAATACGCGTGAGAATAATGCGTGGAAGCAGTAATAATGAGCTGATCATAACCACACCAATTGCCATCATGAAATATTGGTAGAAGCTACTTTCAACGCTAATATTCCATTTTTGTGGAAAAATAAACGCAATGTTTTGAAAGTATAAACTCCAACTAAATTGGCAAATAAACACAATCGCTAAGCAAGGTAATAAACCGGCTTGGCTGCGCTTTAATGGTGCGATAAAAGAAAGAGGGTTCTCATTATTTAACGACATTTGAGCCGGCAATCGCACTAAATTCAATAAGATGAGACAAACAATAGCAATAATTAAGCAGGCATAAAATGGAGCTTGAGTACCATAGGTTGCTGATAGTTTACTGCCTAGTGCTGGGCCAAATGACATTGCAGCTGTCATAACAACAGCGACTAAACTCATTAAGGTTGCTTTAGTTTTTCCTTGGCTATTATCAGCCAAAATAGCTTGTGCAATCGGCTGACTTGCAGAGCCGAGGCTATTGATCATATTGCCTGCAAATAATAATGCAATTGAACCGACAGCAATGGCATAGATGGGCATAGCAAAGCCAATTGCAGCAATAATTAAACACAATACCATTGTCGATTTGCGGCTAAAACTGTCGGCAAAACGGGCAATTAATGGCGTAAAAAACATCGAGATAAAAGGGGCCGCCGACATTACAGTGCCAAACAAGGTTCGTCGTTGTTCAATTGGCATATTTTGTGCGATGGCGATTGAGTGATCGGTTAAAAATAAGCTGACATATGCTGGGATCGTAATAAAAAAACCAGCAGATCCGAGAAAAATAATGCAATAGAGCGTCAATAATGTGATTGGTTTTAACGCCAAAGGTTGGCTTGAAGTTGGCATGTTTGGTGCGATTCCAGCGGACGATAATAATCGACTATTTTAATCGGGTATTATGCTGAATCAAGCAATTACGCTATTTATATTGACAGTAATAGTTAAAGTAATCTTTTAGCACGTGATCTTGTGAGCAAATAACAATGAAATGTATGTTTATAATGCATATGTGTATAGAATGCTGACGTTTAAAAAAATAAATATAAATTTATTTAATGTTATGTTTTGGTGTTTGTTGGTTGCGTGTAATTAAAGAGAGAATTAATGAATATTACTATTGCATTCAGTTTAGTCGTTATTACGCTTATATCGATGTTGAGCCTAACTGCTGAAGCGAATACTGGCTTAATCATTGGTAAAAAAGCCACAGTAGATGGCAGCATTATTATTGCTAGAAATGAAGATTATGAAGTCAACAACTGGAATAAGTATCAGGTCTATCGGCCGAAAGTGACAACGACAACGAAGCAATGGTTATTAGGTAATGGATTAGTGGTGCCAATGCCGCCTAACTTATACGCTTATTCAGCGATGCCTGATTGGAATGCCGACACATTAGCGCATCAAGGGAAATATTTTGAAGAACGTGGCATTAACCAATTTAATGTTGCGGTATCTGCCACAACAAGCGTTGATATTAATCAACAGGCTTTAGCTGCAGATCCATTAGTTAAAAATGGTGTGGTTGAGGCGATTATTCCAACGCTTATTTTGCCGCAAGCTAAAACGGCAAAACAAGGAGTAGAGCTGTTAGGACGTTATATTGAACAATACGGCGCAGGTGAGGGAAATAGCTTATATATTGCTGATATTAATCAAGCATGGCTAATGGAAATAGGCTCTGGTCATCATTGGATTGCAGTTAAAGTACCCGATGATAGTTATGCTATGTTGGCAAATGGCTTACGTATTCATGGGATTAATTTACATTCAAAAAATGTGTTACATTCAAAAGGATTATTTGAATTTGTTCTGCAACATAAATTATTGGCGCACCCTCAGCAAGCTGATTTTAATTTTGCTAAAGCCTTTGGAGTTATCGGCGATACTGCCAATGTCGATCGTGAATGGCTTGGTCAACAAATATTATCACGCTCAGTTGGACAACAAGTACGGCAGCTGCAATATCCATTATTTATGAAACCGGATACAAAAATCAGCCTTAGTAACGTTGTGAGTGTATTGAGTGCAACGTATGAAAATACCGCATTAGCTCATTCAGGTGATCGTCCTATTCGTGTTGATCGCCAAATAGAATCGCATATTATTCAGTTAAGACCCAATATGCCAGCTCCTTTTCAAGGGGTGATTTGGCAAAGCTACGGTATATTGTCTGAATCAATTTTAATTCCTCTCTACGCAACACTGCATGATTTTCCTCCAGCATATAAGACCGGGACAGATGAGTATTCAGATGACTCTGCTTATTGGCAATTTAGAAGCCTAACAACGCTCGCCACCACGCATCCTATAAAGTATTTATCATTTATTAATAACAATTGGCAACGTGCGCAGCATAAGATTTATCAAACCTTTGCTAATACTGATAAACGTTTAATTAGCCTTTATCAACAAGATCCAACTGCCGCGGTTAAAGCATCAACAGAGTATTCAACAAGGCAGTTAAATCAAATGTTAATGTTAGCTAAAAAAATGCGCTATAGGATCATGACAGATTTAACCAAGAGTACAGAAAATGGTTATTCAAGTTCTAACTATATGAGTATTATAAGTATTTAAATACAATAACGCCTTGTAGGTAAATGATTCACTACAAGGCGCTATTTTAGGTAATAAGTAAACAATTACTGGTTAAGTGTAATTTCAGTCTCTAAATCTTTTAATGCCATTTTTTGAATGTTAATACCAAACATCATCATGATAAGACACCAGTTTAGGTAAGGTAACTTACCTGCACGCAAACTGTCATTGACGTTTTCTGGTTTCCAATTAAATAATGCAGAGATATTTTCAGTTGTCATTTCTGCAAATAAACCACTGTCGATCAATTTAGCGAATTGGTCGCTTGTTGGACATACAAACGTATTTTGACTACCAAATGCAGAAGGCTTAAATAAACGCAATACACGTTTAATTTCATCAACTTCAATCACTTTACCATTGGTTGCGATGTTAGGTCGGCCAATCAATGCGGCAATAAAACACCAGCAAGGGTAAGGAATTGAAGAAACATCTAATGGTTCTTTTTTATATTTAGCTGTCCAGTTACAGATGTTTTTTTCTTGCAGGCCCGTTGCTAATGTAAGTTGCTTGGCATCATAACCATTATCTTTCAATAAGTTGATTGCTTCTGCAACCTCAGAAACCAGAGGCTTGCTCCACGTTGCAAAAGGGGTAAAGACATTTTCTCTAATCAAAACGATATTCCAATTGACAGTGTAATTCGAGTACTTTGCTAATGATGCTGATCATACGTGTTCGGCGCTATATGTCTATTAATATCCGCTGTTATAAATAAGATAGAAATTAGGCTTTGGTAATAAGTAATAACGGTAGAATCAAAATAATGTTAACAAAAAGTCTAGACGACTGGTCTAGTCGAGTTTATAGTTGAGCTCATGAATACAAAAACACACGATACACGTCAGCATATTCTTAATATTGGTTACCAACTTGTGGTTGCTAAGGGATTTACAAATGTTGGCTTGTCAGAATTATTAAAAACAGCAGCGGTACCAAAAGGTTCTTTTTATCATTATTTTAAATCGAAAGAGCAATTTGGTGAGGCGTTAATTCAAGGTTACTTTGAATCTTACCTTGAGCATGTCGCTGCGATTTTAATCCAAGGCAAGGGTAATGGTTTTGAACGTTTAACTGACTATTTTTCACGCTGGTTAGAGGTTGATAATGGTAGCTGCAACGTCAATAAATGCGTGGTTGTTAAACTAAGTGCTGAAGTATCAGATCTTTCTGAACCAATGCGAGAAGCATTAAAAATTGGGGCTTATAGCATTGTTAACTTAATTGCACAGTGCATTGAAGACGGTATAAAAGATGGCTCGATCACTGTAAAAGATAGCCAATTAACGGCACAAACATTGTATCAATTATGGCTTGGAGCCAGCTTATTTTATAAGTTGAGTCAAGATTTGCAGGTATTACAGCAAGCGCTAGCGACAACTAAAGCTCAACTACGTCCTGAGATTTAAAGAGTTTAATGATAATTATCCCGTTTTAGAACAACGGGATTTTTTATAATCCAGCACTAGACGACTGGTCTATTGCTTGTTTTGAAAATGAAAATGAAAAGGAAAGCTCAATGACAAACGTAAATCGTAAAATCGTATTAGCTTCTCGCCCTGTAGGTGCCCCTGTGGCAGAGGATTTTTGTTTACAACAAACTGCTGTACCAACGATAACGGAAGGGGAGGTTTTACTGCGTAGTGTGTATCTATCTTTAGATCCATATATGCGTGGCCGTATGAGCGATGCTAAATCCTATGCAGAACCTGTTGCTTTGGGTGAGGTGATGGTTGGCGGTACGGTATGTCAAGTTGAGCAGTCAAATCATGCTGATTACCAAAAAGGTGAATGGGTATTATCTTATTCAGGCTGGCAGGATTATGCTATTTCCAATGGTGAAGGATTACTTAAATTAGGCATGCATCCAACACATCCATCTTATGCATTGGGTGTGATGGGGATGCCTGGTTTTACCGCTTATATGGGGTTACTTGATATAGGTAAACCACAACAAGGTGATACGATTGTTGTTGCTGCAGCCACAGGTGCTGTTGGTTCTATGGTTGGCCAAATTGGTAAAATCAAAGGTTGCCGTGTCGTTGGTGTTGCTGGTGGCGAACAGAAATGTCGTTATGCCAAAGAGGTGTTAGGTTTTGATGATTGTATTGATCATAAAGCAGAGGATTTTGCTGAGAAATTAGCAAAGGCGTGTGAGCAAGGGATTGATATTTATTATGAAAATGTGGGGGGTAAAGTGTTTGATGCGGTGTTGCCATTATTAAATACCGGCGCGCGTATTCCATTATGTGGATTGATTTCTCAATATAATGCCACTGAATTACCGCAAGGCCCTGATCGTATGTCGATGTTAATGGGAACACTATTGGTTAAACGCATTAAAATGCAAGGTTTCATTATCTTTGATGATTATGCTGATCGCTATGATGAATTCGCTGCAGATATGAGCCAGTGGTTGGCTGAAGGTAAAATTCATTATCGTGAAGATTTAGTGCAAGGATTAGAAAACGCACCACAAGCATTTATTGGCTTATTAGAGGGTAAGAATTTCGGCAAGCGAGTTATTCAAACTAATTCAGCGCAATAATAAGGCAGATTATATTATGATCACATTGCATCACTTAAATAAGTCACGTTCAAAGCGCATCATTTGGTTATTAGAAGAGCTAGGGATGGAATATGAAGTAAAGCCGTATCTTCGTGATAGTGTTACTTTTTTAGCTCCCCCAGAATTGAAGGCTATTCATCCGTTAGGAAAATCTCCCGTTATTGAAGATAATGGGATAGTGATTGCTGAATCGGGAGCAATCACGGAATACTTGATTCAAACCTATGGTGCTCATCTCGCTCCTAAGTCGGGAACTGCGGCTTATATTGAATATTTACAATGGTTACACTTTGCTGAAAGCTCGGCAATTTTACCGTTATTATTAAAGATGTTTGTTGCTAAAGATGGCGCAAAAACCAACTTCTTAGAAGGTTATGCTGACGGCGAAGCTGAAAAAGTGATCGGCTATTTTGAACAGCGTCTTGAAGGTAAAACCTATTTAGTTGAAGAACGACTCACTGGCGCGGATATCATGATGTCGTTTATTACTGAAATACTGCAAAATAACGGCATGATAGAGCACTATCCTAACATTCAACGTTATCAAGCGCAGTTAGCTACCCATGATAAGTTTGGTAAAGCAGATCAGGTTGAGCAGCAATTTGATTAAAGTAAACGACTATTAGATAAAGATCACTTTGAGTGATCTTTTTTGAATGTTAAAAATCGCTAACAGCTGTGTGCTGATAGCGATCTATTACTGTAAGATTACTGTTTATTTTCAAGCGTGTTTTTCAGTTGGTCACGCTCTTTAGTAATACGATGTAATTCTGCTTTTAGTTGTGCAATTTCAGCATGAACATCTGTATGTGGATGAGATTTAACTTGCTGTTCTGTATCATCAATAATGATATCTTTGCCGCTCTTAGTACGAACAATAACATGTGAACGACCTGCAAATAACGCTAACAATGCCCATACAATACATACACCTGCAGTCATAAGTAGTGGTGTGTGCCAGCTACCTGTCATTTCATGTAATGAACCAAAAATGATAGGACCCGTTGCTGCAAGTAGGTAACCCATACATTGCGCCATACCTGATAGCGCTGCAGCTTGATGTGCGTCATGAGTACGAATACCGACGAACGATAGACCAAGAATAAAACCACCACCACAACTGAAACCAAAAGCAATAACCCATACAATTGCGTGCTCTGGCATAAATAGTAGGCCAAGGATACCGATGAATGACAGTATCGCCATTGCCACACTCATACCACGCTTATCTTTCATTTTTGCCATTAGTGGAATAAGTACTAACGCTGGAATGGCTGTTGATAGTTGAAGAATACCGTGAATATAACCTGCTTGGTTTTCTGTGTAACCATTATCAATTAGGATACTAGGTAACCAGCTGATAAAGATGTACATAATAAATGAGTTAAGACCAAGGAAAATTGTTACCTGCCAAGCTGCAGCTGAACGCCATAAGTAACTATGGCTATCAATATCAGCAGTATCAGCTGATGGACGAGTGTGACCGCTTAACTGTGGTAACCATACTAATATAGACAGAGCTGGGAAGATAATCACGCCAGCAAGTGAGAATGCCCAGTTTGGAATAGCTGTAATATGAAGTTTTTCTGCTAAATTAAACAAAGGAATAGCAGAACTAGAGCTTACTGTTGAACCAATACCCATAACAAGCACATAAACAGCTGTTAATGTTGGCACTTGAGTTGGAAAGTCTCTTTTAAGTAAACTTGGTAGTAATACGTTACCAATAGCAATACCGACACCAATAATACAGGTACCTAAGAACAGCATAGTGGTTGAGCCAGAAGAGCGAACGACAATACCTGCTGCAACGAGTACCAGAGCCAGCATCAGTGAGGGTTCAAGTCCCATCTTTCTTGCTAGGCCAGAAGATATTGGTGAGAAAATGGCAAAGGCTAGCAAAGGTAATGTGGTAAGCATACCGGCTTGTGTTGCTGATAAGCCAAGATCATGAGAGATAAAGTCTAGGATTGGACCTAAACCTGTGATAGGTGCACGAAGGTTACTTGCAATGAGCAAGATACCTGCGATCACCAGCGCTGGATGCGCAATCTTACGTACGTTGTGTGACATATCAGTCTCCTATAAAAGCGTTGGAATAATAATAGGCTTTACTTTTATTTCTGTATTCGGGTATATTGACAATTCATATCTAAAAACGGACATAACATGAATTTTAAAACCAGTTTTATGGAATTTGATACCGATCTCTACCCACAAAAGGTACTGGCATTACGTATTGCTGGTGTTGAAAAGGATGAGGAAGTACCATTTCATCAACATCATAAAGGTCAATTAGTGATGCCTTTGACAGGCTTTGCGAAGTGTCATATTAATGATGCTGTTTGGATGGTACCTGCACATTGCGCAGTATGGATACCGAGCCAAGTTCCTCACAGTAATCGTATTTCGCCTGATGCAGATGTATGTATGCTATTTGTTGATCAAGATATTATTGGTATGCCAAATAAAGCTTGCACCCTTTCTATTTCGCCTTTACTACGTGAGTTAATTGTACGCCTTGCGCAAGAAGAGCAGGATTACGATAAAGAAGGGCCAGTAGCACGTTTAGTCGACGTATTAGTGGATGAGTTAATATCAATGCCGACAGAGCATTTTGATTTTCCGATTCCAGCAGAACATCGTTTAAATCAAATTGCGAAACGACTATTGGCAAATCCTGGTGATAGAAATACGGTTGGTGAGTGGGCGACGCAGTTTGCAATGAGTGAGCGAACATTAGCCCGTCTAGTTAAGCAGGAGATAGGCTTAACATTTGGTCGTTGGCGTGGTCAGTTACATATTGTGGTTGCCCTTCAAAAACTATCAATGGGTGAGTCAGTTCAACGCGTAGCAGAAGACTTAGGCTATGAGTCTGTCAGCGCGTTTATTTTGTTTTTTAAAAAAACCTTAGGACGACCACCAAAGCAATATATGAAAGAGCGAGAATAAAACAGCGTTAGCAAAATGCATATCAGTAATTGGGTTATGGATAAACGACATAGACATAGTGATCAAGCTAACTGCATGATAAATTAGTCTACTTTATTAGTATTTTTTGTTTTGAGTAAGGAATACGCTATGTCCCGATGGTTAGCCTATCATGGCGATAGTATCTATTTGGATGAATTAATTTATCAACCGGAACATTCATTAATTCAGCAAAGTGTTGAATCGAATAAGAAGCGGACGATTCGAGTTAATGGCGATGGGTTTGGATTGGGGTGGTATTCTCATCGCGCATTACCTGGTTATTACCATGATATTTTACCGGCATGGGGTGATGAAAATTTACGATCGTTAGCTCACCATATTAGCTCACATCGTTTTATGGCACATATTCGCCACTCAACAGGCTCACAAGTATCACGGGTTAATTGTCATCCGTTTGTGCTTGATAACTGGATGTTTTTGCATAACGGTCATATAGGTGGTTTTGATCAGGTTAAATTTACGCTAGTACGGCAATTAACAGAAGAATTGTTTTTAAAACGAGTAGGCACAACTGATAGTGAATTGATTTTCTTGATGATGATTAAGAATGGCTTAAGAGTTGATCCGATTGCCGCTATTAATCAGACGCTATATGAAATTGAACAGGCGATGGAAGATAAGTCGGTCACTGAGCCACTAACAACATCACTGTGTATTTCAGATGGCGAGCAGTTTTGGGTCGTTCGTTATAGCTCTGATCATCAGCCACCTCCAGTGTTTCTTCAACGATCATCAAATAAGACGATCATTGCATCTGAGCCTTTAGATTATTCAGATACGTGGCAAAAAATCCCTCGTCAGACAATTACTCATATTGTCAATAATCATTGCACTCAATATGATTTAATTATTGATTAATTTCTTACTATCGTAAGTTTAAAAAGGCAGTTATATACTTTCAATTAGAAAGAGTGAATTAATAACTGCCTTTTTGACAGTAATAACATACTCAATAGGGCTTTTTATAAGTCGAGATAGAGCTGCATTACAGTATTAGTCAACGATATTGGCATTAGGCACCTGAAAATTCATAAGTCTTATTAATAGTTGATGTCATTTGCGTGATGATCGCATTTTGAAGTTTATTCGCTGTTGCCATTGCTTGGTTAGTCACCGTTAATTCAAAATCATTTAACAAGGCTTGCGCTTTTTGAGGTTGAGTTTTATAGATGGCTAAGTATTTTTTTCGGTTTCTTTCATTAATGCAGTTTGCTTTTTCTCAAATTCGGCATACGCAGTTTTAACCATTGGCGCAAACTGATTATAGTCAGTCATGGCTAAGGTTTGTACCTTACGTAATTGCCAATATGCCGAGAAATTATCTGCAGTTTTACCAACTCCTGTTTTATAGATCGCTGGAATTTTTGCCCCTTGATAAAACGCAATATAAGGGGTGAGGTCTGTCATCCCCCAACCAATATAAGCAACTTCTCCTATAGCTTGAGGAAGCGTAGGCTTAACTTGCAGAATGTGGGATTGATAAGTTCTAAAGACAGATATTGGTCGATAAGCCTCATTAGGGTTAACGTTGGCATATGGATCGTGCGATGAGCCTTGATAGTGATTACGTAACCCTTGCTTTATATCGTTGACAGATAGCTTATGGGTCGGCATTGCAAAAACTGGGAAGTTTAGTGGATTGGTTAATGTTGTTTTAATTCCGTGCGTATACATTTTCTGTAAAACATGGACTCGTGGGTAGTTATAGAGTCGATCATTGGCATTATCTACGGAATAGATTTTGTGAAAATTAAAAGGACCATCATGAGCGGGCTTATAAATACCCTGATCAATCGCAAAGGTAATCAGGGTTGGGCTAGAAAGATACTTATCGGTATCATTAGGATGAAAACGCTGTAGTCGACCTTGATTAGCAGAAACAAAATAATCACGATTATCCAGTTTAGTTGCCATCCATTGATGACCACTGCCTGTTTCTAAATACCAGATCCCCGTTTTATCAACAAAAGCAACGCCAAACCCTTCGGCCGCACCTTTCTTTTCAATAATACTGCCTAATAGTTGCACACCATCTTTGGCTGTTTTTGCGCGCGGTAAAATGACATTAACAATTGAATCTTCATTAATTCCGGTTTCATCATTATAGGGATCAACAGCAAGTACTGTGGGATTGTTATAAATGGTTTCAGTGGCAGACATACCAACACCTAACTCATTAAAACCAGCGGAACCAAACGAGGTATCTTGTGTTTTGGCTTTAGAAAAACTGCTATAAGCCAGGCTTGTCTTGGGTAGCGGATAACTAAAAGAATTACTGTTAGATTTAAATTCACCGTGGGTATTGGTTTGATGAGGATGGTTAAACCAATGAGGATTAACCAGTGGGCTATGATCTGCGTTTCTGGCAATAATATAACTGCCATCTATTGTTGCTTGGTTGCCAATGAGAATAGTTGTACAAGCGAAGACGGAGGGGGAAAGGGCTGCTGCAACGACGGCACAAATTAATGTCGATTTCATGAGTGTCTCTATAGTGGCGAAAAAGTGCCCTTTACTATAGGGGATAGAAACGCGGTTATTTGCGCAAAACATCACACTCATTGGATTATGAAATTCAAGAAAGTAGTAACTAAGTTTGCAAATATTATTATCAAAATGATTTGTTCAGTAATTAATTTTAAATGGACTAAAATGTATTTTTAACGTGTATTCTTTGTTGTTACGATAAATTTTGTTTGTTGCTATTTGTTTTTGTACGACAAAATATAAGTTTCTGTTTTTAAATTACAAACTAATAAAAAGGTTTGTGTGTGTGCTTTTTTATTGAAATTTAAAGATAAAATTATCTGGTGTTACTATAAAGATGCTGATAGTGTGTCTTCCCTCACACACAGCGTGAGACATTTATGCAACGCAATACAAGCCAAATTAGTAATGACACAACACCAAACATTGTTATGGGACTAAAAGGTTTAGATAATAAACTTGTTCCAGCACTAACGATAGGGTTTATTACCTTATTCGTCCTTTCTGCTTTAATTGATATGCCGACTTTCACGGCAATGATTCAAACATCATTTAGCTCCGCAGCCAAAACCTTTGGGTCAAGTTGGCAGTGGTTGATGCTTATTAATTTTTTCCTAGCATTAATTATCGCAATTAGCCCATTTGGTAAAAAAGTCATGGGCAGTGTCAGAAAACCGACAATTGGCACATTTCGTTGGTTAGCAATGATCATGTGTACACTACTTGCTGGTGGTGGTGTTTTTTGGTCAGCAGCCGAGCCTATTTATCATTTTATGACACCTTCGCCATCATTTCCTGGCATAGAAGGCGGTACTCTTGCCGCTGTCACTCCAGCATTAGATCAAGCCTTTTTACATTGGGGATTTCTTGCTTGGGCGGTATTAGGTACATTATCAACAATTGTACTTATGTATGCTCACCACGAGCATGGTATTAAATTACGTCCACGCGCTTTATTATTTCCACTTTTTGGACATCGTTTAGAAAATCATTGGTTAGGCAGTGTGATTGACGCTTGTGCTATTATTGCCGTTGCTGCTGGTACAATAGGACCGATTGGATTTTTAGCATCACAGCTAGGTTACAGCTTAGAGTTATTAACTGGCTTAGAAAATAATACTCAATCTCAGCTTATTATTCTGGCAGTTGTGGTCGCGATTTACTCGGTTTCTGCAGCATCAGGTATGGATAAAGGCTTGCAGTGGTTATCACGTCTTAATGTTATTGGTGCGTTTGTACTATTAACAGCCATGTTACTTTTAGGGCCGACAACGTTTTTGCTCAAAGAGTTTGGTGCTGCTTTTGGCAGTTATTTACAAAACATGGGCACAATGAGTTTAACCACGGCCAAGCCTGAGTGGGACTTATGGTGGACATGGTTTTTCTGGGGCTGGTTTATTGGTTTTGCACCAATGATGGCGATTTTTATTGCACGAATCTCCGAAGGCCGCAGTATTCGTAGTTTGATCCTCTGCGTGGCTGTTGGTGCGCCGATTGCGACAAACTTTTGGTTTGCAGTGCTTGGTGGTACAGGTATTTCATTAGAGCTTAATAATCCAGGTATTATCTCTGGACCATTAAATGATGGTGGCTTACCGTCGGTATTATTAGCAACATTATCTAATTTACCCTTGAGTTATATTTTATTACCTGCCTTTTTAGTGCTGACGACAACCTTTGTGGTTACCACGGGCGATTCAATGGCATATTCAATTGCAATGGTGGTGTCAGGGGATAATGAACCGAGCAGTAAGCATCGTTTATTTTGGGCGATTACCATGGGGGTTGTTGCTGCGGTATTGTTACTTGCCGGAGATGGTGGTTTAAAGGCACTACAATCGTTTATTGTTATTACCGCAGTGCCTGTTTCATTACTGATTGGGTTAACTTTATTAAGTGGGCCGATTGCCGCATTGAAAATGACATGCTCATCAAAAATGACTAAAACAGCTTAAATAACGCCAATATGATGTGATTAATATATTGTAAGTTAACGCTTAAAATTAAACCGAAAGTATTATTCATGCTTTCGGTTTTTTTATGGCGATTGACAAGAGCTATTTAGTGTCGATATTACCTTCTTGTATCTTAGCCTTACAGCGCTTGACTAAGGCGTGAGTCATCCCGCGGAAAATAAATAAGTGTGCTGGCATCATTGCAAACCAATACAGAAGCCCCATGAAACCTTTTGGGTGCCACCATGCACGAATATCAACGGTTCGATGATCGCCACAGTCTTCAATTGTGAACTCCAAACGACCTAAACCGGGAGCCTTCATGCCAAATAATAAAGATAGAAAATGATTTTTCTCTAGGCTGATCACTTTCCATGAATCGATTTGATCGCCTAATTGTAGCAAATGTGGATCACGACGGTGACGTTGTAATGCATTTCCACCAATCATGGCGTCCATCCATTCGCGAATATGCCATAAGCTATTAGCATAAAAATAGCCTTCCTCGCCACCTATCAGCTGTACTTGACGCCAAAGGTTTTCACAACTTGCGTCTGTTTTTAGCGTATAACCCGCTTGTTTAGGGTAATAGCCATAACCGGTTTGCCAACGTAATAATGCATCTGGATCAAACCCCCAAATCTCGCTTTTCACTAACTCAGTATTCATTGCTAAGGTTTCTTGGATTGCTTCTTCATAACTAAGCAAATGTTGAGGAATTCGGCGCTGAAGTTCGCTGCCATCAGCAGGAAGATCGCAACTTAAGCCTCCAATTAGTGCACGTGCAATATTGGTTGGTACAGAAGTGATAAAACGAAGCCAATAGGCTGCCATTTTTGGGCTTAACCACTTTAATGGAATGACGCGAATGGTTTTACCGTGCATTTTACTTAGTCTGACCATTTGATCTTTATAAGTCATTTGCTCTGGACCTGCGACATCTAAAATAAGATTATGTTCTTGAGGGCTATCGATAAGCTCTGTGAGGTAATAGAGCAGGTTACGCAATGCAATGGGGGAGTTGCGAGAGGTCACCCAGCTTGGTGTTAGCATAACAGGTAGGTGATAGACAAAATCTTGCATTACTTCAAATGCAGCAGAACCCGGACCAATAATAATACCTGCACGTAGTTCTGTTATGCATTTGCCACTTTCACGAAGAATGTTGCCCGTTTCTTTACGCGCACTTAAGTGTTTTGATTGTGCAGTGTTTATTTGTGGTTGTAATGCGCCAAGATAGACAACATGTTCTACGTTACTTAGTTCCAGGTAATGGCTAAAACGACGCGCGCAATCAAGCTCAAACTCAATAAAGTCATGGCCATGGTTCATACCATGAACTAAGAAATAAACTGTATCAATATCTGTAAATAGAGCAGTTAAATCCTGATCAACATCTAAATCTAATTCAACCAGCTCCAAATTATCAATACTTCCCCAACCACGCTTTTCTAATAATTTAAGATTACGTCCTGTTGCTCTTACGTGATGACCAAGTTCCAATAAATTTGGTACTAAATGACTACCTATATAGCCAGAAGCTCCGACGACAAGAATATTTTTGCTCATTAACTAACCACTCTAAATTCCGTGTTGCGATATAGGAATGCAAAAATGCTGTTACTAAATGTTTTAAGATCGTATTTTTAGATAATGGCTTTTTATTGATTAAAAGCAATCAGAAACTGTAAAAGATGATAGTTTTTATTGCTTAATATGATTATTATCACTACGAATTTTATGACGCCTCATGCATATATTTGTATCTACAATATAAACAAATTAAGTTATTCATAGAATAGCATTATGATTCTTTAGTTGTGATTATTTATTGTTCTGATTTTGTAGCTATTTGTTGTTAAAGAGGAATATTTCAATCATATAAGTGTGTTAAGCAACAATACTTAATGCTTAAACTGTTATATATGGAATAAAGTAGGTAATATTGCATAATTATTTGTTTTGGTTGTTTGAGACCAAAATGAAAAAGTAGTTAATGTGTAATGCAAGTAAACGTTGGTGATGGAACATGTTACGATTATCTGAACTCTGCAAAGGTTATCTAGACGGTACTGAGTATCATTCTGTACTTCAAGGGGCTGATTTATCGCTAAATCCAGGCGAACAATTAGCACTAATGGGTGAGAGTGGATCTGGAAAAAGTACACTATTAAATTTAATCGCAGGGCTAGATAAGCCTGATTCGGGTGAAATATGGTTAGGGAAAACAGCAATACATGCAATTTCTGAGCGTGAGCGTACCGCTTTTCGTCGTAAAAATATCGGTTTAGTATTTCAGCAATATAATTTATTACCAACGTTAACCGTGGCAGATAATATTCGTTTTTGCCGTCAGCTAAAAGGCTTAGCTGATGATGACAAACTATGGTTGAAAATTATTTCTGCTCTGGATTTAAGACCATTATTATTACGTTACCCTGAAGAGATTTCAGGAGGCCAACAGCAACGAGCTGCAATTGCTCGTGCCATTTATATGGAACCAACATTGTTGCTTGCAGATGAGCCGACGGGCAGTTTAGATGAACGTAATGCTGAAGCAGTAATACGGTTACTTATTTCTTTAACCAAGCAACTTCACTGTACGTTATTAGTCGTGACCCACAGTGAAAAAGTCGCCGCCCATATGCAGGGATGTATTCGTTTGCAAGGAGGTCAGCTAAATGTTGCGCCCCGTAGCTAATGCTCTTTGGGGGCATTACCGCCGTCATCCACTGCAAATTGTTTTAGTTTGGCTTGGGTTAACGTTAGGTATCGCACTATTAGTGGGTGTGATGGGGGTTAACCAGCAAGCGAAAGAAAGTTACCGTAAAGGTGAGCAACTTTTTTCAAATCCTTTTCCATACCGTATTCGTCATACTCAAACTGGTATGAAGGTCCCGCAAGGCTTTTATATTCAAATGCGCCGTGCTGGGCTTAAAACCTGCGCACCATTAGTTGAACATCGCATCGTTACCGAGAAACAACGAGACTTTCAATTATTAGGTATTGATCCGGTTGCGATGTTTGGCGCAATAAAAAATACCGTAATTGATGAGAATAAGATCAGGTTATTAACATTAATGCGTCCGCCATATCCGATCATGCTTGGGGAGCAATTAGCCAGTTATATTGGTATCAAAAATGGCGATATGCTGACCCTTGATTCTGGCCGGAAAATTGGGCCGTTGAAAGTGATCAGTGATAGTCGTATGAATGATCCTCGTATGATTGCTGATATTGCACTCTTACGTGAATTACAGCCAAGTTCAGGATTTAACTCGGTTATTTGCGGTGAAATGAGCCGTAAGCAGTTGATGAAATTGACCCATATTTTACCGCCAGGTTTAACATTAGAACGTAAGCACAGCGCTAAATTGGAACCATTGACAAATGCATTTCATTTAAACTTATTTGCAATGGGCATGCTTGCGTTTGTGGTTGGGTTATTTATTTTCTATCAAGCAATGTCGTTATCGTTAGCACAAAGGCAACCGCTTGTTGGTATTTTACGCCAACTTGGTGTGACAGGTACTCAGCTTGCCGGGGCATTAATTGGTGAGTTGTGCCTATGGGTCATACTAGGGCTTATTGGCGGTAATTTTATTGGGTTACTGTTAGCACAACAGTTACTGCCGTCAGTTGCTGCGTCATTGAATGATTTATATAACGCCAATGTTAGTCTTGACGTGCATTGGAATTGGCAGTGGGGGGCTGCAAGTTTAGCCATTGCTATTTTTGGTTGTGCTTTTGCGTGTACATGGCCATTAGTACGGCTAATTAAATCGCCGCCAGCACGTTTAGCCACCCATCTTTCATTAGTACGTTTTACTGGTCGAGAGTTTGCATGGCAAGCATTGTTTTCTTGCGTGTTTATCCTCGGTGCTTTTGTGGTTTATAAGTTACCACATGGGCAGCTTGCAGGGTTTGCGCTAATTGCATTTATTTTGATCGCATCTGGGTTAATGATGCCTTATTTATTGTGGTTACTGTTTCATCTTTTAGGCAAAATAAGCCGTAGAGCCCGTATGCGATGGTTTTTCTTCGATGCCGCAGCAAGCCTAAGTTACCGTGGAATTGCTGCGATGGCATTTATGCTAGCACTAGCGTCTAATATCGGCATGGAAACCATGGTAGGCAGTTTTAGAAATACGACTGAAAACTGGCTTGAGCAACGTTTAGCCGCTGATATTTATATTCGTCCTTCTATGAATATGGCACCACGTATTTCTAAGTGGCTGCAAGAGCAACCAGAGGTTGAGCAAGTATGGTGGAGCTGGCAAAAACAAACACCTTCAGATAGTGGCACGATTCAAGTAATGAGTATTGGTCAAACGCTAGGTGAGAAAACAGCACTGTCACTAAAAGAGGAAAGCCGTAACTATTGGCAAAAACTGCATCATACTCGCGCAGTCATGGTCAGTGAATCTATGGCACTAAAGCACCATTGGAAGACTGGCGATATTATTACATTACCAGCTCCGATGAATGAAGGTTGGCATGTTGTTGGTATTTATTATGACTATGGTAATCCTTATGGGCAGGTGCTTATTTCTCAACAAAAATGGCAACGTTTTTGGCCGCACTCAGGTCAAGTAGGACTGGCTATTCACTTAAAAAATGGCGCCAAGTCTGAGCCTTTATTGGCCCAATTGGGTGAGCAGTTTAGGTTACAGCCAGAACGCGTGCGTAATAATGCCGCATTAATGAAACAAGCGATGGCATTGTTTGATCGTACTTTTGTAGTGACATCAACGTTAGGCCATTTAACGTTATTTATTGCCATTTGCGGTTTATTCTTTGCAACGATTGCGGGTGAAATATCTCGACAACGGCAATTTTCATTATTGCGTTGTATGGGAATGACTGGCTTTGAATTAACACTTCTTGGTGGTGGGCAATTATTAGTTATTGGTTTGATGACCGCATTAATGGCATTACCGTTAGGGTTACTTTTAGCCCAGTTATTGATTGACGTGGTGTTGAAATATTCATTTGGTTGGACAATGCAAATACAGTATTTCCCGTATGACTATTTGTTGACATTAGGTACTGCTTTGTTGGTGTTATTAGTCGCAGGGGCATGGCCTGTATGGCGTTTAGTTCGCCGCTCTGCGATTTTATCTTTACGAGAGTCATTTTAATGAGCGCTGCAACCCAAGGAACGCGTAGGCATTTATTTTCTATCGCGATCATACTTATAAGCATAATGTTATTAGGTGGTTGTGATGATCAGCCCGTACGAAGTAACTCAGTAAAGACGCTGACTCAATCACAACAGTTTGTGTTTGAACCTGTTGTTAAAGGGGAACCGATTATTTTCCCTCAAGATTATGGTGAACACCCTCAGTACCTTGCTGAATGGTGGTATTTAACCGCAAATCTTAAAACAGAAGCAGGCAAAGAAATCTCGGTGCAATGGACGCTATTTCGAATGGCAACCAGTGATGATGAGCTTACAGGTTGGAAAACACCACAGATGTATATGGCACATGCTGTGATAACCACGAAAAAGAAAATCTGGAAAGCAGAAAGATTCGCGCGCGGCGGCATTGGTCAAGCAGGGGTGAGTCTTAAACCATTTCGTGCTTGGTTAGATAATTGGTCATGGCGAGCACCAACCAGTAATCCTTTTCCTGGTGAGCTTGAATTCTCTGATGACGATATGTTAGCGCGATTAAATATCAAGCAAGATGGAACGATTATTTTGCAGGGTGATGAAGGCTATAGTCAAAAACATCCGTTACTTGGTATCGCTTCTTATTATTACAGTGCACCATTTTTAAATATTGATGGTGTCATTGAGTTAGATGGTGAGCAATATAAAGTTGATGGCCGTGGTTGGTTTGATCGTGAATGGAGCAGTAGTATGCTCAGCGCGAAACAGCAAGGTTGGGATTGGTTCTCGATCCATCTTGAAGATGGTAGTGCGTTAATGGTGTCACAGTTACGTGAAAAAGGACAAACACCGTATTTTATCGGTTCACGTTCGTGGCCCGATGGCACTATGGTTACATTAGATAATAACCAAATTCGAATGAAGCCAATGCATTTTCGAGAAGTCAGCGGCATTTCTTTTCCATTAAGTTGGCTAATCGAAATACCATCACAAGGATTGAAGCTTCAAACAAGCGTTGTACGACGTGATCAGTGGTTACATTTTTTATTCCCGTATTGGGAAGGCCCAATCAATGTAACGGGTTCACAAAAAGGGAAAGGATTTATGGAACTTACAGGATATGAAGAACAATAAGGAGTATTGTCAATGTTAAATAAACAAAGCCAACATATTAATAATCAAAATAATTTTTTCTATTTAACATTAGCTTTAGTGTTCTTATTGATCAGTGCATCATTAGATAAAGAGATCACATCTGGCCTGTTGCAATACATACTTGAAGCTTTTACGTTAATGACTTTTGGCATTTGTTTATTAAGTTTACGGTTTGATAAGAGTTGGTTTAGATTTTTATTATCGTTAGTCGTTGCGTGGTTGGTAGCGGTGATTACTCGCGCAGTATTAGGGGCCGAAGAAATAGAAGTCATTATGTTGTCGCTGATGTTTATCTTCTTTTATGGCACTTTTCGTTCAATCATGCGACAAATACTGTTTACTGGCTCGATTAATACCAACAAAATCATTGGCTCAATGGCATTGTTCTTATTACTTGGGCTTATGTGGGCTATCGGCTATTTAATTTTGATTCATTTTTTGCCTGAATCATTTCATGGCATCAATAAAGGCCCTTGGCATGAAAATTTTGCTGATGCGGCGTACTTTAGTTTTGTAACCTTAACCACGTTGGGCTACGGTGATATATTGCCTGTGACGTCAATTGCTAAAGTGTTTGCCTATCTTGAAGCGATTGTTGGTGTATTTTATATGGCCATTGTGGTCTCAAGTTTAGTCAGCTCAAGCCGAGTACAGTATTTTAATGATAATACGGGCGATTAAACAGCGTTATCAATTAGGTTTATAAAATTATAAAAAAGAGAATAGTCATTTAGATTATTCTCTTTTTTTATTTAATGCTATGTTGCTAATACTGATTAAACCGCGATATATGAATATAGAGTCAAAAACTGTTTTACTATTTTAGATATAGAAGGTGATATGAATCGCTTCTTTAAGAAAGTTTATCAATATATAAACCCCGCCGTTAATCCTGATTTAGCGCCTGCGTTTGATGAATGGCAAAAACACATTCCAACGCTATGGTTATTAGGTAAAACAGGTGCAGGTAAATCAACAATTATTCAAACACTTACTGGTAATAGTTTGGTTGAAATCGGCAATGGTTTTCAACCTTGTACACGTACAGCACACCAGTACCTTTATCCCGTTGAAAGCCCGTTAGTGTGTTTTCTTGATACGCGAGGTTTAGGAGAGGCGGACTACGATCCAAGTGAAGATATTGCGATGTGTAGTGGCAAAAGCCATGCCTTAATGGTGGTAATGAAAGCAGAAGAGCCAGAGCAATCAGGCTTATTAAATGCTTTAAAACAGATAAAGCGCAGTGGTGTAATTAAACACTTGTTGGTTATTCACACTGCAGTTAATAGCATTGTTGATACTCAAGAACGTCAGCGAGCGATTGATTATAACCACCAACGAGTAATGGAGATCTGGGGAATAAAGCCTACTCAATGGCAATCACAAACAGCTACTATCTATCATCCTATAGTGGTTGATTTGATCCCTGATGATGAACAATTTATCGGCCTTGATGACTTACATCATGCGTTAACTGACGCGCTACCGATGTTGAGTTTATTATCAAATCAACAAGCGCATACTAATCGTGAAGAACAAAATTTTTACCAGTTGCGTCAAGAAGTATTGTGGTACGCAGGTGCTGCTGGTGCTAGCGATGCAATTCCTGCTGTGGGGTTATTTAGTGTGCCAGCTATTCAAGGCAAGATGCTGCATAGCCTTGCCAATCAATATGGTGTTAGCTGGAATAAGAAAGACTATGCTGAATTTGTTGGCATGCTGGGTTCTGGTTTTTTATTGCAATATTTATCTAAATTAGGCTTGAATCAATTAGTGAAGTTTATTCCTGCTTATGGTCAAACGGTAGGAAGCGCAACGGCTGCTGCGATGAGTTTTTCATCAACGTATGCGATTGGCAGAGCGGCATGTATGTATTTGTATCACCGTAGTAAAGGTGAACCAATCTCTAAAGATCAAATTAAATTAGCTTATCAACAAGCATTTACAACGGTTAAAAACATAGCAGATCGACAGCAAGTTACTCAAGCATCGAAAAGTGGCATTGAAAAGGATGAAAAGGACAGCCAATGAAACGGATCAGTAAAAGTTATCAGTTAATCAATCAACTTTCAGAAGGTTTTTTGCCGTTAGTGGTGTCGGCTATCTGTTTACCGGTATTGGTATTAGCTGGTTTTGGTGTCGTTGATCTTATTCAGCAAGGATTATGGTGGTTATTCTTTGCCATTATTGCTGGTGGCTGCTTATTGGCATTTGTGCCTTATTGGTGGTTACGCCGTAAACGTGTTGTTGCTGATGCAGTCATTGATGATATCGCGCCACTACACGTGTCAGCTAATCCTCAATGGAGTGAGCACGATCACCAAGTGTGGCAACAAATGACTGCTGTGATAGATAAGCAGCTAGCAGAAGATGCAGCATGGGAAAGTTTACAAGCTCATGCTTATGTATTGGTGGCAGATGTTGCAGCACAATACCATCAGCAATCAAACTCGCAAAAATTAGCATTTACAGCGCCTGAGTTTTTAATGATGGTTGAAGAGGTAAGTCGGCGTTACCGTTACTTTTTACAGCAACATGTCCCATTTTCTGAGAAGATCACTCTCACAAGCCTGAAACAAGGTTATGCACTTAAAGATAAAATGGGATACGCCAAAAGTGCTTATGACGTTTATCGTTTATTTCGTATAGCGACCCCCACCGGTTGGTTAGCAGAAGTACGAGGGTTAGTGGTTGGTAAGTTATTTGATGACGTCAGTGCTGAAGTTCAGGCTAAATTAAAGGCAACCTTACTCCAAGAAGTTGCATCTGTAGCGATTGATTTATATAGCGGTCGTTTTAAACTTGATGATGCCGCAGTGCCCCATAGTCAGCTACATGAGCAAGATAAACAAGCGGCTGCGATAGCGGTTGAGCCATTACGCGTCGCCGTTGTAGGTCAAGTGAGTGCGGGTAAATCTTCAGTAATTAATGGCTTATTGGGTGAAATTGCAGCAGAAGTGAGTGCATTACCCTCAACAGATAAAGTCACGACTTATAAATGTGAGGTTGAAGGACTTGATTTAATAAACCTTATTGATTTACCCGGTATTGATGGCAGCGTAGAAACCGACAAAAAATTGCTAAAACAAATGACCCAAAGTGATGTAGTTATTTGGGTATTAAAAGCTAATCAATCATCACGTCAAGTTGATGTTACGCTGAAGGGGTCATTAGATAATTTTTATAAACAACAGCAAAATCAGCATCGAAAAGCACCTAAAGTGATCATGCTGGTGAACCAAGTTGATAAACTTAAACCGGTTGATGAGTGGCTACCACCTTATGATTTGAATACGCCGCAAACGCCAAAAGGACGTATTATTGCCGAGGCTGTAAAATATAACCGTGAAATTATGGACGCTGAATATATTTTACCATTTTCTGTAAGTCGTGATCGCATTCCCTATAATCTCGATAGCTTACAATCACAGCTACAACATGTTTATCAAGACGGTATTAATACCCAACTCAATCGTCGTCGCGCACAAGGAGAAACGATTGATTATAGTGAACAAGCAAAGCGACTATATCGATTAGGTAAATTAGTGTTTGATGCGGCAACAAAATAACAGTTATTACAAACAATAAAAAATGGCCTTGATAGTAAGCATCTTTAATTATAAGACGTTTATTATAAGGCCATTTTTATTCTGTTTAATGGTTAATGTAATCTATCAACAAACCGAACAAGTTAAGGTAGTAAAACCCACGGATCGCCTGCTGTTGGTGTGTTACCTTGGCTCCACCATTTTGCTTGGTATATTTTACCTTGATAGTTAACTTTATCATTACCGTTATAAACGGCATTAGTTTCCCATGGCGTTACATCTGTAGGTAACTCTGGTGTTTCATCGGTTGGCGGCGTGACAGTGTCATCTGTCGGTGGTGTTACAGGTGGCGTAACTGTGTTATCAGTTGCCGCTTTAATTAACTTCCATGGGCCGCCTAAATCAGGCTGATCACTTTGTGTCCACCATTGAGCTTCATAAATTGCACCTTTGTAAGATACTTGCTCGCCACCTGTATAAACTTTATTTTGATCCCAACTTGCTACACCATCAACCGGTGGATCGGTTGGATCAGTTGTACCGCCGCCAGTATCTGGATCTAATTTATCGACCACACGTACAGCAGGCCAGTTAGCGTGAGAACCATAGAAATTAGTCACACATTTTTCATAGTCGCCAGCAACAAGTGCAGAATAAGCGGTTTGGAAGCCGACTAATTCACATTCAAACGAGACACCGCCTGGACGATCTGGATAATATTTCCAGTTTGCATCCCAGTTAGTGTAAAGCACATCGGTTGCACCATTTAGATTTAAACTGCCATAAGGGGTTTGTTGCCAACAGGTATTGGTTTCATCACTTTCTAATGGAATTTGATAGTTTTCAACTAAGCCTTCCCAATAACGAATACGGTTAACGGGCTGGCCTTTATCTTTGTTTTGTTCGCCACATTCAATACCACCATTGATGACGTTAATTGTGGTACCAAATCCATAACCGATACCAGCATCTGTTTCTCGTTGTGAAGGAGTCCAAGTGCGATCGATTACATGTAACATGGCTGGTTTAGGTGCTTGAGGTGTTAAGAAGAACCAGATAGCTGAAGCCAGATTGAGCCAAGAGTCAGCGACAAGCCCTGGGTTGTTGAGCAATACTGTTGCATCGCCGTCAAACATCACTTCAGAAAAAGCGCCATAGTTAAAGTGGTAGGAGAGTTGTTTTGCACCACGACCAAAGTAACCTTGCCCTTCAGCACAAGGCCAGCGTTTATTTTGCCAATCATCTTGACCACAACCGGTGGTATAACCAGGTTGGCCTTCAGACCAACCCATTTCGCGAACATGCACTAATGCTTGTTGCCATTCTTCTAATCCTAGTGGGTTATCAGAGACGTTTTCAATACTAATATGGCCGCCAGTTTCTTGGGCGAAATGGGCGAAAGCAGTAATAATGGATTTTTTACAAATAGCATCAGCATCACGGCCATCAGTATAATCACCACAGAAAGCGGGGAATTTACCTATGGCACGTAAAAAGCGAGTATAGGTATATTCAGGTGCGGCCATTTGAGTGAGGTAATTCCATTCTGTTTCAGGAAAAACGCGCTCGACGCGTTTGACGTTATCAGGGTTAGTATTCAAGCCTGGTGCGATACTTTCAACAACAGTATTTGATGCTGTAGCTAAGGCTTTCGCCCAAACATCATACATAGGATCTAAGGTTTTTGCGTTTTCTGCTGCTATTATTTCGGAACGTTCAATAACATAACCACCGACATTATCAGGATCTGGTTGAGGGGTCATTGCGTAACAATTAGCAGCAAAAAAGCTGCCAATGATGAAAGATAGCGGATGTAATTTAGTCATTGACTCATTCCCTTATCAATAGAACACACAAAAGTTGTTAACAATGTTATCTTTATGTAATTGATAGGCGCAATCATGTGAGTCTAAAAGCGTGTTATCGCGTTGAAATTTAGTGAGTGCTTAAACATTTTTTGCATTAGAAATGATGTTTACAGCTTTATTTATTCATGATTTAGGTTAAAAAAAGTCCTTATAATCACGATGTCATAAGGACTTTTTAATAGCGTCAGTTAGTGATTTAGCGAACGAGAAAGCGTGCTATGGGTGTTTTACGTAAACCGCGAACAATGAGTGTAGATATAATCAATACAACAGGCACAGCCAAAATACTCGCAATAATTGAATTAATGCCTAATAGTCTGACAATATTTAAATAATAAATCACAATAATAAGGTGGCAGAGGTAAATACCTAATACATCTTTACTTAGTGTGTGGGTGATTTTATTGTCACCAAAATTTGGTTTAGCCAATAAAACAAAGAAAATACCTAATGCCCATAGTGGAGTCCCAAATAGAAAATCATGGAAAAAAGATCCATTTTCTTGTAGGGATAAGTAGTTTGCTTCACCTATAAATAATCCAAATCCAATAACTAACATAGTCATGCTGTATTTTAAGCTAAGACTGATATTACGACGACGAACTTCAAATCCAAGCATAATCATAAAGGTACTAAAAAATGGCCCGTTACGAGTGAATATCGGCGAGCTTAAATCTGTCATCTGGGCATAACTTCCTGCCATTAAACCAAAAATAAACAATCCGCTCGCCACAGGGATAATTAATCGCTCCAGTTTGCAACGTAATAGGATAGTAATAACGGTTAACCCACTGAGTAAACCAGGAATATACCAAAGGTGCACTAATCCCCCTTCAAAAAGGGTATTTAATGGCGTTGCTAATAGTTTTTGCCAATACATGCTACGTTCAGCAAAATAGCCATCGGTCGCTACAATATGAAAGTTAAACGGTAAAATGAGATAAATAATGCTCCATGATACCCACATGATCAGTAATGGGCGAGCATAGTGCCATAAGTAAGGAAGGCGCTCAGTTGTTAAACGGGGTTGAATGAAGTAGCCAGCCATAATAAAAAAAAGTGGTACAGCAAAACGACTCATTTGGTTAAGACCCATACCTAATAAAGGTTGGCCATTAAAGAGTGGCGCTTGCATGAAAATTTGGCAGTGTAAGGCAATAATAGCAATAGTCGCGATTATTCGACCGCATTCAAAACTGGCAACACGAGATTGAGACATTATTAAAACTCACAAGCTAGAAGTGGTGTCGAAATTATACGGATTTGAGGATTTTGTAAATTGCATAATGAAATGAAATAACGTTAATGATCACATAATTACATTATAAAACGGTATTAACAGTAAGTGACACCGCATAAAATGTAAGTAGGCAACAGTATTGTTATATAAAGTTACCTACTAATTAAAATAGTTATAATCCTAATTGGTCAAGTAAATCTTGATTATCATTATTATTGTCGGTGGGCTTATTTTCTGAAGTCGGTTGGTTTTGCTGTTGAGCAACATAAGCCGTTTCAAAAATGGTATCAGGATCTTGTTCATTAACTTCAAAAGCTTCGAGTTGAATAAATTCAGTTTTATCCATCGCAAGTTCAAGATAAAAAATATTGTTGCTAGCTGTCGTAAAACTAACGCGTCGAACTTGTGGACGATCTAAATTGGTATCAACAGACAATATAATTTGTTTGTGTAATGCCAACATTTTTGGTTGATTTTGAGTAATTGAAATATTTAATTCTCGACCAATTTTACCAGTAAAATCTCCAACGACTTGGTTCATTAACTCACCTAAAATGTTTGCTACGTCATCTGCTGTATGATGAATGGCAAGGTCTGAATTTGTAAAACCCATCCGTAGCATATAATTCTGATAAAGTTCCATAGCGGCCAGCGCAGAGAAATTGGTAACAACTAAGCCGGTAAAACCACCATCAAATAAAACAAAGCATCCGATATCAGGTTTTAAACTGGTTTTATTAATTTTTTGTACCATCGGTGAATATTTAATTTGACTGTCTGTTGCACGTGATAATACATCAGCCAGTGAATGACATAATTTTATTAAAATATCGTCAGTAGTGATTGTATGATTTTTTCTCATATACAGCCCTGTAGAACTTATTTATAACCAATAAGTGAAAAATACAACGGTTAAAAAGCCGATAACCATTTTGCTTTTATACGCAAGCGATAAAAGGTAATGCAGGTATATCGGCTTTTAACAACAGGACTTGAATATTTATTTGTTGTTATTTATTGCTGAAGTTAAGCAAAACGTTTGTCTAAATACGCAATAATATCGTTTGATTCATACATCCAGGTGATTTGGTCATTTTCTTCAATGCGTAAACAAGGAACTTTGCGCTTTCCACCTTGCTCTAATAGTTCTTTGTCCCAAGGTGCTACTTTTGCGTCGCGAGTAGCAAGTGGTAAATTTAAACGCTTTGCGTGACGTCGAACTTTTACACAAAACGGGCAAGTTTCAAATTGATAGAGCTGCATATTGGCAACAGCAGCGTCAACCTTTTGTTGTTCTACCGCATTGCGTTGCATTCCACGCGGTGAAAAAAGAGCATTAAGTATAAGGATGATGCGACCGACAATCCAACGAAGAGCTTTCATGTTTATTATCCTTTGGCTGATATAAAATTATGCTCTGATTCTATTATAAAAAAGCGATTGGGTAACTATATTGTCAATAATTATCTTTACTTAATGAGATAAGCGGAATTATAGAAAATAAACTTTATTTTATAAAATGTAACCAAAGAGGATAATATAAAATTTATCTTCAGTTTGTTTTTTGGAAGTAAGCTCAATATTTAGATGTATGTCACTGAATGCATAATTTATATTACAGCAGATTGTTGCTTTGCTTTATACTAAATTTAAGTTTCGTGGGTAAGTGATCAATCTGATGATTAAAAATATGAATATTCTCATTTGTGACGATTCAGTATTGGTGCATAAATCCATTACACGATCCCTACAAGCGTGCAGTAATGCCAATTTCTTCTATGCTGAAAATGGAGAAGAGGGGCTTGAACACCTAAAAAATATTGATATCGATATTATGTTTTTAGATCTAACCATGCCAGTGATGGATGGTTTTAGCGTGATGAAATCGTTACCCGTACGAGACTTTACTACTACAATTATTGTGTTATCTGCTGATGTTCAATGCACAGCAATGGAAAGAAGTTTAGCACTGGGGGCGGATTATTTTTTACCTAAGCCTTTTGATCATAAACAGCTGATAGAGCTTTCTCAACGCTTAGGGCTAGTATTTGATGGTGTGCAACATTCAGTCACGGGTGCGCATTTTATTAGTGAGCATCCAATAGATAATATTCGTGAAATCGCCAATATTGCTCTAGGACGTGGGGCTGCTATTATTTCTGACCATTTAGGTGATTTTATCAAAATGCCGTTACCGAATGTGGCATTTATGAAAAGCAGTGACTTATCAATGGCGATTGCAGATATTCGTAATGATAATGAACTTATTGCGATAACACAGCGTTTTGTTGGTGGTGGTATTCATGGCGAAGCGTTAGTGGAATTACATGGCCAAGATATTCATGTCTTTGGTGAAAAATTGGGTTTTAGTCAAACCGATGAATATAAGAACGAAGTCGTTATCGATATTGCAAATTTGATGGTGTCATCTTTTTTAGTGGCATTATCAGAGCAAATTTTAATTCCATTTTCTGTTCGACAACCCATTGTTCTAGAAGAATATATGAACTTGCATCACACACAATGTGAGACAAATACTTACTTCACCATTGAATATACCTATAAGGCTGAAATATTAGATGTTGAGTGTGATGTCTTATTTATTATGGATAGCCATTCTCTAACTATTATTAATGATAAAGTGATGGAATCATTACATTGAACGAAATATCTTTAGCTGATTTTCATTTAACAATGCAAGTATTAGATAACCTAGATGCGGGTGTTGTTATATTAGATGAAAACTATAATGTCTGTGCATGGAATACGTTCATGCAGGCATATAGTGGTATATCTTGTACACAAATAATGGGTAAGTCACTGTTTGATATAGTGCCTGACTTACCTGAGTTGTGGCTGAAAAATAAAATACGATCAACGTTTAAGTTACGTATGCACTCATTTTCAGCATGGGAAGATCGGCCGTGGGTGTTTCGTTTTTTAAATTTTTGTCCAATATCTGGCAGCTCAGATATTATGTATCAGAATATGACTATAACGCCATTGCGTTCATTATCAGGCGAATATAAGCATATTTGTTTAACCATTAATGATGTTACTGATATCGCTAAAAACAAAAACCATCTTCATGAGTCAAATAAACAGCTGACGCATTTAAGCATTACCGATCGGTTAACCCAACTTTATAATCGAGGTCATTGGGAGAATTGTTTAGCTGACGCATTTGAGTATTGCCAGCAAACACAAACACCAGCAACACTGGTGATGTTTGATATTGATCATTTTAAACGTGTTAATGATACTTATGGTCATGTTGCGGGCGATGGAGTAATAAAAGTAATCGCTGATGTTTTACGTCGTACAAAACGGCAAACAGATATTGCTGGCCGTTACGGCGGTGAAGAATTTGGTATTATTTTACCTGGAACATCAGCTGAACTTGCAGGTTACTTTACCGAAAGACTGCGTAATCGTATTGAACAAGAAACGGTATTTGATGATCAGCGAGGGATTGTTAAAGTTACAATCAGTCTCGGTGTTTGTGAGTGGAATCCTAAACTGATCGATTATAAATCATGGTTAGAAAAATCTGATTTAGCGTTATATGAATCTAAGAAAAAAGGCCGTAATACCACGACGATTATTAATAGCGATAATTGCTACACCGACAGTAAAGGTGAGTTTATTTTAACGGAGGTCGATGGAAATACGACTATAAACTAAACAATATTATGCTAGCCAACCTGTAATGTTGATAATGGCTGTATGTTTAGTACGGTTTATGTAAAATGCAGGCGTTTTTCCTGTTTTAGGTTAGTCGCTATGCGCATCCATGCTGTCCATACTCTTTATGAAGAACGTCTTGCACGTTCAACTCGTCCTTTCCTTGCTCGTGGCTGTAAAGTCCAACGCTGTCGTCAGTGTATGTTACGTACGCATCTGTGTATTTGTAAACATCGCCCATTAGCTAAATCAAACGCGGCTTTTTTATTGGTAATGTTTGATGATGAAATTTTAAAACCAAGTAATACTGGTCGATTAATTGCAGATGTGTTTGAAGATACCTTTGCTTATATTTGGTCGCGCACTGAGCCTAACGTTGAGATGTTAGCATTATTAGATGATCCTCAATGGCAGCCTTATGTGGTTTTTCCAGCGGAATACGCACCAGAAAGAGAAGCGACGTCAATAGAACTTGAAGCAGGGAAGCGGCCATTATTTATAATGCTAGATGGCAGTTGGGCTGAAGCTAAAAAAATGTTCCGTAAGAGCCCATATCTTGATCGTTTTCCGCTATTGTCTATTAATCCAGATCAGCCTTCACGCTATAAAATGCGTGAAGCCTCAAAAGAAAATCAATTGGGTACAGCTGAAGTGGCGGCTCGAATTATCGATGTTTTTGGTGAGCATTATAACGCTGAGCTATTAGATTTATGGTTCGATGTTTTCCGCGAAAATTATATTGCAGGTAAGATGAATCGCTTAGTACCTGAGCAATCATCATTAGCTGTATTAGAAAAATTTATGTCGATTGATGAAACGTCGATTTAAAAATGTGATGCCGACTGAATAACATTAAAATTGAGTTGAACAATAACTGCTGAATTAGCCGTAGATCACAGTCACTTTTGGTCTAAATGTGGATAATTTTTAGTATATTTAATGAGTTATAAGCTCACGGTGTAGTTAAACATTATTTGTAGGAGAATAGGATGTACTACGGCTTCGATGTAGGCGGAACTAAAATTGAATTTGGTGCATTTAATGAAAAACTAGAGCGCGTAGCAACAGAGCGTGTACCAACACCGAGTGATGATTACGATAAACTGATCGATACGATTGTGTCTATTATTACTGCCGCAGATGCTAAATTTGGTTGTGAAGGTGCTGTTGGACTGGGTATTCCCGGAATTGAAGATGCGCGAGATGGCACGGTATTAACTTCAAATGTCCCTTCAGCTAAAGGGCGTAGATTGCGTAAAGATTTGGAAGCAAAATTAGGTCGTAGTGTCAGTCTTGATAATGATGCTAACTGTTTTGCATTGTCAGAAGCATGGGATGATGAGCATCAAGATGCACCGTCAGTGTTGGGGCTTATTTTGGGCACTGGTTTTGGTGGCGGTATGGTATTTAACGGTAAGGTCTTTTCAGGCTTAAACCATGTCGGTGGTGAGTTTGGTCATGCACGTTTGCCATTAGATGCATGGCTACATTTAGGCGAAAATGCACCATTATTTGATTGCGGTTGTGGTCAAAAAGGCTGTATTGATAACTATTTATCAGGTCGTGGTTTTGAGCAGATTTATACGCACTATTACGGTGAAAAACTAAAAGCGATTGAGATTATTGAACGTCATGCTGCAGGTGATGAAAAAGCACAACAGCACGTTGATCGCTTTATGGAAGTATTAGCAATGTGCTTTGCTAATTTATTCACGGGTGTTGATCCTCATGTTGTGGTGTTAGGTGGCGGTTTATCTAATTTTGAATTAATTTATGATGAATTACCAAAGCGTTTACCTAAATACTTATTGTCAGTGTCACAAGCACCAAAAATTGTAAAAGCAAAACACGGTGATGCTGGTGGCGTTCGTGGCGCGGCTTTCTTGAATATTAAACAGTAGCTATTATGTAATTCACCAATATTTATTGTGTAACGAAAAGCACTTCATGGCGAAGTGCTTTTTTTTTATGTTAGAATCCGCGCTTGTTTTCTTATGCCGCTCTATTGGTATAAGCGTATTTATTGCTAGGAATACACTATGTCGTTTGAAACGCTCGGTCTTCACCCTAAATTATTGCAAGTTGTTACAGAATTAGGTTATGAAAAACCAACAGATGTGCAGTTGCAAGCAATCCCATTAGCATTGGCAGGGAATGATGTGATGGCTGGGGCACAAACGGGTACCGGAAAAACAGCAGCATTTGCGCTTCCTATTTTACAACGTTTAATGACATTGCCATCACTAACTGAACAGGGAATAGAAGACGCTAAGCCTCAGCAAGGTGCGAAAATTCGCGCTTTAGTGATCACGCCAACCCGTGAATTGGCACAACAGGTCTACGATAGCTTTATTGCATACAGTAAATATACTGAACTGAAAGTTGCTGTTGCTTATGGCGGCACTAGCATGAATGTTCAAATAAAAGCCTTAAAAGCTGGCGTTGATATTTTAATTGCGACACCTGGTCGCTTACTTGACCATGTTTTTGTCGGTAATGTATCACTTGCGAATATAGAAACATTTGTGCTTGATGAAGCAGATCGTATGCTTGATATGGGGTTTATTATTGATATTAATCGTATCATGAAGCGTATGCCTGCCGAGCGTCAGACACTATTTTTCTCTGCTACTTTTTCAAAGCAGGTTAAGAAATTAGCCTTTAGTATTTTAACTGATCCTAAAATGGTAGAAGTCGCACCAGAAAACATTGCGGCTGATACTGTTCAGCAAATGGTATATCCAGTAGATAAGAAGCGCAAATCAGAATTATTAGCTTATTTAATTGGCTCGCGTAACTGGCAGCAAGTGTTGGTGTTTACTAAAACTAAGCAAGGTTCTGATCAACTTGCTAAAAGTTTGGGTCTTGATGGTATTAAAGCGGTGTCAATTAATGGTGATAAAAGCCAAGGTGCTCGTCAACGTGCTTTAGATGATTTTAAAGCAGGTAAAGTGCGTGTATTAGTGGCAACCGATGTGGCTGCTCGTGGTTTAGATATTCAGCAACTAGAATATGTTGTTAACTTTGATTTACCGTTTAATGCTGAAGATTATGTGCATCGAATTGGTCGTACTGGCCGAGCAGGAAATACCGGTTATGCGATCACATTAATGAGTCTTGATGAAGAGTGGGCATTAAAAGCGATTGAAGAGCTACTAGATACACGTCTACCACAACAATGGCTTGAAGGCTATGAACCCGATCCAAGTTTAATTGAAACAGTGTCTGTTCATCGTGGTGCGTCGGCAGAAAAACGTCGTGCTAAGGCAAAGAGTAAAATACATCAGAATCGAGGTAAAAACGCTCAACGCCGTCGTTAAATAACTGTCATTTATATCTCAAAAAAGTGTAAAACGTCGCAAAATAGCGGCGTTTTTTATTGATAAGCAATGTGTTGCTTTAATGCGTTCGGTTTTCTATAAATATCTAATATAATTAGTTGTTTAACTATACATTGTCTGCTAGTTTGTTGCTATGGTTGTAATATTTTACTTCGTTTTAGCAATGATAATGTTTTGAGGTATTTATGGCGGGGTTAAATAAATGGCTTCGATCAATTGTCTTATTTTTAGTCTTTCTTACCATAGTGGCATATGGGTGGTACCTTTTGGGAGGTGCAAAGAAAGAATATATAGTTACGCCGCAAAATAGCCAATATAAAATTATTGATGATTCAGCCCAAAAAGGGGCAACAACTGCAACATTAGATATTGGTCAAGATCATGTATTGTTAGAATGCAATATTATTAATAAAGCTAAGTGGCCATTTTGTGAAATAGCCATTTCGTTAACTGATTATGTTGATAAAGGGATCGACTTAAGCGCTTATCATTCAGTGGGTATTGATATTGATTACACGAGTCCACTCGAAGATGAACGCGTAAGAGTATATTTACGTAATTTTGATTCAACCTATGCGAATGTCAATGATCCAATATCATTAAAGTTTAATGCGATAGAATATTCACCAGGGATTGATGATGGATTGAAGGTTTTTCCATTACGAAATTTTCAAGTGTTATCGTGGTGGATCGCTGAAAACAATATTCCTGTCGATAAGTCGAGTCGACAATTTGATAATATTTCAGTGATTGAGATTGCTACAGGCAGTTACGTTAAAGAGTCTTATTATGCTATTCGATTAAATAAATTAGTATTTTATGGCGAGTGGATTTCTGAATCGTCTTTAGTTAAAGCATTATTACTTTTGTGGGTCGTTACCGCTATTATTATTATTATGAGTGAGCGATTCATTCTCGATAAAAAAATAAAATTCACAGAAGAGCGCAGCCAGCGTTTACGCGATGCAAATAGATTGCTATATAATAAAAGTTTGAAATTTGAACATTTAGCCTGTACAGATCCATTAACGCGGATTAGAAATCGACATACCGTAACTGAATGGTTAGAAGAGATAACAATTCAAACTCAATCTAATGATATTCCTTTCTCAATGATTTTTATCGATATAGATCACTTTAAGGCGGTAAATGATACTTATGGTCATGGTTTTGGCGATACGGTATTAGTTAAATTTGCAGAAACGATTGATAAATTAATACGGCGTTCTGATATGTTTGCGCGTTGGGGGGGAGAGGAATTTGTACTTTTCTGCCCTGAAACGAATATGAGTACAGCTGTTGAAATTGCAGAAGAAATTAGAGAAACGATTGCAAACAAAGTCTGGGATTTTGATCGTGAATTTAAGTTAACCTGCAGTTTAGGTGTGGCTGAATTAGTGAATGAATCTAGTGAAGAGTTAATTCAGCGTGCTGATTTAGCGTTATTAAAAGCTAAAAAGATGGGCAGAAATCGAATTGAAATAAGTTGGGAGCACCAACAGCTTAAATAATATTGACAAAAAAGCCGTATATTACACTATGTCCATGGTTATGGGAGTAATAGTAATATACGGCTTTTTAATATGTATATTAGTAAATATTAACTTTCTAACACAATATGCCCAGTGGCAACCATATAAATAGCGAACACAGACAAGAGAACTAATAACACAACGAAAACACGCTCTTTACCAACAAAGTAGGGCTGATTTAACTCTTTCTTAGCTTTAATGAAGAAATATAGCCCTGGTAAATACAATAAAGAAGCGAGTAATAAGTGACTTAAGCCTGAAGCATAAAGTAGCCATAGACCGTAAATAGTTGAACCTAAACCTATAAACAATAGCATGCCACGATTTTTATTTTTAATAGCAAGTTTTAGCGTATAAGCGGCAACAAGGAAGTAGGGAACTAAGATCATTTCTGAAGCAATTATTAGTAATGAATTATAAGTTCCACCAGCATAAATAACAGCAAATAATGAAATTTGAATACAAATAATAGTTAGGTTAAGCGCTTTAATCGACGTCCCTGCACTATTTTCTTTAGCATATGATTTAGGGAACATATTGTTCTGTGCAGCCAACAGTGGTGCTTCTGTCGCGAGAACTGTCCAACTTAAAAATGCACCACTTACGGACACCAATAAACCACAACCAATAATAATTGAACCCCATGGGCCAAGAATATGCTCAAGTACAATTGCCATTGATGGATTATGGAATTTAGCTAGTTCAGGTGTAGAAATGACTCCCATAGAAAGCAGAGTAACAAAGACATAAATAATAAGCGCTGTTAGTAGCCCAAGAATCGTCGCTCGACCGATATCACGACGATTGCGTGCTCGTGATGAAACAATCACAGCTCCTTCAACACCGATAAATACCCATACAGTGATAAGCATGGTGCCTTTAACTTGACTTAGTAAATCATGTTGAGGACCAAATTCTAAACCCGTAAAATCAAATGTAAATGTATGCCATTTAAATGCAACTAAAGTACAGAAAATAAAGAGGACTAATGGAATTAATTTAGCAACGGTAGTGATCGTATTAATGGTTGCAGCGGTTTGTACGCCTCGTCTTACTGATGCGTAAACTAACCATAATAGTACCGATGCGCCAACAATTGATTGCCAAGTATTACCCATACCAAAAATGATATGACCTGGTTTATCAAAGAACATACCTAAGGTACTAAAAACAATCACAAGGTATGAGACATTGGCAAGCATTGCACTTAACCAGTAACCCCAAGCAGAACAAAATCCCACAAAATCGCCAAAACCTGCTTGGGCGTAGCCAAAAACGCCACTATTAATATTAGGTTTTAGTAATGATAAAATTTGAAAAGACATAGCAAGGAATATCATGCCTACACCCGTAATAGCCCAGCCGATTATGACTGCTGCAGGGCTAGCAACAGCTGCCATATTTTGTGGCAGACTAAAAACCCCCGCACCAATCATTGAGCCGATTACAAATGCAGTTAATGCACCAAATCCGAGCTTATTATCCATTCTGAAACCTAGTATTTAAATATTAATTTACTCGATTATATGGATTTTCATTATGCGTAAAAGCTATTTTTAATTTTTTTCATATTAAAAGAAATATATTTTCAAATAAAAAAATATAAGTTGTATATATATCTTTACTGGTTGTATGTAATGTTAGCGTTGGTGTAACTTGTTGATAACATTGGCGCCTATAAAATAGCTTAATGGAATGTTAATTGTGCTTTAATGTTCTGGTTTAATACAAAAGCTAATGTTTTACCTTGTTCGGCAGCCGTTGTAATAATAGGAGTATTAAATGCTTCAATTTCGCCTGTAACAATAACAGCAGAGCAATTTCCCATTTCTAATGCTTTTGCCATAAGTAAATGTTTACTTTGATTTTTAGCATTTTTAAGTAGCAGCACTTTATTAATATCAATGCCGGCATTGATGAGCAATTGTTTATCTAACAGTGCGTCTTGGCCAATAAACATGATCCAGCGATTTTCTTCATTTGCTTGTTTAAGAAGACGTAAAAAATATGCCAGTTGAGCTTGTTGTTGTTCACTATAGCTGACCTCAATCGGAACAGCCCTTGACGGAGATTCTATACCATTTAAATGCGATCCAAATGTGGCTTTGTAAACGTCAGAAGCAGTAATAAATTCTTGAGTCTGCATTAGTGCTTTCATAGTGTCATCTCCGACAGTGGTTATATATACATGCTGTATGTCCATACAGTAGTTTTATTCTGATTGAGATGCAAGCGTTATTTGTCGCATGTATAGGATAAATATAAAAAATGAGTCGGCCTGAATATCACAAGATATTTGATTAAGGTGTTGAAAATAAAGGATTAATTTTTTAGTGGTGGTGTTTTTATTAACGAATATCTGAAATGAAATTTTATTACGATACGAAATTTTGAGTTATATCCCAAAAATTTATACAGTAGTTTTACTGTGTAAACATAAAGATGCGGTGCGTTGGAAAGCAAGAGTTGGTCAAACTACGGCAAGGAGTGTCAGCGTATATATTGACTAATTGATTTAATTTTCAATGAGTGGCTTTATGAAAAATAATAATGAGTTTTAGCGATGATTATTATCTTCTTAGGTGGGAATCTAAGATTAGTATAATAGAACAACCAATGAGTAAGCTGCTAAGGCAAACTCATTGGTATTGTCAATTACAATGAAGTGTGAAATTAAAGTCTAAAAAGTTCAACACGAAGGTGGTTTTCATCTTCATATGCAATAACAGATTGGAAATAACCGCTTTGATCAATAGCCGCAGAGAAAATGTCTTTGTGCTCGGTATTACCAATAAATAAAATTTGAGTTGATTTGGTCATCAGGCCATCATCATCAAAACTTGATGTTAAATCTTCATCTACCACGCACACTAAGACGTTACCAAACCGCGCTTTCAAATTGATATTATGTGCTAATGAGTATTGCACTTTGGTATTTAATTGTGATTCGACTTCTTCAATCAGATCAACAAAGCGATAAAGATCAGTAGAGCTGGTTTGTAGCATACGCTCTCGATCATTATTTAGGATTGATGCTAAACAGGCGCCCGTTTTCCTACCGCGCAATAACCAACTTTTGGTCGATTTCTTAACGGCACGGTATCGATTATCTTTTAGGATTCGTTTCAGGTACTGAACAAGTAAATTATTTTGCTCAGTCAATGATAGGCGACGTTCAAGTTTTTTAAATTCTAGATGTAGTAGGGCATGAGTACTAATATCGAGTAGTTGTTGAGACTGATTCATTTCTGTACCGAGTTGGAGCGGGTTTGATAATAATATCATACTATTACTGAAGTACGATAATAGTTAATACGTTAATTATAAATTGCAAAATTAAGCTTAATCATTTTTATATTAAGTGATATTAATCGCATAAATTTTATATATTACGTCATAAATAGTTGTAAAAACTTGAGCACATGGCAAGGCACAATAATATTTTCTCATTTATAGTGAATATTATGGTGGTTAAGGCGCCTTGTTAAGATCATCAGGTTTAGGCATTACTGTGGTGTTAGAAAGCAATCTAATACTTTAAATAAGGTGTCTATTTCATTATAAGTATTGTAATGCATACAGCCAATACGAATAACCCCACCTTTATTGAGTAGCTTTAATTGTTCGCATAATCCTTGTGCATAAAAATGCCCGTGCCAAACACAGATATTGTGGTTACTAAGATAGCTGGCGACTTCTGCAGGTGTTGTATTATCAATCCTGATCGCGAAAGTTGGTGTACGTTGTTGATGATGATTGATGCCATATAAAGTGACATTACTATAGTGGTTTAAATGGGATAGGAAATATTGGCTAAGTTTGGTTTCATAGGCTTGATAATAATCAAAACTGCGACATAAATGCTGTCGAAGTGATAATGATTGGTTGTCGATATGACGGCTGTAATCGGCTAAATAATTAACCGCTGCAATAAATCCAGCCAACGCTTCAAAATTTTGAGTGCCGGTTTCAAAGCGAGCTGGGCCATCATTGGGAGCGGGCTCGACTTTATAAGGCCTAAGTGTTTGAAGCCATTGTGGCGCAATATAAGCAATTCCAAGGTGGGGACCAAAAAACTTGTATGCAGAGCATACTAAAAAGTCACAATCTAATGCTTGAACATCAATCAGTCGGTGGGGAGCATAATGGACAGCATCAACATATACTTGTGCACCGACAGCATGGGCTGCTTTAATGATGCGTTCTACATCCATTAGTGACCCTGTCACATTTGATGCGTAACTGACGGCGACTAATTTTGTGCGAGAATTGAGTAACGTATTGAAATGATCATAATCGAGATCGCAATTGGTACTATTTAAACGTACTTGATGGATGGTCACCCCTTTATCCTCGGCTGCTTGCTGCCAGCTTGATACATTTGAGTAATGATCAAGTGCAGTAACAATAATCTCATCGCCCTGTTGCCAATCTCTGGCTATTGTTCGACTTAGATGAAAAGTGAGGCTGGTCATATTAGCCCCAAAAACAACATTGTTAGCTGAGGGAGCGTTAATTAAAACTTGTGCTACCTGACGAGCCTCTTTCATTAATGCTGTCGTTGCAACGCTAGTAAAAAAAGATCCGCCTAAGTTTGAATTAAAATGACCTAAGTAATAACTCATTGTATCTAACACTGTTTGAGGAACTTGTGACCCTCCAGGACCGTCAAAAAAACAGACTGGTTTATTATTTATTTGCTGATTTAACGCCGGAAATAAGCACCGATTTTCTAAGGGATCAAAGGTCATGTTGAATCTCCTTGGTGGTTAGCACAAAGACATCCCAATAACCTTGATGGTGTTTTTTGATCGTTTTAATAGGATGGGCGTTATGCCATAAAATTTCATCAGCTAAAATAGCCATTTCGCCATGTTGTAGGGTTGTACACAGAATCGGTGACGAGTTGTTATCTTTATAAACTAAAAACTCACCACCATGGATGTTGTGACGTTTTATTCCAATCACTGCAATATGTTCAAACCCATCTTGGTGAATGCCTTCGGGTGATGTTGGTACTTCGCCATCAATAACAGTGACACGCATCTGGTGAATTTCAATGGGTTGGTCATTAGGAATAGCATTGGCATCTTGAAATAATTGGCACATCTCAAGCATTCCGCTACAGGTTATGACCGCATCTTCTAGAGGCTCAAAATGGCGAATTACGTTACCTTGAAAATGATTGATATCATCAGATTGAACAAAATCTGCAGCAGGTAACTGGACAAGTTTTCCATCATGTAAAGCAACAATGGAATAGCGGCGTAACCGATACTGGCCATCAGCATGACAGGTGTGAGGTAAACGTATAAACGAAGGAGCTAATTCATTGACTGCATGCTCACTCAGTTGAGTAAGTTGTAAACTACGCATTAGTGGCGTCATCATCATACATCTCCTTTATCAGCATGACTTATAAATAGAGTTGGCTAAAAATCTAAATATTACAAATATAATCGACTATATTTTGGTTTAATTAGCTAAAAATAGAATTAAAGTTCATATATTACGATAAGTTTGGCATTTAAAACTGTATGAAAAGGAACTAATAGTATGGTGGAATAGCAGTAACGATAAATAGTGAATAATTAAACAATTATCGAATTAAAGACTGTATTGTTAAACAAAACGGGCATAAAAATAATATTTTCTTATTACAATGATTAAAAATAGCGGGTAAAACAGACAATAAATACTAAGTAGTGGCATTTATTCTTATTAGTGATAGCTGCAGAATAATGCGTGTGTAACAAAATGTTTCTTTAATTAAAATGGATGTTTTTTATTTCATTGCATATCATGTGCTTATGAAAAGTATAAGTTTTTATTATTATATGTGCCTGAGTTATGATTTCATTGGTACATGGTTGTTTTTGTATATTCCTCCCCCCAACAAAAATGAAAGCAATGGCAGCGTTATTATCTATATGCTCAATAGAGAGACGGTGCTTATTATAAAATAATGAGATCAACATGCCTTTAAAATTAAAAAAACTATCATTAGCAATCGCAGTTATTGCGACTAATTTTGCTGCTGTAGCGACTGTTAGCGCACACGGCTGGGCTGATTTTCCGCCATCACGTACTGAAATTTGCGATCGTGACGGTGGCTACTGGCAAAATAAAATTCCTAATGCGGCATGTCAGGCTCTTTGGGATAAATCAAACGCCCATCCTTTTACTCAAAAGAATGAAAATGCAGCCTTAACCGCCGATTACAACAATATTGAAGAAGTAAAAAAACAAGTTGTTGATGGTCTGTTATGTGCAGGTGGCGATCAGAAAAAAGCGGGTTTAGATATTCCACATAATGAGTGGCAGCACACAGAAGTTATTGTTGATGCTAACGGCGAGTTTGATTTTAAGTGGGTTGCAACTGCGACACATAATCCATCATTTTGGCAGTTCTACATAACGAAGCCAGGTTACGATAAATCACAACCATTAACGTGGAATGATGTAGAGTTAGTTGATGAAGTAGGTAATATCGAGCCAACGGAAGCAACACCATATGATACGTATAACTTTAAAGTGAAACTGCCAAAAGATCGTATTGGTGATGACGTTATCCTTTATTCTCGTTGGCAGCGTATTGATCCAGCTGGTGAAGGATTCTACAACTGTAGTGATATCACTATTAAGCAGGGTAATGGTGATATTACACCACCACCTGTTGTCGGTGGCGATTTACATGCAATACCTGGTTTTTTTGTTAAGCCAGGTTTTACACCTGTTGAAGGTGATACAGTCCGCTTTCGTTTAATGGCGCCAGGTACTGGCGTAGAAGTATTGGATCAACGCTTGGTGATCACGGCTGCTAACCAAGCTTTGTGGGCTCAAACCTTAGCTGAGCAAATTAATATACTAGCAACAGACAGATTATTTATTGGCGTTTGGAATCAAACTGCGGCTAAGTACGAGTTTAATGCTAAGAATATTCATGCTAACCAAGTATGGGTAGAAGCTGAAAACTACGGCTTTGCGTTAAGTATTTTTAAAGATCTTGAGCCATTACCGCCGGTAGTAGATCCTGAATTACCTGAAGGTAGCTGGAGCAAGTCTGCAACTTATGTTGCTGGTGATGTGGTAACACATGGTGGTAAAACGTGGAAAGCTGGCTGGTGGACTCAAGGTGAACAACCCGGTGTTGCGAATGTATGGACACAAGTTCTTACTGATGGCGAAACACCAGATGTTAGTGCTTGGTCTGCAACGAAAACATACAATGAAAATGATGTCGTTATTCATAGCGGCATTAGCTGGAAAGCATACTGGAACACAGTAGGTGAAGAACCAGGAACAACAGGTGAGTGGGGGGTATGGCGTAAGCTGTAATTCTTAACCGATAAAATTTGTCTGTGGCCTGCATTTGTGCAGGCCTTTTTGTATCGATTATTCTTTAACGATACGTAAGCTGATTAATTGATTTGGACGGCCGTGTAATTCAACCAAATAACTGCCCCATTCATGAGTATTAACATGATGTAGTGCTAATTTTTGCTCAATACAATATAGATTAGTAATGTACTGGCCATTGATATCAGCCCCTTTGATGGTTAATTTTACGTTTGGATTAGTCGCAAACACCATTTTTTCATTCCATTCTTTTATCGCTAATTGAACATATGCTTGACCTTTAGCATTGAGTGTTAGCGAATATCCCAAGCTTTTGTCAAATATTTGTTCTAACTGTATTGCTTCATCTGGAGTATTTGCCGTTACTTGATTAACTGGGGTCACATTACATGTTGCTTGATAAGGCGTAATAAAATAGGTATTGCGACCTTTAATTTCCGCATCAGAAGGGATCTGAGGTGCGGCAATCACAGGTGAACTAACTGCAATAGTGAGCAAAGCTGACAGTGTTTTTTTCATCGTTATATTCTTATTGTTGAAGTGGAAAAGCCGTGATGCAATTTGGTGGATCTTGTTTGGTTTTTAATGGAATTATTTGGCAAAAAGGACTCTGGTGAGCTGGATCTTTGCTCATGTCACGGGTAGATAAACTAGCAAAAAAAGCCAATAAAGCCTGTTTTTCAGCAGGTGTTAACCTAAAGCCTTGTAACCGCGAATCTTTACTTAAATGTTTACGGCCATCGCCTTTATTGGGACCGACAGTGATAATACGTCCACCAGCTGCATAACTATCAAGCACTGCTTCAAGTTGATTAAAGCTACCATCATGTCCCCATGGTCCAGTATTGCTAACGTTAATCAATGACGGAATTCTAAACTTACCATCATCCATTTTTTGTTGAGTAAACTGACGTAGTCCTGTTTCATGGGTTGGATATCCATATTCTTCGAGGTTATTTTTAATGCCATAAAGACCAGTATTGTAATAGCGGTTATTAGTGGCTGGTGGTTGGTTTAGTAACGGTCCTGCATGGCATTGAGAACAACCTAATCGTTGGCTATTAAATAGAATTAATCCTTGTTGCTGTTGGCTATTAAGCGCTGTTTTATCACCTTTAATAAAAGCATGATAAGCAGTATCGGTATCAACAATTGTCATAACATAACGACTTAATGCGTTGATCACTCTTGCTGTGGATATTGTGCTGTCACCAAAACTAGCTTCAAAAAGAGGTGGGTATAAGGTATTTGCTTGTTGCAGACGCTTGAGTAGTAATGCATCTGTCATTCCCATTTCTGGTGGATGTAATGAAAATAGCGGTAATTTAATAGTGTCAGTGAGTGTGGTTAAATTGGGCTGACGTTGCATAAACGCAGTTAGCAGTGCGCTATTAAGTAATGACGGTGTATTGAGAGTGGTAGGATTGTTATTGATATCTGGTACTTTAGCAAAACGGTTAGTCCACCCTAAATCAGGTGCATGACACAACGCACAGCTACGATTTCCTGTTTTAGAAAGTCGATTATCGTTAAATAAATACTTACCAAGGGTGACTTTTGCTACATCTTGTCTATCGTTTTGAGTCATCGTTGCTGCATACAATGTTGACGTTAATGCTATGAGCGGCGTTAAGAAAAGGACTGCAATGATACGGTAAATAACAGTCATGATAGACATCAAAGAGGTGTAAAGAGAGCGTTATTATAATCGACAACTTGTGGTTGCGCTTATGAAATTATGTATCAAGTTGCAACAATAATCGTCACTGAAAAATTAAGTGATCTTGCTCTGCTTTTGGCGTAAATCAGCATAGTATTATTGATGTGATAAGTGAGTCTATGATAGCTTAATTCCAATACTATCAAGGTGATAAACAATGGATACTAACCCTGAAGATAAGCTACATAGCCAACAAGTTTATGTTTGTGATGATGTGCTTGCTGAACGTCAATTAGCGTGTTTAGAAGTATTATATGATTTTAATCACACTCGACCATCAGAAACGAATAAACGAGCAGAATTGATGCAGCAGCTGTTTGCAGAAGTCGGTACAGGGTGTTATATCGAACCACCATTACATGCTAATTGGGGCAAGCATACCCATTTAGGAAATAATGTGTATGCTAACTTTAATTTAACCCTTGTTGACGATACTCATATCTATATTGGCAATAATGTTATGATTGGTCCAAATGTGACTATTGCAACTGCAGGTCACCCAATAGAGCCGATCTTAAGGGAACAAATTACGCAATTTAATATTCCCGTTACGATTGGTGATAATGTTTGGATTGGCGCTCAGTGTGTCATTTTACCTGGTGTCTCAATTGGTAAAAATAGTGTTATCGGTGCTGGTAGTATTGTTACTAAAGATATTCCAACCAATGTTGTTGCAATGGGAAATCCTTGTCGAGTATCACGTGAAATAAATGAGCATGATAAAATTTATTATTATAAGAATAGAAAATTTAATGAATAATATAAATAAAAGTATTACTAAAAAAGGAGATTATATTTAACATCATTATTTATTATATAACTAAAGTAATTATAGTATTTCTATTGTATCGATATAATTATTTCTTGTACTTTGTTATAGATATCTGTTGATGTTCCTACCAATATTGCTTCTTTATAGTTGGACTTATCTAGTACGTTTACTTTTTCTAATGTGATCACGTTATCATCTTTTCGCAACTGATAGCGGTCTTTCATTAATGATTGGCTCATTACTATATTTGCTTTAAATACGGCACGATAAACACCATTCATGGGCATATGACACATAAGTAAAATCTCTTTAGCGATGTAATTATAAGGGGGATGCCTTATTGAACTTTTCAAAACAAACGAATTGTAGACAACTCTAGCCAATATTTAAAGGTTTAATCTTAAAAATATGACTAAGTAGAATTAAATTATGAAAAACATATACCATTATATAAATAGGGGGAATATGTATAAAGGCAATATAATAATAAGCTATTAATAAAAGTAAAAACCAATGCTAATTATTAGCCATTGGTTTATATTTATTTTATAAATAAGCGCATAAATTTTATATTTTATTTATAACTGAATTACGTCTAATAAGTGTCGGAGAAAAAATACGCGTTGTTGTTTGTATTTTATTATCACTTAAATTTAGTGCTAATTTAGTTGCTTCTTCTGCCATTAAATAGATAGGGTAGCGAATAGTTGTTAATTGTGGTCGAACATACCGAGCAATTAAACCATCATCAAAACCAATAACAGAAATATTATCTGGCACTTTTACGCCATTATCTTCAAGTGTATTGATTGCTCCAGCTGCCATATTATCGTTGTAAGTCACCACTGCTGTAATAGGCAGTGATTTTGAAAGCAAATTGGTCATTGCTTGCTCACCACCTTCAATACATGGTTCAGTGGTTTCGATAAAGTTTTCATTAACGATGATATTATGTGCGATAAGTGCGTCTTTATAGCCTTGTAAACGTTGGGTCGCATCCTCAATATCGTGGGACGAGTTGATATAAGCGATGTTAGTGTGGCCGTGGCGGATCAAGTATTCTGTCGCAATATAGGTGCCTTTAATATTATTCAATGAAATACAGCGTTCGGCTAATTCAGGAATATAGCGATTAATGAGTACCAGCGATTTTACTTGTTGAGCGTAATCAATAAGCGCTTGATCTGATAATCCTTTTGAATGAATAACCAAAGCATCACAACGACTATTAATTAATAGGTCGATGGCTTTTTTTTCATCGACTGCACGATGGTAGCCATTACCAATCAGTAAATTTTTGCCGTTTTGTTGAGCGACAGTGTCTACCGCTTTGACAAGTGAACCAAAGAAGGGATCAGAAACATCACCCACTAACACGCCGATGGTATTGGTATTATGGCTAGCAAGAGCACGAGCTGCCGGATTAGGTTGATAATTTAAGCGTGTAATTGCACTGGTTACAGCGAGGATAGAAGCTTTACTGGCTTTGGGGGATTGATTTAATACACGAGATACTGTTGCTACAGAGACGCCTGCCTCACGAGCAACATCTTTAATTGTTGCCATAGATGCTCTCAAATTACCTACCTTGGAGATTAAACAAAATCAATGTAGGAAGCGGTAATATAGTCGTTTATTAATAAAATGAGTAAGCCAGTATATAGCCATCCTATTACATATCATACTGAATCTTTAGATGATGTTAGGAAAAGGTTTTTTAATCATAATGATAAAAGAAAAAGCACCATTAATAGGTGCTTTGGTTATGGTGCTAATGGCATCTTACTGAATTTGAATCGCGAGCAATAACGACGATTCAGGATCCATTATCGGCAGGGTGAGTCCTACGGTTTGTAACCATTCTCCACTGAAGTGTTGTTGACTCGTAAGCCATGGTGGCTGACGATTAACCATTGAATGGAGATTGTCAGGCCCATCAACAATAGTAATGGCATAGTGTTGATCAGCAAGTAACCCAGGAATATGTAATCGACCTGATAAACAATAGGTTGGCATCGCTAATTGATTGATACTCACTAAAGCATCTGATTGTGATTTACTAACAACCATATTGCCTTGTAACGCTGCGCTATCGCTAAAATTTAAACGGTAGTTATCACCGCTATGCAGTAAATGGCGGTACTTTTTATGTAATTGAATATAGTGGCTAAACGCTGTCTTTTCTTGCTCACCAGCTTTAACGGGATCGAGTTCTAATCCCATGTGACCAAAGAGCGCAGTATTACCTCGAAAATTCATTGTGTGAGTACGGCGAGTCGTATGGCTGCAATGAGAACCAATATGAGTGCCCATCACTTCAGGCGGATAGAAATAACTCATTCCGCGTTGAATCGCCTGACGTTCAAGCGGATCGTTATTATCTGAACACCAAAAGCGGTGTGTGCGCTTTAAAATTTCATAATCAATACGACCACCACCGGCTGCGCAAGATTCAATCTCAACCTTAGGGTGTTTAGCCAGTAGCTTGTCCACGAGGGCATAGTAGCGCTCTACTTGACCACATCCAGCAGCACGATTGTTATGTGCGGGCTGTACAATTTCACGGTTCATATCCCATTTTATATAGTCAATTTCATATTGAGATAGAAAATGATCTAGACGCTCAAATAAATATGCAAAGGCGGCTGGATTTTGTAAATCAAGAACATATTGATGACGTCCAGTAGGTTGCTCATAGCCGTCAACAGCAAGGAGCCATTCTGGATGTTGTCGATAGAGATCTGCATCTTTATTGATCATTTCAGGCTCAAACCACAAACCAAATTCCATCCCCAGTTGATGGACATGATCAATAATAGGGTTAAGTCCGGCAGGGTATTTTTTAGGGTCAATAAACCAATCACCTAGCGATGAAGTATCGTCATTGCGGCCTAAAAACCAGCCGTCATCAATAATAAAACGCTCGACACCCATTGCAGCAGCTTCAGTAGCCATTGCTGTAATGTAAGCGGGATCATGATCAAAATAGATCCCTTCCCAAGTATTTAAGTGAATTGGGCGAGGCTTATCTAACCGATTCTTTAGGATGGATGTGCGTACATGCTGGTGGAAATGTTGACTCATGGTATTGAGTCCATGATGACTATAGCTCATGTACAACGTTGGTGTGGTTAATGATTGTTGTGGCTGTAATGTAATTTCACCCGGTAAATATAATGCTTCAGCTTGAAGTACACGACGACCATCGGCTTTGACATCAATTCGCATGCGATGATTACCACTCCAAGCTAAATGCGCGCCCCATACTTGACCATGATCGTCACTAAAACCTTGCTCACCAACAATAACAGCAGGGTAATGTTCATGTGAAGTACGCCCGCGACGGTTTTCTTGAATATAGCCACCATGGCTTAACTGACTTCGATGTTGTTGAAATTCTTTGATCCAACGACCATAAAAAGACAGTATTTCACTGGCATTATCAGCAATAGGTGCAGTATTAGCACAACGGATCACATGATAATCACTCGTGCCAAGGTTCGTCACCGTTTGCGATAGCTGTAAGACATCATTTTCATCAAGTTCTATCTGTGTCTGCCAGCCTAACTGCGCTTGTTGATCAAGACAGTCAATAATCAGCTTATTACCATCCTGTTTGACGGCAGTGATAGTAAACACAGGGGCCCAATCACTGCCATTTTCACGAAAACCTTCAAGTGCAGAAGCACCGAAATTTCCACGACCTAATTGAGGGTTAATACTGACTGCAATATCGGTATCTAAACGTCCAAATGGAATTGGCCGTTCAAGTCCGACCGCCATTTGCTGCAAGTCACTGTGTGTTGCATAAGGTAAGCGGTTACCGTAATACACAATATCAGCATTATCACTAACAGCTAGCAAGAGTTGGCTATTAGCGCCGATTAAAGAATACAGTTGTGGTTGAGTTGTCATTGGCATGGTTTTGATATCCACTGCTATTACTGCGCTGTCGCGGTAAAAGTTAACTGGTACTGATAACGATCAGCGGTTAATAAAAACTCAGGGTGAACGCTTGGGCTCCAAGAGTCATCGCCACCAATCCCCATATGTTCACTGTCAATATTAAGGTGTAAACAGCTATCGGGTTGCAACTCATAGCTATGACGCGCCAGTGCTAATTGTGACTGTGAATAACGACTGACGGCAAAGTGGAACTGGCCGCTAACAGTTAAATTATTAATCGTCGCATATTGAGTGTCGCAGCGCAGTCCGTTATCGGTTGGATAGATATAATCGGTATGCATGGCGGTAATCGGCAGGGTATGGTGATCCATATGAGCTGCCAATAGGCGATCAGGATAGTTCTCATGCGGGCCGCGACCAAACCATGATACGCTGTCGGCTAATGGAACATCGACACTAATACCAATACGAGCCAAACTTGGTAACTGAGTGTCTGGTTCAACCGTGACATCAATCGTTAGCTGACCATTCGTTTGAATGCGGTAGTGCCACTGTGTGTTAATGGTTTTTTGTGAAGATGTAAAATGGCTAAAGTAAGCCGTTACCACTAAAGATCTATCATGATCTTGCTGAAACTGAACATGTTGGCACTGCGTCTCTATATTATCTAAGCCTGCTTGTTGCCATTGTGCCATCCACGTGGTGGGATCGACACGATCAACCTCACTGGTACCAATATCATTATCCAGTGGAGCACGGTAAAAATTATCTTTAAAAGGCGACGTTATTATAGCATTGCCTTGTGCAAGCCATGTTTCTAAGTAACCTGAGGTTAAATTAAAACAAAATTCATTATCGGCAGCCACAATGGTTAATTGTTGGCCTTCTTTAGTGTAATGAATCGCATTTTGATCATTGATCGTCGGTATAGCTAGAGTGCTACGTGCTTGTTGCAGCTGAAATTGTTCGATAGCAATAACGTGACCGGCTTCAGCCCAAGCGGTGGCTTTAGTTAATACCACTTCAAGATCCAAGTAATAATTCATCGCAGGATCAAAATCGCGCATTTCGTCGCTCAATGCTATTTCGGTCGTCGTTTGTGGCGCAAGCATCAACTCGCATTCACCGTGAGTTAATGTAACGCCTTGCTGCTGAATCTTCCATCGCAGTATGGTATGTTCACTGTCACTAAACAGCAATTCACTTCGAATACGCAATTGGTGCTGTGGCGTTAATGAAAACTGAAAAAATTGCTGTGCTTTTTTAACTTCAAATAAAGCAGGGTGTGGCGTGCGATCAGGAAATACTAAGCCATTTATACAGAATTGACGATCGTTGATGGTATCGCCGAAATCACCGCCGTAAGCCCAATATTGTTGACCGTCAGCGGTAGTTTTAGTGAGCCCTTGATCAACCCAATCCCAAATAAATCCCCCTTGTAAGCGCGGGAATTCACGAAAAGCCTGCCAATACTTATTGAAGCTACCTAAGCTGTTACCCATCGCATGAGCATATTCACACAAGATCAATGGGCGCTGTTCATTAGGTTGGCTGATCCAATTTTTAAGTGCATATTTAGGCACGTTAGGGTGATCAATATGTTGATCAACACGAGCATACATCGGACAGATAATATCGGTTGCTGCAGTATTGGCACCGCCACCTTCATATTGAACTGGACGTGATGGATCGCGTTGTTTGGTCCATTGATACATCGCATGATGGTTAAAGCCAATGCCAGATTCGTTACCTAAAGACCAAATAATGATTGAAGGGTGGTTTTTATCCCGTTCAACCATCGCCATCATGCGCTGCATATAGGCGTTATTCCACATTGGATCGTTTGATAAACGGCACATAGGGAATTGACCATGGGTTTCAATATTGGCTTCATCGACGACATAGAGACCATAGTGATCACACAATTCATACCAACGTGGATGATTGGGATAGTGAGCGGTACGAACGGCATTAAAATTGTTTTGTTTCATCAATTTAATGTCTTCAACCATAGACGCTTCAGTAATGTAATGACCGGTAATCGGATGATGTTCATGACGATTAACGCCACGAATTAATAGTGGTTTACCGTTAACAAGCAATTGACCATTACTGATTTCAACCTGACGGAAACCGACATTATAGCTTTCACATTCAATTAGCTTATCGCCGTTATATAGGCCAATAACAGCGCGATAGAGATAAGGGATTTCAGCGCTCCATTGTTGAGGCTGATGTAGATGTAATAGATGCTCAGTTTGATCGTGCCAACCGCCTTTTTCATCGACTTCATGGGCCGCAGTATAAGCGGTAGTAGCACCAGAAAACGCAACGGCATTATTATCAGCATCAAAAAGCGATACTGTGACACTGTAACTATCAGTAGCCTGAGTTAACTTGGTGGTAATAGCTAATGTAGCATCTTGATAGGTGGCATCTAATTGAGGTTGAATAAAGACATCAGCAATCGCTAATAAGGGCTTTTGGTAAATAAACACATCACGGAAAATGCCACTTAGCCACCACATATCTTGATCTTCTAAGTAAGAACCATCAGACCAACGCATCACCATCACAGTTATTAGGTTATCGCCTTCGTGAACGGCATTCGTTAAATCAAATTCTGCCGGTAAACGGCTATCTTGCGAATAACCGATCCAACGACCGTTACACCATAAATGAAAAGCAGAGTTAACACCTTCAAATACTAAGCGTGTTTGTTGTTCAATATCAGCAGCCGTTAGTGAAAAACGACGACGGTAGCAACCGGTTGGATTTTGTTGTGGAACCTGCGGTGGCGTATCTGCAAAAGGGTATTTAACATTGGTATAAATAGGTTTGTCATAACCTTGAAGTTGCCAGTTGCTTGGTACGTCAATAGGCTGCCAATGATGGTGTTGAGTATCAAAATCGATATCGACGATAGTTTCAGGAACAGCTTGAGGACAAGGGTAAAAACCAAAATCCCACCGACCATTTAAAGATTGACGACCAGAGTGTTGCTGTTGCAGCGCATTTTCTACTGAGCGATAGCTATGTAATGGGCTATGGGGAGCAAGAGTATTTAGCTTAACAATAAGCTGGTTTTGCCAATCTTGGCTTACGATAATATCAGAGAAAGAACGCATGGATGACCTCATTAAAACAACTAATGAGCCGCACTTGACGGCTCATCATCGTGACATATATAGAATTAAATAAAGATTAAGCGTTAGTTGAGAGTGATTTTGGCTCCGTTACTGCTGGTGGTGATGCGCTAAAATCATCACGATTAAAGCCATCATGCAGGCGATAAAAACGTTTATAAACAATGGCGCTGATTAACATCAATACCGCAGGTAAACCAATCATTAACCATTGAATGCCTAGCAAGGTATCAGCAGTTTGCGTTTGGTTGGCTTGATAACCAATCAGTGATAGACCAACACCGACGATGAAGCCGCCAAATGCACCAGCAAATTTAACTAACATGGTTTGAATTGAGAAAATAATACTTTCGCTGCGACGACCCGTTTTAAACTCACCGTAATCAACAACATCAGAAAGCATTACTGTTTGAAGGGCGTTCGCTATACCAACACCAAATTTAATAGCAGCACCTGATAGACCGATAAGTAGTAGGTTACCTGGTGAAAATACGTTCATTCCAAGTAAGATCACACATGATAAAATCGGCATACTACATGCGATGATCCACAGTAGTTTTCGTGGAATAAGATTGGCTAAGCGCGGGAATAAAAACACACCAGCCACTTCTGCAATACCCGCGACCATCATGTAAGCTGGGAATAATTCTTTATTGCCTAACGCGTAGGTGAAATAGTAAATCGCAAATCCACCCACCAACATATTAGCAATTTGAAAGGCTAAAACTGTCGCAATGAGCGTTTTGAGTTGATCGTTACAATTAATAATGTGTAACACATCTTTAAAGGTAAATTTGGTGGTAGTAGGTAGCGCTGTTTGCACTCGCTCTTTGACATTTTTTGTGGTGATAAATGCACTCATAATAAAGAGAACTGCAATTATCATCGCTGTTATTTGAAAGCCACGACCTTCATTACCCTCACCAAGCGTCGTAACGATATACAAGCCGTAAGTACCAGTAATAAACCACGCGAGGCTAGCAAATAAACGTGGCCATACGACTAATTTTTCTCTTTCTGGGCGTGAACTTGATAGTGAAGGGATCATTGACCAGTAAGGAATGTCCATAATGGTGTAAGTCAAGCCCCAAAGAATATAAGCAATGGCCGCATAAACATACAAAGCTGTTCCTTCAAAAAGGTGGGTACTGAATAAGCCAATAAGAACAACGGCATTGATCAGCGTACCGATTACTATCCATGGGCGAAATTTACCAAAACGTGAGCGGGTATTGTCTACCACCATACCCATCATTGGATCAGTAATCGCATCGATAATACGTGCAGCTAAAAATATGGTACCGACGAAAGCGGCAGAAATCCCCGCAACATCAGTAAAATAATACATAAGAAAGATATAAATCGGCGCACAGGCAAAGTCTTTTCCTAATGCTCCTAATCCATAACTGAATTTGGTTTTTAAGCTAATAGTTTGTGATGACATAGTGTAGGGCCTTATATTATTTTTTATCATTATTACTTGTTGACGCTACATCGACTGTGATCAAAAGCAGATTAGTGGAAGCGGTTACACTAAGTTTGCTGTTTTAAACTATTGGTCACAAAAATAGCGACTTTAGCAGGATTTGGTGCATATAAAAACACATGTGTTGGCTGTTATAGCGCTATTAATACTGCGTTAATGGGCGTTTTTTGTGAATTAAGCTGGTTAAATAGCACGCTTTGGTATCGGTTACACTAAGGCGCAAAGAAGTCGAATGATGTATCACAATCGTTAATTTGCTATTTTTGAATGAGGATCAAGTCATAATAACTTTGCGTTTTTGAGTACCATCTTTATGATTAAACAGGACTATTATGAAAGGAGTTTTATTATGTAATGATTCTAAGTAAGGATAATTTATGAAGATTTTAGCGATACCAGGAAAAATGCCGATCACTGAAAAGTGGTTATATAACATACTCTCAGCAACAGACTGGGATAGCAGTGCGATTGAAATGCATCGATTTGAAGCATGGACTAGTGATGAAGCATTCAGTGTTGATCAGGAAATAAGTTATCTGCCATCAGGACATTATGATGTCGTGATCACTAAATCTATCGGTTGTTTAATTACATTGAGAGCTCAGAATAAGATTAGCTGGAATAGATTAGTGCTTATCGGTGTTGCATGGAGTTTATTTTCTGAGTCGGAACGTCAGCTTTTAGGTGCACTTGAAGAAAAAGCATTGCCAGTGTTAATTATTCAAGAGAAGCACGATCCTTTTGGTACTTACGCAGAGATATCTGAACAAGTGGCAGCTAAAGAGCATATACGTTGCATTGAAGTGCAAGGGGATAGACACCAATATACTGATACCGTTGCAATTGGTAGGCTTATTAATCTGTGGGTGAATGAAACTCAGTCAGTGGTTCATTCATAATTATTAAAAATGAAACAAAAAATACGCTAATGTGTTTTTTCCTTTGTCATTATCTGCCATGTTACTTATTATGAGTTAAGTTGCTTATTGGTTGGTTAATTAATGACAAAGGATGCTGACATGAAAAAAATAATCACTGTCGCAATAACGCTATTACTTACTGGGTGCACTGAAATTCCCAATGATACAACATTAGAAAAAGCTTTTTATTCTGCGGCACAATCTTCAAAAGCTAATACCATTATGACTGTTGATAATTTTGCTAAAGTGAGTGGTTATATAAAGCAAGATCATTACATTGCTGAAGTCAGTTATGACATTCGTTTTATTAGTGACCATGAAGATCCGCAGGCTGCGAATGAAGACACTGTTACTTCAGGTTTAGGATTGCACGTATTGTCAAAAGCTTATGGTAAGTATAAACGAGGGGATATTAGCAGTAATCAGCAGCAAGTTATCTTCATAAAAACCAGTGCTGGTTGGCAAGTTAAAGCCTAAAAAAAGCAGCCAATAATCAGGCTGCTTTAATAGATTTAATGAGTTAGGAATATTATTTATTCTTTACTGTTGCGATGCGAGAACAAACAGGAATGTTTGTCGCATCAAGACCTGGTGCCGTATTATGGAAATCAAACTCAAGTTCAACATCTGGTTTGAAGATTAAGCAATGTGTAGAACCACCAAAGTGGAACATACCTAGTTCATCGCCTTTATTAATGTGCTGACCTTCTTCTACAGTAACAGCACAAGAAGAGACTTCTGCCATACCAATAGCAATGAAACACATTAAGCCAATTTTAGGGTTATCAGATTCAATAAAGATCACTGCACGAGTAGCAACAGCTGTTAAGAATGGCTGCGAATTGTTAGGTGCGCTATCATCAGCGCCATCAGGATTATTGAAACCTTGGTAACGGTTACCTAAGTAGTATGAACCATTAACCATGAAGGTTTTCTTAATCGTACCACTCACTGGGCTGTTCCAACGGTGATAGCTTAATGCACTAAGAAATGCTTGATAAACCGTACCGCCAACAAATTGTTCTGCTAGTGGATCAAAATCCATCATGTTTTCTAATGAGTAAGGCTGACCTTTAAGCCAGAAGTTTGAAGATTTAGCAACATTAGTCACAACTTGTAAAGGCGCAGATTCACAGGCGTTAGCGATAACATCGTCACCTTCTGCAACAGGCCTTACACCCTCTTTAAAAGTACGAGTAAAGAAGTCATCCCAAGATTTAAAGCCGTAGTGTTTATCTGTTGGATCACAGTTAAAGAAATGCTCAAATGGTTTATTATGATTTTCTGAATCACTGGCTTCAGCTTGACAAGCCACAGTCACCATTTCTTTTTGAGCATTATCACTTAACCAACCAAATACTTTTGGAATACGATCAGGGTGATTTTCAACTAACACTGAACGTGACTCTGGAGATGAAAGGTATAGGCTCCAGTATGTTAGAATTTTCTTAAATTGCTGGTTAACAAGTTCGTTAGCAAAGAATGCATAACCAGAATCTGTTGCCATTGGCCAGTCAAGAAGGGCGTTAATTGGAAAGCCAATTAAACCACAAGGCTCTAATGCACCTGTTTTAGGATCTAAAAACTCAGTGCACTCTGGTGCTTGAGTCATGATATGATTTAATAAAACTAAAAACTCATCAAAACTATTTACCTCAGGTGTTTCCAAAGGTGTTAATTCTTTATGGCTTTTAGCCTCAGTGAACATATCTTGAGAAAGGCGTAATAAAACAGGATCGTTTTCTACTAATTCTTTAAAGTCTGCAATAGGTTGAGCCATTGAGTGCGATGTTAAATGCGTACGTGTTTTTAAATCTTTAATCCAAGCTGCAATATGTGCTTTATTTTTAGGAAGCCAATTGCCTTTTAATAGAGGGTATGTCTGATTCATAATTCTATACCTAATGATAAATTAAATTTAAAAACGCTAAAGCATTACATCATTTAAATATATAAATTGATGTGCTCAATATTAGTAATACTTTATCGCCAGCAATATTTTAAGTCATTATCTAAAAATTAAACGTAAAAACTCAATTATACGTAATCAATAATTATAAACAGAGCGTTAAGTAATAATTACATATAAGCGAAATAACCATAGACCAAAAAGTCATTTAAGGTGAATTTTATTTGTTTCTTTTTTTGAAAAATTAATTCTGGTTGAAAAACAACAAAAAAGCGTATCTTTAATAAACGCTATAGGTCGATATTGATTGTTATTTAAACTAAAGTGGTGTGTTTGTTATTGATTTTACTTACTTTATTTTTTAACTTCTGATAGTGATGATTCAAAAGTGTGATATTTGTCACGTTTTGTTTTTTAATTTCGGTTCATCTTAATAGCACAAACAATAAATAACTTATTAAATTATTGGTGGAAAAAATGACGTTAAAAGTAACTGCTAAAGGTTTTGAATTACCTGATTACATGGAAGCTCATATTGAATCTGAGTTTGCTAAATTCGATAAATTCCAAGTTGTATTTCATAGTCGTAATGTATTTATGAAATTAGAACCAGGCCGTCAATTTATTGTAGAAATTGCAGTAAAGACAAGTGTTGGTGATATTGAAGCATCAGCAGATGAAAAAGAATTAAGTGACGCATTAAATGCCGCATTTGCACGTTTAGAGCGTCAAATTATTAAGAAAAAAGAAAAGCCACTAGCACATCGTTCTGAATTAAATGAGCGTGATAAAGAAAACTTCTTAAAAGAAGAAGAAGCATCTGCAGAAGCTGCAGCTGATGAAGCGATTGCTGCTGAAAGTGCTAAATAATAATTAACAATAATTGAAATAATAATAAGCTAATATTATTTCGTTATTAATTTATAGTAAAAACCTCGATCAATAACTATTGATCGAGGTTTTTTTATGCGGCTTGCTGATTGATAAGGGTATTTTGTTTTTTAACACAGACAAAAATGGCATTACCGGAATGACCATTCCAAGGCACGATTTTATCGTAGCTATGTTCAAACATCGTGATATCAAAAAAAGGTGCTAACAATTGCTGTAATTGCACAAAGTTGATTGCCACCATAGGGTGATTATCACGCCAAGACTGAGTGACATTATCCGCTGTTTTTTCAATATGCAGCTGTAATTGTTGATGTTCACCCTCACCACTGTAATACCAACCAGATTGGAACATAAAGTGATCGCCTTCAAACTCAGTGGTATGACGTACAAAAGAGCTGTTATCGATTTTATCTTTGTCGACAGCATTAAAGCAAAATACACCATTCTCATTTAACGCATTGTAAGCACTTTCAATACATTGCATTAATTTCTCGATATTGGCATTGTAATGCAATGAATACAGGAAACAGGTTATTAAATCTAACGGTGCATCAACGGTAAAATTACACATGTCGTGCTGCACAAAAGTAGCTTGTGGACACCGTTGTTGAGCAATGTTGAGCATTGGTTGATTAATATCTAAGCCACTTGCTTGATAGCCATAACCAATAAAATGCTCAACATGCGGGCCTGTACCACAAGCGAGATCAAGATAACGAGTGCCTTGATTACCAAATAGCTGGTGGAGTCTACGAATACAATTACTTTGTTCTTGGTAATCAATATCAGCGCACATTAAATCATAGTAGCCAGACAAATCAGTGTATAAAGCGTTATAAGACATGGTTAACCTAATGATTATAAAGAGATTATGTTGGTTTTTGGAATGGCCCAATTACCAAAGTTGCGCGATATTAGCCTAGCTTTGCAAATGCGCCAAACAATATTTTTTAAATTAATCAATTAATTGAAGTAGCGCTCACTTTATACTTATAAGGGATATTGTAATGTGTCTAGATTGGTAGTAATTGAGGGCTTTTTCTGCTGTAGTAAAAGAGATGAAGTTAATGGTAGTGCGGTGAGATTAAGCAGTGATAGCCTAAATATTAGTGTAAGTGTTGCTTATTACTGGCGGAGAGGGATAATCACCGCTCTTTTAATATAAAGAGAAAGAGCGATATTTTTATGCGTCTTGATAAATTTGTTTGTAAAAGTACCGCACTTACCAAAGAGCAGGCCGTTAGCGCTATTATTGATGGTGAAATAATGGTCAATGGTGATGTTATCACTGACATTGCAACGCAAGTACATGAAAATAATGATGTTAGACGAGCAGGAACGCGACTCTATCCTCGTCCATTTCGTTATCTATTAATGCATAAGCCAGCACAGACCATTTGCTCAAATATTGATGAAGTCTATCCGTCATTGTTTAATTACATTGATATAGAACGTCCACAAGAACTTCATATTGTGGGTCGATTAGATGCGGATACAACAGGTTTAGTTCTGATTACTGATGATGGTAGGTGGTCATTTAATATCACTTCTCCCAATAAACTATGCCCTAAAGTATACCGAGTTAAGCTTCGTCAACCCATTGATGTAAATGCTAAAAAGTTATTCGCTCATGGCATTCAGTTACAAGGTGAAACCCAACTTACCGCACCAGCCTCATTAACCATTATTGATGAAAAGCAGGTGTTATTAACCATTACAGAAGGTAAGTTTCATCAAGTAAAACGCATGTTTGCAACTATTGGCAATAAAGTCGTTGGCTTACATCGTGAGTCGATCGGTGCTGTAACGTTAGACGTTAGCGAAGGTCAATGGCGCTATTTAACCAGTGATGAGATTAAGGCATTACGCCAACAATAAATACCAACAATGGTGCGATACCGTGAAATAAAATGAGTATCGCGGCATGTAATTTAATGAGGATAAATCGGTGAAAAAAAGTCAATTAGGTTTTCTTGTGGTGGCAGCAACAATGCTTTTATCTGGTTGTAGTGGTGAAGCCACTGTGACTGCGACCCCGGTGAAAAATGTTGATACCGTATCGGTCACATCACCTGAAGATATTGATGTATTTTGTCCAACGGGTATTTGTACTTTTGAATTATCAACTTCTGCACCAACAAAAGTCACCGTTACTATGCACTATGACTACAGCAAGCTTTATACCAAAATCGAAGGGGTGAGCGTTGTTGGTAAAGGTGCAAAAGACGCTAAAGTAGTTGATGAAGATCAATTCACAGTAGAACTAACCAAAAAGAATACCCCTGTAAAAATTGAAGTGATTGATTTTTATCGCAACTAAATCGCTTTCGCTGGAATATTATTAAGCAGTCTTTACTTCGCTAAGGACTGCCTTCTATACATCTTCATATATATAGTTCAGTACAATAATTAATTAAATCCTAAGAAATCAGCGCTCTAAAATTTCTAACTATTGGTTTTTAACGTTTTTCTTTTTTTATAATTAGATTTCATCTCTTTGGTTAGTGGTGGTAGTGGTTTTTTATCATTAACTAAGTGTCTGATTGCCATAATAGGGTGCTTGATTAACATCTTTGGTCCTGAGTAACGCATGATCGTTTGCGATTTGAGCTTTTGTTGTGGCTTGTAGCAATGGATTGGGCATTGCTTACAGCTGGGTTTATTCTCACCATAAGGGCAGCGATCAAGACGGTGTTTTACATAGCTTCTAAATTGCTCACAATCATCACAACGCTGAAATGAGGCAGTATTAGTTTGATGGTGATTTAAGCAATAGAGGTCAATCATTGCGGTTATGGTCTTAAATTCCGTATTAAGTCGACCCAATAGATTAAAGTCAGTGTTTTTATCCACGTTCATCACCGTTATGAGTAAAAGGAATTATTCTAACGCGTATAAAGATGCATTTTAAATAAAAGTTTCATAAAGATGATAAATTATGACGATTAATTCGCATTTTTTTAGCAACAAGTGTCAATAATGTTGATGAATTGATAAATTTAATGATTAAACACAAGAAACATGCTGAGATGGGTTGATTTAACGGGAGTAGAGCAGTAGTATCCACGCCTCGATTTTTATGGTGGTGTATATGAGCAGATTTGAGTGCCTTGAAAGAATTGTCGACGAATATCGTAAAAAAGTTCGTGACGCAGAGTTTAACCGTCAGAACGATAGCGAAGTTGCTAAGGTTCTAGTTTTATTAGTCGGTAACTCAATGTTCAGTCTGGCTGATGAATTTGCTGATTGGGTTAATCGTGGCGGTGATCGCAGCTACGGCGGTAAGTTTTTTGTTTCTAAGCAACTAATGACGTTGTTAGAGCCAGTAACATTCCGTGGTGTAACGGTTCGTCGTGATTCGATTAAACTATTCAGAATTTCATAAACCTGAGTGGCTTCCAATCGTTATTCAATGACTCTCCGATAGAAAAATTGAAAAACAGATTTTTGATCTAGCTGTTCAGCGTGGTCATTAAAAAGGGGATGCTGCGGCATCCCTTTTTTGTTGATTACTATTGGTTACATCTTAGTTTATTGCTTTCATTGCTTGAGTTTTATCATTGGTCATTTCGAAATTTAGCTCGCCATTGTTGCGAAGTTCACGATGATTAAATGAGAAATTCTCGTCTAATTGCTTGCCGTTAATAGATACCGATTTAACGTAGATACTTTCTTCACTGTTGTTTTTTGCTGTGATTGTGAAGAAACCATCATGAACAGGCATGACTACTTTATCAAAGATAGGGCGACCAATGGTGTAAGTTGGATCCGCTGGACTGACTTGATAGAAGCCCATTGCCGACATAATGTACCAAGCCGACATTTGTCCGACATCTTCGTTACCAATCAGTCCTTCTTGAGTCGGGTGGTAGAAATCGTTCATCGCTTGGTTGACAACTTCTTGTGTTCTCCAAGGCTCTGCCGTCCAGTTGTATAGGTAAGGTACGTGATGATCCGGTTCGTTACCCATAACAAATTGACCGATGTAACCTGACATATCATGAGATTGAGAAGTATCAGCGTTTGAATCTGCATTAAATAGACCATTTAGGTTAGCAAGCATTGCAGCTTGACCTTTTTCGGTCATTATTTCTGGCGTATTTAAGTCACTACGGGCATTGAATTGACCCGCCATGATATTAGCTAAACCTGAGACACTGTGAGGTGCAAACCATGTCCACTGCCACGCATTGCCTTCAGTGAAGTCTTCGCCGCGATGTTCTGCGCGGTATGGCCAGAATAGGTCATTTTCATCAAGGTGCTTACGCTCTTTACACCAAGTGTAATCACGTCCTTCAGGAATCAATAACTTTAGATTTTTGTCTAAGCATTCATCGTTAAGATTATTAGCAAAGACTTTTTCACCATTTAAATGATATACAGGACGCATAAAGCCAGTAATGCCTAATGGTTTTCCATCTGCGCTTTGCATTTTTCCGTAAAATTCAGGATTGTGGTCAAAGTAGTTCTTAAATGATTCTGAGCGCTTCATGTAGCGATTAAATGCTTTCTCATTATTAGCAAGCTTAGCTATCTGTGCGACACACCAATCGTAATAGGCATTTTCTAAACCATATGATACTGATTCATTGACTAAGCCATCAAATTTATCTGTTGCAATACCATCAACATAAGCCGGTTTATTTTCGTCATTAGGATTCCATTTTATATTTGCTGGAATATATCCTAATTCTTGTTGGTATTGGTTGTGTTTAGTCATGACGGTAAAACGTTTGTCACCATTCCAAGCATCACGATAAGGCACCCAACTATCTGTGATATCCTCGTTAAATCCTAGTGTATCGTCAGCCGCTTTAAGTGCTAATTCGAAGTGTTCCTGAGTAAATTCTTCTGGGTGTTTAACCATTATATCGGCAATAACGGATACAGCGGGATGACCCACCATTTCACCAGTGTAATCTGAATGTAATTCCCATTTAGGAAGCACACCACCTGTTTTATACTTGTTTAACAGGTCAAGGGCGTAATCAACGGCACGATCTTTATCAACAATTGTTTTAAGTGGGTGAGATGCACGGAATGTATCCCACATAGAATAAACAGACATGTTAACTAGATCACCATCAGATTGATGGATCTTGCCATCCATACCACGGTAACGACCATCAACATCTTGGTAGATAAATGGGGCAATATAGGTGCGATAGAGAGAGGTATAGAACATAGTCTTATCGGCTTCTTTACCGCCGTCTACCTCAAAATCGCCAAGGACTTCAGCCCATGCCATGCGGTTTTTCTTCACCACATTGTCAAAATTGAAATCATTATTGTCAGCTTCTAAGTTATTAATAGCACCTTGAATATCAGTACCTGAAATAGCAACTTTAACCGTGATTGGAGCATCACCTTTACCAAAGTTAAGATGTGTCATTACATCGTTAGCCATCGCTAATTTACGTGCGTCTGTCGGTGTTGGTTCGTTTGGCATGGCAACATGTTCAGCATAGCCGTTGTAATCAGCTAAGCCGACTTCTGTGGCATCGATAGGGATCAATGTTCCAGGGTTATTAACTAACGTTCCAGCTTCCATTGCGTAACGTTTTTTAGCGTATAAGTTCTCTTCAATAATCGGCTCTGAAAACTCCGCAACAAAGAATACAGTTTGCCACTGTCCCCATTCGTTAGATGTACGTGCACCCACAACGGTAGTGTCATTAAGACGTTTATAATAGATATTACGTGAGTGGTTACCATAAACTTCTAATAGTTCATGTTGTAAATCGATTCGAACTTTACGATCTTCACCTTCAGGGAAAGTGTAACGTTGGAAAGCGACGCGATCAGTTGCTGATAATTCAGCTTTAACGCCAGTTTCATTTAATTCTACTGAATAATATCCAACTTCTGCAGTTTCTGATTTTTTGTCCATACTTGGAGCGTCAGTATTAAAACCAGTGTAGGGTAAAAATGCGAAGTCGTTTAAGTCACCTTTACCCGCACCTGAAATGTGGGTCATAGTGAAGCCGGATAAATGGGTATTTGATGGATCGTATTCTGATGGTGATCCCTTACCGTTCCAACCATTAGGATCCCAGTTATCTGGAGAGGGCTGAATCATACCTTCAGGCATAACAGGTGATGGGTTAACGTTGCCTAATCCTTTGGTACCGATCATCGTATCAACGTATTTCAGAACAGAAGAGGTTTCGATTTCTGGTGATTTATTTGTATTAATATCGTTGTCACTATTATTACAACCAGTAACACTCATTAAACCAAGCATTACAGACACAGTAAGAGCCGTACGTTTAAATTGCATTTGAAATCCTTATTCAAATATTTAAAGTAAGGAGGAGGCAGAACTCCTCCTTATTTATATAAAATATGCGTCGTGGTTATTTAGTTAGATTTGGCTGCATTGCTTCTGATTTATCATTCGTCATGACAAAACGTAGCTCACCACCAGCTTTGAACTCTTCGTGTTTGAATGTATTGAATACATCCAATGGCTTTCCGTTAATAGTGACAGATTTAACATATAAGTTGTCTGGGCCATTATTTTCAGCAATCACAGTAAATGTGCCAGAGCCAATATTGACTGTTGCTTTATCAAATAGTGGACGACCGATAGAGTAAGTAGGATCAGTCGGCGCAATTTGGTAGAAACCTAATGCAGACATGATGTACCAAGCAGACATTTGACCAACATCTTCATTACCTATGATGCCATCAGGGGTTGGTTTATAGAATTGGTCATTAACTTGATCGACGTATTCTTGAACCTTATATGATTCAGTTGTACGGTTGTACAAGTAGATCACGTGGTGAGATGGTTCATTACCGTGAATGTACTGGCCAATATAACCGGTCATATCTTGGTGCTGATCACCTTGGTTTGAATTTGCAGTAAACAAGTTATTTAGCTTTTGATTTAAACCGAAAGTACCACCCATTATTTCAGTTAATTTATCTAGATCTTGCATGAATGCCCACTGCCATTGCCATGCATTACCTTCAGTAAAGGCATAAGCATCAGCGACATATGGATCATATTTGCCGTCTTTGTAGAATTTAGGTTCCCATTCAGTACCTGAGCCGACTAAGGTTTCACACTTATTATCGCCAACTTGAACTTTAGGTACGAAGAAGCCTGATTCTTCATCCCAATGTGATAGAGAGTTATAAGAACGAGCTTTAAATTCTTCGTATGCTTCGATGTTACCAGCAGCTTTCGCCATTTCTGCGATAGTCCAGTCGTAGAATGAGAATTCTAACGAGTAAGAGACTGAGTTCCAGTTAGGAATACGAACACATGTTTCATTGACGTGGTAGTTCAATTGACCAGCCATCAAAGATCCTAAGATACCATCATTAATTTGAGGGAAATTATGTGGACGGTAATGTGCAGATTTAACAGACGCTTCAAATGCTTCTTGAGGTTCAACCAAGCCTTTAGTTACAGCGTCACCTACAATAGCTGTTGATGGATAACCGATCATTGTCCCGGTTTCTGAACCATGACCTTCCCATTTAGGTAACATGCCGAATTCATCGTTAGATTTACGAATTAAATCTTTAACGTACAATGTCGCTTGTTTAGGATCGATAATTGTCCACATTGGGTGAACGGCACGGAAGGTATCCCATGTTGAATAAATAGAGTAGTTTGGTACGTCGCCATCTTTAAGCGTACGAACAGTACCCAGCATGTCAACATAACGACCATCAACATCATAAAATTCGATTGGTGCGATCATCATGTGATACATAGCAGTGTAGAAATTAGTTTTTTCGGCTTCTGTTCCACCTTCAACTTTGATTTTCGATAATTTTTCAGCCCATGCATGCTCTGCATCTTTTTTGACTTGTGCAAAATCGAATGTTGGTGCTTCTGCTTCTAAGTTCTTTTGTGCGCCATGCCAATTAACAGGAGATATACCAACACGAATTTCTAATGGCTTATTATTTTGCTCAAATTGTAGGAAAGTCGTTAAATCCTCACCTTGATAAACAGCGCCTTGACGCATTTCATTGGTTGATGGTTCATTGCCATCGGTGCCTAAAAATGCTTTAGCAACAGGCTCATTAAATTTGGCGTAAAAGAAGATTTCTTGACCTTGGTGATCTTGGCCTTGGAACCAACCTGTAGAGGTTTTTTTACCACGAATGGTGTAATCATCAATGATTTCAATTTTATTTTTAACCGTTGCGCCGTTATTATTTTCTAAGGTATGTCCTAAGTCGATTTTAATATTACGTTCAGCACCATTCTCAAATATATATTTATGTAGTCCAACACGTTTTGTTGTTGTTAATTCTACTTCAATATTACCTTTATTAAGTTTTGTCTTATAAAAACCAGCAGATGCTAATTCGTTTTCTTTATCAAAATCATTAATATTATGATTAGAAATATCAGAATAAGGAAGAATTAAAATATCACCTAAATCAGTTGCGCCAGTTCCTGATAAATGTGTATGAGAGAAACCATATAATGGAATATTGGTTGCTATAATATCGTTATTTTCATAATCTGAAGCATCCCAATAACCAGAAGCTGAATGCCATGGGTTTAGGCCTGTTTCATGGTCAATTCCTGAACCGATAAACGTATCTGGTGATAATTGAACCATACCTGCAGGAACCACGGCTCCTGGGAATGTATGGCCACTCGCTGCTGTACCAATCATTGGATTTACGTGTTTTAATACGCTTAAATCAATGGCTTGAGATACAGGAATTTCAATCGCTGATTTGTCGGTATTATTATCATTATTACAACCAGTAATATTAATAAAACCAGCCATTACTGAAATAGCAACTAGAGTACGTTTAAATTTCATTATTAATCCTTTAGGGTGAAACTATATATTACAGTTAACTTATGTTTTATTTAAAAATAACAAGCGAACATTATTATAAATAAAGTAATTGAAGTTGTTTAAAACAAACAAATAAACAAATGAATGGATGTTAATTATTTCTTATCAAGGGCTATTTAAAATAGCCCTTTGTAAGAATAACTATTAGCTCATGAAAGTTTTTGCTTTTTTCATTGCTTCTTTTGTTGAACACTCAATAATATTCACACCATTGAAACGTTCTGCTTCTTTGATAGCAATATCGTGTGCAAGAATCACAAATTTAGCATTTTGAATATCAGCAGTTGTTAGGCGATTTTGAATACCATTCTGACCTTGTGTTTCTACTTTTGCTTTTAAGCCAAGTTCTTTCGCTGCTTTGTAAATAGATTTCTCAGCCATGAACGTGTGTGCAACACCAGAAGGGCAGCAAGTGATAGCGACAACATCGTACTCACCTTCACCAGCAACAGGTGCTGTGTCAGCTTGTACTGGTGCTTTTTCTGCAACAGCGACTGTTTCATCTTCAATAACAACAGGTTTCCACATACCTACAATAACAGCTGTTGTGAATGAACCTGCAAGAATACCAGCAACGTACATTGGAATGTTGCTAGAAACTGGTGCAGTAATTAATCCACCCCAAGGTGCATGTAGAAGTACATCAGTAGCAAAACCAAAGACACAACCAACCATACCACCAATAACGATAGACGGTAGAACACGCATTGGGTCATTTGCTGCGAATGGGATAGCACCTTCAGAGATACCGATAGAACCCATGATTGCCGCAGCTTTACCTGCTTCACGCTCTTCTGTAGAGAATTTCTTTTTGAACATGAATGTTGCTAATGCCATACCTAGTGGTGGAGTACAGATAGCAATACCTACGCCACCCATTAACCAAGGTTGTGTATCAACTTGTGTTTGTGCAAATAGTGTCGCTACTTTGTTGATTGGGCCACCCATGTCAAATGCAGTCATGCCACCTAAGATTGCACCCAGTACCGCTTTAGAAGAACCCGCCATTGAAGCTAGGAATGCGTTCATACCAGCCATGAAGCCAGCGATAGCAGCACCTAAGCCCCACATTACGATACCCGCACTAATTAACGTACCTGCAAGAGGGTATAGGAAGTACACGCCAAGTGCTGATAAGTGATTAGGAATTGGGATCTTTTTAAGTTGTAGCACCACGAAGCCAGAAATGAAGCCAGCGATAATACAGCCTAGGAAACCACCACCCATGTCAGCCATGATACCTGAAGCGATAAATGCTGGCGCAAGAGCGGGTTTATCTGCAATTGAGTAACCAATAAAGCCACCAAGGATGATTGGGAATAAAACCAGACCCTTAATTGCAATTGTTGAAATATCTTTCAGAATACCTGTATCAGGAACGGCACCTTTACCTGTTGCCATTACAGCAAGAGCAAGAAGAACACCACCAGCTACAACGAAAGGTAGCATGTGAGATGTACCAAAAAGTAGGTGTTGTTTCATGGTCGATAGCGTTTGTTTCCAATCACGCCCTTGACCGTTAGTCATTGTTGTTGTAGTCATCTTTATTCCATTAAAGTTTGTTAATTAAAATTGATCAGATAAAAGAACATCTAACGCTTCTTGTTCTGTGGTCGCGTTATGCATTGCTTCAATAAACTCATCGCCGAATTTACCGAATAATTCTTGTAGTACGTAGATATGATGGTCAGCACCGTTATCAGGAGACGCAATCATAAAGAAAAGAGAGGGTTCATTACCGTCTTCATCACCATATTCGATCGTTGCTTTTTTAATGCCAACAGCGATTGCAGGTTCTAATACCGCTGTAGATTTAGCATGAGGGTAGGCGATACCATCCATGCAGGTGATGCTGTCAGATTCACGTTGTTTAATATCAGCTAAGAACTTAGCTTTATCATCAATACGATTATTTTCATGAAGAAGGTTAACTAATTCTTGAAATAACTCATCTTTGTTTGTCGCACTAAGATTAATCTTAATAAGATTGGTATTTACTAAAGTAGAAAGCATGATTTTTCTCGAGCCAGTGTTTTAAGTGAGATGGAGTATATCCACTTAATTACAAAAAATTGCATGCTTGGTCACGCTTTTATTTTATGACAAAGACAGGATAAAAACCTTGAGGGGAAAGTCACACAATAAGTTAACAGAATAATATAATAACAAATTTGCTTTACATGGTTTTTACATTTGGTGTTATTTTTCTTTAAGTGCAATAGAGTTTATATTATTCATTTACGGTATTTATTTCAGTATGTTACTGCATTATGTTTTTGTGGAATATCTATTGAGTGTTTTTTTGTAGCTGGTTTGTTGTTTTAATGATCTCATTTATTTTTAGTGAAGGTATTTAATTGTAATTAAATAACCTGCCGGTACTAAACTCTGGCACGAAAGTGTATGATCTTTATTTGCAACAGGATAAATTTCCACACTAACACTATAAATAAAATATAAAAAAGAAGGTAAATCATGGATGCTGAATTTTGGCATAGCCGTTGGGCTGAAGATCGGATTGGTTTTCACTTAACCGACGTTAACCCGTTATTAGTAAAATACTGGCCTGATGTTAATGCTCAACGTGATGATCGCGTGCTTGTTCCTATGTGTGGCAAGTCTGAAGATCTAGTATGGTTAGCGGGTCGTCATAACGATGTGGTTGGTATCGAGCTAAGCGACATCGCAGTGAAAGCATTCTTTGCTGAGAATTTCTATACACCGTTAGTAACAGGGGTAGGGAGCGAGCATGTGTATTCTTTTGATGAGATCACAATTTATCAGGGCGATTATTTTACTGTGCCTGTTGCACCTGCTGATGTGGTCTACGATCGTGCCGCTTTAATTGCAATGCCACAATCAATGCGTGAACGTTATGTCGAGCGTTTATTGAGTTTGGTAAAGCCAGGTGGACGAATTTTATTGGTGACACTGGATTATCCGCAATCGCAAATGGATGGACCGCCGTTTTCTGTACCTGAAGCTGAAATCACAACGTTATTCAGTGGCTGTAAGATCACCCATTTAGCCCGCGATGAAGCAGATGAAAGCCATCCTCGTCGTCGACAGGGAGTCGAGCGCTTTGCTGAAGAAGTGTGGTTAATTGAAGTGTAATTAGCACTCATATGGTGAGATAAATAATAAAGGCGTCATTACGACGCCTTTGTTGTTTTTATTGCGCAGCTAAGGTTACATAATGACCTTAACGTCTGCTGCTGTGGCAATAGCATCAGTGATCGCGGTATCAATGTTATCACGGCGAGTAAGCGCAACACCTAAGCGACGGCGACCATCGATTTCAGGCTTACCAAAAAGGCGCACTTGTGTTTGTGGACGCGATAACGCTGCTGCAAGGTTATCAAAACGAATATTGGTCGATACACCTTCAGCAAGAATAACCGCAGAAGCAGATGGACCGTAGTGAGTTATTTGCTCAATAGGCAAGCCTAAGAAAGCGCGAACATGAAGCGCAAATTCAGATAACTGCTGTGATATTAGAGTCACCATACCAGTGTCGTGTGGACGTGGAGAAACTTCACTAAATAGTACAGTGTCACCTTTAACAAACAACTCGACACCAAATAACCCGTAACCCCCCAATTCATTCACAACCTTTTGAGCAACGTCCTCAGCCGCTTGTAGAGCAGCAGCAGACATTTGCTGTGGCTGCCATGATTCACGGTAATCACCATCTTGCTGGCGATGACCAATTGGAGCACAGAAATGGACACCATCAACAGCACGTACGGTTAGCAGTGTAATTTCATAATCAAAATCAACAAAGCCTTCCACAATCACACGCCCGGCACCTGCACGACCGCCTTCTTGCGCATAATGCCAAGCTGATTCAATATCGGCGGCGGTTTTGATCACGCTCTGACCTTTACCAGATGAACTCATAATGGGTTTAACTACGCATGGCATACCCACACGGTGAACAGAGGCTTCAAAATCGGCGTATTGATCTGAGAACTCGTAAGGGGAGGTTGGAATCGCTAATGTTTCAGCGGCTAGACGACGAATACCTTCACGGTTCATGGTTAGCTTAGTTGCATTCGCAGTTGGTACAACGTTGACACCTTGGTTTTCAAGTTCAACCAGAGTATCAGTTGCAATCGCTTCAATCTCAGGCACCACAAAATGGGGTTTTTCTAGTGCAATTATGCGTTTTAGAGCATTACCATCGAGCATATCAATGACATGGCTACGGTGAGCAACCTGCATTGCCGGTGCGTTCTCATAACGATCAACAGCAATGACTTCAAGCCCAAGGCGCTGACACTCAATAGCAACTTCTTTACCTAACTCACCAGAGCCAAGCAGTAATACACGGGTTGCATCAGAACAAGTAGCTGTACCAAACATTGATATTCCTTACGATTAATCATTAAAGGTGAAATCTGAAACCAATAATACCTTATTTTTATGTTTGCGCAATCGTTTGCTTTTGATCTAATTAAGGCTTGAACATCGCTATGAATAAAAAAATGTAAAAAAAACCGCTTATCATAAGCGGTTTTTAAAAAGGTTAATTTTTGCGATTTTCCCAATGGGTAATAAAGGCGACCGAGAGAATAATAATCGCCGCACCAAGCCAGAGACGACCAGGTGGTGCCCAACCAAACACCAGCCAGCCACCTAATACGTTTAGTGGTAATTTAGCATGGTCAAATGGTTGCACAAAAGAAGCATCAGCCACAGCATAGGCTTTTGCAATCGCCCATTGTGCTAAACCGGTTAGTAGACCTGCTAGAATGAGCAGCCACCAGCTAAAGCCCGCGGTTGGCATCGCAAAATCAGGGGCAGCTAACAGAAGATTAAACGGCGTCATTAAAATAAGCAGGTACATCACAATAGTGGTTGGCGATTCGTGACTTGATTGCTTTTTTACCATTAATGAATAAGCAGCCCAGAATAACGCTGCGCCAACAGGCAACAAGGTTGCGATATTAAAATCTTCCGACCATGGCTCAAGAATGATCATCGCACCTGCAAATCCGGCTAGAGTGGCAAACCAGCGTGCTTTGCCTACTTTTTCTTTAAGAATTAGCCCAGAACCGATGGTGGCGAATAGCGGTGAAATCATCAGCAACGCAATGCCTTGCCAAATAGGTACCGGATAGGCCAAGGCCCACAGCCATAATTGAATACCAATAACCGCAAAAAATACCCGTAAACAGTGTAACCAAAAGTGATTTGTTCGAAGCGATTGGCGAATACCAAGAGTGCGAAGCCAAGGAAGCATCGCGATCAGCGCAATGAAATATTGGATCAAAGCAACAGAGGTTGAAGGAACACCCAGTTTGATACTAAGGTATTGCGCTAAACTATTTACGATAGCAAACGCGAGTCCAGCTGTGAGCATCCATGCTGCGCCTTGCAAAGGATTATGAGTTTGAGGCATTGTCATTGGCTTCTAATAATAAGGTGGCAAGATGATACGCTTTTGATGTTTGATAGCCAACATTGTTCAAGTTTAGTTAACAAAAAACCGCCACGAAGGCGGTTTTTAAGCGTTTTTTAAACAATTGTCAGCTTAATAAGCAACATAGGTTAATTGCATATCAGGGTTCAGTGCTTCCAATAATGCTTGAGTACGTGCAAGCTGGCTTATTTTGCTTTCAGCACTTTCGACTAAAGCCGCTTCGACAATTTCAGAAAGCGGGTAGTTAGACATGTTCATATTAATCAATGCAACTTGCAGCGGTGGCAGACTTGGGTTAAATGCTGCGTTTTCTGCATACATACCTTCAAAAACACGACCGTCTTGAGCTTTTAATGCTACGCCACTGAAGTTTTTAGAATAGGGTGCATGTGAACGGTTGGCCGCTTTACAAGCAGTTACAACCAATGCTGCATCTTCTTCGATATTAATTCCGTTATCAATGTCACTTAACAAGCCATCTTTAATGCCTAAATCAAGTGGACCAAATGAATCTGGTAAATATTGCTGTAAGGTCATTGGCTCACGTTGTGGCAACTGAATGATCATATCGTTAGCAGAAGTTAATTCATTCATAAACTGACGACAGTGGCCACATGGGCTGTAATTGATAGTGACATCTTTAATGCCTACTTCACCCTTGATCCATGCATGGCTAATGGCTGATTGCTCGGCATGAATGGTACAAGCCATACTCGCATTTTCAAATTCCATATTGGCACCAAAATATAAGCGACCAGATGTACCACGCACAATTGCGCCAACATAGAAATTAGAAATAGGGACAACAGCATAAGAAGCAGCAATAGGAAGGAGGGCCAAGCGAAGTTCAGTATCAGTCATTTGAGTTGTTGATAATAAAAGTTCGAATTGCTCAGGACTGATAGTGGAATCGAAATCTGAAGCTTCAATAATAGGCTTTAAAGCTGACGCCAATTCAGCAGGTAATAAGCTTAATGCTTTTATAACACGTGCGTGCATTGGGTGTTACTCCTTCATTGTTGATGGCAAAACATTCTATGTGAATCATATTCCATTAGAAGTGATCTTGATCACATTGTTAGCTTTGCCATTACACCTATTACATTTGTGAGAGAGGCGTCACACTTGTTATTGCAATCAACAATACAATATTTCAATGGCTTAGCGAAAATTAATCATATTGGTTAATTTATGAGCGGTTGCGGAATGATTGCAATATTTGCGATCAAACATGACCAAACAAGCGCAATAACAATGGGAACATCAACGGCGCTAATAAGGTTGTCATGATGCCACAAATCACTAAAGCTAATGAGCTAAATGCCCCTTCTTGATAATCTTCTTCTACCGCTTTTGCTGTGCCTAAGGCGTGTGAAACCGTACCTATCGATAAGCCTTTTGCTAAAGGATGTTTAACACGAAACAGTTTCATGATTGGGTAACCTAAAACCGCACCAAATAAGCCAACAATAATGACCATCGCAGAAGTAATTGCAGGAATACCGCCAATTTGTTGAGAAGCAGCCATCGCCAGTGGGGTTGTGATCGATTTGGGTAAAATACTCGCCGCTAGTTGCGCATCTGCCCCCATAGAGAAAGCAATCGCAGTACCAAATGTCATCGATAATACGCTACCGACAAAACATGAGGTCAAAATTGTTTTCCACTTACTGCGAATTAAACCGATTTGTTGATATAGCGGAAATGCCAATGCCACAACCGCAGGGCCCAATAAATAGTTAATCACTTCATTTTGGGCAAAATAAGTTTGGTAAGGCACTGCTAGCCACTTCAGCGCGACGATCATCACAATAAGGGTGATTAAAAGGGGGTTAAAAAAAGGGCTTTTTATTTTCATTGCGAGATAGCGTGCAGAATAGAAGCACACTAAGGTTGCCACTAACCAGATCATGAGTCTTTTTCCTTATGGTGTACCGCCAAGCCAATCACGATTAATACAATAATGGTGCTACCAAGGGTGCTGGCAAAAATGATTGCCGCATTGTTTTCAATTACCCCTAAGTAATTCATTAAACCAACACCCACAGGCACAAATAACAATGCCATGTGTTTAATTAATAAATTACAGGTACTTTCCACCCACTCAGCACGGCAAATGCCAGTGACAAGGCCGAAAAAGAGGATAAATAAACCGATGATACTGCCTGGAACAGGTAATCCAGAATAGTGTTGAATGGCTTGTCCTAAAAAGAAACAAATCATAACGATAGCAAATGAGCGTATATAATTCATAGGGACTACAACTCTAAAATATTTAATTCATCATACAAATAAACATGATGATTGTCACACTAATTTTTTAAGATTAATGAACTATATTTGTTTTGGTTTATAAAACAACCACCGATGTTATTGAGTTGTCAGCATCCAACAACTAAACACGACTATAAAGGTAATTATCACTATTGTTGTAATGATAGTGTATTTTATGTTAATTGCTTGATGTAAAGGTTTTTTTTGCTTTTTATTGTTGATTGTTGGCCAAGGAGAAGCGGATTTTAAGGCTGGTGTTTCTCTGCGGACAGCGGTGGTATTTGGTAACGATACGCGAAAGCCATAGCTTGGAATTATATAAATAGGAATGGCCATTTTTCCGTTGCGGAGTAATTTTTTTGACAGTGATAGTAATAAAATATTGAGATCGTATTGGTGATCGCCGCTTTCTTCATAGGCATTGGGGTAGGTAAAGGTATAACGGTATATTGATTCGGTGCTAACCACTTCACCCGCGAGATAACACAATGAAGCTAAAAAGCGCGATTCGTCGTCAGTTAATAGGGTTTGTTGATTATCATGCCAGCGAAGGAGCCTATTTTCAGGAATGAAATCAATACCTTCAAAGCGATAACACTTTGCTGCTGTTTTCGTCGTCATTATTCCACCTGCCTGTAAACGCCTCAAACACAACATCATTTGATAGCATTAAGTGTTGACCTAATAACGATAATCATCAAATTGCGGTTCTTATTAATAATAAAAAAGCCTGTCATAACAGTAATATGACAGGCTTAATGCGCACTTAATGATTATAAGGTAATGAATTACATCAACTTATTAATATAATCATAGAGTGACTTCATGATCTTCATTTTGTGTTCATTAGATTGGCAATCAAGCGCTACCGCTTCAAAGTTTTCCATGTATTTAGGCATGTTTTCTTCAAAGAAATCTTGGCAATGGTGCTTCCAACGTTGCTGTTCTTGATAGGTTAACGTTAAAGGATAATTACGGGCACGATAGCGGAACAATAGCGGCTTAATACGCGCGTCATCGACATTAATTTCTAAAGTTGCCAATGCATCAACCGCGGTTTCACGAATAATATCCATCGTCGAACGATCAGCTGTCGAGAAGAAGCCGTCGTAAAGCATGGTATCAACGTTGCCATTATTGGCGTATTCACGTTTAACACTGAACATTTCAACCAGTTTTTCACGCACTTCTGGATGCTGCTTTAATAACGCTAAATGTTTAAGGCATAACTCGCGATCAATACCTAATCGAGCCGCATCTTCTGCTTTAAGGGTTTTTGCGGGTGCAAGTACAGGGCACTTATTCAAATGCACTTCTTTGATTGGCACTGGTAGTTCATCTGGGCCAAGATCGATTCGCTTAGTGTATAAACGCTCACGCAGTTGCTCGGCATCAAGCTCAATTAATGGGGTTGGATCTTGGGCAAGGTTAACGCAGATCACCGCATTTTTATTATCAGGATGCCATGCCAGCGGCACAATCCAGCTAGTATTGCCACACTCAGTACCAAACATACCTGAGATATGCACTAGCGGTGTTAGCTCGACAATATCAATCAAGTTTTGCAATTGACGCTTATTACGCAAGTTAAACAAGTAGTCAAATAGCTTAGGTTGGTTTTGTTTTAAAATCTTTGCCAGCTCAATAGTGGCATACACATCTGCCATTGCATCATGGGCATTGGCGTGTTCAATACCATTAGCAATCGAGAGCTTCTCAAGCTTAAAACTTGGACGGCCTTCATCGTCAGTCGGCCAGTTAAGCCCATCAGGACGCAATGCATAACAGGTACGCATAATGTCTAGTAGATCCCAGCGCGAGTTACCATTTTGCCATGCCCAACCGTAAGGATCATAAAAGTTACGGTATAACGTATAACGGGTCACTTCATCATCAAAGCGAACATTGTTGTAACCAATCACACAGGTATTTGGCTGTGACAGTTCAGCATGAATTTGCGCAATAAACTCAGGCTCTGATAAACCTTTCTCCATCGCTTCTTGGGGGGTGATACCCGTAATTAAACAGGCTTCAGGCGAGGGAAGGTAATCGGCTGGTGGCTTACAATAGATCACCAAAGGCTCACCGATAATGTTCATCTCCATATCGGTACGCACCCCTGCAAACTGGCAAGGGCGATCATTTGCTGGACTGGCACCAAAGGTTTCGTAATCAATCCAGTATAAGCTTGGTTCGTTGGTTTTTTTCATAGTTTTCCCAAAAGCCGTTGGCTCAATATCAAGTTACTGCAATCAATGACACGCTGCATCACAACTTAATATTATCTTAAAGCAATACGTTATAAGGCTAAGTATCCCGTAACTAACCTAATAGAGGCAAGTTTTTAGGGAAAATAAAGCCTTCCAGTTCGTCATTCCCTACAGTGAATGCCCAACTCCCCGTCATTCCCTACAGTGAATGCCCGCGAGGGCGATAGGGAATCTACTATTCGGGAGTTATTAGTAGTGGTATCGTCATTGCTGTAAAGAGCAGGTTCATTATTGAAAAAAACGACTTAGACCGGATTAAACGACAACATGTAGGTAAAGTATCTGAAGTCGGTACTCGAGTGCCAACGTTTTCAGAACTCAGCAACCCCATCCCCAATAAGACGCCCAATCCCCACTAAAGCAAAGGCGATATTAGAGCGAGTGATGGCAACTTATGATGATGTACTTTTCCCTGGTGGTGATCTAGATAAGCCGATAACTATTGCTGCAGCTAACCGTTATATCCGCCGAATTAGAGATGGTTTACCCATTGAAGATTGGCGTACTCATGATTTTAGACGTTCATTATCCACCGGTGCATCAGAATTAGGTGTAATGCCGCATGTAGTTGAGAAGATGTTAGGCCACAAGCTAGGTGGAGTATTAGCGGTTTATAACAAACATGATTGGTTAAAAGACCAGTTAGAAGGGTATGAGCTGTATGCTGAGAAGCTGGATAGTTATTTGAAGTAGGGTTGGTTATGAGCACTAACACGGAAATGCCCCATTGTTTGTTTGGATGAGATGTCTAGATCTTAAAAAGAGATAACCTTAAATTCAGTACCAAGTCAGAAAATTACATTTACTCACAATTAATATTTGTTTTAGTTTTTAATTTCATGAATTATCACCTTCATTATGCACGATTTTTCATAAATTATTTGGAATAACATTAAATGCTTGTAGGGTTACTTCTGAGACATTACAAAACATATGAAAACGCACATTTCATACCATTATCTGATTCTATAGATCATAAATTAAATATTTTTATTGGTAATAATGGCGTTGGAAAATCATCTGTTCTAGAGGCTTTGGATTCATTTTTTAATGGAAAATATTGGAATGTAAACAAAAATGGTGCAAAAAAAGATAGTTATATAAGTCCTGTTTTTTTAATAAACAAAAAAGAAGTTAAGAAAAACAGTCAATACTTTGAGGTTCTTAGTGAATACTTCTGGAGTGTTACTGCTGATGAAAGTTCTTTCACTTCTAAAAAACAACTAACATCAGGCTTTTTCCCTTTAAGAGATAAGCTATTGGAAAGATACTCTAAAGAAGAATATTATTTTCTTACTGTAGGAATATCTTATGAAAGACAAGCTGATATATATATACCTTTCTTCTATAATCATTTTGGTGAAAAATTAACACAAAAAGAACTAATTTCAATAAAAAATGAAATTTTATATTTATATAACTATGTATATATTCCGATTGAAAGCTCTATCAAAAATGTTCTTGCAATAGAAGCAACTGAAGCTCAAGCATTAATGGGTAGAGTAATTACAGATGAAATAGATAAAATATTAACTGAAAAAGTTTTCACATCAGGAAGTGGTCATAGAGCTAATAAGTCTGTTTTAGATGTAATAAACTCTAGACTTGATGAGTTTATGGTTAATATAAATCAAAGAATGCAATATTTAGGTGAAAAGTATTCTTATAATAAAGAAGGTAAAGTTAAGAAAAATCTTACAGCTTCTGATATTAGAGATATAGTAATAAAAGAATATTTCAGCATTCGAACATTAAAGAAAGAAAATAAAGAAATTAATGACTTAAGTTCAGGCGAAAAAAGAATAGCACTAATTGATCTTGCTTATACATTTTTATCAGTAGATGAAAATAAAGATTCGAATATTATTCTTGCTATAGATGAACCAGAAGCATCAATGCACGCTTCATTGTGCTTTGATCAATTCAAAAGATTATCTGAGTTATCGAATACTTATAATCGCCAGGTTATAGCGACAACGCATTGGTATGGACTTTTACCAATGTGTCAAAAAGGTACATTGCATCACATTAACAATATTAATTCTAGTCCAACAATTAAATCTTTCTTATTATCAAACATATTAGAACAACGTAGAACATTCCCTGATGATGTCGAATTAAAAAGTATATTTGACTTAGTATCATCAATACTAAGTATTATGAAAAAATCAGAATCAAACTGGTTAATATGTGAAGGTTCTGATGATGCAATGTATTTGAAATACCTTATAGGTGATAAAGTTAATAACTTAACAATATTACCAGTTGGAGGCTGTGCAAATGTAATAAAAATATACAGTTATCTATTTACGCCAATTTCAGAAAAAATTGAAAAAGGATTAATTAATGGAAGAGTTTTTTGTTTAATTGATACGGATGATCAACAACCATCTCTCACATTACCATCAGAATCAGGAAAGGAACTTTTAATAAGACGTCTACAAAGACATGAAAATAATGTTTCGTTGTCTAGGGTTGGGAAAATAGGAGTATACTCAAAGACAGAAATTGAAGACTGTTTAGGAAATGATTGTTTTTATGACGCAGTATCTCATGTGATTGAAGAATTAGCACCTAATAATATAAAAGAAATTTATTCAAATTTTAAATTTAGTAATGAATCATTATATTCTAATATTAATTATGATGATTCATGTATAAAACCTATCAATATGGAAGGTCATGATAATAAGAAAGATTTAATTAATTATATACAAAAACCTGAAATAAAATTCGAAATTGCAAAAAAATATATTGAAAATGATGAACATGACTTAGAATGGATTAATGAGATATTAAATGCTTTTAATAAATAATTTTTATTATAAAATCATTGAATTCATAGGTTTTCTTATATATTGTAATTATTATCGGCTGTTATAATGGAAGCATAATTAGGGTTAAGCTCAAACAAGCTTCTGTTCATAAATGAGTTAGCTATATCGGCTAACTCATATTTGTCCCATACATCAAGTTAAGGACTGATGGGAAATATTCATCCTTGATCTTTTTTAGCGATGGTTATAGTTAAGTAAGAAGATAGCAACATTTTTTATACTTTATTCCACTGTTACATGGACAAGGATCGTTCCTGCCAGTTTTTTTTATTTTATGTTTTGGTTCAAAATGTTCTAAATAAAATTTAGTCAATCTTTCATCACTTTCTTTTTGTTCCCTTTCTATAAATCTTGAAAGTTTTTTTCTTCATTTGCAATATAATCTTCGTATAAGTGGCGGTTATATTGGAGTTCAGCCTCTCGCATAAAAATATCTTTAAGAGGTCTTGACTCTGTAATTCTTGCTCTTATTGGAAGTAATCTTCCTTCAGAAAAAGTAAATGAACTGAAATTACTAGTAATTTCCATTATTTTACTCTGTGAAAATTTTTCGGAAGATAGTTTTATTTTTGCTTTAGGATTATGGAAAATATATAAGCCATCAAATAAAGATTCGGGGGTAGTGGGTGTTACTTCTATTGGTATGCTGCGAATGAAATCCTCACCAATATATTCATCAAGCAATTTGATTAAAATCGATGACTTGAATGATGGCATGCCTTGTGAAATAGCGAGTGAAGTAAGTTTGCCTAAGGTTAAATTACATGTAAATATAACTGCTGAAATGTCAGAAAATGACTCATCTTTAAAAATACCTAAATTTATATCTGAATCTGTACCAGGCTTTTTTATTGATTCTTTTAATTCATATTCGTACTTCTCTGGAGAAAAATAAAATCCATACAATAATGCTAGCATTGAATAAAACGATTCTTTGCCATATTCAATCTGGTCATAAGAAGCAAGGGCTATTACGAATGGTTTAGTTTCATTTACCCAAGAAAGATCTCTATAACCTTTCTTTATTTTGCCATTTTCACTGTACCCAATGTATTTTATTAATTTCGATTGTATCGAGTTTGAGTGTCTGACAATAGCCTCATCAATGATTGAAGAAAAATTTTCATCACTGCTAAATTCCATCAAATTTTGAAGGAAGTGTTCATATGTTCGGCTACTCTCAGGGGAACCATTATCTTTAATATTTGAAACAACAGCTTCAAGGTTAAATCCATCTTCTCCATTTAATATAAAATCTGGTGCGTAGTGTTTTGGATCGAAATCTATTGAAAACCCCATTTCATTAAAAGCTTTATTTAAATATAGCTCCCAAAATGATGAATGAAACGTAGTTTGGAACTCATTGACAAATTTACCATCTTTATCCTGAAAATTTTTCGCCCAATCACTAATAATGTCTTTTTCAATCTGATACGTTGGTTCGGTACAGAGCATCGAAAATTTATTATGGTACTTATCATTTTCCAATGGCAATTGAACATCAAATAACTTCATCTTGTTGTAGTTTCGATTAAATTATCATTTTAAAAAAAAAACCTCAAAAATCAACCTATTTCTTGATCACTGATGTAATTTTACGGCAGGAGAATTAGCTTTTTTATATCTAATGATGCAATAAATTTATTGCTCTTATATCAATTATTTATTAAGAGATCTCTAAATCGTTTATGCCCAACAACGATCTAGCTCAGTGCCACCATTTCTTAGCGTTATTGCTCTTAACGTTATCAATAAACACTTTGAAACAAAATAATGTAATCAACCTCATGATATTTATTAATTAAATTGATTATGATTGTGGAGATTTAGAAGTGTGTTTTTGCGTGAAAGTAAGAATGCTTATTAATAAGCTGTTAGACATACTGGTAGATATTCATAATGATTTACAAATATATTGGGACAAGCAGCCCAGAAGAGTCGATTAAGCTACTAGAATTTTTTGTTAATGATGGGAGCATCATGGCAAGTAATCCTAGAACTTTTAATGATCCTTCAGAGTTCAAAGTTAAATATAACTTTAAAGCAGATAAAGGGACGATTCAGGAACGCTTCTTTGTTGATAACTCCTCAAAATCTATTCATGATTTTGAAAGTTGGTATAGCTCTTTTGACGAAAATAGTAAATGGTATACTGGCTATCAAACACGCCAAAACCTTTTAAATGCTACAGGAGTAGTTTGTTTTACCACAGAATCTGAAAACTATTTAATGTGGTCACACTATGCAAAATCTCATACAGGCTTTTGCATAGGGTTTGATGAGGAAATCTTGGATATGATAGAGGATTATCAAGCCAAGGGACCTGTCGGATATAGTGATGACGTCCCTGAATTTAAGTATTACTCACAGACAATTGAAGATTTTTATAAAGCTGTGTTTTTTAACAAGTCTACCTCTTGGGCGTACGAAAAGGAATTTAGAGTTGTAACTGATGGGTATGGGATCAAGAAATTCAATAAATCATTGGTTAAAGAAATTATCATCGGTTGCAAATCTCCAATTGAGTTAGATAGTTACGTTCGACAATATATCAACTCCGAGATCGATGTTTACCATATGATTGACTTACCAGACGCATATCAATTGAAAAAAGAAAAAATGAAGCACGGTCATTATGTAGAAAGGTGTGGGCTTTGATATGCCTAACAAATAAGGATATGTGTCGCGCAGCCGACACCTATCAACTCCTAACGGATAATACTCACTATTATCCGTTGACTTAATAAGTCCCTGTGTATTATCTTTAAAGAGTATCAGCAAAATCTGGTACCGGGATTGAGACCCCGAGGTTGAAAGACAGGACACCCATAACTTTCCCTTCATAAAACAGATAATTCTTAGATTATTATCTAGGGCTGGTTATCGTCATGTTCTATTAGTAAATGCTCTCTCGATGGCAATAGGGAATCTATTTTTAGCGGGTTGAATTTTCAAAGTAAATATATGGCTGTCCAATTTTTTTTTCCACCATGGGGTTTGTAGATAATCGCTCCATTTTTGTGTAGATAGTATTCGCCCTAATTTTTTGAGCCTCTTTAAGATAGATTTTTTCTGTATGTATTATGTTGTAATCTAGGTCTGTTATTAACGCTAGCTTTTTCGATAGTTGTATAAATAAGATGTTCCTTTATTTGAAACTAGTAACGACTGAAAAATTCAAATTAGTCATTTTCATAATGTTTAGTGTGAAATCACAGAATAAATATTTGATTTAAATCATTGATCTATCTGTGATTTCACTCACGTGGTAAGACTATTCAATCAATTAAGATGTTGTTACCAATTTTGGTGATAAAGTTTAAGGAAACAATAAGATGGCAGTAAAGCACACTCCTACAGGTATTGTTCACCAAGGTAAGAAGGGTAGTCAAACTGGTTGTGGTTTTGATACAAGAAAAGAAGCTACTCATTGGACTGATTCACACAGTAAAATCACCTGCGACAAAAATGGCTGTAAGAACTAATTAGCTTAATCTTTAGGGCATACTTCGATATGCCCACTTATATAAAAGTGTCTAAGCCACATTTCCTTCGTTATATATTTCAGCTATCGCATTGCTATAACCAGACCAATTATCAACACCTGCATTTTCGAGTGCTGTCAAAATAGCATCACGTTCGAAAGACAGGACACCCATCGAAAGACAGGACAGCCATATCTTTCTCTTCATAAAACTGATAATTCTTAGATTATTATCTAGGGCTGGTTATCGTCATGTTCTAGTAGTAAATGCTCTCTCGATGGCAATAGGGAATCTATTTTTAGCGGTTGAATTTTCAAAGTAAATATATGGCTGTCCAATATTTTTTTGTTTGGGAGAGGGGGAAATTTAGTGAGAACCGCTTTCATTAGAGAAGACGGTGGCGTTACTTTTAATTATGTGAGGTGATAAGCATATGTATTTTTTATATTTTGACTGTGATATTAGTTAGGATTAACGTGTTCTTTCATTGAAGCTAGTTGATGACCGCTATCAAGAGCTCTTGTTTTTTAAGATGACTAAAGTTGTTATAAGGAAAAAACATGATTGAAAGTACAGGTAAGTTTAAAGTAGTAGAAATAATCTATAATAAAGATAATTTTGCTATTGCGAAAGGCTATTGGGATCGTGGTGAAAAGTTATCATTGGCTTGTCGTTGGCATGATGATGGTATTGGTTACCCACAAACCTTCGGTAAAGCACAATGGATGTTATTACCAACGCAAAATATAAAAGTTGATATTAAAGATGCACTGTCGTCTGATAATGCTCAAGTTAATCTAATCTTTTCGTAAACATTATAATTGCCAACTGTGAACATCGTTGGCAATTAATCCTCTTGTAATATCCCATCATCTACCTCAAATAAATATTGTCTAGGTTCTTCTGAGAACGTGAAAAACCCAAACGAGTCCGACTCTCGGGAAATAAAAATTTTTCGGCTCTCTTAGCCACCACCACCGAGGTTGGTGATTTAGATCATTTTCGGTGGTGAAGGGCTGAGCGTGATGCGTAACGCTTTTTTAAGTTATAAATACTGCGTTAAAGTCTTTAAAAAAGAGATAGAATAAGTGATGAACTGTGGGTTCATTTTAAGCCAGACAAAAAGTATAGAAAATAGCCAAATAGACCAGATTATTTTTTTAATAAAAGACATGCTAGATTGAGCTTTATCAACCATTTTTGATAAGTCTTTTTCTGTTTTTTCTGCTTCTTCTCTTATCTCAGATTTTTGGTTTAAAACTTGATACCGAGAAAATACATTTGTTATTTGTTTTTTTATATGTTTGAACGAGCAATTATATATATTCAGCGATGAGTGTATTACTATACAAGTAGCTAAAAGTGCAACTACAACACCAATTGCATTAATTAAATTGTCGACTCTCATTACAGCACTAATAGCAATCATGGCACCAGGAATAGCTAAAGCTTTAGTTTGAGCTGAAGAGGTAATATCATTTATTTTACCCGTGTATTCTAAATCTTTAGAGTTTATCTCTTGAATTACTTTATTTATTTTAAAATCACTTATGAATATATTATGGTGTTCATTATATATTTTATGTAATTTAACAATATTACTCATACAATATGTGAAAATATTATTGCTATCACTAAGTGTTTGTATTAAAGAATCAAAAGCAGAGCGCATACAGTTTTTACGCTCTTTGTCTTGTTGATCGTCTAGTTCAATACATTGTTTTAATTTGGATAATGAGTCTAAACTATTATCCAAATTAATATTAATGAATAAATTATTAAAATCCTCATAATCTATTGTTGTTTGAACTGAATGTTTAGCTCCTCCATCATCATTCTTAACAAGTAATACTACTTTCTGAGACCCTTTTATCTTTCCAGATTCAGGGATAGAGTGATCAGATAATTCTGCAAGTAGAGAACGAAACCCTAAAAATAATGTTATTTTTTTATGTATTTCTAACTCTTCAGAATAGACGAATAATTTGTTGTTAGTTGGATTGAAATACATACAATTTAATGGGTGCTCCCCATGAGTATCGGCGTATTCAAATATTTGCTCTTCACCAATATAGAAGACTTGTGCTTTCCAGGCTGTTCTCCCGATCTTAAAGCGTAATTTGTTATCTCTAATAGGTCTACTAGGTGAAGTGTAGCCCAACTCTTTAAATTCATTTAAAATTGATGGTTGGTCACAATCTTCAGTTAATTCAAACGTAAGGGCGCTAGTATCTTCGTTAGATATAATAAGATTTTCAAGTCGACAATGTAATTTGTGAAGAGTTGTCATATCAACTACCTGATTTTTCTATCATTCTTAGTATTTTTTCGCGAAGTTTAGAGTTGTTTATTCGAATTTCTAAACGTTTAGTTTGTTTATTATATTCGACATCCTTACCATCGCCTGAATTACCTATTTCATTGTTACAATGAAGTTTTGCTATAAGTCCATGATCTTCATCAGATAAATCAATCCAATGTTGGTCTTCAATTTGTTTTCGAGTTGGTTCAATATAATAATTAATTAATAGTTCATTTTCGTTAACAAACGTAATAAAAGTATCTTTTAGGTGCTCACATTCTTTAGGCAGTTCTGACTCGATAACGGTAGCAGCTTCTGATAATGAGAAAGAAGTTGTCTCTGATTTTTTTGTTTTTGCTAACAAGCCTGTTAGTTTGCTAGTGGCATTTTCTTCAAAATCAGAAGATAATCCGTTAATAACGCTAAATTGAGATATTGCTTCATACAGATTTTGTAAAGACTGCCCATTGTCTGATTTTTCTTTGCAGCCGAAAGCTGTTCTGAAATATTCAGCTGATGATGAACCTCTAATAAATTTTAAATATGCTTCTGACTCTAGAGTATTAGGATAACATTGACTAAATAAATCAATATTAATTGATACTGCTTGCTTTAATGCTTCTAGATTAATATGTGCTGCTGATTTTGGTAACAATAAACTATCAGTTGTAAAATCAAAACCTAATTTTGTATCAACCATAACAGCTAAAAATTTGCCAAAGTCATCATTTTTTGTATTACGATAATGCATGAAGACTATTTTACAACTACTAACTTTATGGACTCCTGTCTCAAAAATTTTCGCAGTTAATTCAGAAGTCATACTTTTAACTAAAAGCTTGAAATCTTCTTGAGATGCTGATGATTGAATATATTTATGAATATGAGATGGAATCTTATTGTCTGTGTTTTTTTCATAATAGCTATGGAACTTATTTTTACGTTTAAATTTAAGTTCAACTTGTTTAATGAAATTATATGAAACGTCTTCTTTTTGTAATGGCCATAACATACCTAATTTTGGAACAATCGTTTGTTTTTTCTTATCAATATCTAATTCTAAAGTGACAGCATGAACGGCAACTAGTTCGTTTAGTGATGGATCAATTAATGGTATGGCGAGCGCATCGCAACTTGGGCACTCTGATTGAGAAAAACTGGTATCACAATTATGGCAAGTGTACATAGATAAAACCTAGAAGTATTTTTTTGACATTATATGCATGTAGATTGTTATGTATAGTGTTTTGAACTATTAGTGATAACTATGTTGATTTTATAGATTATGATTGTTTTTTTTGATACTAATTTGACTGATGAGAGTGATATTTAAGCTGTCATGATTAGTTTAGTCTATGCTAATTTAATGAAATTAATACCTTGCTTTGTCCCTGAAGTGTCCTTGGTAACAAAGAAAGTAATTTAGCTATTTTATATCAAATGGTTACAAGTTACGTATTAGAGTCAATCCTGTATCAGCTTGGTTCGTTGGTTTTTTCATTGTTTTCCCAAAAGTCGTTGTCTCAATATCAAGTTACACCAATCAATGACACGCTGCTTAATAACTTAATACGATCTTAAAGCAATACTTTATTAAGGCTAGTATCAAGAAAGCAAACAACAGCCAGTACCTACATGTAATCTTCAGTTGCTTATAATGAATCGAATGATAATCTCAAGTCATAATTCATACCATAACAGTATGTTATTCATGGCTATGTGCATGCGAAATGTTATGTGGCGATAATTTATATAACGATTAACGGGTATTGTGTAACTATTAACTAGACGCCGTTATTATCACTGCAATATAATGCAACCCTTATTATTATCTTAGGAATACTTCGTGGATCCCACCCCTAGTCAATGGTGTCACACTTTACTGGTTTTTTGTTGCCAAGTGAGGGCATCGAAATGATTGAGCTTCTTGTTACTATTCTGTTCGGCATCCTATTTATCTTGGTTATTATTGCAATGAATGGCTATTTCGTTGCTCAAGAATTTGCCTATATGGCAGTGGATAGGGCGAGACTCGCAACATTAGCTGCTAATGGTGATAAAGCTGCAAAGCGTGCTCTTGCAATTACAAAACGTACCAGTTTTATGTTGTCAGGTGCGCAACTTGGTATCACTGTAACAGGTCTGGTATTAGGTTTTGTCGCAGAACCCCTTGTCGGTAAATCTATAGGAATGTTATTACAAAACTTTGGGCTATCGCTTGAGGTTGGCATTACTATTGGTACTGTTGGTACTTTAGTTATCGCTATGGTTGTGCAAATGATTTTAGGTGAGCTTTATCCGAAAAATCTTGCGATTGCGAACGCTGAACCAATGTCTCGCTTAATGTCTCGCTCTACGCTGATTTATATGTCTGTGTTTGGCTGGATCATTAGCTTCTTCGATAAATCCGCTAATTTAGTTCTTCGCATTATTAATATTGAGCCCGTGCATGATCTCGATGTTAGTGCTTCGGAGGAGGATTTACGCCACATTATTGCTAACTCACGTGATAGTGGTGATTTGCCGATAGAACTATCACTGATGATGGATCGTATTCTTGATTTTCCAGAACGTGATGTGGAACATGCTATGGTGCCTCGTTCTCAGGTGGATTGGGTTGAGCCAGAAACTACATTAACAGAGCTTTTGTCGATGATGGCACAAGCACACACGCGTTATCCGGTTATTAATGATGATGACTCGCCTGTGGGTGTTGTTCATTTGTCGGATGTACTAGCGCGAATAGATGCTGGCGATACTGATGGCACTGTTGCTTCTGTGATGCGTCCTGCTACTGTGCTATCAACGTTGATGTTATTGCCTAACGCGTTTGATCTGCTTGTTAATTCTACCAATCAGATTGCTTGTGTTATCGATGAATACGGCGGTTTTGCAGGAGTGTTGACCCTTGAAGATTTGGCGATGGAGATTGTAGGGGAAATCACCGACGAGCATGATGAAAATAACAATAATGCTGTGGTTTCTGAAAGTGACAATGTTTGGTTAATGGACGGTGATGTTCATATCGACGAAGTTGAGCGCACGATTGGTTATGATCTGCCGCGGGACGATGTGGAAACTATTGCAGGTATGCTGATTGCTGAACGAGGCGCGCTTCCTGCTGAAGGTGACACTGTTAATATTGCTCTTCCTGTTGATCCTTCAGAGTTGGCTTCAGGCGATCTTGTATCACGCTCTCTTGAGATTGATGTGTTGCGTATCGAGCGACATGTGCCAACAGAAGTACGTGTAAAACTGGTAGAGCAGCCAATTGTGGAGAATGAAGCATGACCGATCCGTTGATTGTCACCCTTGTGACAGTAGCCCTTATTATTTTGAGTGGCTTTTTCGTCATCATCGAGTTTGCTTTGATGGGTGCTCGTCGCCACCGGCTTGAAGAAATCGCAGTTGAGAGTGCTTCAGCGCGAGCAGTGTTGCGTGGTATGAATGATCTGACGCTGATGTTGGCGGGTGCCCAGCTTGGTATTACTTTCTGTACCTTCGCGTTAGGTGCTGTGACCAAACCCGCTGTCGACCAGTGGCTTGGTCCAGTTTTTCTAGCCATGGGTTTGCCTGATTGGGCTGCTAATGGTGCAGCGTTTGGTTTTGCACTGTTCTTCGTGACGTTCTTGCACTTAGTTGTGGGAGAAATGGCGCCAAAATCTTGGTCGATTGCGCATCCAGAGAAATCGGCACTGGCAATTGGTATTGTTGCAAGAGCTTACGTTTGGCCACTGCGTCCACTGCTAAAAGCGATCAACAGCATTGCTAACCGCTTGGTAAAAGCGTCTGGTGTTGAACCCGTGGAAAGTGCAGCTGTTGGTGGACAGGATGTTAATACTATACGCCAATTGGTTGAGCATTCTGGCAAAGTCGGCACACTGAAACCGAACATTCAAAAGCAGCTGACAGGTCTTATTGATCTGAGCTCTATTCCTATCGACACCTTGTTGACTGAAGGTCAAGTGATGGCCCATATCGACACCAATGGGACTGTCGCAGATGTGCGAGCTGCAGCAATGGAATCAGGACATTTACGTGTGCTTGTGTTTGGAAAAAGTGGTCTCAAACCGTTAGTGGTTCATGTACGTGATACATTACTGGAACCTACAGACAGACCAGCGAGAGAGGTTGCACGTAATGCATTTGTGCTTGATTCGAAAACGCCGGTCTATGAAGCATTAGCTCGTATGCGTAAAGCGAGTGTTCAGTTAGCTGTAGTGAGTAAAAACGGAAAAATGGTAGGTGTGGTAACCCTCGCCGATATTTTAAAACGTGTACTCCCTACGACGGCAGCGAATTAATAGGCTTCACTCGCATCATTAAATAAGCTGAACGATCTTTTTCGTGTATCAAAATCCGAGTGTTATCAACCACTCGGATTTTTTTTATTTAAACCATAAAAAACAGGACAGCCATACCTTTGTTTAAAAAAAGCAGCGGACAGCCATACCTTTGCACATTAACTATCAGCAACTATAGTTAAGCTTCAAGTTGCTAATGGTGAAACCAATGACAATCTCAAGACGCAAATTGATCGAACCGCAAATTACGCCTTTTTATCATGTGATTAATCGTTGTGTACGTCGTGCATACTTGTGTGGCGACGATCCATATAATGGTAAAAATTATCATCACCGTCGTGGTTGGATAGTAAATAAAATCAAACAATTAGCTAGTGTGTTTTGTATCGATGTGTGCGCTTATGCGGTGATGAGTAACCATTATCATCTGGTGCTAAAAATAGATACAGAGCAGCAACAGAAGCTAACTCCTAAAGCGGTAATATCACGTTGGTTGCAGTTGTTTAATGGTCATCCAATTGCGGTTGATTTTTTAAAAGACGGTCAGATAGGTGACGCAAAACAGCAAGCGTTATCAAATTTAGTCACTGAATGGCAGCAACGATTAGGCAGTATTAGCTGGTTTATGCGCTGTCTTAACGAGGAAATAGCACGCAAAGCCAATAAAGAAGACCAATGTAAAGGTGCGTTTTGGGAAGGAAGGTTTAAATCTCAAGCTTTATTGGATGAAAAAGCATTATTATCGTGCATGATGTATGTCGATTTAAACCCAATCAGAGCTGGCGTTACACCGTCACTGGAACAATCAGATTTTACTTCAATTCAACAGCGTATTCGTGAATATAAGCAACCGAAAACCTCCGCAAAACAAGCATCATCAAATAAAGGTCACTTTCAATTATTACCTTTTGTGGCAGCTGAACACCAGGCACAAGCAACCGGAATAAATTTTGCGTTTGCAGATTACCTCGAACTTATTGACTGGACTGGCCGCTGTATTCGCAATGATAAAAAAGGTTTTATAGCATCTAGCCAACCAAAGATTTTGCAACAGCTAGGTATAACCGCAGACGCTTGGCTTGAACATAGCGAGCAGTTTATGGAACGTTATGCCAATGTAAGTGGTAAATGGTCTCGAATGTGTGCTTTTAAACAATATGCTGGTGGGCATTGGTGTAAAGGTAAGTCGTCGAGTCACCAATTGCATCCTAATTAGATATAGCTTTTATAAATTGATGAAAATACCGCAATACCTATCAGGTTGTGGGCTTTGCTGATCCTAAAATATGGAAATAGAGTTGATTTAGTGAAGAGGGTAAAAGTTAGCAGTTAATTATTACAGTAAAAGAGTTTGTTGTTAGGTAAATCGGACGTTTTTTATGGTAACTATTAACGATGAAATATTTGGCTGTCCAGTAAAAACCAGTAAAAAATGTTTCTAGGAGGATTATTAAAATTGAAAGAAGGTTAAATATTTAAAATCTAATATTTAACCTTCTCTTTTAATTGTTTATAGTTTTATTAATGATATATTTGTAATGTCTGAAAAATTTTTTAATATTATACTTGCTCCAGTTATCTTAGGTTCAATTTCCTCAATGGAAAAGTTAAATTTAAGTTCTTGCCAATTTGAATTTAGCTGATGGCTATCAGGATTATCACATGGAATATTGAACTCATTATTCCCAGCGTTTATAAGAAGTACTGGCTCCATTTTATTAACTTTTTCTGAGCGAGCTTTTATTGTTAGTTGATAATGTTCATTTTTCTTTATTGTGTTACCACATTCTAATATTTGAAAAAGTAGTCCAGAAATATCATTGTGATGGGCATAATTTCCTTCAACTGGATCTGTAAGTATTGAAAAATCATCGCCCCCCCAAGAAGAAAAACCATTTGTAAAGCAACCATTTAAAATTAAATTATTTGACATTATCCAACCTTAATATTAATTAAAATAAACGTATAGTTATATATGAGTAAAAAAAAGCTTGTAAAATATAAACAACGAGAATAAAAGTAAAAAGTTATATGTTATCTTTAAGTTTATTTTTACTTTCATTGTTGTTTTCTGTTTTTAATAGTATTTACATCCTTTTATTTCTTATTACTATAAAGATTTCTATAAGTTTTATCAACTGTGAAATATGCTGTTTTAATGAATGAGATTCTAAGTTAAATATTGCTTTTTTAAATTATTTATATTGGATTGTTTAATTTATAAAACTATTTTTAGTTGTAAGATTTCGTCATTAATAATTGTTTTTTATTACGTTTGAAAATTGGTTAAATTAGCTATGTTATTATTTTTAAATTGGAATTAGGAAAATGTTTATAATATTCCCTTAATTACTGGCGTAAACTAAGGTCGGTGATTAGTCAATTTTTGTTGGTGAAGAGAAGGTCGTGATGTTAGTTTTTAGAATTTGAGATGGTGATATTACCACGTTTATTCAATTTGCAAGTTTTTTATAATAATGTGATATAACTCAAAAAGTTTATTTACTATTAAGTTAATAGCATGATTTTACTTTGGTTTTATAAGATGAAAAACAATTAATATTGGGTCAAATTTTATAAATCGAGTTTTACGAAATGCGTTTGAAATTAACACTTTTAGCCAGTTCAGTGATGTTAGCGAGTATGAATGTTCATGCTCTTACTCAAAGTGATATTGATTATGCAGCAAAGCATATTAAGTTAACGACAGGTCTAGTTGAAAATAAACCTCAAGATTGTCCTCCTGAGTCTCCGTGGGGGCATTGTTACCGCGTTGAAATTGAGTTAGAAAATACCGGCAAACGTGATCTTAATAAAGATGTTGAAATCTATTTTTCTAATTATCATCGTTCTTTAGGCTCTAAGAGTGATGAGTTTAAAATTGAGCATATTAATGGTGACTTGCATAAGATAACCACGACCGACCGTTTTAATGGTTTAAGAAGCGGTCAAACGAAAAAGTTAAACATTGATTTTATGAACTGGATTGTTTCAGAGAGTGACTTTTTTCCTAATTATTATGTCGCTGGCGCTAATCTTCAAGCAAGAAATATATTAAATACTCAGCCTTTGCTTGATAAAGTCGGATTAGATGAACTTTCTGGTTTTAGTCGCGGAATTAAAAATACAGAAAACCAGCTTAAGCGTAATGCAGGTGATTTACTTCCTACCGCCACAGCAACATCACGTTACGCAGACAACGCAAAAACTAAAGATCTGGGTGTTGAGGCCGTATCGGAACATATCTTACCGACACCAATGAAAACAACATTATTAGGTGGCAAATTAGATATCACGCAAGGGTTCAATATTGTTAGCGATGCTCTACCGTTAAATCAACTTCAAGCGTTGAATGATCGTTTTAAATCATTAGGTATTCAAACTGGACAGGGTGTTACGGTTGATGTGACGGTAAAGCCAGAGCCATCAAAACCTTCGGGATCATATACGCTTCATATCGATGAAGATAAAATAGCCATTATTGGTACGGATAACGCTGGCGCCTTTTATGGCGTGCAGTCTGTCGCTGGTATGCTAACACTGGGTAAAAATACTTTAGATACCGTTATGATCGAAGATCAACCACGCTATGATTATCGCGGTATGCATGTGGATGTTTCTCGTAACTTTCATTCAAAAGCGTTTATATTTAAATTAATGGATCAAATGGCAGCTTACAAACTCAATAAGTTCCATTTCCATTTGGCTGATGATGAAGGTTGGCGTTTGGAGATCAATGGATTACCAGAACTTACTGAGGTAGGCGCGCACCGTTGCCACGATCTAGATGAAAACAAATGCATGCTGCCCCAATTAGGTTCTGGTGCAGAGTTACCTAATACGGGTTCTGGTTATTATACTCGTGAAGATTATAAAGAAATTCTTAAATATGCGAGTGCGCGTAATATTCAAGTTATTCCATCGATGGATATGCCTGGGCACAGTTTAGCTGCGGTTAAAGCAATGGAAGCTCGTTACCGTAAATTTATGGCGCAGGGTGATCAAACGGCAGCTGAAATGTATTTACTTTCTGATCCGTACGACACCACAAAGTATTATTCAATTCAGCATTATCAAGATAACACTATTAACCCTTGTCTTGAGTCGAGCTTTATTTTTATGGATAAAGTGATCGATGAAATTAATAAATTACATACGGAATCTGGTCAACCGCTAACGGATTATCACATTGGTGCAGATGAAACCGCAGGTGCTTGGGGAGACTCTCCTGCATGTAGAAAGATGTTTGTTGATCCTAAAAGTGGAATTAAAAATGCTAAGGATTTAGGCGGTTATTTTATTAATCGTATTAACCATATTCTTGATACTAAAGGGTTGACTCTTGGTGCATGGAACGATGGTTTATCTCATTCTGTAATTGAACCAAGTAAACTTGCTGGCGATCCAGCGAAAGCTTGGGTATGGGGAACCATGTTCTGGGGGGGTGTCGATAATTATAATAACTTTGCCAACAAAGGTTACGATGTAGTTGTCGTTCCACCTGATGCTTATTACTTTGATATGCCCTATGAAAATGATCCTAAAGAACGTGGCTATTATTGGGCAACACGCTACACCAATACCAAAAAAGCATTCTCTTTTATGCCAGACAATATTCCTGCTAACGTAGAATGGATGTCTGATCGTATGGGAGCGCCTATTGCAGCGGTTACAGGAGAGAAAAAGCGCGATTTCATTGGCGTTCAAGGTGCCTTTTGGTCTGAGGTGACAAGAACTGATGCACAAGCAGAATACATGATTTTCCCACGTATTTTTGCGATTGCTGAACGAGGATGGCATAAAGCGGAGTGGGAGCCTGAACATAAACAAGGGATGGAATTTAAAACTAACGTTGATGGTAATAAAGGCACAACGCATCTAAATGAGAATGCCAAATTGCGTGATGCTGATTGGGAGCAGTTTTCTAATTTAATTGGTTATAAAGAGTTACCTAAGTTAGATAAAGCCAATATACATTATCGACTGCCGATAGTTGGTGCAGTAATTGATAAAGGATATTTAAATGCGAATACACCTTTTAGCGGGGTTCAAATTCAATATTCAAAAGGTGGTAAAAACTGGGAAAACTATAATCCAGATAAACAACCATTGGTTGGTAACAAAGCATATGTACGTACAATTGCACAAGATGGACGAACAGGGCGTATTATAAGCGTAATAGCAAATTAACTATTGCTAATAGTAGTTGAAAAACCACAAAAGCCGTCTATTTAAAAGATAATAGCGGCTTTTGTTAGTAGTTAAAATATTAATTAGCAAAGTGATCTTGTGTTGATTGTTTAAATATTTACAAGTCCCTTCCATTAATAAAGATTTCGAATGTGTGGGTTTATTATTTTATTTTTTCTATAAGAGTAATAATCATTTTATTTCTAATGTGCAATTGCAGGTGTTTTAATAAAATAAAATCCTCAATATTATTTAATAATACAATGGTTTGTATATTTATATTCAATATAATTTAAACTCGATTAAATATTTCTTATTTAGTTACTATCCATCTTTAAATCGTCGCGTATAAAATAAACCTGTTGGTATGTTTGCTATTGCTGAGTATAAGAATAAAGCTTATCGAGTTATAGTTGAACAGTTTCTTGCTTTTTTAGAATGATTTTTAATAAATTAATAACTTTTGTGCATTGAAGTAATACTAAAATATTATATGCATAATGATTATGATTATTCTTGAATTGAAAGATTTAAAAAATACCTTTTGATTTTTATGGTTATAATCAAAGAAAATAATGATGTAACTATTTGTTTAACAATCAGACTAATACTGATTACATAGAGGGCCTAATGACTGAAAACATAAAGAAAAATTTACTTATATTATTGACATTACTGCCTAGTATTATCATTTTGAAATTATTTCATGCTGGTTTTATGGCCTCGTTAGAAGTAAATGCAAAGCAACATGCAATGACAATAGTGACTCAAATTGACTCTATTCTTGCTTATGGTGAACAGTCCAACCAACGGGCATTAGATTTAATCGCTGCTGATAATAGTTGTGACCAAATTTATCGAAAAATAAGGGCGAGCGTTACCCGTATTCCTTATGTACGTACAACAAACCTTGTACATGGTGATACTATTTATTGTACATCTCTTTGGGGACCGCTTTCTCTTAGTGATAATCAAGCGAGATATATTGATGGCAAATTATTGCTGATGCCTGGAAGTAAGGTTAAAAAGGATCAGCCATTAATCGTGGTTCGTACTGAGGAAGGTGATAAGACAGCGTTGAGCGATATTGATACTCGGTATATTGAATCGCTGTTTTCTCATTCACAAACAAATTCATTTCTTATTTCATTAGCAGTTGGTAAATTATGGTTAACCAATAGTAACGTATTTACCCATGAAGATCCTAATCAGCCATTATTAGATGTTCAATCAGTAACATCTAATAATTATCCTTTTACAGTTTTTATTGGCTTAAACAGCCAATCTTCATGGCTTATTTTTTGGAAACAAGAATATTTTTACATATTAGTCATTTTAATAACTCAAGTCTTTTTCTCTATTTTCTGTGGCTGGGTATTGCAACGTCCTCGTTCGTTATATTCAGAACTCGAAAGGGCAATCAGTAATCGTGAGTTTGTGCCATATGCTCAAACAATTGTTAATGCGACAACAAAAGAGTTGATTGGCTTAGAAATTTTAATGCGTTGGAATCATCCAATTCACGGGCTAGTACGTCCTGATATGTTTATTCCACAAGCTGAACGTTCTGGATTGATTATTCCAATGACTAATCTCATTTTCAAAGAGACGGCAAAACAATTACGTTTATATAAACATGCTTTACCGGCACCATTTCATGTTGGAGTGAATATTGCACCTCAGCATTGTAATAGCACGGTATTGTCTGAAGAATGTCAGCATTTTATTGATGAAATTGCAGATAATAAAATCGTATTGGTGTTGGAATTAACTGAACGTGAAGCACTTGGCGTATCAGATTTTACCCAAGGTCTATTTCAGCAGTTAAAAAGTATTGGTTGTAAAATTGCGATTGATGATTTTGGAACTGGGCATTCAAGCTTGGTTAATTTGCAAAAGATTGACCTTAACTATCTAAAAATTGATCAAATCTTTGTAAAGAATATAGGTATAGACAGTACTTCTGAGCACTTAATTGATACCACTATTGAAATGGCAAAACGGCTGTCACTTGATCTTATTGCAGAAGGTGTTGAAACAGAGGTACAAGCTGAATATTTGCAAAAACAAGGCGTTGATTTCTTACAAGGTTTTCTGTTTTCTAAGCCGATTCCATTGGAAGAGTTACTTCAGAATCAAGCGTTAAACGTAGAAAAATAATAATCTAAACCCAAATACCATCAGTTAGGCATTTGGGTCTGATTTACTTTATGGTGTTATTAAAGGCAACTTTCAAAGCCCTCGAAGTTTGGTGCGCCTAAATAAATGTCTTTGTTACCACGCGCATTAGCATGGGCTTTGCGGAATTGCTCTGATTGAGTCCAACCTTCAAACGCTTGGCGAGAGTCCCACACTGAATGTGAAGCAAATAGGGTATATTCATCATTCGATGCACCTTGAAGTAAATTGAATGATTGAAAGCCAGCAACGGTATCAAGGTAGGTTTCGCGATTTTTCCAGATATCGATAAATTCTTGTTCAGAGCCTAAACGAATTTTAAAACGGTTCATTGCAATGTACATATAACTTCCTTAACTGTTTCTTATATTTAGAATGCTATCACTACCATAGCAATAGCGTAGTTGACCACTTACAAAAACAAAATGTTTGATTACGATTAATAGCCTATTTAGTGAAAGACGATGTGAATTCGTTGAATAAACCAAAATGAAGCCATAATTCCCATGATATATAACGGTACTTGTTGAAAGATTCGTTGCTGGAAAAATGCAATTTTGGAGCAAATTTTTAAGATCGTTAGTAGTATACTTAGAAAAATTAGCTGTCCGATTTCAACGCCAACATTAAAACACGCCAGTGCTAAAGGAATGCTGGTCTGTTGTAATCCTGCTGCTTTTAGAGCGCTCGCAAAGCCTAAACCGTGTAGTAATCCAAATGAAAATGAAATCAACCATGGGAAGCGGCGGCTTAATGTCGGTTGGTCTTTATTATTAGGTCGCGTTAACTCATAGCATAAAAATAAAATACTCAATGCGATACCCGCTTCAACAGGTGGTTCCGGCACATGAATCAAATTGAGTGCTGATAGACTTAAAGTAATGCTGTGTGCCAATGTGAAGCAGGTAATAGCTTTCAAAAAGGTACGAAAATCACGGGTAAAGAGCAACAACCCAGCAACAAACATGAGGTGGTCGATGCCTGTTAAAATATGAGTGATACCTAAGGTAACAAATAACTTTACTGTCGCCCATGTGCTTACCTTGCCCGCCAACAATAACTGGTTATGTCCTTTGTAAAGTTCTAGCGTATTTATTTGTCCATGTTGGCTGGTGGTTTGTGTCAACAGTTGAATATTATTTAGCCCTTGAAATGTGATCATAGGTGCGGTGTCAGAGGTTGGAAATACCAATAAATACCGCTGTAGATCCATACCAAAGCCATCAAGACTATTTTGAGAGCTTAATAAATGGATTTTTCCACCGTGGGTAAGTTTAGGAATGATTTTTGTGTGTTCTCCAGCCACCACAGGCAGCTTAAGTGTTAATTCATATTGATGATTATCTATTTGGTTAATTAATCCAACAGCAGGTTGATAAGGATGGGCTTGTACTTGTGGGCTCCATACCAAACTCAATGCTATATATAAAACCGCGCATAGGGCAGTATAAAAGTTATGCTTATACATTTTTAAGTAAGGTCTTTGTTGTGACAACGATGCCTGAGTTAGCTGGAAGCTCAATGCGGTATTTTTTTATTACGTCGGTTATTTTTGTATTAATAACAGCATTGGTATAGTCATTCGTTAACAGTGGTTTCGCATCTTTAAAGCTTAGAATTCCAGCTTTATTATAGTGAGTTAATTTAACCGTAATAGGACCAAACGGAGTGTTGGCCGAATGTGACCAGGTGTTAAGGGCAATTGTATTTAAGGTTTTGATCACCGCTGATCCTAATTTAGACTGCAGATCTTGCTCGGTTATATGGCTCAAACATTGTTGAGAGCTGGGTGTTTGTTTTGAATGTGCTTGCTCTTGAGGTGATAGGAAGTGGTAGCAGAGTGAGTACATATTAGGAACACGGTAGTTTTGGCGATGCGCAACATAATAGCGGTGCAATAACTTAGTATTGGCCGCATTTATTTTAGCTATTTGGGTGGTGTAAGAAATAAACCGTTGCATTAGTAGCGCGTTAAGATTGGGATCGCCTTTTTCTAAGCCGAGTTTCAGTGCTTGCTGCGATAGAATGCGTTGCAGAATCACTTGGTTGATATCGTTATTCAACATCTTATGGGAAGGCAGGCTACCAAAGTATGTTTTGTCATCGCGTTTTTGTTGGGTGATTTGAGAGGGCGTGATCACGACTTCATTGGTAGAAGACGTGTTTGAATGATAAAGCGAATAACAAACAAATAAGATCGCCCCAGCGATTAAAAAATGAGAAAACGGATCTTTAATGAATTTTTTAAGCCAATGCAAAGCAGTGTTTAGCATGTTAGTGAGTCTTTGTTATATTAAATACCATACAAGCATACATAGGGTATCTGTATGATTATTGAATGTGGCTATTAATATAACAGCGCTGATGCAAGATATTGTATTTTATAAAGTAAGTTTAATTATCTATAATGATTATAAATATACCTAACGAACACATTTGAACGGTGTATTATATTAAAAAGAAATGGTTAGTGGTATTATCAAGAAATCGGTTCACCTTCATATGAGCAATTTTGGTTGCTATAGCAGATTAAGTAGTCATGAAAAAAATACTCTTTTTAACCACTCTTTTAGGTTTCAGTGCTGCTTCACAAGCGGATTTACGTGTTGAGTTTAACAACGTAAATAATCTTAATAACAACACTAATGGCAGTCATAATAGCCGTGTTTATGTATGTACCTTACAGCCATTTACTGATGTATTTGCTGATGTTGGTATGAGTGAAGATATTGCGCGTTATAAAGTTCACCAACGCTGTGAACAGTCGCAAGGTGAAAACAGTATTTTCTGTAAAGCGAAAGAAGCGAAGTGCATTAAGTCATCATTGGCGTTTGATTCTGATAGTGGTCGTCATGATGCTATTGCATTGTACAGTCATAAAAATCACCGTGGGCAATCAATCACTATTAGCCATGATGTTCCTAATTTAAACGTTTATAATTTTGATGATCGTATGTCTTCTTATTATATTCCAACGGGTTGGACGGTTCGTTTTTATGAGGGCACTAACTATAGTGGAGGTTATTATACTCGCAAAGGTGGCGATGAAAATGCAACCGGATTTAATAATAAAATTAGCTCAATTAAGATTTTAAGCACTCGAGCTTGGTAATTGTAGCCATCATCACCCATATAACAATGTAGTCTAGCCTGAATAGCATAAGTGTTATTGTTGATGGTTATTGCCCTATACTGCATTGTTCAACTAAAACATGCTGGTTGCTGATCATTTTAAATTGTTGATCGAGTTGTAAATCATAGTAACCAGCATGACTGCCTGCACAGCGACGTAGTCCCACACTGTAATCGAGTTTAATCTTCCAACCTTGAGTATTTTTTTTGATGTTGGCAACCGTTAATGAGAGTTCTGGGCAGGCAATATTACCATTGGTAATTCGATATTCTGACGCTAAGCCAAGTTGTGTGAGTAAATCAAGGCTTGTTATGGCACGGTGTGAAGAAGTAATCACCAAATCATAATGGTTGTGTGCTTGGTCGGTGATGTCGTCCATATTAAAAGGATTGACGCTTAACGTTTTTGTGCCGTTGGTCCACTTACCGCGAAATGGAAGCCATGTATCATCGGGTTGCTGCCAACGATTTATAAACTCAAATTTTTCGATAAATGAAGGGTTATTCTCAAGGGGGGTTAATTGATTTGGATGATCTTTAAATTGAGCAAGCAGGCGTTGATGTTGCTTTGTATCAAAGCGATATAAGGTTATAAATTGATAGTTGTAGATCCCTAATAATGGTATGCGGACTTTATATTTATCATACTGATACCAACCTGTTACTAGACCAATATCATCATAACAATCAATAACATTAAACAGTAACTGTAATTGGATAGGGTAGTTGTTATCAATGTGAGTGTTGATTGTCAGTGGTTGTATTGTTTGTGAGTAGCTAACACTGGCACGAATGTTATTGGTTAGTGTGGGATTGCTGTATGCTGGAAGGGTAAAACAGAGGCAGTAAAAGCACCATAGATACAAAAATTGATAATATGGTGCCATTGAAATACCTGCGAAACGACAATACTATTTGTATTAAGTGTAGTCTGTTTGATTAACGACAACAGTCTTAGATATTTGGTCTTACTTTTAAAACGACATTAAAATAGTTGTTAACCACTGTTTTAATGTAATTCGCATCTTTAAATTGTGAAATAAGCATGCAGCCTTCGAGTGATACGAAATAAAGCCTCGCAGCATCGATAGCAATTAATTGTGATGAAAGCTCATTATTATTCATTCCAGCTATGATGACTTGCTCTATCCACTGCTCATTAAGAGTAACGAACCGATCCAACTGAATGTTTAGGCTATCAGTGAGAGAATAAAAATCCGATGCATACATACCACATAAACACAGTTTGCCTTCTTCACGGACTGTAATAAAAATATTGGCCAACGCTGTTAGTTTATCAGCAGCAGTTGTATGTTGTTGTTCGATCGCGATTAGTGCCGTTTTATAGCGTTCCAGATAACGTTCAAATACAACAATGGCTAAATCTTGTTTAGTTTTATAATGATAATGAATACTGGCTGTTTTTATGCCCAATTCATCTTGAATATCACGAAAACTAAAACCGTTAAAACCACGACATTGAATATATTTTTCGGCAATATCGGCAATTTTTGCTGCTGTAGGATTAATGTCTTTCATAATTGATATTCACATATTAAAGAGAATCAATAATTTATCATTTAGCAATACAGATAACAATTTTTTCTACCTATGAGTAGAGAGGTAATGGCGACCTGTTATCGCCATTATTAACAACATGCGAGAGTTAACTTTAAGGTTAATTACGACCCGCCATTACACCACCATCAACATCGAGCACTGTACCTGTGATCCATTTTGCTTTGTCTGATAGTAAAAATTCAATCGCATCTGCTATATCAGTGGTTGAACCAATATGTCCGATTGGGTGGAAATCATTAAATCCCTGTAATGCTGTTTCAATCTCATCTTCAGCAATGAATGATTTATAGATAGGTGAAAGAACAACGGCTGGCGCTACAGCATTGGCACGAATATTATCGTCAGCAAGTTCCATCGCTAAGTTACGGGTAAATGCATGTAAAGCTGCTTTTTGCATTGAATAAGCAGATGACGGGGTAGCCTTGATAGCTTGATGGGCCCACATTGAACCGATATTTACGATTGAGCCACCACCATGTTGCTGCATGTTTTTTGCCACAGCTTGAGTAATAAAGAAAAATGATTTGTTGATATCTAATTGAAGGTCATAATCTTTTTCAGTGTGATCTAGAAAGCTAACCGGTTTAAAAAAACCTGCTGCGTTAACAAGGTAACCAATATGACGAGTTTCATTTTCTAATTGATGAATAAAAGCGTTCACATTAGCAAGGTCATATAAATCAACTTGTGCTGTTTCAACATTACCGTCAGTTCGTTGTTCTAAGTCGGCTTTTGCTGCGGCAAGTTTATCGGCATTGTGCGATAAAATCATAACAGAAATACCAGCGTTTAATAACCGTTCAGCGGTGGCTTTACCCATGCCTGATGAGCCGCCAACGATAAGTGCAATTGATGATGTCGTGAACATAATGTAATCCTTTATTTTATCTGGCTACCTATTGGTTGGTAGGTGGTGTGGTTAAAAAAAGAAGCGAGCAATATGATTAAATTATTCTGCTGCGCTTGATTGATTGTAAATATAGGGTGATTTTATTTTAGCGTCAAATATTATTTCTACCTACTTGTAGGTAGCTTGGTTATGTGTTTGATTTTTAATGCTTTAAAATACCAATCGCTATTGACGTTGATGATTATCGCTTATGATCAATAGAAACATCAGTACATTTCTGCGTTTGATATTGATGCTTGTTTTGAACAATTACAATTAAATCAGCATCTAACCTCAATGTGAGCGGAGGTATTGCTGCGATAATCAAGCAAAGTTGAAAGGCATTACAAATTCAGTATGAGCACAATATGCTAGCTATGATCGAGATATGAGTGTGAGGTTTTATGTTACAATACGCTCAGTGTTTCTAATTAGATAAATGAACTATGCTTGGCTACTATCTTCATACAAAAAATGCTCAACAGGCGTTAGACGCTATTGCTAAAGGACAATCGAGTGTCCACTTATCGACAGATCTTCACCTTTCAGAACAGGATTACGCTGTTAGTCCTGAAGGTTTAGTTCTGGACGAAGACAATAAATTGTCAATTGCTGATCTTAAAAAAATCGTCAAAAAGACTCAAAGAATTTATCTTTGCAGTGATGGCGATATGGAGCCTATTGAAGACCGCAGTGTTGGCTATTACAAATTAGCACCGACAGAGGGCGCACCATTACTCGAAATTAGTGGTGTTAAGATGCATATTTCTAAAGGAACCGATCCTTTTGCAAGTGCATCCGATATGGCGAAACAAGCTGTACGCAGTGGCGACAATGTCCTCGATTGTTGCAGTGGTTTAGGTTATGCCGCAATTGCAGCTCATCGACTTGGCGCTAAAAAAGTATTGACCATTGAACTGAGTGAATCAGTTATGGGGTTACGTGCACTAAATCCTTGGTCGCAAGATCTAAATAATGATGGCATTGAACAACGTCAGGGCAGTAGTTTTGAGTTGATCACAACCATGCCTTCGATATCGTTTGATGCGGTTATTCACGATCCACCGCGTTTTTCTCTTGCAGGTGAATTATATAGCGAAGAGTTTTATAGCGAAGTTTACCGTGTACTTCGTCAAGGCGGACGTTTTTTCCATTACACCGGGAATCCGCATATCATGAAAAAGGGTAGCAGCTTTGTGGACGGTGTAATTCGTCGATTAATCGCAGTTGGCTTTAAGAATGTGCAAAAGGTTGATCACCTGATGGGCGTTAGTGCGCAGAAGTAATGTAATCAAACAATAAAGAAATCGATGTTATTACTAATCTTATCTCGTTGTAATAACATCGATTTATTATTTATAGATAGTGCTATTTATTACTTTTTGCCAAAGATATTTGAGGCAATGTTGAGAAGTCCATCCATACCACCGACTGCTTGAAATAGTTCTGTTGCAATATCACCATTAGGGCTTGCTTTATCTATCATACCTGGCAGCGTTTCTTGTAAGCCGGTTATTGCTTCACTCTGTGGTAATTTAACTTCATTGGCAAAGTTTGATAATTGGTCTGGGTTGAAAATATTACCAATATCTGTGGCTGAAATGGCTTCATTGTCACCATTGCCAAGCCAAGACGCTGCAATGTTTGCTAGCCCAGCCCCATTTAGAGATTGAATTATAGATTGTAAATCAATGCCTTTTCCGTCACTGTCACCACCAAATAAGTGTGACAATGCCGAAGTAATGGTATTTTCATTTAAGCCAGTCGTATTCGCTTGTGATTGCGTAAATAATTGAGCACCAATGCGCAATAGTTGGTTAATATCCATGATTTTTACCTCTATTAGGCTGTGGTTGGTATACGAAGTTTTTGACCAGGAAAAATTTTGTCAGGATCGATAATCACTTCTTTATTTGCATCAAAGATTTTTTGATAGTCCGCGCCATTACCCAACGTACTTTCAGCTATTTTCCAGAGGCTATCACCAGATTTAACTTCATAATAGCTCACTGTTTCAGTGACTGCTGGTGCATCAATATTATCAACAATCGATTCAATACCGGCTGTATTTCCCGCCATTAAAATAGCTTTTTCTTTGGCCGCAGCACTATCTGCTGTTCCCGAAAGTGTTGCAACACCATCTTTTACTTCAACATTTAAATTCTCTAACCCTGGGTTATTATTTTCAATATGTTGAGTTATTTTTGCTGGCGCTTCATCTTCATTGCTAAATAATTTATTGCCAATATCGCGTACAAAATCAAGTAAGGCCATTTTATCTTTATCCTTGTTGTTGGGTGTAAATGAGAGTGTTGTTACCAAGCTTAGCCCAAAAATTAATAATAGTGACTATTGGTTATCTCTTTTAGGTATCTTTGTTGTTGCAGCGACAATGCAATTTTATCGAAAGGGATTTAAAGCCGTATACATCGCTAGTTTTAGCGGTAAAAGGAGTATAAATAATAAAAATTAACTAATTGATTTATAAATAAACAATGAGCATCTTATCGTGCTCATTGTTTATCTTAGAAGAAGAGGACTAAAGAGTAGGGGCTGATGACGACGTTTTTTTTGTTTTTTTGATCACATGATGCTCTTTATTATCTGGATGATGAAATTTAGGGCTGATAACTCCTTTATTATTCGTAGCAGGCGCAGCAACTTTTTTGATCACATGATGTTCTTTATTATTTGGATGGTGAAATTTTGGACTTAAGATATGAGTATTCGCCAATACTGATGTTGAAACTAAGAGTAGGGGCAAAATAAGATAATTTTTCATATGGAAACGCCTTGTGTTAAAAACCATGCTGTTAATTAATAATCGACCATTATTTACAATGATTAATTATGTAATAAATAAAAATATATATTGTTTTTATGGCACCGCAATGGTTTTTAGCAAAGAAAAGCATCATTAAATTGTGACATAGTTCAAAGCTATAATTTGTTTAAAGTATGTATTGTGTTTTTTAAGAAAAAAAGCATTAAAAAGGGTGCAAATCTGTCATTTTATGCTTATCAATCTTTAAAAATAATATCGAGATACATATCTTTTGCCATTGATATTAATTGGGTGTTTTTTGTTATCTGTAGAGATGCTAATAATCCATTAAAAATCAGCTCTGCTTGCTGTGACTTTAATGCCGCATTAGTAATATTATGCTGAGTCAATAAAGCTTGTATCATCTCGACACGTTGCATTTTATATCCACTGCATGTATCGGCAATCGCATTGTCAGTATGATTGAACTCACTGTATGCCAACTGAAAATAACAACCATTAAAGAGGTCGTCTTTCATTAATTTTACTAATACCTCAAAGCGTTCTGAAAGCTTTTGCTCTAGAGTGAGCGACGGATCAGAAAAGATAATACTTAAATGATTTAATGCTCTTTCACTAAACATGACTAATGCTTCATTTATAAGATTTTCTTTGGATGTGAAGTACTTATAAATAGTTGCTTTAGAAACACCTGTTGCGGTAGTTATGCTGTCCATACTCGTACCGTGGAAACCATATTGAGCACATAAGTTAATCGTTTTATTAATGATATTTAATCGTTTTTCTTGTTGCTTACTCATTAACTTTAGCCTCTTGTCGTCGGTGCTGTAATTTTATCAAAATAAACTGTTTAGTTCAAAAGTGTTGACAGAAGATGAATTAACCCATAAATTGAACTGAACAGTTTAGTTCAATTTATGTTTTGGGGAATAATATATGAATAGTTTAGAAAACCGTGTGGCAACGACAGTCGGATATAAGTTAGGCGTTTTTGGGGTTGTATTAGTTTTATTATGGATTGGTATTTTTAAATTCACACCAACTGAAGCTGCAGCCATTGAACCTTTAATTAAAAATCATCCATTAATGGGTTGGACGTATAATTTTTTCTCTGTTCAGACTGTCTCAAATCTTGTTGGTCTTAGTGAAATAGTAGTAGCGGCTGGACTTATTTATGGCTTTTTTAATCCTCGAGTAGGCTATTTTGCAGGATTGGCATCAAGCGTTATTTTTCTTGTAACATTGAGTTTCTTATTTACCACGCCAGATACATGGAAAGTCGTCGATGGGGTACCAACAACAAGTTTCTTTTTAGTGAAAGATATTCTCTTTCTAGCCATTGCCATCATGGTTGTAGAACATAATAAAAAGTTATTGGTTTCTTAGTCTTATTAGAGGTGATTTATGAAATATTTTAAGTATGTTTTTTTGATAACTATTTTAAGTCTAACGTCTTATTCCGCATCAGCTAAAGATGGTGACTTTATGGGGAAGGTTAGTTTTGATAACACTAAAATGAATAATGTGTCGCTACAAAGATACAGGGTAAATCGTTCAATTGACAAATCTTATTCTGGTGTTTCAATAAAACAAAAACCGGTCATGCTGACTTTCCAACAAAAATTATTATCAGCGGCAGATAAATAATAATGTATTACCATTCAATGTTACGGTGTAACTAAGGGTGTTGATATCAATTATAAGTAAAGTATAAGAAGAGTGATGAATTCTATTGACAATAGTGGTAATGAGTTACATTCTTATTTGAATTGTTGATGATTAACATAAATAAGGAGTATTTAATGAGTACCGATGAGTTATTTCCTTTATATATCGTTATTTCTGTTGTTATATTTTTATTCTTTATGTTCTTTTTATTTATACAGCTATATCTAAAAGCGAAAAAAGAGAATGTAGGTGGTTGTTGTAAGGTTGAGACTGAGTTGGCATCTAAACACAATAACGATGATCATCGCTCTTAGCGTAATGAAAACACCACTACATTAATGAGTGGTGTTTTTTACGATATGGGTATTTAATTAACATTTTATGTGTTTTTTGTGAAAATAATCCAAATTAACAGGTAGAATGCTGGTATTAATCACATGAAATATCGGAGTAATAGCGGTATATGACGTCTTCAATCAAATTTATAGCAACAGATATGGATGGCACATTACTCAATGATGATAAACAACTGCCTGATAACTTTTATGACGTATTTAATCAGCTTCATGCTAAAAATATCATTTTTTCAGCAGCATCAGGCCGACAGTACCAGAGTTTAGTTAATACTTTTGAACCAGTTAAAGATAAAATGCTGTTTATTGCTGAAAATGGTACGTTGGTTATGTATCAAGGTAAAGAGTTGTATAGTTCAACTATTCCAACGCCAGAAATCCATGCCATTATTACTAGTGTAAAAGAAATTGAGAATACGTTTATTGTTTTGTGTGGTAAAAACTCAGCCTATACAGAGACAACAGATCCTCAGGCTTTAGAGGAAATTAATAAGTACTATCATAACCTTGAAATAGTAAGTGATTTATTAGCTGTTGATGATGAATTTATTAAAATTGCAGTACTTAACTTCAACGGTACAGAAAAACAAATATACCCAATTATAGCCCCTTTATATTCTCAGACTCATCAAGTTGTTGTAAGTGCAAAGGTTTGGCTTGATATTATGCATAAAACAGCATCTAAAGGTACTGCAATTAAAGAGTTACAACGTATTTTTAATTTTACCTTTGAAGAAAGTATGAGCTTTGGTGATTTTTTAAATGATGTTGAAATGCTAAAAGAAACCTATTTTAGTTATGCAATGGATAATGCACATCCTGAGATTAAGCAATTAGCACGCTTTCATGCACCAAGTAATAATGAGCAGGGTGTAATGACGGTTATTCAATCACAGGTATTAAAGTAAGTTACTTTATGGCCTCGACCCATGTTACGTCATGATTGTGGTGTTGAATGACGGTTGTTATTACTGTTTATATTCAAACTATGCCTCTGAAAATAAATAAATTTAAGTAGCGACGTAATTATATATATTGCGTTGCTGTTTAATGATTTTGTATTTCCTTACCTCTTTCTTAACCGAATACGCATAAATGTGCCTATAATTTAATAATCATTAGTAGTATCTAAATGTCGTACTAAATTTAAGGATGAATTTATGATAAAAATTTGGTTATTTTTCGGCTTACTTGTTACTTCATTTGATGTGAATGCCACCGTTGTTATGGTTGAAATGAATGATCTTAACTCTGGCAAATCAATTGGTAGCATAACTGCTAAACAGTCACAATATGGTGTTGTATTTACACCTAAACTATCAGGCTTATCGCCTGGACTACATGGTTTTCATTTACATGAAAATGCGTCCTGTGAATCGACACAAGAACATGGGAAAACAATCGCGGCTGGTGCTGCTGGTGGACATTATGATCCAATGAATACAGGGAAGCATGGTTATTCTTGGACAAATGATAATCATCTTGGGGATTTACCTCCATTGTATGTCGATAATCACGGTAATGCTATTGAGCCAGTGTTAGCGCCTCGCTTAAAAATTACTGATTTAATTGGGCGTTCATTAATGATACATGTTGGTGGCGATAATCATGCCGATCACCCACATAAACACGGTGGTAGTGGTGAACGTTTAGTTTGTGGTGTGGTTAAATAAGCTGCTATTTAGAATTAAATGAATAGTTACGCGGGTATTATTTTTTATGTATTACTAATGATAAATACATATTTGATGTGATCTAGTATTTAACATTCTACAAAAAGAATAAAAATCAAATGACAGCAATCAAATTGCCTTTAAAGTGACATTAAGTTTATAAAATTAATGTCATATGAGGTAGTAATGATAGAGTTATCAAAGATAAAACTTGGAGTGACTATTTTTAGTTGTGCTTTATTTCCTTGGAATTCAGCATTTGCAGCTTATGATGCTTATCCTAATGATGGTGGCCCTTATTTGGTAGGCCCTGTTTCTAGCGTATTAAGTTGGAAAGGTGAAACATTTGATAATTTTAAAGATGGTCAAGTAATTGAATGTTCAAATTCTCAGTCTTTGCAAGCAGGCTATGATGTGACGTCTGGTTGCCTTATTGCGAAATATGTTGATCAATTTAAATATGGATGGGTTGATTATAAAACATTTCGTGTTGTCACAGATGCACGCGATACACTGAATCAAAAGATGAAGTGGACAAATCAAACTGTTGAGTACCGTGCTTATATAGATGAGTGGCATAAAAACGGTAATATTCCTGCATGGTCTGGGTTACATGCGTTTGTACGTTATCAAACATCTGATGATTTATATGTTGCTTCCATTCGTTATGATGGTTATGTAACAATAAAAATAAAATATCAGGGTAAATATACAACGCTAGCACAGATCCATCTTAGCGATTATACCAATGACTATTTTAATTCAGAGGGGAAATTAGCAGAAAAGCAATGGTATGATATTAAATTTACAGCTTATGACTCTCAACTCACGCTATTTTTGAATGATAAAATTATATTAGCTACTACCAATCAATTAATTGATGCTGGCACTACAGGTATTCGAATCGATTATGCTACTACTTATATAGATGATTGGCATGTGTCTGCAGGAATTAAGAATGATGATCTAGATGACCCAACAACTCCTCCTCAGCCAACCACACCTATTTGGAATCAAGATACCATTTACCATGGTGGGGATATTGTTAGCTACAACGATATTATATATAAAGCAAAATGGTGGACGTTAGGTGATCGTCCTGATGAAGGCGATCCGTGGCAGATTCATATAAATAACTAACATAGCTGCTCATTAAATCTTTAAAGTAGTGCGTAAATTTTTGTTATTATTGTCTTGGTTATCTATTAACCATGTTGATACAACAATGCAAAAAAATAGACTTTGGACTATCATATTACTTGCTATAAATCTGTATCTTGGTGTAATTTCTCACCACTATTTATTTTTGGAAGAATGATCATGCCAAAGGCTAGTGATATTAAAAAATTTGCTGCTATTGAACTTAACGGTAAAGTAGCTTTAGTTAAAGAAATTACCAAACTAACGCCTAGTGGTCGTGCTGGTGCAAGTCTTTACCGTATGCGCATTTATGATGTAGCAACGGGTTTGAAATCTGATGTTAGCTTTAAAGCTGATGAGATGATTACGTTAGCAGATTTCCGTCGTCAAAAAGCATCGTTCTCATACATCGATGGTGAAGAATACGTGTTTATGGATGATGAAGATTACACGCCATACACTTTCACTAAAGACGCAATTGCAGAAGAATTACTATTTATCAATGAAGATACTAAAGGTATTGAAGTATTGACTGTAGATGGTGCTCCTGTCGCTCTAGAATTACCTGCAACAGTAGAGCTAACAATTGTTGAGACAGATCCTTCAATTAAAGGTGCATCTGCAAGTGCTCGTACTAAGCCAGCAACACTGTCTACAGGTCTTGTTGTTCAAGTTCCTGAATACATTGCAAATGGTGAAAAAATCAAAATCAATACGTCTGAGCATAAGTTCATGAGTCGTGCTGATAAATAATAGTTAATTATTATTGACTAAAGCCAGTGGCGTTTATACGACACTGGCTTTTTTATGGCAGTAACAAAGATTAAAGGATAAACAAAAGTCGTGGATCAAATAATTACATTGGATGTTGCTAACAAAGAAGATATACAGGCGGTATATCAGCTTGAGAAAAAATTGTTTGGTGACCACTGTTATCCTGATTTTTTTATTCGCCAAGCTTATGATTGTTGGCCTGCTGGGTTATTAGTTGCGCGAGACTTAGACAATGTTATTGGCTATGTATTGTGTGCACCTCAGTTTACGAATGGATCATTAGTGGCATCAGAAGGGTGGATACTTGCGCTAGCTGTAGATAGTTGTGTGCAAGGCAAAGGTGTTGGACGGCAATTGATGCATGCAGCGATGGAGATATTGTCTGGTTGTGAAAAGCTATGGTTAACTGTCCATCCGAATAATCATGCGAAGAAATTATATCAGCAACTAGGATTTATAGATGTTGAACAAGAGAATGATTATTTTGGTTTAGATCAGCCACGAGTGAAAATGTTGTATGTTGCAGGGTAATAAATAATAAAAAAGGGTATATAAAATACCCTTAACTTCTTTCAACTGTTTGTCGAAAAATTAAATGCGCTCAACGTTAGCAGCTTGAGGACCTTTTTGGCCTTGCTCAACGTCAAAAGAAACTTTTTGACCTTCAGCTAGAGATTTGAAGCCTTCACCTGTGATAGCACGGAAGTGAACGAATACGTCAGCACCGCCATTGTCTTGAGTGATAAAACCGAAACCTTTCTCATCGTTGAACCACTTAACGATACCAGTTGCTTTAGACATGTTATGTCTCCTGAAATAATAAATTAATAGCGTTAATTACGCTGGTTTACTTATGTACAAAAGAATAATGAAGCGCTTCAGGACAACTGTGTACATTTGAACAGTGTAACGAAGTTTTCTCTTTCAATTTGTTGCATAAATAGGCCTTTCTTAAAGCCATGAGTATTAGGCCATTTTCATATTGAAAGGGCAAGTTTCTCGTATAAAAACATCACAAGAATGTGACCCCTTTAACAAAATAACATTTAGCAATTATATGCTACAAACTGCTTATTATCGATCTAGAAGTAATAGATAATGCTGTATTGTACTTTTTCTTTATATATCAAATAAGAACAGTGTAATAAAAATAAAAAAAAGGGCTCTAGAAGCCCTTGGTTTTGTAACGTTTTAACGTTAAGTTATTAGATTCTTTCAACGTTCGCTGCTTGAAGACCCTTAGGACCTTGTTCGGTCTCGTAAGAAACTTTTTGGCCTTCAGATAGCGTTTTAAAGCCATCACCACTAATCGCACGGAAGTGTACAAATACATCAGCACCGCCGTCATCTTGAGTGATAAAACCAAACCCTTTTTCTTCGTTAAACCACTTAACGGTACCTGTTGCTTTTGACATGTTGTCTCCTGATAAATCTATTCATCACACGGTATAGCCAATATCAGATTACGGAGCGATTTGAGCGTTGAACTCTGTTGCTGATCATGGAGATGACAGCGAAGATATCCTTGTTCAGATTGCTTTAATTGTAAATAAGTACTGGTCTACTATGAAGACTAGGCGCTGATGGGTGATTTGCAAATCAAATTCAGTTTTTTTATGAGCAAACAATGCAATCATAAACAGTGTCATTATAATTTCTTCGATAATTCATCTAACTGTCTTTTTTATTAGTAATTATCTCTAATATTTATTGCACGAAATCAAAGCAAAGATAAATAGCAAAGCGCATAATCCAAACAATAAAGGATCTTTAAGCGTATGTTAACTCACCACCTAGTCGATAATCTTCGGGTATTGCTTGAGTTTACAGCAGATTTTCTGATATAACGATTTTAGAAAAAAACTGAGACTCGACGGTTATGTACTAGGAAGTGCATTTTTCCTAATTATTAGCATTAAATCAGTTTCACAAGGCTTTATTTTCAGACTAAGGACAAAACATGAACAACATCCTTGAACTTGTTCGTCAGGCTCGCCGTAAAAACAAACTTAAGCGCGAAATTCTTGATAACGATCGTAAAATCCGTGATAACCGTAAGCGTGTAGAATTACTAGAGAACATGTTGGACTATATCAAGCCAGATATGACTCATGATCAAATTCTAGAAATCATTGAAAACATGAAAGGCGATTACGAAGATCGTGTTGATGATCATATCATCATCAGTGCTGAGTTATCTAAAGAGCGTCGTGACGTTAGCAAGAACGTTAAAGACCTTAAAAAAGCAGAAATCACAGCACACAAACATAACTAATCTTTTGTTTGTTAGTGAATGAAGACCTGAGCCATGTGCTCAGGTTTTTTTTTACTTGTTTGACGCTTAAAATTGAATAGTCTGGCAGACTAAAAAAAAGCCCGAAACGATTCCTGTGTCGGGCTTAGGGGAATAGGCTCAGTGATGAGCCTTGCGCTAACTGGATAGAGATAGAATTCGATTACACTATCAATACTAGTTTAGCTGTGATGATTTTCCAGTTTTAATTTAAAATAATTGTTTATTCAGTCAATAAAATACTAATTAATAGTAACTGATTGAATAATATTAAATATCAAACAGGTTAGTATCGCGTACTAATTCGCGAGGTAAGCCATTTTTGATGCGATTACCTACCCATTTACCGATACCAATAGGATAATCACGGTAAGTAACAATCACTTCACCTTTACCGGTTAGGTTTTCTGGGCGAATATCTCGGCCCATAAACCATTCTTTCGCTTGTGGTGCAGTTAAGGCTATAGCAACAGTCTCTTTACCCGTCGCAAGCGTCATGATTGCCTCATGTTGCCAGCGATAGCCTTTTTTATGCTGCTCCGCTAATTTAATCCCAATACGCTGAAAACGAACTTCACTAATTAATGGTTTGATCTGAGAAGGGAATAACCACACTTCTTTGTCTCGCAACCAAATATCACTGTTGGTTGATAAAGTGATATCAAGATCGGCCTTAAGTTGTTGAGCGATGAGCTGTTGTTCGTCTGCTTTTACTTGGTTAAAAGGGAATTTTCCCATGCGTTTTTTAACCGGATCGGTTTCAACGGATGTATGCTTGCGAATACGAGCTACAAAAAATCCTTCGCTGTCAAAAACTTGAGGGTAGACGTGTAAAAAACCTTCATCTGTTAGTACTTGTTGTGCGCCATCAAATAAATCGCCTAAAGATTCAAATTCAACCGCATCACCAAAGGTTTGTTTTAGATAGTGGCAAACCTCTTGGTTTTCATGTTGGTTAAGGGTACACGTTGAGTATACCATCACGCCACCAGGCTTTAATGCTTGAAAGGCACTAACAATGAGATTGCGTTGTACTGCTGCAATTTCATCAATAGACTCAAGACTCCAGTTTGCCATTGCATCATCGTCTTTACGAATAGCACCTTCGCCTGAGCAAGGAGCATCAAGTAAAATCGAGTCAAACGCTTCAGGAGCCCAAGTGCCAAAAACACAACCATCAAAATGGGTTAGTGCTGCATTATGGACACCACAGCGTTGTAAGTTAGCATGAAGTACTTTAATACGGCTTGCTGCTAACTCGTTTGCAACCAATGCGCCTTTATTTTGCATAGCACAAGCAATTTGGGTAGTTTTAGAGCCCGGAGCGGATGCCATATCGAGGACACAGTCAAGAGCATTATTATTATCCAGCAATGCAGTGACTGGCATCATTGAGCTGGCTTCTTGAATGTAGAATAACCCGGCCATATGCTCGGCTGTATTGCCTAATGAAACGCTCTCTTCATCCTCACGTTTGATCCAAAAGCCAGTATCACACCAAGGGATAGGAGTTAATGTCCAATCTTTATCTGCTACACGAGTAAGAAAGTCTGCCACGCTAATTTTGAGCGTATTGACACGAATACTGCGACGTAGCGGTGTTTTACAGCAGCTGATAAATTCATCAATGCTCAGATTTGCTGGCATTGTATGCTTGATGAGATCAATAAAAGCGTCAGGAATATAGATATTAGGATGCAAGGTAGCACTCTCTGTCAAACTAGCAATGCCGCGATTCTATACTAAACAACAACAAATTTATATCGACTATCTGTGCTTCTAAGCCTGTTATGTAGATGAATCAATTTTTATGGTGAAATAATAGATTAGATCGGCTGTTTTATAAATCTGAGAAACGGGAAAAGAAAAAGGGACAGTGATTGTCCCTTTTTTTGTGGTTTTAATATGGCTTAAATATTATTACTTGACGGGAATTGCTGTACGCCAAGTTAACCATTTAGGATTGACTTCTTTATTGAGTAAGAAGTGCTTGCCGTGTTTCGCTTGAGGGGCAAGTGGATGTGTGGCTGGTGTCGCAAATGAAATACCACCACGGAGTAAACTATCAAAAGTTCCTGCTTTAACTTTTGCTCCGGTAAGACCGACATCAACGTTCAACCCTGATGCATTCCAAAACACACTATTCGTACGAATAAGGTGGCGGTACTTTTGCTCAATCTGTACAGTAATTAATACGCGATCAGCTAATGCACCTAAAGCAACTTTAATGACTTGGCCAACTTGAATATCACGGTAAAGCAAAGGTGTACCTTCACTCACTGAGCCACGCTCTTCACTTTCTAAAATAAAGGTTTTGCCAGCATCAAATAGTTCCGCTGAACCTAACTTGAAATTGTGAGACGTTAAGCCTTTGCCTGGCTGTACTGCAATATATGAGCTTAAGAGAGAATCTAAATTTTCGCTACCACTTAAGCTAATTTTAGGTTTTACTACCCAGAAATAGCTATCTTTACGTGCAATTACATTGGCATATTGTGGGTATAAGCGTGCTTTTACAGTGACGTTATTACGTTCAAAGTTTGGCTCAATATTATCAACTTTACCAATTACAACACCTTGATACTTAATTGCCGTCGATTTTGAAATAGAACGAGCATCATCTGCCGTTAGGGTGATCATAACGCCAAAATGTTGAGCATCGCTTAAACTTGAATAAAGTTTATAGTCACTACCAGAACGGTTTGCAACCCCTTTAATTGAGTCAAATGCGATGCCACCTTTAAGCAAGGTTGAGAGTGGATCCGCTTTAATTTTAACGCCATTAAGTCCCGCTTCTACCTCAACCCCTGATCGGTTCCAAAAAACAGTGTTACTGTCTATTAAATGGCGGTATTTCTTTTGTATATTCAGTTTTATTTCAACCCCTGATGTCTTAAGGGCAAAACTGGTGATCTCACCAACTTGTAGATTACGATAAAGCACCGGACTGCCTTCGGAGATAGAAGGTAAGTTATCAGCAACAAGTGTAATTGAGGTAAACCCTTTTAATTTTTCATCAGCAAGCTTAGCGAGGTGTCTATTTTTAAATAGCGTATAACTTTTTTGGACCCCTTGTTTGCCACTTGATGTAAAGCTAATTGCGCTGCTTATTAATTGATCCGCTGCAGGAATAGAAACATCGACGCCGCTATTACTGATATTAGCTTCAATACCACCGTCAATAAAGAAACGGCTATGGGAGCGAATTAAGTGAGTATATTGTGGTTGAATTAATGCATCTAATCGTACTCGATCACCATCGAGTTTCACGTTAGTGATATGGCCGACATCAATTCCACGATAGCGTAATTTAGTGCCTGCTTTTAAGCCGAAGCTTTTATTGGCATATAGCGAGAAAACAGCCACACCTGGTTGTTGCTCTTCAAGTGTGTTTTGGGTGATAGCTGTAAAATGACGCGTTGTTTTGCCTTCACCAGGAATTAAGCGAAGATAATTACCGCGAACAAGATTGCCAATATTTTTGACGCCAGTTAGTGAAACTTGCGCTTCTTCAAGTAATAACCGTGAGCCATTATTAAGTAGATCACTCATGCTAGGTTCGATAGCTGCGTGAGCAATAATTTTATTGGTTTTTTCGTCCAGCTTTAAATCTGAAATTTTACCAATTTGAAGGCCACGATACATGATCGGCGCCCCTGAGTTACTGACATTATTATCGTCTGGCAGAGTGATGGTTATAGCGATACCACGACCTGCAGTATTAATGTCTGGATAGAGGTTAAATAAATGCCCTTCATCAATAGGTTTACCTGCATCAGGTGAGTCAAATGCAATCGCACCAGCAATCAATGCTGATAAGCTTTCAAATTGGACGTCAACACCATTAAAACCAATATTGGCATTGACACCACTTACATTCCAAAAACGGCTTTTATTGGTCACTAGATTGGCATAATGCGGTTTGATCAGCGCATCAATCAGCACTTCTTTCTTATTAGCACTAAGGGTGTAGTTATAAATTTCACCGACAGGGATCTTTTTATAAAAAATTTGTGAGCCAATACTGAGAGAGCCTAGGTTTGGTGCTTTTAATTGTAGGGTTAAACCATCATTTGTAGGCATGTTTGCCGGTTGGTTTTCTAGTGCGGTAAATTTTGTTGCTTCTTCACCTGGACCTGGTTGAAGGGCAATGTAATTACCTGAAACTAGCGCATCTAAACCAGAGATGCCAGTAATAGAAGCCTTAGGTTTTACTAACCAAAATCGAGTATGTGTACGAAGTGTTTTTACGGCTTCAGGGTAGATATCTGCAGATACATAGATGCTTTTAAGATCTTTTGATAACGTCACATCACGTACAATACCGACTTCTAATCCTTGATAGCGAATAGTGGTACGCCCCGCAACTAAACCTACGGCATCATTAAAGTGAATTTGAATACGTTCGCCGCCTTCATTAACGGCTTTATAGAGTAACCATCCAGCGACAATAATAGCCAATAGAGGTAATAACCATAAAGGTGATAAGCCCCGATCACTGCGAATATTCACGCGTTGTGGTTGCTCGTTATTTGGTTCGTTGTTCATATTTGTCCCAGATTAGACGAGAATCTAAGCTCTCTGCTGCTAACATTGTTAAAATAACGACTACACCAAAAGCAATGGCGCCAGGCCCTGGTGTAAAATCAAGAAGTTGCCCACGGTCGATCAAAGCGACCATAATCGCGATAACAAAAAGATCCATGACGGACCATTTTCCTATCCAATGTACGATACGAAAAATACGCATTCGTTGTAGACGCTGGCTACGCTGTTTAAATTGAATGCATAATAATATATATGCTAAGCCAATGATTTTAGCGACAGGAACGACAATACTGGCAACAAAGATGATGATGGCAATACTGGTCATTCCTGTTTTTACTAAGCCTGCAACACCTGAAAAGATGGTATCTTCAATACGTTTACCGTTATTCATGAAGATAGAAATAGGGTAAAGATTTGCTGGCAATATAAAAATACTGGCAGTGATAAGATATGCCCATGTTTTCTGGAGTGATTTTGGAATTCGATGATGTAATTGACTACCACAACGGCGGCAATGCGGTAATGATTCTTGGGTTAACTGACAGCGATGACAGACAGTATCAAGTTTGTCACTGATATGTTCATTTTCGGGTTGCCAAGCATCCCAATAACGGCGAACACTTATTTTCGTTAACAGTACTGACAATAGGATTTGCATACTGATTAAGCAATATAATCCTATTCCAACATAAATGTCGGCGACTTCTTGTACTTTAAAACAAGAAATAGCCAAGCTAACTAAAAAGACCTCTAGCATTGTCCATTGTTTTAAATGAGACAGAATCCACAGTGACAGTTTAAATAACCGCAGTTGCCGAAAGCGTAATGAAAATTGTGCACTTAAAACAGCGCTGATTAATAATAATGGCGCAATAGCACTACAAAAAAGAATTAAAATTGCAACGGCAGGAAAGGTGGGGGCAAGTGCAACAGTTCCAGAGGTTAATGTTGCAGGTATCATCTGGCCAATTAAACGAATGGTAACTAACGGTAGGCTAACCATTGGGATATAAAGAATAAGACAGGCAACCGCAAGCGCTAATTCTGCGTTAAAGCGCGCAATGCCACCGCGGTACAGTCGAGTATGACAACGTGGGCAGTAGGCACTGTGTCCTTGTGTCGCAATTTCAGGCAACACAAGTAAATCGCAGCCTGGGCAGCGTCGAGCCTTCGACATGGTGCGTTTCTTCCTTTGGTAATAAGGTGTACAAAAGCACTCATTGAGTTGTTAGTGACTCATTGTTTATAAAAAACAATAATAACCATCAATGAGTGCCGATTGACGCACACTATATTATTTTGTGTTGACGCTGGCTACTGCTTCGTGTGAATTGACACTATTGGTTGTTAATTCAGCTGATTGAATTGAACCATAAAGAGTTTGATATAGCCCTTGAGTATTAACCAATTCGATATGAGTACCTGATTGACTGACTAGACCATCTTCAAGTACATAAATAATATCAGCTTGTTTAACAGCAGATAAACGATGAGCCACAATCAAGGTGGTTTTATTTCTTAAAAACGTATTGAGGGCTGTATGTAAAGCGGCCTCAGTTGAGGTATCTAAAGCGGATGTTGCTTCGTCAAGAATAACAAATTCAGGATTAGAAAGAATCATACGCGCAATGGCTAATCGTTGTCGCTGTCCGCCTGATAAACGAATACCTTGGCGGCCTATTTCGGTATCTAATCCATGGGTGAGACGTTCAGTAACATCAGCAAGTTGAGCGATATCTAACGCTTGCCATAATTCTTCATCAGTAAACGAACCACCTAAGGTTAAGTTATGACGTAACGTTTCATTAAACAACACTGGTTGCTGTAATACGACTGCCATCTTCTCACGTAGTGCTTCATAGCTAACGTCTTCAATAGGATGATTATTTATTAAAATATCACCACTGTTTTTTTGATAAATGCCAAGTAATAATTGAATTAAAGTAGATTTACCGCCACCAGATGCACCAACGAGTGCAACACGTTTACCAGCGGGAATATCAAGGTTTAATCCACAAAGTACTTCTTTGTCATTATCATACGAAAAATGTAAATCACGAATTTTAATCGCAATAGTTTGTTGATCATTAAATGGGTTAACCGTTGCTGGTGGACGTGTTTCTTCTTCAAGTGCTAATAGGCTATTAAGGCGTTGCATTGCAGCTGATGCGCCGTACCAAGCAAATTGAATACCTAATAATTCTTGAATTGGACCTAACATAAACCACAAGTAGCTAAACACAGCTAACATTTCACCAATGGTTAAGTTACTAAATAGCACCATTAACATTGCTGCAGCTCGAAAAATTTCAAAACCAATTAAGAATAACAGGAAAGAAATGCGTCCCGCCGCTTCTGATTGCCATGCATATTTATCAGCACTGTGGCGAATATCACTGGCATTGGTTTTTAATTGTTCTAAAAAATCACGTTCGCGATTAGAAGCCCGTAATTGATAAAGGCCGTCTAAGACTTCAATTAAACGATGTTGAAATGTTTCGTAAGATTGGTTTTCTTTACGTTTAAGGTTTTTAACGCGGCTCCCCATAAGCTTAGACGCATAAACAACAATCGGATTTATAATCAGAATGAATAAACCTAACTTCCAATCAAGCCATAAAAGTACACCAGCGGTTCCAACAACCGTTAAAAGCCCGATAATAAACCGACTAAGCGTATCACCAACAAACTTATCAATCGTCTCAACATCAGTAATTAGGTGAGAACTGATGCCACCACTGCCTCGTTCTTCGTACTGTCGCATACTTATGCGGCCTAGTTTGTCGAGTAAGTGTTGACGTAAGTTATAGGTTATATCTTTTGATACTAATGTAAATTGTCGACTTTGGAGTATATTCAGCGCTTGGCTAAAGGTGCGCATTAATACAACCAGAACAAGCACTAAAATAATGTAGCCTGTTGCGTTGTGCCATGCAGAAGGTAAAAGGGCGTTAAGATAAGTAATGCCTTCGCCTGGTTTATGCAACAGAACTTCATCAACCATTAGTGGCATCAGAAGTGGAATAGGTACACTGATCAAGGTTGCGATAACAGCAATAATATTGGCAACAATTAATCTTGGTTTATGTAATTTCGCTTGTTGTAGTAACCAAGACCAATTAATCATAAGATGGTTCTTATCTTTCACTGTGAGAATAATTCCTATTATCAGTAGTATTCTTGCTATTCTAACGGCTATATACGGAGTAAGCTATGGAAAATTCAACCGCTTTTTATCATCGTCTAACACAACAAGCATTGGCGCTTATTGAAGGTGAAAAGGATCTTATCGCTAATATGTCTAATATTAGTGCGTTATTAAATATGGAGTTAGAACAAATTAATTGGGTTGGATTTTATTTGTTGAAACAAGATCAATTAGTTCTGGGCCCATTTCAAGGAAAACCTGCTTGTGTTCGTATTCCTGTTGGACGCGGTGTTTGTGGAACGGCAATTTCAGAAAATAAAGTGCAGCGTATTGCAGATGTTCATGCTTTCCCTGGGCATATTGCATGTGATGCTGTAAGTAATTCTGAAATCGTTATTCCAGTTATGGTTAATGAAAAATTAATCGGTGTGCTGGATATTGATAGCCCAATTTTGTCAAGATTTGACCAAAATGATGAACAAGGTCTAGTTTCTTTCGTAGAAGCACTACAAAAAGTACTCTAATTTCATGCTTTCGGTGGTTTTTCCGCGTTAGGTAATTATAATAGCAGCACTATTTCTTTTTGAACAAAGCACAAATAACGAGCAATCCTCGTTTATGTCAGGAAACTCCATGGAAAACTCTGAAAAGTTAACGAACAGTAAAGAAGTTATTGCATACATCGCTGAGCGTTTCCCAAAATGTTTCACTGTTGAAGGTGAAGCGAAGCCACTTAAAATTGGTATCTTCCAAGATCTTGCTGAGCGTCTTAACGAAGATCCAAAAGTAAGCAAGACTCAACTACGTACAGCTTTACGTCAATACACGTCTTCTTGGCGTTACCTTCACGGTGTTAAAGCGGGTGTGAACCGTGTTGATCTAGATGGTAATGATTGCGATGTTCTAGAGCAAGAGCACGTGGATCATGCGCTTAAAGCTTTAGAAGAAAGTAAAGCTAAAGTACGCACTCGTCGTAAAGAGCAAGCAATTGCGAAAGCGGCTAAAGAAGGCGAAGCTAAAAAAACACGTGCAAAAACAGTTAAATCTAGTAACACTAAGCCAAAAACGGCTACTATTAAAAAGAAGCCTGTAGAGACAACACGTGTACTGAATGCTGATGAAGTAATTGTAGGCAAAAATGTTCAAGTGAACATGGGTTCAGGAAACATGCCTGCAACTATTGTTGAAATTAACAAGGACGACGTGCGAGTTCGTTTAAATAATGGCCTTGTAATGGCTGTTAAAGCGGAGCACTTGCGTTCATAAAGGAGAATGCGCGACACATGAATTGTCGATTCCGTTTCTCACTGATAGCTGCTGGCATGATGCTAGCAGCTTCGGTTCAAGCCGCTGAGGCTAAGTATTCATTAAGTGATGTGCCGCATCTTGCTCCTGAAAAACAGCATGCAACCGCGAGCACAAGAGTGGCATCGCGCTATACGCGTTCTCACTATAAGCATTTTACACTTGATGATCAGTTTTCTGGACAAGTATTCAATCGTTATATTGAAATGCTTGATTATAATAAAAGCTTTCTTAACGCTACAGATGTTGAACAATTTGGTAAATGGAAAAATCAGTTAGATGATCAACTGAAATCAGGGAATACATCTGCTGCGTTTGATATTTTTAATAAAGTCCTTCAACGTCGTTTTGAACGGTATCAATTTGCGTTAACTCAGCTTGATACTGAAATCAAATTTGATAATAAAGATGACTTTGTTATTGATCGTTCAGAGCTTGAATGGCCAAAAGATAACACTGAATTGAATGAGATTTGGCGGCAGCGGGTTAAATACGATGCGTTAAATCTTAAACTTGCAGGTAAAAAATGGCCTGAGATTCAAAAGACGTTAACCAAGCGTTACAACAATGCGATTAAACGTTTAACACAAACACACAGTGAAGATGTATTTCAGCTATACATGAATGCTTTTTCACGTGAGGTCGATCCACATACAAGTTATTTATCGCCACGTAATGCTGAACAATTTCAGGCAGAGATGAATCTGTCATTAGAAGGAATTGGTGCCGTATTGCAGGTAGAAGACGACTATACCAAAATTCGTTCCTTAGTTGCTGGTGGACCAGCGGCGAGCTCGAAAAAAATTGCAGCAGGTGATCGCATTATTGGCGTAGGCCAAGAAGGCAAGAAAGTTGTTGATGTTATTGGTTGGCGTCTTGATGATGTTGTGCAGTTAATCAAAGGGCCGAAAGGCAGTAAGGTTATTCTGGACATATTACCTGAAGGCAATAATGCGAAGAGTTACACCGTAACAATTGTACGGGACAAGATCCGTCTTGAAGATCGTGCAGCAAAGTCGGAAGTGAAAACTGTCGATGGCAAAAAAATCGGTGTGATTGAAATTCCAAGCTTTTATGTTGGATTATCACAAGATACCAAAAAAGAACTGGTTAAATTAAATGACCAGAAGGTTGATGGTATTGTGATCGACTTACGTAATAATGGTGGTGGTGCTTTAACTGAAGCAACCGCACTAACGGGGTTATTTATTTCAAGTGGACCTGTTGTGCAAGTGCGTGATAGTTATGGACGAATTAAGGTTAATGGGGATTCGGACGATCAAATTTCTTTTGATGGGCCATTAACAGTATTAGTTAACCGCTACAGTGCATCTGCTTCAGAAATTTTTGCAGCAGCAATGCAAGATTACGGACGTGCTATTGTTTTAGGTGAGCAATCTTTTGGTAAAGGTACGGTGCAACAACATCGTTCATTAAATCATCTCTATGATTTATTTGATAAACCATTAGGTCATGTTCAATATACTATCCAAAAATTCTATCGTATTAACGGTGGAAGTACTCAGAACTTGGGTGTTGTTCCTGATATTTCTTTTCCTTCAGCCATTGATCCTGCTGAAACAGGGGAAAGTGTTGAAGATAATGCATTACCTTGGGATAGTATTAAACCTGCAGGTTATCAGAAATTACATGATTATAGTACGCTTGTTCCGATACTAGCAGCAGAGCACCAAACCCGTATTAAAAATAATATGGAATTTGGTTTTATCAATGAAGATATCATTACCTATAAAAAGGAAAAAGATATTAATACTATTTCATTGAATGAAAAGACACGCATAGCAGAACAAGATAAAGATGACGCTGATCGTTTAGCCCGCTTAAATAAACGTCAAAAAGCGTTAGGTGAAAAACCTTTTGCTGATTTGGATGCGGTGCCAAAAGATTATGAAGCACCTGATGTTTATCTTGATGAAGCCGTTGCGATAACTGCTGATTTTAGTAATCAAAAACAATCGTAACAATGATACGGAATGACATTCTTTTGTTGATGTCTCTTTTATTAAAGCGCTCTTAGGAGCGCTTTTTTTTATCTGTTATATCTACTGTCTTAATATTGAGATAATTTAAATTACAAACTGTGATATACCGCATATTTTTCATCGAAAATTAGGTTTCCCGACTAGTTTTAAGTATAAGACCTCTGATGTTTAAGAGGGAATACAAAAGCTAAAGTACTCAGTAAGGGGAACTGCATATGATGAAAACAGTTGGTTTTTTTTGGTTATTTATCTTGAGTTTGTTTAGTGTTAACTCTGTTGCTGATGATATTACTGAGTTTGATTATCCTTTTCTACTAGGTAATTGGTATTGGTTTAGTAATCAACAAGACGGCGTTGAAAGTGGAGGGGAAAAATATCGAGCAATGCATGTGATGTTTAAATCAGATTATCAATTTGCAATGCGGCTATTACGAACTGATGGTAAAGTTGAACAGTGGACGGGCAATTATGATATCGATGATACCAACATTACGTTTATTTCCCCTAATGAAGAAGATCAAATGCATAGCTATTTGCTTAACTATAATCGTTTTGTACTTGATGGCGCTCACTTTACTAAATTAGCACCTGAACATTTAGCTGGTAATTGGCGGACTAAAACAATTTCAGGACTCGATGTTGCTGACAATATTGCAGAGTTTGCATTATCTTTACGTCCAGATTTTTTATTCTCAGCAGAGATATCAAATCAAGCTGGTAAAACAAAAGAACATCGTGGTGTTTATTATTTAGAAGATGATCAAATTGTTCTGCTCTATGAAGATGGTCAGCAAGATAACCAATTTGTATTAAATGGTAATAACACTTTAACCTTGAGTAATGAACATTTTGGAATGGAAGCAGTATTACGTCGTGAATAATATTACTATCAACGGTAATTATTTGGATTTTAAATACCGTTATGTTTTAGAACAATAAAAAAGCGAACAATCAAATTGTTCGCTTTTTTTGAACTTAACTATTAGCTATCTACTTAATCATTATTCGTTAACGAGTTGAAAAGCTGTACGTAATTGATCAAGATAATCTTCATCTCGACAAATACTCTTTCCTGGTTCGTCTGAAATTTTGGCTACTGGTCGACCTTCACACTCTGTCAGTTTTAAAACGACATTGAGTGTTTTAACGCCAGGTAAGTCACAAGTCAGTTGTGTACCAATACCAAAGCTAACATTGATATGATCATTAAAGTGTTTATAAATCACTAATGCTTTATCAAGTGTTAGGCTATCAGAAAACACTAACGATTTCGTTTTTGGGTCAATGCCTAACGATTTATAGTGCGCAATGGCTTTTTCACCCCAAGAGATAGGATCACCACTATCATGACGTAAACCAATAAAGCGCTCAGAAAGACGCTGATCGAAATCGCGCAAAAAGGCATCCATATTGATACAGTCGGTGAGTGCAATACCTAAATCATGAGGGTATTCTTGCAACCAGCGATTAAGCGCTAATTGTTGAGAGTCTGCTAATTCACCAGCGAGCTGTTGATGTGCTTGAAACCATTCATGAGCTTGAGTACCAACAGGGGTTAGACCGCGAGTATAAGCGAGGTAATAGTTTGATGTGCCTTTAAATTCAGGCATATTATCTTTCAAGTAGTCAACAACGTGATGATGAACATCTTTTGAAAAACGACGACGCGTACCAAAATCTACTAATGCAAACTGGCTTAAATCACACTTTTTAGCATCATGATAGAAACGATCAATTTTTGATTTTAACTGCTCAATTGCCATCGCAGTAGTCGCTTGTGGGTAAAGATGTTTACAGCGAATTTCACAGATAATGGCAAGCAGTGGTACTTCCCATAAAATCACATCAAGCCATGTACCACGAATAGTGATCGCTAATTGATCACCTGATGTATCAATCTCTACATCATTAGCGTTTAGTTTAAAATCTTTTAGAAACGCAAGGTAATCGGCATGAAAAAAAGTCAGAGTCGATAAGAAGTCGAGTTCGCCTTGAGTAAAAGATAAGGTCGAAATATGATCAATTTGTGCTTTAATTTCAGCAGCGTAAGGGCGTAGATCTTCATCACTGCGGCAATGGAACTCAGCCACAGCTTCAACGCCTGGATATTGATGGAATACTGCTTGTTGCATATGAAGCTTATAAGCATCAGTATCAAGCAGGGAGTCTATAACCCCATTATTGTGTCTGTTATTATTCATATCTGGTAGTAGATACTCAAATTGATAAATTTAAAGAATTTATTTTTATAATTATAGGATCTTTAAATTCAATGTCTTGGACATGGTTTATAAAGCTTAGTAAATAAATAACTAAACTATTTAACTGGTGTGGGATTGTGACCTAAGAGGTGAACTACGTCAAGGAATATCAAGTTTACCCATTGTGACTGTTGCATTAATCATCTCGACGTGTATTGCTATATTAATACGTAAACGTTTACGTTAGTGATTCACTATATTGCCCCTAAATTTATGCTTGAAAAGTGTTATTGGTGACACAATATTATTATATAACAGCCAACATTAATCGGTAGCTCATGCATGTAGCATTAGAGCAATCATAAAGGATATAAGAATAATGACAGAACATTCTACTGTGACTCAACCAGCAGCAAAATATCGTTCAGACTATCGCTCGCCTGATTATACCATTACGGACATCGATCTGACATTTGACCTTCATGATACCAAAACAACGGTTGTTGCTATTAGTCATGTGGTACGACTGAGTGAACAGGCTAATGCTGAATTAGTACTAGATGGTGATGATTTAACATTAATCAGCGTGACTGTAAACGGCCAAGCTTGGCAAGATTACCACCAGCAGTCAGGGCATTTGACGTTAACAAACCTACCGGCTGATTTTGAATTAGCGATTACAACTGAAATTAATCCTGAAGCTAATACTTTACTGGAAGGTCTGTATAAATCTGGCGGTGGTTTCTGTACCCAGTGTGAAGCAGAAGGTTTCCGTCGTATTACGTTCTATTTAGATCGTCCTGATGTATTAGCGCGATTTACAACTAAAATTATTGCAGATAAAGCGGCATTTCCTTACATGCTAAGCAATGGTAATCGTATTGCGGAAGGTGAGCTTGATAACGGTCGTCATTGGGTTCAATGGCAAGACCCATTTCCAAAACCTTCTTACTTATTTGCTTTAGTTGCAGGTGATTTTGATGTTTTGCGTGACACATTCACTACCATGAGTGGACGTGAGGTTGCTTTAGAGATTTTTGTCGATAAAGGTAATTTGGATCGCGCTGATTATGCGATGACATCACTTAAAAATTCAATGAAATGGGACGAAGAACGTTTCGGTCTTGAATACGATCTTGATATCTACATGATTGTGGCTGTTGATTTCTTTAATATGGGAGCAATGGAGAATAAAGGTCTTAATGTCTTTAACTCTAAATTTGTATTAGCCAACCCAAATACTGCTACAGATACTGATTATCAAGGCATTGAAGCGGTGATTGGTCACGAATATTTCCACAATTGGACTGGTAACCGTGTTACTTGTCGTGATTGGTTCCAATTAAGCTTAAAAGAAGGCCTAACGGTTTTCCGTGATCAAGAGTTTTCTTCAGATTTAGGCTCTCGACCTGTTAACCGTATTGCCAATGTACGTATTGTTCGAGGCCCACAATTTGCAGAAGATCGCGGCCCGATGTCACATCCAATTCGCCCTGAAAAAGTGATTCAGATGAATAATTTCTACACTTTAACTGTGTATGAAAAGGGCAGTGAAGTGATCCGTATGCTACATACTTTATTAGGTGAAGCAAATTTCCAAGCTGGTATGACATTGTATTTTGATCGTCATGATGGCACAGCTGCAACATGTGATGATTTTGTACAAGCAATGGAAGATGCATCAGGCATTGACTTAAGTCGTTTCCGTCGCTGGTATAGTCAAGCTGGTACACCGATTGTTAGTGTTTCAACGGCGTATGACGCACTCGCAAAAAGTTACGCCGTCACTATTAACCAGCAAACTCCCGCAACCGCAGAGCAAGTAGAAAAACAGCCACTACATATTCCTTTTGATATTGAGCTATACAATAGCAAAGGTGAAGTGATTGGTTTACAAATCAATGGTGAAAAAGTACATAACGTACTCGATGTAAAAGAAGCTGAGCAAACTTTTGTATTTGAAAATATTGCAGAGCAACCTGTGATTTCAATGTTGCGTGAATTCTCAGCACCAGTGATCTTAGAATATGATTACACTGATGATGAGCTAATTTTCCTAATGGTTAATGCAACAAATGAATTTGCTCGTTGGGATGCAGGGCAAATGCTATTGGCGAAATACATTCGTCAAAATGTAGCCCAAGTACAACAAGGGCAGCCAGTTACTTTACCTGACGCTGTTATTGATGCGTTCCGTGGTGCATTACTGGATGAAAATCTTGATCCTGCCTTTATTGCCGAAATGCTAACGCTTCCAAGTGAGAATGAAATAGCGGGTTGGTACACAACGGTGGATGTTGATGCTATTAATCAAGTTGTGGGGGCATTTACCCAACTACTTGCCACTGAAATGGAAGATGAGTTTAGTGCGATTTATCACAGCTTAACGCAAGAGTGTTATAGCCTTGATCATGCGGCAATGGCAAAACGTGCTCTACGAAATAAGTGTTTGTCATACTTAGCATATACAGCACAAGGTAATGCATTAGTTGCTGCGCAATATAAAGCCGCTGACAATATGACTGATACTATGGCAGCAATGTCAGCAGCTAATAATGCCCAACTGGATTGCCGTGCCGAGCAAATGGCTGATTTCAGTGATAAATGGAGCCATGATGGTTTAGTCATGGATAAATGGTTTATGTTGCAAGGTACTAATCCTGCGGCTGACGCATTAGAAAATGTACGTAATACCATGAATCATCCAACATTCAGCTTAAAAAATCCTAACCGTACACGTAGCTTAGTGGCTGGCTTTAGTGCTAATAACCCCGTTCATTTCCATGCTAAAGATGGTTCTGGCTATGTATTTTTAACTGAGATTTTAGAGATTCTAAACACCAGTAACCCGCAAGTAGCGGCACGTTTAATTGAGCCACTACTAAAGCTTCGCCAATACGATACAAGCCGTCAACAGTTAATGCGTAAGCAGCTTGAAAAACTTGCTGCTATGGATAACTTAGCCAAAGATTTATTTGAAAAAGTTCAAAAAGCACTTGTTCAAAAGTAATCGGTTAATGATGTAACGTTATCGATATGTAATTGTACCCCAAAGCCAGTGACTTAATTAGTGACTGGCTTTTATTTTATGTTATTGTTTTACTTGTTTTTAATTTTCATGTTAAGCATTTAGGAATAGGTTAATTAGCGATGCGCAGTTTTACGTTTAACGTTAATATTAGCTACAACATATTTTTGCAGCACTATTCTGGTACGGCAAGTAATGTGGTGGTGTTAACCGATACAGGGTTAAAGCTTCAACTACCAGCTGTAAGGTTACGTGGTTTTCTTACTCATGCCGGTGTGGTAGGAAAGTTTCGTTTATACGTAAATAACGATAACAAATTTGAGACAATTGAACGTATTTAGAATAATTCCAGTCTAAAACGTCACACCACCAGCATCAAACTCTATACTTAACAGTATAATTATAAAGATGTTGGAGCGTATGTATGACTGCACCCGACAATATCGTCCCCGTTTTACTTGAAAAAGTGTATGACTTAATTGCTACCAAAGTAAAACCTCCTCAAAGTGCGTTAGTGATGACGCTTGCTAAGCAACTCTTAGCACAACTTGCTGATGATGACCTGTTACAGCGTAACGAATCTGACCTTTATGGTGCGATTTTAAGCTTATGGCAGCATATTGCTATGAATAAGCCTGAGCATATCTCGGTGAGGGTTTATAACCCCAGTGTGAGCCGCCATGGTTGGAAATCAACCCATACAGTGGTAGAGATCGTAACGCCTGATCAGCCATTTTTAGTTGATTCAGTGCGTATGGCATTAGACCGACTCGGTATAACCAGTCATTTGATGCTTAATGGTCCGTATCGGTTTCAACGTGATAATAATGGGCAGATAATCAAAGCGTGTAGCGACAAGGGTGAACAGCAAACATTATTTCATATTGAAGTCGATCGTTTACCAACTAATGCTGAAATCGCCCAGTTAAAGCGTGAGTTAACCTGTTTATTGAAAGATATTACGCTGGTGGTAAAAGATTGGCAGCCAATGCAACAGAAGTTATTGCACGTTGCTTCTGAATTACACCACCACGACTTACCACTTTCTAAGGTGCATTGCCAAGAAGCACTTGAATTTATAGACTGGTTAACGAGGCATAATTTTACCTTTATGGGCTATCATGCTTATGATCTTAATGTAGTTGAAGCAGATTATGAACTGACTCCGGTTAAAAATAGTGGCTTAGGATTATTAGCGAAAACAACATCAGCAGCCACATTTCGATTATCTAGCTTGCCAGAATCAGCCCGTGTCGAGGCGCAAAAACCTGAAGTTCTCATTCTTACTAAAAGTAATGGTAAATCACGCATTCATCGTCCTGCTTATATTGATTATGTAGGAATAAAACGTTTTGATAAGCAAGGTAATATTATTGGTGAGCATCGCTTCATTGGTTTATATGCGTCAAGTGCTTATCATCAAACAGTGGATAATATCCCTCTTATACGCAACCGTGTTAGTCGTATTTTGCAAGCTAGTGGTTATTCAAAAGGATCATATTCATGGAAAGCGCTCAATAATATTTTAGAAACCTATCCTCGAGATGAGCTTATTCAAGCCAATGAAAATGAAATGTTGGCAGTCGGTATGGGCGTCGTAAGAATGCAAAATCGTGATTTATTACGGCTATTTATTCGACGTGATCCCTTTGGGCGTTTTTTTTCATGCATGGTCTATGTCAGTAAAGAGCGTTATAACACCGAGTTAAGACGAAAAACCCAACAAATATTAAAAACGTATCTAAGTTCTGATGAAGATGTTGAATTTACAACTTTTTTTTCTGAAAGCCGATTAGCACGTACACAGTATATTGTGCGGGTTGAAAATAATAATAGTGACATTGATGTTAAGGCTATTGAGCATAATTTAGTTGAAGCCGCCTTATTGTGGGAGGATCGATTAACTCATGCTTTAGTGGCTAATCTTGGTGAGAGCAAAGGGATTGCGGTGGCAAAAAAATACATCAATGCCTTTCCTCGTTCATATAAAGAACAAATGTTACCAGGTTATGCTGTTGCAGATGTACTGCAATTGGAACAATTAAGTGATAGCCATAAATTGGGGATGTTATTTTATCGCCCTCAAGAAGAAGCGACTGATTCCAGTGTTATTAAGCTTAAACTTTTCCATCGTACTCAGCCTATCTATCTTTCTGATGTGATGCCGATGCTTGAAAACTTGGGGCTGCGAGTTGTTGGTGAATCACCATATCAAGTAACAACGGCGAATAATACGATTTATTGGGTGCTTGATTTTTCAATGTTACATAGTCGCTGTGGTGGTATTGATTTAACTGAAGCGAGAGATCGATTTCAAAGTGCATTGGCGTTGATTTGGGAAGGAAAGTTAGAGAGTGATGGCTTTAATCGATTAGTGCTTAATGGTGGATTAACCGGACGTGAGGTGACAATTTTACGTTGTTATGCACGGTATATGCGCCAGGTAGGCTTTCCTTTTAGTCAGCAATATATAGAAGAGACGTTAACTCACCATAATGATATTGCATGCGATTTAATAAACTTGTTTCAATTACGCTTTAATACAAAATGCCATCATTCCAAGGTGAGTGAGCAACTGGCAGTAGAAAAATTGGAGCAAAAGCTAGATTTAGTCGAAAGCCTAGATAATGATCGTATCCTGCGGCGCTACATTGATATGATCCTAGCAACAGTGAGAACGAATTATTATCAGCAAGATAGTCAACATCTGCCAAAACATTGTTTAGCGATAAAACTTCGACCAACACATATTCCTGATATACCTGCGCCGATTCCGATGTTTGAAATATTTGTTTATGCTCCTGATATTGAAGGTGTGCATTTGCGGGCAGGCAAGATTGCTCGTGGCGGGTTACGCTGGTCTGATAGACAAGAAGATTTTAGAACCGAAATATTAGGCTTAGTGAAAGCCCAACAAGTTAAAAATACCGTAATAGTCCCCGTAGGTGCGAAAGGCGGCTTTGTGTGCAAACGGCAGCCGCAATTAAAAACACGTCAAGACGTTATTGATGAAGGCATGCGTTGTTATAAACATTTTATAGAAGCTCTTCTTGATGTTACCGATAATATTATTGATGGCAAAGTAATAGCGCCTATTGATGTGCGTTGTCATGATGATCATGATCCTTATCTGGTCGTTGCTGCCGATAAGGGGACTGCAACTTTCTCTGATTTAGCCAATTCTATCGCTGCTGATTATCAATTTTGGTTAGGGGATGCCTTTGCGTCGGGGGGATCACATGGTTACGACCATAAAAAGATGGGGATCACAGCTAAAGGCGGATGGGAATCTGTTAAACGTCATTTTCGTGAATTAGGGATTGATTGCCAAGCAACACCATTTTCTTGTGTTGGTATTGGCGATATGGCTGGTGATGTGTTTGGTAATGGTATGTTACTTTCATCACATACGCGACTAGTTGCTTCTTTTAATCACCAACATATTTTTATTGATCCAGCCCCTGATGAACAGATTAGTTTTCAAGAACGATTGCGGTTATTTAAACTGCCACGTTCGAGTTGGCAAGATTATAATTCAACACTGATTTCTGCTGGTGGCGGCGTTTTTTCTCGCCGTAGTAAATCGATTAAACTCACGCCAGAAATCAAACAAAGACTGCAAACGAAAAAGCACAGCTGCACACCAAATGAATTGATTCAGTTGATATTACAGCTTGATGTTGATTTGTTGTGGAATGGCGGTATTGGAACTTATGTAAAAGCCATGTCGGAATCAAATGCTGATGTTGGCGATCGTGCTAATGATGGGGTGCGTATTAATGGCCACCAATTAAAAGCAAAGATTGTTGGTGAAGGTGGGAATTTAGGTTTAACCCAATTAGGACGGATTGAATATGCTACCCAAGGTGGACGAGTTAATTGTGATTTTATCGATAACGTTGGTGGTGTTGATTGTTCCGACAATGAAGTAAACATTAAAATTTTACTCAATAGCCTCGTTGAAGAAGGTGATTTAACTTATAAGCAACGTAATCTGCTGTTAGATAGAATGGAAGCTGATGTAAGTAAGCAAGTATTGACTGATGCTTATTGTCAAAGTGAATCCATTTCAGTGACGCAATATCAACAAACAGCATTACTTAAAGAACAAATTCGTTTTATTCATCATTTAGAACGGATAGGGAAGTTAGATCGTTGTCTAGAGCATCTACCTGATGATGAAACCTTGATTGAAAGAGAAAAATCAGCAATAGGTCTGACTCGACCTGAGTTATCGGTGCTGGTGGCATACGGAAAGATGATCCTTAAACAACAATTAGAAAATGCTGATATTGCTAATGATGATTTTCATCGTAATCAGTTAATAACCTATTTTCCAACGGCATTAAAAAAATATCAGCAACAGATGCTCCATCACCCATTAACCAAAGAAATTATTGCAACCGCGTTGGCAAATCAGATGTCCAATGAAATGGGGTGTAATTTCGTAACACGGTTACAAGAAGAAACCGGATCATCAGTCGTTGATATTGCATCAGCCTACGTCGTTGGTCGTGAAATTTTTCATTTTCCTGAATTATATATAGCTATTAGGCAATTAGATAATCAACTAACGACGGAGACTCAATATGATATGTTGTTTCAGTGTCGGCGAATGTTACGTCGAATAACACGGTGGTTGTTACGTAATCAGGACCGAAAGTTAACGATAGAGCAGCAGATTGGTTTTTATAAGCCTTATGTTTTTGATCTACGAAAAAACCTAGAACGTTACCTTGTCACTGATGAGGTGAAAGAACATCAACACCAAGCTCAGCAATTAATTAATGCCGGCGTACCTCAAACGTTGGCTGATAATATTGTGCGTTTACCCAGTCTATATTGTGCGCTTGATATTGGTCAAATAGCCGAACAACAGCAACAGACGGTAAGTCATATTGCTCAAGTATACTTTTTGGTTGGGGTCGATTTATCACTCCATTGGTTTTTGAAACAAATAAATAATCAGCCAGTAGAAAATCATTGGCAAGCATTGGCAAGAGCATCATTTAGAGAAGAACTCGATTGGCAGCAACGACAACTGACGGTATCTGTTATTCAATATGTGGCAGCTCAACCACAAGATTGTGTAAGTCAATGGGTGGATGATCATCTTGTTGCTATTCAACGTTGGGAGAGTGTATTAACAGAATTTAAAATAGGAACGGTGCATGAATTTGCCAAATTTGCAGTCGCACTAAGAGAGTTGACCTTATTAAACCTTCATTCTCAGTCTCGTAGCTGAGTATAAATCCCGATGGGGGGTTGCTAAAAGGTTAACTGGGGTAATGAAATTGTATCTGGTATGTTGGATTGGATGGTTTTTGATACACTCCAACGAAAACGTTTGCTTTTTATGGGGTTTATTTTAAATAAGAGTGATTTATAACTCATTGTAAATATTGATATAAATTATAAGTATCTGTTTTGTTGATAATAATCAAATTAATAGGGATTGTATTTAGCACTATAACTGTGAATAATACCACCCCGTTTATACGGGATTTTTAATGGAGTTATAATGTTATATCGCATCGCACGATCCGCTATTTTCCAGTTGGATGCAGAAAAAGCACACGACCTCGCTATTCAGAATTTTTCTCGCTTTACTGGTACTCCACTTGATCTCTTCTATCGTCAACATGTTCCAGAACGTCCTGTTGAAGTGATGGGCATTACGTTTAAAAATCCTGTTGGTTTGGCTGCTGGCCTTGATAAAAATGGCGAATGTATTGATGCATTTGGCGCAATGGGATTTGGTTTTGTTGAAGTAGGTACCGTAACCCCACGTCCTCAATCGGGAAATGATAAGCCACGTTTATTTCGTTTAATTCCAGCAGAAGGCATCATTAACCGTTTTGGTTTTAATAACCTTGGCGTTGATAACTTAGTTGAGAACGTGAAGAAGTCGACCTATGACGGTGTTATTGGTATTAACATTGGTAAAAATAAAGACACACCAATTGAAAAGGGTGCTGAAGACTATTTAATCTGTATGGAAAAAGTCTATCAGTATGCTGGTTATATCGCAGTGAATATCTCATCACCAAATACACCAGGGTTACGTTCATTACAATATGGTGAAGCATTAGATGACTTGTTAGCACAATTAAAGCAAAAACAAGCAGAGCTTGCCGAAAAACATGGAAAATATGTTCCATTAGCGCTTAAGATCGCCCCAGATCTTGATGATCAAGAAATTGTTCAGGTATGTGAATCACTTATTCGCAATAAGATTGACGGTGTAATTGGTACTAATACTACGCTAGATCGTACTATGGTTGAAGGTATGGATCATTGCGATGAGACGGGAGGCTTAAGTGGCCGTCCATTACAAAACAAGAGTACTGACGTTATTCGTAAAATGGCGGTTGCTTTGAATGGTGCACTACCGATTATTGGTGTAGGCGGTATCGATTCAGCAATGGCGGCGCGTGAAAAGATCCATGCTGGGGCTCAATTAGTTCAAGTTTATACCGGATTTATTTATCATGGTCCTCGCTTAGTTAAAGACATTGTTAATGGCCTTTAATATATCAGTATGATGTAACGTTCATGTTATTGATTAAGCCAAATTGATTATTGCTTTCAATTTGGCTTTTTTATATCTAAAAATTGAAAATCTCACAAAAATACAGATTTAACGTTAATGTATTTTTCAAAATCTTCCTCTTTTAATTCACCATTGGTGACGTAAAATTTTGTCTATAATCTAGACACATAGCAAGCTAGAGAGGATGTTATGCTAACACCTAATAATTCTTGGTATTGGCAATTTGATACTAAGAGAAATACATTAATGCTAGAACTTGGTAATGAATTATTGTTTTGCGTGGCTATACCAGCAAAGCAATTAACGGTTGAAGCTAAATCCATTTCAAATCAAATCTTCACTGTGGCCGATGTTGCAGCTTACCAAACCTTTAAAGAAGGCATGGTTGATTTACCGTTATCAGAAGCACGAAAATCTGAACTCGCTTTAAATGCAGTCGCGGCATATCGGTTTCAAAAACCATTAATGCTAAAAAGTTGGTTTTTTGTTCCACAAGCAGGTGTTGATCCTGATTGGGGGGAGGTGGTTATTTTAAAAACGGCTGATGATTATGCGCGGTTTATTATTATAGAAACTGACGGAAATTCAAGCCTCTGCATGTTAGCTGATGTTACCCCAATAAAACTTGATCATGATAAGGAACTTAATTTTTCAGATACTATTCGAGTTATGAATAATCGCATTTCACCTTATTCAGGATCATTGCCTATAGGTCTTGCGCTGGTAGGGTAGGGAGTTACTCTTATGTAGCTCCCTTATTTTACTTGCTTGTTAAGACCTATTTTATTATGAACTATTAGTTCCATCATTTCATTTGTTACTCCTTCCTTATTGTATTGTTGTTCCTCACATCAAAGTAAAGCGTCCCACTTAGTTAAGTCATCACACCTTAGATTCGTTAGCGTTACGCATCTATTGATGACTATTGATGATGCAATCTATTTGTGTCAGTGGTTGACTCGTCTTTCGTAGCTGCTTAATCACATTAATGTGTTGATTAAATAACGTCCACTACTAGAGCTTGCTGGTGGTATTAGAGCAAAGCAGAGACAATAAAGTGACATTAAGTACTAACAACATGTGATCATGATCTAAAATTCCGCCATTTTAGTATAAAAAACGTTCACCTTGATGATGTAAATACCAGCATAACTCACTTTATTTGTTGTTATTTATCTCAAACTCAATCAATTAACTTCCTTATTTAACAATAATTGATAGCTGATTGATAAAACTTGCTCGACAATATTCCATTTATTCCAATGTTGTCTTTTTGTGTTTGATATATATTTAAATATAGTTTGTATTTTTAGCTGTTTTGTTATTTTTATTATTTAAATACAGTTGGTTATATATTGTTTACTTATATGGACAACCGTTTTTGAGTTTAATTTTGAACAATAATTTGATGTGAATCGCCCTATTGTTTGCTATTGGAAAATATCGTTAGTACGATGAAATTTTATTCAAATATGTCAGGTAACAATGTTGACAGGGAATCAAAGGCTGTTTTTTTCATTAAATTAGTGAATTGATTGTGCTAAAAGCGAGGTATTTAATGTGATTTCAGTTATAATTCGATGCAATATTAGTGTGAAAAGAACGCCATGAATCAATATTTAGCGATTACTTCCCGCGGCCTAGAAAACTTGCTTGCGGATGAATTAGAACAATTAGGTGCACAAAACATTCAAGTTGTGCATGCCGGTGTCCGTTTTAAAGCAGATCAAGCAATGGCTTATCGTTGCTGTCTATGGACTCGTATTTCCTCTCGAATCATCCAAGTGCTGAGTGAGTTTAATGTCCGTGATGATATGGACTTATACTTAGGTGCAACGGCGATTAATTGGATGAGCCACTTTGATAGCAATACCCGTATTGTGGTTGACTTCAACGGTACTAACCGCGAAATCCGCAATAGCCAATATGGTGCGATGAAAATCAAAGATGCGATTGTTGACCGTTTTACTAAAGCAGATCTTCGTCGCCCTAATATCGATCGTGAAAATCCAGATCTACGTATTCATATGCGTCTGTCTGGTGAGAAAGGTATTCTTGGTCTAGATATGGCTGGTAGCGGTTTACACCAACGTGGTTACCGTAGCGAAGCCGGTCGTGCGCCTTTACGTGAAACCCATGCTGCTGCATTGGTGATGAAAAGCGGTTGGACACCAGAAACCGCATTATTAGATCCAATGTGTGGTTCTGGTACGCTCGTGATTGAAGCCGCTATGATGGCTGCTGAAATTGCACCAGGCCTTAAACGTAAGCGTTGGGGCTTTGAGTCAATTAAAGATTTTGATAAAGAAGCATGGTTAGAAATTCATGCTGAAGCGACAGTGAAAGCGCGTCGTGGCCCATCAAAAGTAACGACGAAATTCTTTGGTCGTGAAATGGATCAACGTGTATTAGCGATCGCTCGTGATAATGCTGGCCGTGCCGGTGTAAAGAGTCTGATTGACTTTGCATACGGTGATGCAACACAACTTATTCGTCCAGAAGGTTTTGAGACTGGTATTATTCTTTGTAACCCTCCATACGGTGAGCGTTTAGGTACAACATCTGAACTTATCTCATTGTATAAAGAATTTGGTAACCGTTTAAAGCTGGCCTTTGAAGGTTCAGTTGCGGCTATCTACTCGGGTTCAAATGAATTGCTAAGCTGTATGCGTATGCGTGCAGATAAACAATTTAAATTAAAAAATGGTGCGCTTGATTGTGTACTTAAAACGTATTTAATTACTGCAGGTAGTGTTAAGAAAGAAGATGGCGAGCAAGAAGGCGTTATTGTTCAACAAGACGTAGCACCTGATTTTGCAAACCGTTTGAAAAAGAATATTGCCAAGTTAGGTAAATGGGCTAAGCGTGAAGGCGTTGAGTGTTACCGTATTTATGATGCGGATCTTCCTAACTACAATGCCGCTATCGATAAATACAATGATTACCTTATCATTCAAGAATACGCGGCACCAAAGACGGTTTCTGAAGAAACAGCTCGTCGTCGTATTATGGATGTATTACGTGCCACGATTGAAGTAACAGGCGTTGAGCCAAATAAAGTTATTCTAAAAGTACGTGAGCGCCAAAAAGGCCGTAATCAATATCAAAAACTATCAAGTGCAGAACGTCACATGATCGTTGATGAATATGGTATTAAGTTTAAAGTGAATCTTTATGATTACCTTGATACTGGCCTATTCTTAGATCATCGTATTACCCGTCGTATGCTAGGTAAAATGGCAGCAGGGAAAGATTTCCTTAACTTGTTTGCTTACACCGGCTCGGCAACTGTTCATGCTGCAGTAGGTGGCGCAAAATCAACAACAACTGTTGATATGTCAAATACGTACTTACGTTGGGCTCAAGAGAACATGGAGCTTAATAATCAAGTGGGTGAACAGCATGAGTTTGTTCAAGCAGATTGTCTACAATGGTTACAAGAAGTTGATGATACATTTGATTTGATTTTTATCGATCCACCAACGTTCTCAAACTCTAAGCGTATGAAGCAGACATTTGATATTGAACGTGATCACATCATGTTGATGGAAAATCTAAAGCGTATGCTGCGTCCTGATGGACAGATTGTATTCTCTAACAATAAGCGTCATTTCAAGATGGATCTTGAGAAATTAACTGAACTTGGTCTACACGCTAAGAATATTTCAGATAAAACATTACCACTTGATTTCGCTAAGAATAAGCAAATCCATAACTGTTGGATTATTACCCACAAGGAAGACTAAGTGTTAATAACACTTTATAGCACACAAGGATGTCATCTCTGCGAGCAAGCTTATAGTTTGCTGGTGGAGATGGGTGTGCAGCATCAAGTAAGCATCGTTGATATTGCCTTTGACGATGCTTTATTCTCTCGTTACGGTGTAACAATACCCGTACTCTCGATTTCAAATCATGATGATCACACTATTTCAACGCCAGAACTTCATTGGCCGTTTGATCGAAATAGGATAACAGCATGGTTAATTACTAATGAGCTTGGTTAAAAAAGATGGCACTAATTAAAATCAGTAACGCCCAACTAGCCTATGGCGATCATGCTTTACTTGATAAAGCAGAATTCATTCTTCATTCTAATGAACGTGTTTGTCTTGTTGGCCGTAATGGCGCAGGTAAATCGACACTAATGAAAGTGATTGCTGGTGAGGTATTACTTGATGACGGTAGCATTCAACGTCAAAACGAGCTGGTGGTTTCACGCTTAGAGCAAGATCCACCGCGTAATGCTGAAGGTTCTGTATTTGATTATGTTGCTGAAGGTCTTGCTGACGCTGGTCGTGTATTGCGTGAATATCATCATCAGTTAGATTTGGTGACAGAAGATCCTAGTGAAGCAAATATTAATAAGCTAGCACGTATTCAAGAACAGGTTGATCACCATAATGGTTGGCAGCTTGATACTCGTATTGCCACAGTACTAGAGAGTTTAAAATTAGAACCACAGACTTTGTTAACTGACCTGTCTGGTGGTTGGCAACGTAAAGCAGCACTTGCACGTGCCCTTGTATGTGATCCTGATATTCTATTATTGGATGAGCCAACTAACCACCTTGATGTTACAACCATCGAATGGCTAGAAGGTTTCCTAAAAGATTTTCGCGGTTCAATTATCTTTATTTCTCACGACCGTGCATTCATTCGTTCAATGGCAACACGTATTATTGACTTAGATCGTGGTCAATTAGTGTCTTTCCCTGGTGACTATGAAGGTTACCTAGAGGCGAAAGCTGAGTTACTTCGCGTAGAAGAAGAACAAAACGCGTTATTTGATAAGAAACTTGCACAAGAAGAAGTTTGGATCCGTCAAGGTATCAAAGCTCGTCGTACCCGTAATGAAGGTCGTGTACGTGCACTTAAAGCATTACGTAATGAACGTAGTGAGCGTCGTGACGTTGTCGGTAAGGCTGATATGCAGCTACAAGATGCCAACCGCTCAGGCAAGATTGTCTTTGAAGCTAAAAACATCGGTTATAGTTACGGTGATAAGCAAATCGTTAAAGACTTTAGCTTTAATGTTATGCGTGGCGATCGTATTGCATTAATTGGTCCTAACGGCTGTGGTAAGAGTACACTAATTAAAGTGATGCTTGATAAATTACAAGCCACAGAAGGTGACTTCCACTGTGGTACTAAATTAGAAGTAGCTTACTTTGACCAATACCGTGAAATTCTCGATCCAGAGAAAACGGTAATGGACAACCTTGCTGACGGTAAGCAAGAAGTAACTATTAATGGCAAAACACGTCATGCGTTAGGTTACTTACAAGATTTCTTATTCCACCCACGCCGTGCTCGTACACCAGTTAAAGCGTTATCGGGTGGTGAGAAAAACCGTTTATTATTGGCAAAATTGTTCCTTAAACCTAATAATTTATTGGTACTTGATGAACCAACAAACGATTTAGACATCGAAACATTGGAACTTTTAGAAGATATTCTTGCCAATTATCAAGGAACATTACTTTTAGTGAGTCACGATCGTCAATTTGTTGATAATACTGTGACTACGAGCTGGATTTTTGAAGGTGATGGCGTTGTTAACGAATACGTTGGCGGTTACCATGATGCTCAATCTCAACGTGCTAATTCTTATGCCAATCAAGCAAAAGAGCAGGCTGCTCAAATTGAATTAGCAAAAAAGAAAAAAGCTGATCAAGAACAGAAACAGCAACAAGCGACACCTAAACGTGCAGGTAAGAAGTTATCTTTTACACTTCAACATGAGCTAGCTGCTTTACCGCAAAAAATTGAAGACTTAGAAAATGAAATCGCAAAATTGCAGGAACAAATTAATGATCCTGCGTTCTTCTCGGATCCGAAGAATGATACTCAAGCGACGCTAACAGCTTTAGCTAAGTTAGAACAAGAGTTTGAAGTAGCATTTGAACGATGGGAAGAACTGGACGCGATGTAAAGGAACCCTAATGCCAAATAAGATTTTAAAGCTTTCTACACTTGCGATTTTAATTGCTGCTGCCTCACAAGCGAGTGCTGCTGTATATACGATTGTACCTGTTGATCAGAATAGTACATTAAACGATCAGCCTTATTTTAATAATGCGCAATCTGGTGCTCCACTTGAATATTCAAGTACAGGCATTCAAGACTCAGGTACTGATGCGAGTTGTTTCACTGCAGATTGTAAAACTGAAGCTTATAACGTAACGAGTAAAGCAAGTCGTGGTACAGAAGGTACACCGATTGCAGATACCACGCCGTATAATCAAAATAGCCAAGACATAACAACGCAATCTCAATTACGCTACTATTGTGAAAACAATCTTGGTTATGGGATTTGTGATTCATGGGCTGACAATCAGTTTTTTGGACGTGATTATTCTGAAAATGATGTATGGAATGGTCAGGGTTTAGGTGGCTTACAGAAAAAACAAGCGGCTTGGATTAATGGCTATCATTCTAATACTCAAGGCTTAGTTGATGGTGCGCCTGTAAATACTTTTGCTGAAGATGATGCAAAGTATGATGGCACGCAAAAACAGAATCTAGGTTCAATTGTTGCAAATACCACTGATAGTATTGTTAAAGGTGCTGTAGGTACTGATTTTGTTTATGGTATTACATCATCGGCATTATTTGAAAACGCAACAGGTAAGCCAAGAGCATTTAGCAAACGTGGTTTTGTTAATGTAAATGATAAATCTGTTCAATTAGCACCTGTAACGACATCGAATGAACTTGTTTCAAATATGGGACAAACTCAAGCGAATGATGCTGTTGCTATGAAGGATGGTAATCTGCTTGTTGTTGGTTCATCATCTTATGCGCCAAGCTTTTATGCTCAAGATCGCGATGGTAATTTCCGTGAAGATTCGAATAAATTACCAAATGCCGATGATATATTAAAAGATAGCGCAAAAGATTTAGATTTTAATAGATTTAAGCAGTGTGCGATTAATCCATCTAATAATCTATATGCTAATTGGGAATGTCAATTTAGTACATTTGCTAACGAAGCTGCATTTTGGATCGTTGATGCTAATGGTACCAAGACATCGGTAGCAGCTAGTGCAATTACTGCAGGTAGTGGTAATAATCGTGCAGGGTTAGCTGTAATTGATAAAGACAATGATACGTTATCATTCCAAGCATCGGCACAAGCTGTTGCACTAAAGAGTGACGATACTCCAATTGCTGTTGGTTACTCTACTGCAGATGTTAGAGATGACTTCTATGCTATGCAAGCAACTTACTTTACACCTAATGATAGTAGTTTAGCGTCATGGACTGCTACAGCAATTCCTGGTTTGGATATTAAGCCAGGTGATGATCGTGATTTTACTTACACGATGGCAAATGGTGTTAATAGTCATTCTGTGATTGTTGGTGATGCAAAAGGTAACGGCACAAAACCACAACGTGCATTTATCTATCAAGTGGGTCAAGGTAATGCTAAATTCTTTGATCAACTAGCACCTTCACTGTTTTTTAAAGACTCAAACAGTAATGCTGCTGCAATCAATAATAATGGTCAAGTTGTCGGTTGGGTTGATGCTGAAGCAAGTAATGGTGCAGAAGCGCGTCATCGTGCCTTTACTTATATCAATGGTGCAGCTCAAGGTCCGTTAACGACGGGTGGGGCTTGGATGCTTGATGATTTAACCAATGATGGCGGTGCTGCTAACTCTGTTGCTAACTCATACCGTATTATGAATGCAACGGGTATTAATAATGCTGGCGTGATTTCAGCGACAGCATTCTATTGTGCTGGTGGTTATGAGAATTTAAGTAAACTTGCACATTGTAGCGGTACTGAGCAACAAGTTGTTGTTAAATTAGTTCCTAAAAATACCGATGCAGTCATTCAACCTCGTGCAAAAGATGAAGATAAACCGTATAAGCGCTCTGGTGGTTCTCTAGGCATTTTAGCTTTGACAGCACTCGGCTTTATTGGTTTCAGAAGAAGAAAATAATTTAATAATTAAATTGTTTAATTGCAACGGGCTCACAATTTGTGAGCCCGTTTTGTTTTTAGGCTTGATCAATTTCGAAATATGACCCATTTTTAATAAAGGAGTTAACACACTCCTGCATTACTTTATTGTAATGAAAGTACCAAACAGATAAGGAATGAGGATCGAACTATGAAGAGACAAAAGCGGGATCGTTTAGAACGCGCACAAGCTCGAGGTTATCAAGCCGGTTTGAATGGCCGTTCTACAGATGATTGTCCGTACAACGGTACAGACGCCCGTACGAATTGGTTAGGCGGTTGGCGAGACGCAAGAGAGGACATGCAACAAGGTCTCTATAAATAAGATAACCTCCCTCATGGTTAACCTTTCTGATGCCCCTTAGGAGAAGGGGCTTTTTATTATGATAATTCATCAAATTGCTATCATATTTATAATGTTTAAATTATACACCTAGCTAGAAATGCAATCTTTTGTGTTAGCTTGTAGTTTATGCACTCAAATAAGATAGTATTTATAAGAAGCTATTTGATACTTATATTTTATAGTTTTTGCTGGTGGATAAATAATAGATAAGATAAAAAAAGCCCTGAAGCGAACTTCAGAGCTTAAGTATCTAAATTGTAAAAACTTAAAAGTTGTCAGTATCTTTAAACAGACCTACTTTAAGATCTTTAGCTACGTAGATTTCTTTACCGTCAACAAGTACACGTCCATCAGCCACACCCATAATAAGTTTACGGTTGATAACACGTTTAAGCTGAATATCGTAAGTTACTTTTTTCGCTGTTGGTAATACTTGACCCGTGAATTTAACTTCACCTACACCGAGTGCGCGTCCTTTTCCTTCGCCGCCTGACCAACCAAGGAAGAAACCAACAAGTTGCCACATAGCATCAAGACCAAGGCAACCTGGCATAACTGGATCACCAATAAAATGACAGTTGAAGAACCATAGATCAGGATTGATATCTAATTCCGCATGGATAAAACCTTTGCCGTGGTCTCCACCTTCTGCAGAGATATTAACAACACGGTCAATCATCAGCATATTATCTACTGGTAGTGATGGAAATTCAGGACCGTATAGTTCGCTTTTACCACATGCAACTAGTTCTTCGTGTGTATAAGAATTCTGGCGTGTCATTAGAATCATTTACTCCTTCAAAAGTATGCTAGCAATTTAGCGTACACGTGTAAGCTAAACAACTCGGATCAGTTCTGGCCCAACCAGTTAGAAATAGCAAATCTCATTCGATTAACAAAACCAACTTCGTTAGAAAGATCACCATGATGGAAATAATCAATACGTTCTTCAATTAAAGAGAGGATAGTTTCATCATCTTCATTTTCACTACGGAAAGGTTTGTTTGTAAGAAGAGGAATTGCTTCATCAACATTATTTACAGGCCATACGTGGAATTGTTTTGCTTTGATCGCTTCAATCACTTCATCATTTAGGCACAAGCTTGATAGATTGGTATGCGGTAAAATAACCCCTTGATTACCAGTAAGGCCTCGATGTACACAAACCTTATAGAAACCTTCAATTTTCTGATTGATACCGCCAACGGCTTGTACACGACCAAATTGATCTACTGCACCAGTAACCGCAACTTCTTGATTGATAGGTTGCGATGATAGTGCCGACATAAGAGCACAAAGTTCAGCAAGAGACGCACTATCACCATCGACTTCAGAATATGATTGTTCAAAAACAATAGATGCTGAATAGGGAAGTGCTTGGTCTAAATCAAGTGCTGTAGCAACAAAAGCTTGCATAATCATCATGCCTTTTGCGTGAATATTGCCACCCAGTTCAACTTTTCGTTCAACATCGGCAATGTCTCCATCGCCAAAATGAACCACACAAGAAATACGAGCTGGTTCGCCATAAGCACTTGGGTGACCAGGCATTTCGACGACGGTTAAGCCATTTACTTGTCCTATTTCTTCACCTTCAGTCGCGATTAAAACTTGGCCATGATGGATATCGGCAATAGCACGCTCTGGTAAATATGATTCTCGATACTCTTTGGCTCTTAGCGAATCTTTAATATGTTGAGCTGTGATTGATGCGCCTTCAGACTCGACAGCAGCTTCTGACAACAGATTCAAGTGCCATAATGGGCATAAAGGCAATCGTGTTTGATCTTCTGCATGGCGAGCACCTGCCTGTAATACGGCATGAATTGCATCAGAATCAGCAAGTGGTGGTAAACCATAGTGATGACTAATGCCTTTAATATAGCGTAAGTAATCTGTTAGTGTTGCTTCGTTCAGCAATAAGTCTTGTTCAAACTCACCATACATTGCCATGCCGTCACTTAAATCAGGCTCGGCAGTATCAAGTTCAGCCATCAGGTAACGCTCACCTATAATTATAAGTTTTACGTTAACGCTTTCTGGTGCTGGTAGATTATAAAGATGTTTATTTGATATTGGACGCCATTCAAGTTGACCATCCATTAAAACATTTTTTAATTGTGGCCATAAGCTTGGATCACTTAAAATAGCGGTGATCGATAAAACAAGGTAACCGTTATGGGCTTGATGTAAGAGGCCATGCTTTAGTTGAGGCTGCGTTTCACCGCTTTTAGCTGGGTAGACTGCGCCAAAGAGCTTCTCATGAGTGACGTTGTCACCTGCGATGATGATAGGCTGCGCTACGGTATTTTCATTATTGATGCTTGGCTTATTGATACTTTTTTTTAGCAATTCAATAATGTAGTCACGATATAAGGTGTTATCGGAAGCCGTAATGCGTAGAATGCGTGGCTGTAAATTCATCGCGGTGAAGCGGCGTACTGCATCTGATAGGCGAGATTGGAGAATGCCAACCAGAGTAGGGTTTAAATCATCATATTGATCTAAAACGTGCTGATATGGGCTGTAATCAGGAAACATGTTACGCCAAGATTCTTCATGCATAAATTTATGATTTCTATTGTTACTGTGAAAAGATGTGCAGTATAAAGCAATCAAAGGGCTCATAATAGACACTTATCGTCTATATTTAAATTTCAATATTAAGGTTATTTAATATTGAGGGAAGAGATTGTTATTTTACCACTCTAGAGTTACACTGTAACAATCAGTCTAAATTGTTTGAGAATTATCAATCCTATGAAATATCAGCAACTTGAGAACCTTGAAGCAGGTTGGAAATGGACTTATTTGGTTAAAAAATGGAAAGAAGGAGAGGCAATAACAAGCTTTGTCGATCAAAGTGAGGCAGATGTCGCTATAAAAATATTACTTGATCTTGAGCATGAGCCAACCAAAGTTATCGAGTGGATTGATAATAATATGGCCAATGCTTTGGAGAATAAACTAAAACAAGCTATTCGTGCTAAACGAAAGCGACATTTTAACTCAGAACAGAAGCATACAAAAAAGAAATCTATTGATTTAGATTACCGAGTTTGGGAAAAGTTAGCAGAAAAATCGCAAGAGTTAGGCTCAACATTATCGGATACTATTGAATACTTGATTAGCGAAAGTTCTCGTACAGAACAAGCCAGCCAAAAAGTATCTGATTTAAAAAATGATCTAAACCAACTACTTAATTCAGATTCTTTTGAGTAAAATACTTTTTGATTTAGTCGTTGGTACTTCTCTTTCAGCTCAATTTGATTACTAGGGAGTGTGTAATGGAATATGTTCTTTTATTAGCTATTGTCGTTGTTTTTCTTGTGTTCAAGGATCGACCAATAATGGTACTCGAGTTTAAAGAAGGTGAACTTATTAAATCAAAAGGACAAGTACCAACGGGATTTCAGAAATCTTGTCGAGAAATTGCACATAAAGAGCCATTTACTGGGCGAGTTAAAGTATATAAAACACGATTTGCGACCAAGTTTGATTTTTCAAAAACAATTCCAAATAAAGTAAAACAACGTATTAAAAATGTTTTTCCGCATAATACTCCAGCATCAAAACGTGGAAAAAGAGCATAATTAAAGTATTTAACAATGAAACGTTACCTATAAAGGTAACGTTTTTATTTATATAAAAGGTCATCAATGATAACGCCTTATGCAAAACGATTAGTCAAAGGGGATGATTTACGTAATTCGCTGCTAGATATTGTTAAAGTGAATGATATTCAAGCGGGATCATTATTAACAGGTGTCGGATGTTTATCACATGCTAATATTCGGTTAGCTAATGAGAATAATACACTTAATATAACGGGCCCCTTAGAAATAATAACGCTATCCGGGACATTAACTCCCCAACATATTCATGTTCATATTTCAGTTGCAGATAGGGAAGGAAATGTTTATGGAGGACATCTGATGCCTGGCTGTATTGTTTCTTATACTACTGAACTATGCATGGTCTCGTTTAACAATATGATTTTCTCTCGAGGCTATGATCCTAAAACAGGGTTTGATGAGTTAGTTATAAGTGATAAAGAGAATTAGCCCAAGAAGAAGAATAATCTCGGGCTATATTATTATCGAATAGATTTTATTAATTCTTCTTTACTATTAATAAATGACGAAATTTTTTCTTTTAATTCAATAAGTTCTTTTTCTGCTTGTTGGCGTCGAAGCGTCTCTTGTTCTAATTTTTCACCTATTTCAACGGCTAAATAACCGCCTTTAATTAATGCTTTTGTTGTTACATTTGTTTCTGTCAGAGATTTTAATGCTTCAATCATATAGTAATGCTGATCGATATCTCTAATAGTAATTGCCATAAATACTCCTAATTGAATACTAATAATATCAATTAGATGATAATGAGTGAACCACTAATTCTAATGCACTATAACTTTATGCTTTTGTATAAAATAAAAGCCACATCAAATGGCTTTTATTATTTAATTAACTATTCTTTTGCCTAATAATACATTAGGGGCGTTATTATCGTCACAAAAAGAAGAGGTTCCAGATATATAAATAGCATTACCTGTGCGTAATGAATCAATAAAAAAGCTATTAAACATTAGCTGTGAATTATTTTTACCTATATGCTCAATACCTAATAAAAAGTAATGATTTTGAAAGCGTAAAAAGAAGCCATCAAAGCTGCTAGGGTGAGCATTTAATCCATTCTGTGAAAACAACATTGATGCATGTCCATCATTCAATGTTATTTTTAATGTTTCTTTTAATTCAATAGTATTTTTAACTGAGAACTCGTATGAAGCCTTGGTATTAACGGAGCTTATTATCGCCTGTACCATTAAAAATACGATCGCACTAACAATACCAATAAGCGCTTTATTTAACACTGCAAATTTCCTGCTTAATAGTAGGTGAGTAATTAATAAATTGACCATTACTTACGCTAAATAATTGGTAGTAATTACATGATTTACTAATAGGGAACGCATACCATCTGCTTATGCTACTGTTGTCATTCTGCAAGATAGCATTTTGAACGGGTTTAGGTAAATCAACGCCGTTATAAATAACTGGCAACCCCTCAACAGAAGTAGTGTCCATGAAAAATAAGAAACGATAACAAATTGTTAATGTTGCAAAGAAAAATAAAATTCCAACAAGAATTTCAAACAAGCTAATATTACATGTCCGTGGATCGTCTATCTTTACTTTATTTGGTAAGCTTAATGGCTGCTTATTATCTGTTTCTTCTTTTAAAATAATTGGCTGAACATTATTCTTATCACTAATAATGTCATTAATTTTAGGTGGGTGAGAACCATCATCAATAAGTGCTGATTGTCTAATACAATAACCTAGTTTTGGCTCTGTGGTTATTATTTTATGCTCACCAATTTTTGCAAAAGCTGTACGTAAGTTTTTGATTGCGACAGTTAAAGAATTGTTGGTCACAACTTTTCCTTGCCAGCATTCAGCTAATAATACTTCTCTATATATTGTATTATTCGCTTTTTCAGCAAGAAGAGTAAAAATTAAGGTTTCTGATCGAGAGGCTTTAATAAAAGCTCCGTCACTAATTCGCGTTATGGTCCTACGTGCAAAATCAACATCGAAACGCCCAATACGTTTACAATCGTCGTTTACTTCATCGTTCATTTTTATTCTTATCTATCAGTTTTAGCTATAAAGCGATAGCTAAATTGTCATCAAATACACCACACCGAAAACGGATAAAGCGTCTTAGTATTTTATACAAAACAGCTAAAGATGCAATTGTGAAACAAGTATAACCACCATAAAATCGATATTAACACGATAGTTTGAATGGTTTTTAGGAACAATCTTTAAGATAACTATACCTTATTGTCTTAATTCTAAGTGTTTAGGTAATATTTATTGACCGCTGGAATATGACATAGTCGATGGATAAAGCGAGAAAAATAGAGCATAAAGTAGGGAAGTCACGCTTTATATTCACGCGTGGCGACCATGTAATCAAACGCAGATTCTGTTTCGCTAAAACGTAAGTTCATCAGTTTACCGGTGGCATCATCAATGAAAACCAACAAACAACATTTGTCACTGCGGCCTTCAAACCAATCATGATGTGAGCCATCTATCTGAATTAACTCACCATAACAATCACGTCGATGACGTGGTTGATAAACACGAGGCTTACGTTTGAAATGTGGCACCCAAAGTCCATCAGCGATCATCCATTGGCGTAAGGTTTCTAATCCAATTTTAATACCGTGACGTTCAATCAATTTTTCACGTGCCAATGTGGGTCCAAAGTCTGAATAATATTCGTGGATCAGGTTTAAACATTGATGGCGTATATCAGCATTAATCTTGTTGCCTGGCGATTGTCCACGACGTTGATGCACTAAACCAACAGCACCAAGATCTCGATAGCGTGTTATTAATCGTTGAACCTGACGAACACTGACATTAAGAAGCTGAGCAGCATCTTTGCGTCTGATCCGTTTTTCGCAAACATCACGAATTGTACCTAAACGAAATATCTCTTTGTCATTCATGGTCACCAACATATTTTGTTTAACTCATATTGATCAGCAGATACTGATCACTATAGAAAAACAGGACATTTTAGCTTTGCAGAAAAGAGACACTTTACCTTGGGAGCTACACCTTAAGTGCGCATTATGTATATTATGTTAAATAGAGTGTTGAATTACGAGATACATGGATCATCTTATCTAAATTGATAGCTTTGTTACCCACCCTTTAGCTACAGGACTGTTGCTAACTATGCTATTTAACAGTATTGGCTATTTACCATAAAATAGGTAATTTACATCTAATTTAAATACTGCCGCACATTTCATTTTGCTTGGTACTTAAATTAGCTGTAAATTACTAATAGCTCAAAGCAGCCTTTAACGGCAGCTTTGATTATCTTCCTATATGATATATTCGACGCAATGCAGGAAATATTTACTGAGTTATTGATTGGTTTTGGTACTTAATGAGCATTTTATCTAATTCCTCAGGCCGTATTGGTTTGGCTAAAAAACCATTCATTCCAGCTTGTTGATACATAAATTGATCATTTTGCATGGCATTTGCGGTTAATGCCACGATTGGTGTGTCAATATTGAGCTTTCTGATGTATTTAGTTGCTTCTAAACCATCTAAAACTGGCATTGATATGTCCATTAGCACTAAATCAAACAACTTGTGACACTGTAACAGTTTAGATATTGCCTCTTCACCGTGATTAGTTATAGTAACTTTGTGTCCTCGTCGTTCTAACATTAGCTTAGCAACAAGCTGGTTTGTTGGGCTATCTTCTGCAAGTAATATGTTCAGCGGCTGAGTTGATTTAGTCGGCATTATTTCTATTAACTGCTCTTTTTTAATTATTGCAGGAAGAATTGGAATTCTTATCGTAAAGCAACTGCCTACGCCAAGCTCACTCTTAATTGAAATGCTGCCTTTCATTTTCTTAATCAGTAGTTGGCTGATTGTTAGACCTAAACCGGTACCACCATACTTACGTGTAATACTACCATCAGCTTGATGAAATGGATTAAAGAGACTATTTAGAGCATCATCTGCAATACCAATTCCAGTATCAAACACTGATACTTCAATATCATTATCTACTTTAGTTGCTACAATTTTAACTGAGCCAATATTTGTAAACTTAATCGCATTACCAATAAGGTTAAACATGATCTGAATGATGCGATTTTTATCAGCATAAATATACTCAGGAATTGACTCATCAATATCACATTCTAAAAGTATATCTTTTTTATTGGCTTCTGGTTGTAGCTGGTTTTTGACCAAAGTAATACTATCGGAGAAATTTATATTACTGTTAAATAACTCAAAACTACCAGATTCAATACGTGACAAGTCAAGAATGTCATTGATAATAGTCAGTAATAAATGAGCCGATTGCTCCATTTGCCCTAGCCATTGCTGCTGCTCATCTTCTAAACCTGACGATGATAATAGATCCATCAAGCCAAGTACGGCATTCAATGGTGTCCGTATCTCATGACTCATCATTGCGATAAATTGTGATTTAGCTTTGTTGGCGGATTCAGCTTGTTGGCGGGCTTGTTGTAAATCAAATAACCTTTTTTTCCTAATGCTGATATTTTTGGCTGTGCCACGATAACCCAGTAATAACCCTCGCTTATTATAATAAGGCGTACCACTAAAACTTAACCATTGATCTTTTCCATCAATGACTAATTGCCATTCAAGATCTTCAAACGATTGATTTTTTTGTAATTGCTCACGGAATTGCTGTTTAAAATTGTCATGGCCATCAAAGATATCCATGATATTATCTTTATCTATTAAGTGGTTAGCTATATGTGATGCTGATATATAGCTAAAATTATAATCAGTATCTATTTCCCAGAACCAATCACCAACAGTACGTGCAAAATCTTTAAAGCGTTGTTGGCTATGTGTGAGCTCTTGCGTGCGCGCGGTAACTAATGATTGTAGCCGCTCGCGATAATCAATATCGATAATCGCTCGTTCAAGTAATGGCCTGAACCGATTTAAAACTCGACGGCAACTGGAAGTAAAATGACCTTTCTCAGTACTCATCAGGATGATCATGGCATCCCCTGAACTTATTTTGACTCCAGTGATTAAGCTAGAACTACAAATCGTTAATAATTCGGGGCTTTTATTTTTAAATTCATCAACGTCTTTAGGTGAATATAAAGCGATACATTCACCATTAATACAGCGATTAAAAGTATTTCCCACTTGCCAATAATCGAAATCTAAATTGGTAGCAGTACTCATTAACACATGCAGATCTGATGCTTCGTCATCACGAGTTAAAACAATCGCATTATCAAACGCAATGAATTTTCTTAGCACAGCTAATAAACTATTAAACACCTGCCGTTTATTATTTGCACCCGCCATAGCTGAAACGCCTTCAAGAATGGCGGCATTTTCTATTCGTAGTTGATTCTCTCTTTCTTGACTACGTTGAAGATCTAATAACGTTTCCTGTAGTTTTTCTGAATCAAAACCAATCATAATTATTAGTCCCTATGAAAAACAACAGCTGAAATCATTAAATTACCATGTGCATTCTCACCGGTTACAAACTGCCCTTGTTCACCAAATGTGAATGGGCAAACAAAGGATTTATCATGCATAGCTATTTTCATAAATAATGCAACTTCTTCCATTCGGTGTTGAACTTTAAGCATACAACCAGCGCAATAAATCGCGAGGCCACCGATTGGATTTAATTTAATTCCATTTGTTGCCGTCACAACGCGTCCAGCTCGAGTGATCAATCGTTCATCTGTACCAGTCATAAAGTATAAACGCTCACCTTCAATAATTGAGGCAAACATTTTTAAACCATTAGTTTTTGTCACCATCAAGGGATGAGCTAATTTAAAATAAGGTAAATCATGAATCTCACCAACCAAACGGCCCAGAGGATTTAAACTACTTTCATTAATAATACTGCTATTTGCTTCAAAATTTTGTTGAATCCATTGTTGATAAATATCTGCAGCTGGTTGATGATCTAATTCAATCAACTCACGACCTTGCACTTTTGTGGCTATTGCTGAATAAGTGGTTGCTGCATAACCTGAGTGAAAAGAAAAACTTACTTCACAATTCGGATAGAAAACAGCGATTCCTATACCCTGCTGTGTTTGTTGTTCATGGTTGAAAATTCGCCAATTACCTTGAACGTGATCGTCAGCCGCACTGCCTCCAATGATCGCAATGTTTGTTCCAACAACGTCTTCTATTCCTCTAATGACTTCTTCTTCACAGCCCGGTGTTGCATGCAGTAAAATTAATGTTGGTGATTCACCAAGGCGGCCACTATTGTTAATTGCTTTAAGTATTGCTTGGCGGGCAATGTCAAAAGTAGAACCATTAGAAGAAACAATTGATGTCCCGTAAGCGCCGACAATATCATTTATCGCCCAGAGAGCGATACCTTGTCCATTTATATAACCGTTTTCGGTCATGAATCCCTGACAAGATGAACATGCTAGAAAAGGAGTATTTGGGTAATATTTAGTTAATGTTAACTGTAATACGTCGTAATCGTAATCTTCTGAAAAATACAACAAAAGTAATGATGGAGGCGCTATCTTCTCATCCAACTTGTTAATCGCATCAACAATTGCATCATAAGAATCATTTAACACTGAAAAGCTTGTTGCAATATCCATAGCCATATCTTTTTAATTTTTCCTTATAATAATCATTTTTGTTAATATGATCAGTAAGCAAATCATTTTTAATTATTATTTTTTATCTTATTATTAGGAATTAACCTGTTATCTCCTATCATAGTACACATAATCGACTCAAGGAGTGTTATGTCACATTCAATTGTTCAAAATGTTATATTAGTTACAGGTGGTGCAAAAGGTATAGGCAAAGGTATTTGTCAGTATTTATCAAAAAAAAATAACATTGTTATTGCTATCGATATTGATATTGATGCTGGTCATCAACTGGTTGCAGATAATCCTAAAATACGGTTTTGGCCAGCAGATGTCACTAATAGAAAAGATATAACAGCAATTGTTAATGAGATAACGTTACAATTTGGACGGCTTGATGGGCTAATTAATAATGCTGCGATAGCCAACCCTTATAATACGCCATTAGATTCTTTATCATTAGATGAGTGGCAACGCATTATAGATATAAACTTAACTGCTCCTTTAATGATCACCCAGCAATGTTTACCATTGCTAAAAATTTCAAAAGGTAATGTTGTAAATATATCATCAACGCGGGCATTACAATCTGAAGCAAATACAGAAGCTTACAGTGCCACTAAGGGTGGGATTGTCTCTTTAACTCACGCGTTAGCTGTCAGCTTAGGTCCTGAAATTAAAGTCAATTGTATTTCACCAGGATGGATAAACTCATCAAATGAGATTCTAAATAGCACAGATCACCAGCAACATCTTGTTGGTCGTGTCGGTCATACTGATGATATTGCAGAAATGGTCGAATTTTTAATTTGTAATCAATCTGGATTTATTACGGGACAAAATTTTGTTATTGATGGTGGGATGACAAAAAAAATGATTTATACAGAGTAAATATTCACTTTAGAAATTTACTCTGTAGTTAATATTCGGCGCAGGGAATTGCGCCATATACCTTATTTGGTCACTGTGAACTCTGAAGTGTAAATAGTGTTATTAATTTTAATATCAATCGCCCAAGTCATTTTATCTGTAGTACATTGAGGCACTGTAAATTCACCTAGCCACCCTTCTTTTTGTTGTTTAAATATAACCGGTAATATACCCATATTCATACTAACGCCATTAACTGTTGCGCTTGGATTTACAGCAATATTACTTATATGCAATTTGAGTGGTATATTTGCTTTAGGATCAAGCGGTAATAACGAAACTGTTACTGGTTTATTATCAATCGTAAATATACAGTTTCCCGTGTTTAAACTACATACATTAGCTTGAACTTTTGTTACAGCTGGCTTTTGGTAAGTTACCGTTCTCCAGATAAATGCAGTAATTAAAACGGTCATTAAAACAATAATTTGAATTAATCGTCCTCGGGTTAATTTTTGTGCAGCCATTTTTTCTTTATTCCTTTATTACTGTTATTTGTCTATGCGATAACTAAAAGCGTCATGTTTGATATTAAGTGCTAACCTTAATAAGGAGTTAATACTTTTTCCTATATTAATACATAGGTATATAGCAAGGAATGACTTCAAATAGTATAACACCACCAGTGCTTCAACGTTGTTATCATTGCGATGAACCAATCACTTCAGGGCTTCAGTTCAAGCTTGAAATCTTAGGCGAACAAAGAAACCTGTGTTGTGCCGGTTGCGAAGCTGTGGCAAAGATAATTGTTGAGAATGATTTAACTGATTATTATCAACATCGAACTCAAGCGGCAAAAAAATCTGACATTGTCCCTTTAAGCCTCCAAACATTACAGCTGTATGATCATCAAGATATTCAAGCTGATTTTGTTAGTGAGAATGAACAGCACTATAAAGAAATATCACTCTCAATAGATGGTGTTTCATGCGCCGCATGTGCGTGGCTAATTGAAAAACAAGTAAAGAAACACACTGGTGTTATCACTATTGAGGTTAACATTACTACTCAACGAGCTTTATTAGTATGGAATGACTCAAGCGTAAAATTAAGTTCTTTATTGATGGTCATTCATCAATTAGGTTATAAAGCAGCACCCTTTGAGCCGGATAAGCAAGAGCAACATTATCAGTATACCATGCGTCATTATCTTTATAAGTTAGGGGTTGCCGGTATTGCGACAATGCAAGTTATGATGTTTGCTGTTGCATTATATTTTGATGTGCTTGATGATCCTAACAATAACTTTGGCCATTATTTACGTTGGGTTAGCCTCTTGGTCGCTACTCCAGTTTTGTTGTATTCAGCACTGCCTTTCTATCGTAATGCTTGGCGGAATATTAAAGCCCTAACATTAGGTATGGATGTTCCTGTGTCTATTGCCTTACTTTTTGCCTATGGTGCAAGTTTATATGCAACAATAACAAAGCAAGGTGAAGTATATTTCGAATCTATTTCTATGTTTACATTTTTCCTTTTGCTAGGTCGATTTTTAGAAATGCGAGCAAGGCGCCATGCTGCTGCCATGAGTGCGAATTTACTTAAATTGATTCCAGCAATGGCAACGTTGGTATCAGGCAAACAAGTCGCAGCTAAAACACTAAAAATAAGTGACGTTGTCACTGTTTTCCCTGGTGAGTATTTACCAGCTGATGGCATCATTGTTCAAGGCTCAACAACCATTGACGAGTCAATGCTAACCGGTGAATCTGTCGCTGTGAAACGAACCATTAATGACACTGTCTTTGCAGGTACAATAAATGGCGATAACAATATTAACGTAAAAGTCATCCATAATCGTAAAGACGCTCTAATTTCCAATATTGTTCGTCTTCAAGATCATGCCTTATATTCAAAACCACAAATAGCGTTAGTTGCTGATAATGTAGCTCGTTATTTTGTTGGTGCTATTTTAGTGATTGCTATATCGACATGGTTTTATTGGAATACCAATCAACCTCAAGATGCATTATGGATAACACTGGCGGTATTAGTTGCTACTTGTCCTTGCGCATTATCATTGGCGACACCTACTGCAATTACGTGTTCAACATCAATGTTAGGAAAGCGTGGATTATTGGTTCGTCGTAGCCATGTGCTAGAAACTTTATGTAAAGTAAATCATGTTATTTTAGATAAAACAGGCACGCTTACCAAAGGTAATGTTGAGCTTGTCGCCACTAAAAATTTCAGCAAATATTCAACGGCGGATATTTTATTATATGCTGCCGAACTAGAACGCTATTCTAATCATCCAATTGCAACGATGTTTCGGCCTTATCAATCTAAAAAGGCATTGTTTGATAAAGTCGAAAATATTATTGGTCAGGGTTTAATTGGTACGATAGAACAACAATATTGGCGAATTGGTAAGTATGAATTTGTTACTCATGGTCAATCACCTCTTTCTGATTCGCAGCTCTCTACAAACATTGAAGATTATTCAATCTGGCTCTCTTGTAATAAGAATATTATTGCCGCTTTTAAAATTGAAGATCCTTTACGTGATGATAGCCAACAGTTAGTGGATGCATTTAAGCAACAAGGTATGAAAGTCACAATGTTAACAGGTGATTGTTCTATTAATGCTAAACGAGTAGCACAGCAATTAAATATTGCGCATTTTCACGTCAATATGACACCAGAAAATAAGTTAGATTACTTACAAAAAATACCACCAAATGATGTGTCATTAATGATTGGTGATGGCGTAAATGATGCGCCAATATTGGCCGGTGCCCACCTTTCTATAGCGTTAAGTAGTGGAACCGATATTGCTAAGTCATCAGCTGATATAGTGTTATTAGGTGACCAACTACAGCCAATTCTTACAGCTCGACAATTAGCATTGCGTACTCGAAATATCATTCATCAAAATTTAGTGTGGGCATTAAGCTATAATTTAATCATTCTACCCTTAGCCGTTGCTGGTCTTGTTGCCCCCTATATAGCCGTCATAGGTATGTCAACGAGCTCAATTATTGTTGTATCAAATTCTTTAAGGTTATTAAGATAAATGGCAATTCTTTACATATTAATACCTATTGCACTGTTTTTTGTTAGTCTCGCGATCGCTGTGTTTTTGTGGGCGGTAAAAACCAACCAATTTGAAGATTTAGAACGACGAGGCCATGATATTTTGTTTGATGACGATATAAAAGATCCCAATAACGTATCTCAACAACCACATACAAACCCAATCAAATCATCAAACGGTGAGCATGATAGAACTTAACTTTATGACAGCATTAATCATTGGTTTAACCGGAGCTGGCCATTGTATTAGTATGTGTGGTGGAATAGCTGCAGCTGTGACGATGGGAATGCCAAATAAACCGCAACAACAATGGGTGTATTTGTTAGGTTATAATTTAGGCAGAATAAGTGCCTATATGGTAGCAGGTCTGATTGTTAGCCAAGCTGTTGTTGAGGTTGCAGAGCTTGCTGGTACAAGCATCGCATTGATTTCATTGCGAATTGTGGCTTCTATTATGATGGTAATATTAGGGTTATACATTGGTAATTGGTGGTCAGGTTTAATTTATATCGAGCGTATTGGTCATTTTCTATGGCGTTATATAGCCCCTATTAGTCAGCTTTTTTTACCATTAACATCACCTTTAAAAGCAATTCCCTTTGGTTTTTTATGGGGATGGTTACCCTGTGGTTTAGTTTATTCTACATTAACATGGGCAGCGGTTTCCGGTAGTGCAACAGATGGTATGGTAATTATGTTCGCTTTTGGATTAGGTACATTACCCGCAATGTTAGCTGTAGGCGCTATAGCAGATAAACTAAAGTCACTGCTAAAAAACAGCTATTTTAAACGGGCAAATGCGTTATTCATTATCATTTATGGTATGCATACTGGTTACATTGCAATCAATCAAATATAGTAAGGTTTTTAATACTCGTAATATTGCTTCATAATATGTTAAAATATTGACCTACATCAAATTGGTTAGATAGGCATATGATTTCTGAAAAATTTACCACAAAACGCATTCAATCTGGTGGGTGTGCTATTCACTGTCAAGACTGTAGTATTAGCCAACTGTGTATTCCATTCACCCTTAATGAATCAGAGTTAGATCAACTGGATCAAATCATCGAGCGTAAAAAGCCGATCCAGAAAGGTCAAGAGTTGTTTAAAGCTGGTGATGAGCTTAAGTCACTGTATGCGATTCGTTCTGGTACGATCAAAAGCTATACCATCACTGAACAAGGTGATGAGCAAATCACGGCATTCCATCTAGCAGGTGATTTGGTTGGTTTTGATGCAATCAATGAAATGCAACATCCAAGTTTTGCGCAATCGTTAGAAACATCGATGGTATGTGAAATACCATTTGAAATTCTTGATGATTTAGCGGGTAAAATGCCTAAACTTCGCCAACAAATCATGCGTTTAATGAGTAGTGAAATTAAAGGCGATCAAGAAATGATTTTATTGTTATCAAAGAAAAATGCTGAAGAGCGCCTAGCTGCATTTCTTTACAATTTATCGTTACGTTTTTCCCAACGTGGCTTCTCTCCTCGTGAGTTCCGTTTAACAATGACACGTGGTGATATTGGTAACTATTTAGGTCTAACGGTAGAAACAATAAGTCGTTTACTTGGTCGTTTCCAAAAGTCTGAAATGTTAAGTGTTAAAGGTAAATACATTACTATTTTAGATCATGATGAGTTAGCAAAACTTGCTGGTGTCAGTAAGAGTAATAATTTGTAGTAGTTAAGTACCCTATCTAATCAATTCATAAACAGACACTATTAGTGTCTGTTTTTATATTTGCCCTCCTTCGTTGTTTTAATATTGTGTATATTAGCAAGCTATATAATGTTTATTTATCTCATTTTTACATTTAATTGCTCAAACTACTCCCCATCTTGGTTAGTTTAGAGTACAGTAAATATTATGTTAATTTTTTAATTATTTGATTTAAATGTACATCAGATAAATGCAGCGGTAAATGTGTCCTCTTTGTTGTTGTCAATTATCCAAAGAGATCCTGCCGTAGGGAGACATTATTATGCAAAAATATAAAAACATACTTGTTGTTGCTGATCCTGAACGAGAACAACAGCCCGCAATATCTCGTGCGATTCATTTAGCCAAGACTTGTGATGATGTAAAGATTATTGTTTTCCTCGCTATTTATGATTTTTCGTATGAAATGACTTCAATGCTATCTTCAGACGAACGTGATGCTATGCGTCGTGGTGTCGTTATGCAGCGTGAAGAATGGCTAAAGGAAATCATACAACCACATACAGAAAAAGGCATTAATATCGAGATCAAAGTCGTATGGCACAACCGCCCTTACGAATCTATTATCGCCGATGTATTTAGCCAAGATATTGACTTATTAATTAAAGCAACTCATGAACATGCAAAATTAGGCTCAGTAATATTTACTCCAACAGATTGGCATTTATTACGTAAGTGTCCTGTTCCAGTGTTACTTGTTAAAGGCGAAAACTGGCCGACGAATGGTAATGTACTTGCTTGTGTGAATTTATCTGCCGAAGATGAAACGCATGAAGATCTTAACGATAAAATCGTCAAAGAAGCGATCGCCTTTTCATCAATCACACAAGCAAATGTTAATTTAGTGAATGCCTACCCAGCAACACCAGTTAATATCACAATAGAACTACCGGAATTTGATCCCGCGTCATATACTGATGCTGTTCGTGGACACCATCTAATGACCATGAAGGCATTACGTCAAAAGTATGGCATTGATGAAGAGCAAACCTATGTTGTCGAAGGTTTAGCCGAAGATGTTATTCCACAAGTCGCTGATGAAATAAATGCTGAGCTTGTTATTCTTGGTACGACAGGACGTACTGGATTATCCGCGGTATTTATTGGTAATACTGCCGAGAACACTATTGATAGTTTGAATTGTGATTTATTGGCGTTAAAACCTGATGGTTACATTAGTCCTTTAGCTCCAAACTCAATTGATTAGTAAATCACACGCCTTTTTATTATAAACGCCTCATCACACGCCTTTTTATTATAAACGCCTCATCAGAGGCGTTTATTTTATTTAGGCTCTGCTGGTTTTTCATTAACAAGCCACTTCGCAAATTTAGTTAAATACCATTCATTTTCTTGTTTTAAACAATAAGCACGACTTAATTTTCTATGGCGCCATTCTGCGGCTAATGACACGCGAGTCTGGTTTGTTGGTTGCTGTTTAAGATAAGTCGCACAAAGTTGACTATTGGACATCTGTCGAGCATAGCTATTAATGCTGCCACCTTTTATTCCCATTTGCTGTGCTTGATGCGAGCTACACCCCGCAATAATAATGCAAAGCCCTACTATTACCATTAACTGTGATTTCATCTTTATTAATCCTAAGACATCCTTTTTTTATCATAATATCAATAAATAAGAATGACCATCGCAACCACGTTAACATTATTAAAAACTATTAAATAATAACATTAAGTATATTGCACTACACTATAGCTATTAGTTAGTAATAAAGCAGTTTATTATGCGCAATATTCATAAAGCCGTTGTGATATTTATTTGTCTAGTTTCTTTTAATAGTTATTCTATTGGTATCAACGATAGTAAATATATTGAATTAGGCAGTAGTTTAGATCCCGCGTTAGTGAATAATGTCAGTGCAAAACTACATTTAGAAGCGAATGCCGCACAATATAATGCTGTTGGTTTAGTGATTGGCCGTGGCTATTGTTCAGGAACTTGGCTTGGTAGTGATCAGCAATATAGTTATATATTAACTGCAGCGCATTGCTTATATGGTTATGAGAAAAATCAACATCAAGGTCAATATGTAAGTTTTAAGCGTCATGATGGTACAGTGATCAGTGCCGGTCAATCAATCAACTACTTTAATCAATATAAGGGATGTAGTTCTGATATAGCTGTTGCCAAAATACCTAAAGTTAGCGATCCGTTAGATGACAATGGTAATGTTATTAAGCAACCATACATAGATAATTATTTTAATCCTAACCTGTTACTAAATAAGATTAGTTTAACTGGTTTTGGCATTTTTGGTTCTCGTTCATTAGGTCAATTAGATGGTATTAGTAAACGAAATGGTATTGGTTCATTACGTTTTTTATATCAAAACTGCTTAATCAATCAAGCGATTGAAAATACACCATCATGGGCATTTGCTTCACCTGGCGATAGTGGCTCTGCTATTTGGCAACAGCGTAATGGTACTGATGTTGCTGTGGGTATTTCCTCATGGTGGTTTGGGTGGCAATATGGTTACTCAGGCCATGCATCAATTGCTTTAAATAGTGATTGGTTGCAACGTATTGTTCCAATGTTAAAAACAATTGATGATATTCCTACTGATACCGAAGAACCCACTTTTATATTAACCGAGAAAAATACTCTCGAAACTGAACCGCTAGAAGCCAATGTCAGAGGTTCAATTTACTATGTGAGAGGCAATAATGTAATTAATGGCCCTACTCGTTACATTTGGCGCTATCCTCGTGAAACAACCCTGTTTTCAACTCAGCTTATCCATCAACAAACCAATGCCATCTATACGATTTGGTTACGAGGCCAACGTAATACACATTGTGGCTGGGGTAGAATCAACAATAGCGCTTGGTGTTATCCTGCCCCCAATCTTGGTCAACTAAAATTACATTTTAATCAAAAAGACAATCCTGATTTACCTGTTGGTGATTATCACGGCGAATTTAGTTTTACAGCCAAAAGCCTCTATGATCGAAATTATAATGATACTGTAACTATCAATGCCAATATTGCAATTACTGAGCAACTCGCTCCTGACGGTACAATAACTCAATATACACCGTTTGTGAGCCAACGATTTGAAAAAAATATTCGCGGTACTGTGTATTATCAATCGCCTAATAAAGTCGGAATTAATCGACCACGATGGAGCCGACACACGGGAACTTACAGTAAGTTAGCCGTTAATGTAAAAAACACTCAAACAAATATATCACAAACTGTCATTTTACGTGGCGAGCGATATCTTGGTTGTGGTTGGGCTGTGATGAATAACGGTGCTTATTGTCGTAAAATCGGCCCTGTTTATGGTGAGCTTAGAATTAGTTTTGTTGCTGAAGATAACCCTGATTTAGATATCGGAGAATATAAGGGCAGTTTTCCTGTGACTGTTAGAGGCTTACATTACCGCCGCTTTAAACAAGATCTGCGCCTTAACGTACATTTAAATATTACTGAGTAATACTATGAATAAACGTTATCTTTTGCTTCTCGTTGCAATCGTTGTGAGTATCTATTTTTATTATACTCGCAACGACTCTACTTCACCTTCAACTATTATAACCAAGTATCAACCCACTGCTACCACGTCAGATAACCATACCAATGAGGTGCTACCTATCCCCGATGACTTTGATGAACTTATAGTAGAAAAATATCCGCGAGTTATACCAGCATCTAATCATTTATTAGCAGCCAACCCATTTGTAAATGATAATGATGTTGAATTCACCACTGAAGCTCAACAACAACCATTAGCAATAGACAGTAATATTAATTTATTAACCGGGAGTGATTTGTGGAAGTATCGCCCCGCTTTAAAACAACACATTGAGCAACAACAACAGATACTATTAACGAATGACTATTCGGCGATGCAAGTCGATGATGATTTGCTTAAACAGTTAATTGTTGGTGATAGCTTAATCATTGCGTTACCCAATAAAGGTACCCAGCAAATTATAATTTCCGCTATACAAAAGAAAAAAAACAATGTGGTTATATGGGAACTACAAAATACTCAGCGTCAGAATATAGGTAAAATAACTCAAATTAAAGCGATTATGGAAGGCAGCTTTATTACTGATAACAAGCAGGAATATCATCTAAGAACAATAAAAAACAAAGGTTGGATTGCGAGTAAAGAGCAATTAGTAAGTAATAATAATCAAGCTGTTAAGGAAAATAAGCACCCCTTTTCAGAGCGGTTTTTAAATGACAATAAAAAGCAGTAATAATCGCCACAACACCAACAGTTTATGAGTTAGTGTTGTAGCGCAAATTGTACTAAACGCTAATGATTAAACGTTAGTGACATCAATGAACATGCTTTCATCAATGTTCGTTGACGAAACAGTTGCTTCAGTGAAAGCGTATTCTGCTCTTTCACCTTCACGATCCAGCGGCAGATTCACAAAATCAAATAGGTTCTTATCGGCTAATTGGCTTGGGCTAATATTCTGAATTGATTTAAAAATAGCATCAACACGACCAGGTGTCTTTTTATCCCAATCAATCAACATCGCTTTAATGCTTTGACGTTGTAGGTTCTCTTGTGAACCACAAAGATTACAAGGAATAATTGGGAATTGTTTATGTTCAGCGTATTTAATTAGGTCTTTTTCACGGCAGTATGCCAATGGGCGAATAACCACATTACGGCCATCATCAGAACGTAATTTAGGTGGCATCGCTTTTAGACGAGAACCATGGAACATATTTAAGAATAATGTTTCAACGATATCATCTAAATGGTGACCTAATGCAATTTTGGTTGCGCCAATTGTTTCAGCGAAAGAATACAAGGTGCCACGGCGTAAACGAGAGCATAAACCACACGTTGTCTTGCCTTCTTCTACTTTTTCCTTAACCACCGAGTAAGTATCTTTATCGACGATGTAGTAAGGAATATTTAGGCTTTGAAAATACTCTGGCAAAATATGCTCAGGGAAGCCTGGTTGTTTTTGATCAAGGTTAACCGCGACAACGTCAAACTTAATTGGCGCTGCTTTTTGTAGATTAAGCAGAATATCCAGCATCGCAAATGAATCTTTGCCACCACTAATACATGCCATAACAACATCACCTTCTTCGATCATGTTGTAATCAATAATGGCGTTACCCATATTGCGGCGAAGACGTTTTTGCAGTTTGTTATATTCAAGTGTTTCTTTACGGTTATCTGTCTGATTCATTACTACTTCTCGAACTACCGACAACATCGATAGTAGAATTGCGGGATAAGAATTTATAGGGCGTGAATTATACGTATTTTATTGTTGGCTGGAAATAGCTACACACAATAAAAAAGCCCAGCACACAATGGCTGGACTTTTTTTATATTAGATAAAGCGCTTAATTACTTAAAAAAGCCCATTACAAATTTTTTAACTTGGTCAATCAAACGACTAAAGAAGCTACCTTCATCAACAGGTTCAAGTGCAACCAATGGTTGTTTACCAACCTCTTTGTCATTCACTGAGTAAATGATTTCACCAACCTGTTGGCCTTTAGTGATTGGCGCTTCAAGTTCACTATTAAGTTCAACGCTGGCGGTTAATTTTTTAGTGTCATTTCGTGACAGTGTCACATAGCTTGTTTGATCAACACCTAACTTAACTTGCTCTTTATCACCAAACCAAACGCGTTCAGTAATGATCTCGTCGCCCGCTTTATGAGGTGTGACTGTTTCAAAAAAGCGAAAACCATAATTTAATAATTGCTTACTTTCAATTTCACGAGTTTTGGTGCTCTTAGTCCCCATAACAACCGCGATTAAACGCATGTCACCTTCCGTCGCTGAACTGGTTAAGCTATAACCTGCACCACTGGTGTAACCGGTTTTCATACCATCAACATTCATGCTTGGATCATTTAATAAGCCATTGCGGTTACGTTGTGTAATATTGTTATAAGTAAATGATTTTTCGCTGTATAACGGGTAAATCATCGGCAAGTCACGAATAAGTGCTTGTCCAAGTAACGCGATATCATACGGTGTGGTATATAAATTACTATTGTCTAAGCCATGTGGATTAGCAAAGTTAGAGTTATTCATACCCAACTTTTTAGCCCATGAGTTCATTAAACTCACAAATGACTGCTCAGAGCCTGCAACGTGCTCAGCAATTGCTACACTTGCATCGTTACCCGATTGAATAATCAAACCACGAAATAGATCCATCAAAGGCACTTCACTGCCTACTTCGATGAACATTTTTGATGAATCAGGGAAGTTTTTTGCCCAAGCATTACGGCTGATTACAACCAGATCTTTATCACTGATGTTGCCTTGCTTCATTTCTTGGCCAGCAACATAGCTTGTCATTAACTTAGTTAAACTTGCTGGGTTTAATTTTTCGTTAGCATCCTTTTCAACGAGGATCTTACCTGTATTGTAATCCATCAATACATAGCCTTTAGCACTTAATGTTGGTGCATCAGGAACAACCGTCGGCATAGATGCTGACGCTGAAAAAGATAAAGAGTAAAGCGCTGTAGCACCAACAAGAGAGAAAAAGCGAGTCGTCTTTTCCATGTGAGGCAAAATTCCTTTAGAAAACGATAATATCAATCTACATAGCTATTGAGTACTAGCAGATAATAACCAAATAGGTATTTAGATTGGCTGTCAGTATAGCGAAAAAATATAATAAAACAGGTCTTGGTAACATTGTCTTACCAAATCCTATTTCTAATTACATTTATAACGCTAATAGAGGCAAATATAAATCATTAATAGCAATTAAGTACTACATATTTACGTTTTTTAATTAATATTTTTACTCTGTTCGCGTTTTATTATCTTGTTGATAGTGTATCGCTATTAAATAACCATCGCTTAGGTTAAATTTATTCTACTGCTGTTTATCAATTAGGAACAAGTATGAGCTATTACAATAAATTAGATCGTCATGCTAAAAAGCTTTCTCGTCTTGGGCATCTCAATGCTATTTGTGGTTGGGATCAAGCCGCAATGATGCCAAATGGCGGTGCACAGGCACGTTCAGAAGCAATGGCTGAACTTGCTGTTATTTCCCATGAACTTGCAACAGCTGACTACTTAGAAGATTGGTTTATTCAAGCGGAAACAGAAGATCTTACACCAGAGCAACGCGTGAGCCTTAAAGCATTAAAGCGTCAATGGATGATGCAAAATATTTTACCGGCAGATCTTATAGAGCAACAATCTCTTGCTGGTTCTCAATGTGAACATGCTTGGCGTTCACAGCGTAAACAAAATGATTGGGAAGGTTTTAAAGCTAATTTAAAACCGGTTGTTGAATTAGCTCGCAAAGAAGCCGCTATTCGTTCACAAGCAACTGGACTTAGTCGTTATGACGCGTTGCTCGATATCTATGAGCCAGGAATGACTTCTGCAGTATTAGATAAAATCTTTGCTGAAGTAAAATCATGGCTACCAGAATTAATTAAGCAAGTTGAAGCGAAACAAGCAACAGAAGTTGTATTACCGCTATCTGCACCATTTGCAATTGAGCAACAGCAAGCTTTGAGCCTTGAAGCGATGAAGTTACTTGGTTTTGATTTTGAACATGGCCGATTAGATATCAGTACCCACCCTTTCTGTGGTGGTGTTCCAACTGATGTACGTATTACTACCCGCTATGACGAAAATGATTTCACGTCTGCACTCATGGGCGTTATTCATGAAACAGGTCATGCGCGTTATGAACAAGGTTTACCTAAGCAATGGCGTGATCTACCTGTTGGTGAAGCCCGCTCAATGGGAATACACGAATCGCAAAGTTTATTTTGTGAAATGCAAATATCACGTAGTTTGTCATTTAGTCGCTTATTAGCGCCAATGATTCAAAAAGCATTTAACTCAACAGATGCCTCACTATCAGCAGAGAACCTTCGTCTTATCAATACACGGGTTAAACCGGGGTTTATTCGTGTCGATGCTGATGAGGTTACTTACCCCGCGCATGTGATCTTACGCTATGAAATTGAGCGTGATTTAATTGAAGGTAAGATTGAAGTTGATGATATACCAAAAATTTGGGATCAAAAAATGACTCAATATCTAGGTATCTCAACGCAAGGAAACTTCACTGATGGCTGTATGCAAGATATTCACTGGACTGATGGGAGTTTTGGCTATTTCCCAAGCTATACTTTAGGGGCGATGTACGCTGCACAATTTATGGCAACAATTAATCAACAGATGGACGTTGAACTGTTAGTTGAACAAGGAAATCTAACCCCAATATTTGAGTGGCTACGAGTTAATATTTGGCATAAAGGCTCTACATTATCAACAGACAAGCTGGTGGAGCAAGCAACAGGTGAAACGTTAAATCCAGAGCACTTTAAACAGCATTTAATGAAGCGCTATTTAAATAAGTAACAACAATATCGCCGAGATATACAAAAAAACGTTATTTATTTCACCTATTTGTAATATTTAGCAAAATAATATCGTATAGATCACAGTTTCATCATCATTGTTTTTTATACTCTTTGCTAATAAATATGACAATAATCATTAAAGGATTGAAGAATGACTTATAAAGCAGCAGATCTAAACTACCATGGCGAAAATTGTGGTGTACATAATTGGATCACAGAGAGCGGTCAAACATTCTATTGGCATCCTGATTGGCTACATATTGCAGAAGATGCAACGGGTTTACATAGCAAGCATGAAATTGAGGTTGAAAATGGCGGCGAGATTACTAAAGGTCACGCCGTGCATGCGATTTTAAAACGTTTAAATGAAATGTTAAGTAACGACCACGCTTAAAAACATGTGATTACAACAAAAAGCCACAATCGGTATTGATTGTGGCTTTTTTTAAGCTTTTGAAAACGAATTAAGCGTAGCGATTGGCTGTATTCTCTGCCACTTTTACTATCACTTTGACCGCAAGTTCCATCCCTTCAACGGTAATAAATTCATGAATACCGTGGAAGTTATAGCCTCCTGTGAAAATATTAGGACAAGGTAAACCCATAAATGATAACCGCGCCCCGTCAGTACCACCACGAATCGGCTTAATTTCAGGTTTTACATCACAATCCAGCATTGATTGTTGTGCAATTTCAATAATGTGGGGGAATGGCTCAACCATTTCACGCATATTATAATATGAATCCGTTAAAATAAGCTCAACGCGACCTTGTGTTAGCTTCCCGTTTAGTTCGTCGACTTTTTGTTGCATGAAGGCTTTACGTTTCTCTTGACCATCACGATCAAAATCACGAATGATATAACCCAATTCAGTACGAGCAACTGATGCATCCATTGATTTTAGATGGTAAAAGCCTTGATAGCCGTCAGTGCATTCAGGGGTTTCATCAGCTGGCATCATTAATTGAAACTGTGCTGCAATATTCATGGCGTTAACCATTTTATTTTTTGCCGTACCTGGGTGTACATTCACACCATGGCAAATAACGTCTGCAGAGGTCGCATTAAAGTTTTCATACTCTAACTCACCAATTGGGCCACCATCGATGGTATAAGCCCACTGAGCTCCAAATTTTTCGACATCAAACAGATTCGCACCGCGACCAATTTCTTCATCCGGTGTAAAACCAATGCAAATATCACCATGCTTGATACTAGGATTCGCAATAAGATAGGCAATAGCCGTCATTATCTCTGCAATCCCCGCTTTATTATCAGCCCCGAGTAAGGTTGTTCCGTCTGTCGTAATAATATTGTGACCATGTAACTTATTTAGATCTGGATACTGGAATGGTGATAACACTTCATCCCCTATTCCTAAAGCAATATCACCACCGCGGTAATTTTCAACCAGTTGTGGGCGAACATTTTTACCTGATGCATCAGGTGCGGTATCCATATGGGCAATGAAGCCAATTGCTGGAATATCGCCAGTCATGTTTGCCGGTAAGCGCGCAGTTAAATAACCATTATTATCTAAACAAATATCACTAAGTCCAAGCTCAACCATTTCTGACTGAAGAACTTCTGCTAATACACGTTGCCCTGGTGTACTTGGGCAAGAGCAAACCGCACCGTTAGATTGTGTGTCAAAGCTTACATATCGCAAAAAACGTTCTATTAACTTATCCATTAAGTAACCTTTATTACAGAAACTGACAGCTACGACTGCCACTATTTACTATTGTGTTTATTATCATCGAAAGGTAAATAAATGACATTGAGATACATCATCATTAGCGTTTTTTTTGTGTAATATCATTCTTCATTTTTAATGATGGTGGTGAAGGTTTGGTTTTTTTAACAGAACATAAAGTTATAGTGCGTTAGGTGTGTTACTTAAAAAAAAGCTCCTTATACAAAGGAGCCCTTTTGATACATAACGTTTAGATTACGCATTGAATGTATCATTATTTACTGACTCATTGAGCTTATCATTAGACGTTGGGGTCTGATCATTTCCATTAGATGCTACAGATGTAACCTGCAATGTAATGCCAAACATATTGCGATAGATAATAGCTTTTACATTAAAGAAAAATGGCAATGTCCACAATAAACCAATCCCCGCAGTTGCAATAGATACAAAAAATAGAATCATGACGACAAGAAAGATTGCAGTCATTGGCATCACTTTACGCACTGTAGCCATAAATGAATATTGAATAGCTTTAATCGGTGTTACACGCTTTTCACATACCAATAAAATAGCCATGCTCAATGCCATTGTTAAAAACAATCCGACTAATGGGAAAATACTGCTGCCAATGCCCTGAATTGAAGATATTAATAACATCGTGATAATCGAAACTAACGTGAACGAAAATCCTTTAACGATTTGACTCGCTTTCGTTGGCAACCCTACCGCGTGATTAAGTGCCATCAAGCTAACGCCAACATATAAAGGAGCGATTAACACGTCAGACCAAAAGTTAGCCATAAAGCCCGCTTTTAAAATTTCTTCAGTAAACCCCTTTCCTGTAATAAAGGCATCAAAAAACACATTAGGGCTACCTAGTTGTACTTTCAAGCTCAAAAGTAACAATGCTATTTGTGCAATAAACAAGCAAATTACAGCAGGTAAAAATCTAGTGAAATTTTTTGCTGTAATTTTAAATGCTTCTTGAAGAACAGCTATTGGTTGTAACTCAACATCACCAGCCATTGCTTTTTCAATTGAACCACCAACGTGAAAACTCTTTTTAGTCGTCTCTTTCATACTCATATCATCATTATTCTGGTAGGCGTATTGTACGTTACTCATGATGGGACAAAAACACTATTCACGTAAAAATTTATTTCAAAACCCCGTTAACGCATGAAAAACAGGCAATAAATTACAACAAAGGCCATAACAGCCACTCTTTTGTGTTTTATTATAAAATCCATCAACTATCATTGAACATAAATAATAAATTTTTGGGCTTAAAAATAAACATTACTATTATTGTTTTTATCGTAATTTATTTTTTCAGTATTATTTGTAATAGCAACCATATTGCTTGGAATCAACGTGCTATCATTATTGCAAGTAGTAACTAATCTATAAATTTAATGAAAAAACGCTTTAAATTGAAAGACTACAGGTCTATTATGCGCCCCTAATTTTAGCCAAAACATTGGGGCTTAACCAATCAGTCCCACGGTGGAGATAACGTAGAATTGAACGTTGCAAAAACATCTAAGAAACCTGTAATTCAGCTGAAGGGTCTTAGCAAAAGCTTTGACGGTAAGCAAATCATTACAGGTTTGGATCTAAACGTAAACGATGGTGAATTTTTAACCATTTTAGGTCCATCAGGCTGTGGTAAAACCACAGTACTTCGTCTAATTGCTGGTTTTGAGACTGCTGATAATGGGCAAGTCACAATTGATGGCAAAGATGTTACTGACATTCCCGCTGAACAACGTCTCGTTAATACGGTGTTTCAGAGTTACGCACTGTTTCCACATATGACAGTGTTTGAGAACGTCGCGTTTGGTTTACGCATGCAAAAAGTGCCATCGAGTGATATTGAACCTCGAGTTATGGAAGCATTGCGTATGGTGCAACTTGACAAATTTGCCCCTCGTAAACCTCATCAATTGTCCGGTGGTCAGCAACAACGTGTTGCGATTGCACGTGCAGTTGTTAATAAACCAAAAGTTCTTTTGCTTGATGAATCACTTTCTGCGCTTGATTACAAACTACGTAAACAAATGCAGCTTGAGCTAAAACAACTACAGCGGAAACTTGGTATTACTTTTATTTTCGTAACTCACGATCAAGAAGAAGCACTGTCGATGTCTGATCGTATCATCGTAATGCGCGATGGTTATGTTGAGCAAGATGGTAGCCCTCGTGAAATTTACGAAGAGCCAACTAACTTATTTGTTGCTCACTTTATTGGTGAGATCAACGTGTTTGATGCAACCGTTAAAGAACGCTTAGATAGTAAGCGCATTATGGCTGATGTAGAAGGTCGTCATTCTTTAATTCACTGTGAACTTGACGTTGCTATTGGCGATAAAGTGAAAGTGCTATTACGTCCTGAAGATATTCGCATTGAAGAAATTCATAACGGCGATCAGACAACAGGCATTTTAGGCAAAGTTAAAGAACGTACTTATAAAGGTATGACACTTGATTCTGTGGTTCAGCTAGATTCAGGAAAATCGGTAATGGTTAGTGAATTCTTCAACGAAGATGATCCTGACGTAGACCACTCTCTTGATCAAAAAGTTGCCATTACTTGGGTTGAAAGTTGGGAAGTGGTGCTAGCTGATGAGCAAGAAGTTTAATCTCCAAAACATCATCATAACGATTGTTGTAAGTTGGTTACTATTATTTGTATTTGTACCCAACCTAATGATTATCGGCACGAGTTTTTTAACCCGTGATGATGCAAACTTGATCAAAATGGTGTTCACCTTAGATAACTACGAACGTCTTTTCGATCCAATGTATGCAAAAGTACTTTTGCATTCATTTAATATGGCAATTACAGCAACATTATTATGCTTGTTAATTGGCTACCCTTTTGCGTATGCCATTGCAAAAATGCCTGAAAAATGGCGTCCATTTATGCTGTTTTTGGTCATTGTTCCTTTTTGGACTAACTCGCTGATCCGCACATATGGCTTAAAGCTGATGCTTGGTACGCGTGGTATTCTAAATAATACATTAATGTACTTAGATATTATTGATAAGCCCATGCGTATCATGTACACCGAATATGCAGTAATGATTGGCTTAGTTTATATTTTGCTGCCATTTATGGTGTTACCTTTGTACTCGGCAATAGAAAAACTTGATAATAACTATATCGAAGCCGCTCGAGATTTAGGTGCGAATAAGTTTCAAACGTTTATTAAAGTTATTTTCCCACTAACAATGCCAGGTGTTATTGCTGGTTGTTTATTAGTGCTACTGCCTGCCCTTGGTATGTTCTATGTAGCAGACCTACTTGGTGGTGCGAAAAACTTGCTGATTGGTAACGTGATTAAGAGTCAAGTGCTCAACGCTCGTGACTGGCCATTTGGCTCTGCGACCAGTATTGCATTAACGCTAGCAATGGCAATTATGTTATATGCTTATTATCGCGCAGGAAAATTACTGAACAAAAAAGTGGAGCTTGAATAATGGGACGTTTGTTTAAATTCAGCTTCATGTCAGTCGTTTACGCTTTTTTGTATACGCCAATTATTATTTTGATTGTTAACTCATTTAACGCCAGTAAATTTGGTATGAAATGGGGTGGTTTTACAACAAAGTGGTATAGCGAATTAGTTAATAACGATAGTTTGATGCAAGCTGCTGGGCACTCAATTACGATTGCAGTAATTTCAGCAACGGCTGCATCATTAATCGGTAGCTTAACAGCTGTTGCCCTATTTCGTTATAATTTCAAAGGCAAGAAGTTCGTATCAGGCATGCTATTTCTAGTGATGATGTCACCTGATATTGTAATGGCAATTTCGTTATTAGCATTGTTCCTATTAATTGGTGCAAACCTTGGCTTCTTAACGTTATTACTGTCACATATTACTTTTTGTTTGCCATTTGTTGTAGTAACTGTATACAGTCGTTTAAAAGGCTTTGATGTAAAAATGCTTGAAGCAGCACGTGACTTAGGCGCAAGTGAGTGGGTAATTTTAAAACAAATTATTCTGCCGCTAGCTAAGCCTGCTGTTGCCGCTGGTTGGTTATTAAGCTTTACATTATCACTTGATGACGTAATTGTGAGTTCGTTCGTTACAGGACCTAGTTATGAAATCTTACCTCTAAAGATTTACTCGATGGTTAAAGTCGGTATCTCACCAGAGGTTAATGCATTGGCAACTATTATGCTGATCATTTCGCTATTCCTTGTAATTTGTTCGCAATTACTTGCAAGAGAAAAAAAGTAATATCACTGTTTAAACAACGATTAAATAGCTAACTTACTTAAAGTTAGCTATTTTTTTATCTAGCCTATTCTCCATCAAATGCCCTTTAAGGGTGTTTTAATCTTATCTTGGCCAAAATTGGTTTCGAGTGTTTTATATTTTATCTGTGTTTGTATAACAATATTATCTAAAGGTTAAGTATCTGTTATATATCAATACTCTGAAGATAAATATCTTCTCATATCACTCATATTTGTGATGGTGGTATGATTTTATCTGCTATAATAGCCTCGTATACCAATTCATATTTGTTTAAAAAGCACGCTCTTTTAAAGTGCCTGATAAACGACACAAAATTAGGAGAAGCGGTTAAAGCCGCTAGAGAACATTCTCGATATCCTGTTTAGTTAGGAGCTAACAACAATGAAAAAATGGTCTTTAATGATGGCCGGTGCGGTTTGTGCTGTGTCAATGTACTCAAACATTGCCACTGCTGCAGATTCAGATAGCAACAAGTTATACTTTTACAACTGGTCTGAATACATCCCCAACGATGTTCTAGAACAGTTCACAAAAGAAACCGGTATTAAAGTAATTTATTCGACCTATGAGTCGAATGAGACCATGTACGCTAAGCTAAAAACTTATGATAAAGGCTACGATTTAATTGTTCCTTCAACTTACTACGTTTCAAAAATGAGTAAGGAAGGCATGCTGAAGAAGATCGATAAATCAAAGATCCCTAATTTTGCTGGTATTGGTAAAAACTATTTAGATAAACCTTTTGATCCAAATAATAACTACTCTATCCCTTACATTTGGGGTGCAACAGGCATCGGCGTCAATACAGATGTAGTAGACAAATCAAAAATCACTAGCTGGGCTGATTTATGGGATCCAAAGTGGCAAGGTCAGTTAATGATGATGGACGATGCACGTGAAGTGTTCCAAGTTGCATTACGTAAACTAGGCTATTCTGGTAATACTCGTGATCCTAAGCAAATTAAAGCAGCTTATGAAGAACTGAAGAAGTTAATGCCTAACGTATTGGTATTTAACTCTGACTTCCCTGCTAACCCATACATGGCTGGTGAAACACCATTAGGTATGCTTTGGAATGGCTCTGCATACATGGCACGTAAAGAAGGTGCGCCAATTGATATCGTATGGCCAAAAGAAGGTGCAATCTTCTGGATGGACAGCCTAGCAATTCCAGTTAATGCAAAGCATGTTGATAATGCATACAAGATGATCAACTTCTTACTTCGCCCTGATATTGCAGCAAAAATTGCACTACAAATTGGTTACCCTACACCTGTAGAAGCTGCGAAGAAGCTGTTACCAGCAAGTTTTGTAAACGATCCAAGCATCTACCCGACACAAGCAGTAATGGATGCTGGTGAATGGCAGAATAGTGTTGGTCCTATGAGCGAAGTATACGAAGAATACTTCCAAAAACTAAAAGCTGGTGAATAATCGCGACCTTTAGTTAATCATAACCAAAAAAACCGAGCTTTTTAGCTCGGTTTTTTATTATATCTGTGCTGTTATTTTTGCTATTGGGCTTTTAATAGCTCATCAACATAAGCTGGCACTAATATAGAAGCTTTACCATAACGCTTCTCTTCAAATTCATTTTCAACATTACTTGGCTCTAAATTAAGCTCGATAGTATGTGCACCTTGCAATGATGCTTCATGCACAAATCCTGCGGCGGGATAAACATTACCTGATGTGCCAATTGCTATGAACAAATCCGCCTTCACAATCGCATCATGGATTTTATCCATATCAATAGGCATTTCTCCAAACCATACGATATCAGGTCGTAGCGGCGCTGCTAATTGACAACAGTGGCAATGATCCTCTGTGTGTAAATCACCATGCCATTCTATAGTTTGCCCAGATTCACAACAACGCACTTTTAAAAGTTCACCATGCATATGAATTACATTGCGGCTACCTGCACGCTCGTGCAGATTGTCAATGTTTTGAGTCACTATGGTTACTGTACCCTCTAATTCGGCTTCTAACTTCGCTAGCGCGTAATGAGCAGCATTAGGAGCAACAGATCCATCTTCTATCTGCGCTCGACGCGCATTATAAAAAGCTTGTACTAATTCAGGATCACGTTGATAACCTTCAGGGGTTGCAACATCTTCCACACGATGCTCTTCCCATAGCCCATCAGCAGCACGGAAAGTACGAATCCCCGACTCGGCAGAAATTCCCGCTCCTGTTAGCACGACAATATTTTTGTAAGGAAATAACATAACAGCATCCTTTAGTGGTAGTAGTAATAAGCCTTTAGTCTATTTATACCACTGATTTTATATGGTTTAACGGAGTTTTTTATTAGACGTTAGTATGAGGAATAATGGATTGTTATTAATATCAAATTATGCTCAAAAAAAAACCGATCACATTCTTTATTGAATGCCGATCGGCTTTTATTTACTGTTTTTTAACTGTTAACCATCCGTTGATGGTTTAGGTTTATCTGACAATACTTTTTCTGGCTCGTAACCCGGTTGGTTTTCAGGTAAATCTTTTACCTCATCAAACCATAGATTATGGTGTTCACGTGCCCAAGTTTCATCAACATCACCCGTAACCATGCCATCAAGTCCTGCTTCCATACCAAATAAACCAATATAGATATGGAATATAAAACCACAGATTAAAATCAGTGCTGATAACATATGAAGTAAATTAGATAACTCCATATCACGACGAGTTTGATCAAAAATAGGGAAATCTAATATAAAGCCACTGACTGTAATCGAAAATCCAAAGATAATCAGTAACCAAAAGATAGCTTTCTCACCGCCATTAGAGAAACCAGCAGATGGGTGCGAACCTTTATGTTTACCCACCATACCGCCCATCTTCTTAAACCATTCGATATCGACTTTGTTAAAGGTGCTTTTACGCCACCATTTAACCAATACGGCCAACAATAGAATCGCAAAAATAGGCCCCATATAATTATGGTATTGCTTGGCAGCAAAAATGATCCAACCCCAGATTTCAGTAGGAACAATAGGTTTAATAAAATGTTTACCATAAACGAGTGTTAAACCACTGAACCCTAATGTTAGAAACGTAAAAGCCATACTCCAGTGTAGCGCTCTATCAATTCGGCTCCAGCGCTTTATCTTACGACCTGTTTTAGGTTTACTTAACTTAAGCGGACCAATAACCACATAAGCTAATGTTACCATCACAAGGCTTCCAAAAATGGCTAATGCACCAAGTGGCGACATCCACTTTTCTTTGAGGATATACCATGTTTGTCCAGGTACACTGATTAAGACATCATGCTCTGGCCAACCTGATGTGGTATAACCTTTTTCACCATCTTTTACCATCCGCCAATAATCAGCGCCAGCAAAGCCAATCACTTCTTTTTTTACTACAGCCTCACCAGGTGTTGTTGCATCACTACCACTTGCCATTGCGGGTACTGAAAACAGCATAATTAATGCGGTAACCATGATAGTTAACCAGCGTTGAGTTCGCTTAGTCATTACAGCTCCTGTCCACCCAAAAAACGGATTAATTGGCACACCAAGACTACTGATGTGCCTAACTATTACAACAAGTCAATAAATAGGCGTAAAATTATCTTTCAAGCCTATTTAAAGATAATCAAACTTTACGAACTTTACTTGCGTCGTAAGCTAAATCATCAGCACTTGCCCAACCCGCATCTTTTGCACCACGAGCAACAACACGCTTACTGAAAATTTCAGAGATTTTTTCAGCATCACCTGCAAGTAATGACTTCGTCGAACACATTGAAGCACACATAGGTAACTTACCTTCTGCGATACGGTTAGCACCATAAAGTAGACGTTCTTTCTCAGAGCCTGGTTCTGTATTTGGACCACCAGAACAGTAAGTGCACTTATCCATTTTACCACGCTCAGCAAATGCATCTTGTTTTGGAAATTGCGGCGCACCAAATGGACAAGCAAATAAACAATAACCACAACCGATACATAAATCTTTATCGTGCTGCACAATGCCATCTTCTGTTTGGCTAAAACAATCTGCTGGACATACTGCCATACACGGCGCATCACTACAGTGCATACAAGCCACAGAGATTGATGTTTCCCCAGGAAGTCCGTCGTTTAAGGTCACAACGCGACGACGTTGAATACCCCAACCAACAGCTTCAGAGTTAGCATTTTTACAAGCTGTCACACAACCGTTGCACTCAATACAACGTTTAGAGTCACAAAGAAATTTCATACGTGCCATCAGGTGACTCCTTACGCTTTAGTGATTTTACACAAAGTAACTTTGGTTTCTTGCATCTGAGTTACAGGATCATAACCATATGTTGTCGCTGTGTTTGCAGCTTCGCCTGATACATAAGGCGCACAACCTTCAGGATAACGATCACGTAAGCTCACACCTTCAAATTCACCACCAAAGTGGAATGGTAAGAATGCTAAGCCTTCACGTACACGCGGTGTTACCATTGCTTTTACTTTAATACGCCCTTTTTCAGCGCCCTCAACCCACACCATCTCGCCATCTTTAATGCCGCGATCGTTCGCATCTTTGAGGTTAATTTCTACAAACATTTCTTGTTGTAGCTCAGCAAGCCATGGGTTTGAACGCGTCTCTTCACCACCACCTTCATACTCAACCAAGCGGCCCGACGTTAGAATAATTGGGTATTCTTTTGATACGTCTTTTTCTTGAATTGACTTGTAAAGTGTTGGTAAACGGAACATCGCTTTGCTGTCGTCCCACGTTTGGTATTCTGGTAATAAGTCACGACGTGGTGTGTACAATGGTTCACGGTGGATTGGCACTGCATCTGGGAATGTCCAAACTACAGTACGTGCTTTTGCGTTACCGTAAGGAATACAACCGTGCTTAATCGCTACTCGCTGAATACCGCCAGAAAGATCTGTTTTCCAGTTTTTACCTTCAGCAGCCACTTTCTCTTCTGCTGTCAGTTCATCCCACCAACCAAGTTGCTTAAGCATCTTCGCGGTAAATTCTGGGTAGCCATCTTCTAAATCACAACCTAAAGAGTAGCTATCATCGGCCAATAAACTTACCCCATTACGTTCAACACCAAAGCGAGCACGGAAGTTACCGCCACCTTGTGCCACGGTTTTAGAGGTATCATAAAGAATATGGGTACCAGGGTGTTTCATCTCTGGTGTACCCCAACATGGCCAAGGTAAACCGTAAGTTTCACCATTAGCAGGCCCACCAATCGCTTCAAGCGTAGTGAAATCAAATGTACCCCAATTTTGTTGGTGCTCTTTCAATCGCTCTGGGCTTTGACCAGTGTAACCAATTGTCCACATACCTTTGTTGTATTCGCGAGTAATGTCTTCAATGTTTGGTTTATTATTCTCAACTTTAATGTGTTTGAATAACTGATCGGAGAAACCAAGGCGCTGAGTTAATAAGTAAATGATTTCATGATCAGGTTTCGCATCAAACAACGGTTCAATAACTTGATCTCGCCACTGAATCGAGCGGTTAGTTGCCGTTACGGAGCCATAAGTTTCAAACTGTGTCGTTGCCGGGAAAAGATATACGTTATCAGTACGGCCATTCATTACTGCGGCAACACCTGGGTATGGGTCAACGATAACCATCATATCCAGTTTTTCCATCGCAGTTTTCATTTCAGGACCACGTGTTTGTGAGTTAACAGCATGACCCCAATAGAACATTGCACGAATATTATCGCGTTGTTCAATCTTATCTTTGTTCTCTAAAACACCATCAATCCAACGTGATACTGGAATACCCGCGCTGTTCATTGGTTTTTTGCCGTTATAGGTATTTTGATCAAAACGGCCTTGTAGCCATGAGTAATCAATGTCCCAAACTTGTGCCCAGTGCTTCCAAGCACCTTCAGACAAGCCGTAATAACCTGGTAGGTTGTCAGAAAGCACACCAAAGTCAGTCGCGCCCTGAACGTTATCATGGCCACGGAAGATATTTGCACCGCCGCCTGACTTACCCATGTTGCCAAGTGCAAGTTCTAAAATACAGTAAGCACGGGTGTTGTTGTTACCTGTAGTATGCTGAGTACCACCCATACACCAAACAACACAACCAGGACGGTTTTCAGAAAGCATTTTCGCGGTCTGGTAAACTTGCTCTTCTGACGCGCCAGTTACACGTTCAACTTCTTTCGGGTTCCATTTTGCCACTTGCTCACGCACTTCTTCCATGCCGTAAACTCGTTGACGAATAAACTCTTTGTCTTCCCAACCATTGTTAAAGATGTGGTATAGCACACCCCAAACAAAGGCAACGTCAGTACCTGGGCGTAGTGAAACATAATGATCAGCTTTTGCCGCAGTACGGGTACGACGCGGATCTACCACCACAATTTTACAACTGTTGGTCTCTTTCGCGATCAGGATATGCTGCATTGCTACAGGGTGAGCTTCTGCTGGGTTTGAACCAATAAACAGAATCGACTTACAGTTATGCATGTCGTTCAGTGAGTTGGTCATCGCACCGTAGCCCCATGTATTTGCAACACCCGCAACCGTGGTTGAGTGACAAATACGCGCTTGGTGATCGACGTTATTCGAACCCCATAACGAGACCATTTTACGGAATAAGTACGCTTGCTCGTTGTTGTGCTTCGCTGAACCTAAAAAGTAAACGGAATCTGGGCCTGATTCTTCACGAATTTTTAGCACTTGCTGGCTAACTTCGTCTAATGCTTGCTCCCAGCTTAGTTTTTTCCACTTACCGTTAACCAATTTCATTGGGTATTTTACGCGTTTAGCACCATGGCCATGTTCACGCAGCGCAGCCCCTTTTGCACAATGCCCACCAGCATTAAAAGGATGATCAAAAGCGGGTTCCTGATGGGTCCATACACCATCTTGAGTTTCAGCATAAATGCCACAACCTACAGAACAGTGAGAACAAATAGTGCGCTTAACAACTTTAGGTGCACTGTAATCAGCTTCAGGGAAAGCTTCTGCTTTACGCATAAAACCAGGTGCAAAAAGACTCGCACCAGCAACACCACCAGCAGCGGCAAGAGAAGAATTACGAATAAAAGAACGGCGAGAAATACCTAGTTGGTTTTCATCTTTGCTCACTTTATCGGAACGTTTAGTTAATTTCATTTAAGGCTCCGCTTATAGGGTATTGTAGTAATCACGAATATGTTGGGTTTCGTGATACCCTTTTTTTGTTTTAGGATCTTTCTTATCCGTCTCAGTAGTTGATGCCTGAACCGTTGTTGCCGTTCCAGCAACAACAGCGCCTGCAGCAACAGACAAACCAATATTTTTCAATAATTGGCGACGACTATTATTTGTTTTTTGCTCACTCATTGCGTTTGCTCCTCTATCGCCACGCTAATTAACAGGTGTCGATTTTTTATTATAGCGAGTATCTTTTTATTGGGATTCTAAGAAACGGGTTTTTTCTATTGTTAGAAATTGCCACGCTAATTCACCAACTGCGGTATAAAACACTGCACTTTTTGCTGCTTTTAAATCCGTACAAAATTTCTCACACCAAGGTGCAAGATGACGGTTAAAAAATCTTTGCTGAAGGTGTTCATCACCACCTTCCACCAGCATAGCCATCACTTCTAATAACGCTGAAATATGATCTTCTGGTTCGATAACAGATTGCGCACGTTCAAAGCCAAGTTGTCTTAAATCTTGACGCAAATAAGCCAAAGGCATTTCCATTAATGATCCGGTTAAATACCATGAACCAAATGGAATAACTTCCCCACGACCAATACCAATGAACACATCTTGATATTCTTCTTCAACACTCAATAATGTCGTTTTCTGAGCCGCTAGTTTTAGTAATGGCCAAGCTGAAGCCATGGTCTGGCGTTGAAATGTTTGTGCCGTATCAACATCAATATTTGCAAGAAATTCAAGCACAGATTGTGCAGGGGCTTGACGACATAAATGTGCCAACATGTTATAAATTTCAATACGTAATAAATCGTCTTGATCAAGCAGATTAGTGTGAGAATTCATAGCTGCATTTTCCATATATTGACCTTAAACCCTTGCCTGACTTTGTGGATCTTGTTCCATCTTTTCAAAAATATCGCGAACACGACAATCTTCACACATAGATAAACGACGAATCGCTTCTCCTTGAAAATGTGAATGACGTTGAAGTTTTTCTGTCAACATTTTCACCATAGATGCTGGGGCAAAAGGTTTTCCACAACTGATACAACATGCAGCAGGTTCTTCATGAATAAGTTTATCGGCTTTACGTGCTTGCCAATCCCAATTAAATCCAGCTTCAAGAGTGATCACTTTCTCAGGACATGCTGTTTCACACATACCACATTGAATACAATCTTGTTCTACAAATAATAATCCAGGACGATCACCAATAGCATGCAAGGCTCGAGTTGGACAAACAGCAACACAACTCATACATAATGTACAATCATCAGTTTTACAGGTTACCGAACCATAAGGTGCATTAGCTGCAACTGTTGAGTGCGTCGGTTGTAACGGACTTGAGTGATTAAGTGTTTCTAGAACCGTAAATAGTTTTTCACGCTTAGTGCCTGTGAGTGCCGCTTCAATCGGAGTGATAAGTGCAGACTCATAAGCTTTAAAATTCGCGCTATCAGCAAAATCAAACAAACAAATACGATCAGACTCATAACCTAATTCTGTTAAGAAATTTTGAGCAATGGCTAATTCATTCGTTAGAACAGCATCAATCGTCGCTGGAATATAAGTGGTATTAGTCGCTAATAGAACTTGATGCGCACCATAAGCTAACGCACTAAACCAAGTATCAATACCAACAGTCGCTAGCTCTTCTAATGCAATCGTAATAACTGAACTAGGAAGTACAGCAAGTGCCTTTATAACAGCGGCAGTATCACGTTCACCATAAAGTAACAGTGTTGGCGCTTGACCCCCTTCTTGTTTATAACGTGCTAAGACGCTATGAACAAAATTTTGAGTAATTTGAGGATCAGGTAAAGCATAACTAATTGCTTCAGTTGGACATGCTGTCGCACATGTACCTACGCCCTGACAAAGATAAGGGTCAATCGCAATCGCAACCTCATCTGAACTTAAAGCACCCGCTGGGCAGGCATCAATACAACGATCACAACCTTTTACGCCACGCGATGAATGCGCACAAAGATCAGGGTTTAAACGAAAATATTTCGGCTTATCAAATGTACCTATCATGGCAGGTAGATCTTCCACCAGCGCGGCAAGTTTTGCAGTAATTTGAGCTTCAGTTCGTTGACCTAATGCATAATAACCAGCTGCAGGAATTTCAACATTAATAACCCCTGTTGCTGTCATATCAAGAACAATATCAAAACATTGACGTCCAATAGCTATTTTGGCTAAGTTCGTTTCAAGTCCATTAGCTTCATGTCCAATGCAACAATGAACATCAAATGCTCCCAGATAACCTTTTACAGTCACAGTTTGACTGTAATACAGCGTATGAGCTGTTTTGATATTCGGAGTGTTTGCATCTGTCGCGAGTAACGTCACGCTATTCAATGCCGAAAACTGATCAGCAACATTAAGGAGTTGTTGTGCTTCACCAATTATCAATAAATTACCACGACTCTCATATGTCACTGTAGGCGGAATAAGATTGGCAAGTTCTACTGTTCCAGTAATGGCTGCAGCACGAGCCACACCATTAATATCAGTAAATGCATTTAATGTACTTTTTAACATTGTTATTCCTGTTTGCTCACTACCGCTAATCAGTGTCGTGGGAAGATAGTAATTTTTCTTCTACTCTCTATAGAGCAATAACCGATCCAACTTTTCACGGAATAAAATGACCTAAAAGGAACTAAAATCATAACGTTCATATATTGCTATTAAGCAATGAGACATTTTGTCTTACTTGTAGCGAACTAACGCGCCAAATTGTCTCTACGTATAATTTTGGTCATATTCCCTTTTTGTCCCAGTGTATTTTTATTTCTGCTTTTCTTAATTATTACTTAGTAACGCTTTTTTATTGGCTTAATGCTTATTCTTAGGAACAGCATCTTTATCTATATTTATACCGTCAACACTATTCACCAATAGATCGTTATCCGTATGTTTGTCTTCTATAGCGGTAATAGCAGTATCTGTAACTATCGAATCATCAGTTTCAGTATCGATAACAGCATCGGCATTGCTATCTAATGGAGATTCCAAAACATCCGCTGTTGTAGGGGGTGATGTTAGTGCAGAAAGGCCATCTTCTTTTAATTTCTCTGTTGCTGTTTCAGTAACGCTATTTATCCAACCACGCATTTGTGAGGCAATCTCTGGCGCTAACCCCTCCATATTGCTAAAGTCTTCAGTACTATCATCCATATCACTGATATAATTAAACTCTTGTGAATGAAATAGTTTACGTAATGCCGCTTTTTTTACTGACTTAGTCACTTGTTGTTGCATAAATGACGCGACACCAGATTCATAAGTCACTTTATCTGCATCATCAATGGTCAATTCAACAACAGGTTCTGGTGTAATAGCGCTCTCTGAAATTATTGCTGCATCTGCTATTGCTGGCGATTGATGACTACTATCAGTGTTCGCTATCTTATCGACGGCAGTATTCTCACAATCAACACACTCAGGTTTATCGCGACCCACACCATCAGTAACATCATTATCCGTTGATTCTAATGGTTCACTCTTTTCAACCGCTGTTAATTTACGGCTTGACCAACGTTCGAAAAAATTAGTTGCCACTTGAACGTCCTTTTTTCTTATCGCCGCCACGTTTACGTTTAAATTCAAACAATTCCCCATGCCGGCCTAAAAACGCTTCCATCCAAGCTTGAACAGCTAATGGAATCTCTATATGTAAAACAACATAATCACCATCCATATAACGTGCAGCCACGCCTTGTGCCGCAGTCACTAAAACGGGTTTTAATTGCTCATTTTCTTCCGCGCAAATAAAAAACAAGTGCGGCGTTTGTGAATTTAGATTAAACCGATACTCCATTCGCTCATCACGGAAAAGTTCTAAAGGCATCATATAGTTACCTGAACCTAATTGGGCAATTTCCCTATCTGAAGTAAGATCTTCTTCATACAAACAAATATCTTCAATCGTCCATGCATATGTTGTCCAACGACCTACTTGACGCTCTTCTGCTTGTAGGCGAAAGTTAATAGGCCAAACATGTTCATTTTTCTTTAATTCAAGTTCTGCTTGTTTTGGCACATTCACTCCTACTGGCAGTTTTGGTCTGCCTTGATATGGTTATTAAATAATGATTGCAGGCATATTTTATGTCGCGATTAATTGGATATAAGCAAATTTTAGACCAATAAAAAAAAACCACATGAAAAGTAGCCTTTTTCACTGTTTTTATTCATTAACGGCCAATGCGCTAATTTGGATTTTTAATAATAGTGGAACAATCTTTGCTTAGCTTTCATTTCCAATATGTGTTGTTGGATAGATATCAACCTTAATACGTAGGAATTTCAGATGGCGACATTGCCTAAAATAATAAAAACCCAAGCAACTGTGCAGCAAACAATGTCAGTAGAGATTGTTGATGAATATGGTGACCGACAAACAAAAGAGATTGCCTGTGAACATCCATTAACGGTGTACCTTAATTGGGTTGAAGTTGTTACGCTGATGACATTAGGTGAACGTCCTTCTGCGTTAGTCTTAGGTTACCTAAAAAACCAAGGCTTTATTAATGACCTTAGTGCGATCGAATCTGTAATGATTGATTGGCAAACGAATGCTGCCGTTATCATTACCCATGAAAACACCGAAAACCTAGCTCAACAATTAGAAAAAAAAACCGTCACTTCCGGCTGTGGCCAAGGCACCATGTATGGCAATGTCATGAAAAAGCTCGATGGTATTACATTGCCTCAGCCCCAAATTAAACAATCGATGCTATATGGTCTATTAGAAGCATTAACCCATCATAATGAAACCTATAAAGCAGCGGGTGCCGTACATGGCTGCGCGGTCTGTAAAGGCACTGAGATTCTATCGTTTGTGGAAGATGTTGGTCGTCATAACGCCGTTGATACCCTAGCCGGTGAAATGTGGCTACAACAGCAAACAGGCGAAGATAAGATTTTCTATACCACAGGCCGTTTAACGTCTGAAATGGTCATCAAAGTTGCGCAAATGGGGATCCCTGTGTTGCTGTCTCGCTCTGGTGCTACGCAAATGGGCTATGATCTTGCTAAGAAACTAGGCATCACCATGATTGCACGAGCTAAAGGGTTACGCTTTCAAATCTATAATGGCAGTGACAATATTGAGTTGGATGTTAAAGGCAATAACCATCAAGGGAATCAAGACTAATGGCTGATTTTCCTGAATTTATGAATGCCAAGTTAGTTGCTGAGTATCTTGATCTTAATGAAAAGAAAGTTTACGCCTTAGCTAATGATGGACTACTGCCAGCGACCAAAGTAACGGGAAAATGGCTATTTCCTAAAGCAATGCTTGATAAGTGGTTATTAGAATCTTGTCATAATGGTGTTTTAACTGATCGGCTACTGATTGCAGGCTCTGATGATCCACTATTACAGTGTGTTGTCGGTAAAATGGCGAATCAACTTGGCAGTACCGCCCTTGTAGGTTACACCTCTACGGGGACACGACAAGGACTAGCAATGTTAAGCAAAGGTCATGTTGATATCTGTGCTATTCATTGGGGGAATGTTGAAGAAGCCAGCTTACGTCATCCAGCATTATTGCAACAATATCCTGGCCATAAGAATTGGGTCTTAGTCCATGCCTTTGAGCGCAAACAAGGATTAGTTGTTAGCCCTGCTCTCGCTGAAGCGGTGAATAGCCGTTCAATTCAACTTCATGAGTTATTATCACCACGTTGGCGTTGGGCATTGCGCCAGCAAGGGGCTGGTAGTATGCGAGCATTAGAAGAATGGATCCATGGTCACGGCTATGACATGAATATGCTTAATCAAGTTGATTGTTGTAACAGTGAACGAGAATTAGCATCAGCGATTGCTCGAGAACAAGCAGATATTGGTTGCGCAAGCCAAAGTACGGCTGGTGAATTTGGATTAGGATTTATTCCGCTGTGCACAGAAGCATTTGAGCTCGTTATTCCGAAAAACATTTACTTTCGTACCTTACAGCAGCAACTATTACAATCATTAACGCATAGTGATATTCAAGCCCATGGTGATCAACTGGGGGGCTATAATTTCCTTCGAACAGGACAACAAGTGTGGAGCGCGAATTAATCGCGTTTACATCGATAAAGGTCATCACCAGATGGCCTTAATGATTGCATTACCACTAACAAAGCAAGCACCGGCCTCCCGCATTAAGCAATCAAAGATTAATTCAACCAATAAATTACCAACAAAAATGCCATCACACCAATAAATCTGCTTCATTTTTGATTAGATCATGAAATAACAGCACATATCTACATGTTATTTAGCGCTTATTTAATACTTTAAATCACTTTTACAATTAATCTGTTACACAATTATTTTTTTGTATCATGTTTCATTACTCATTTCTGTTTAACAGCTGGTTTTATGAACAATTATGAAAGGATTAACACAAACATGACTTGCTTAAACACAATTGAAAAGATGACAATATAAAGATAATTATTCCCCTTTCCAAATGGGACCCCAAGGAGCCATTGTGCGCAACGCTTTAATTTTATTTTTTACACTTGCAAGTATCAGCTTTTCTTCTTTCGCAAGTATCAACACCAGCAAACTCAACCCAAGTAATCTTCAGACTGCTTCTGTGAGTAATTATGTTATTGACCTAAGTTCTGGAAAAACACTGTATCGAAAAAATTCCAATGTGGTGATGCCAATTGCTTCACTGACCAAGCTAATGACCGCTATGGTCACATTAGATGCCAAACTTCCTCTTAACCAAAAAATCACTTTCACTAAAACCGATAGAGAGCATATGTACAATACATATTCTCGTGTTCGTGTCGGCTCAGAGTTAAGTCGCGGCGAAACAATGCATATTGCATTAATGTCATCTGAAAACTTGGCAGCTGCAGCCCTTGCAGCTAACTACCCTGGTGGCTACAAAGCATTTATTCGTGCTATGAACGCTAAAGCTAAAGCACTAGGCATGACACACACACACTTCGTTGACAGTTCAGGTCTAAACCCTAAAAACCAATCAACAGCATCTGATGTTGCTAAGATGGTACGTGCTGCTTACAAATACCCAGAGATTCGTAAATACAGTACCAATGGCGCAGTTCATACAGCTTACTTTACACACCCTCGTTATAAATTAGGCTACACCAATACTAACGCTCTTGTGCGTGGTAAAAAGTGGGATGTTAATTTAAGCAAAACAGGTTTTCTTGATGAAGCGGGACGTTGTTTAGCGATGGTAACAACCATTGATGGCAAAAAGATCTTAATGGTCATGCTTGATTCACAAGGCAAGCTAACCCCAATCGGTGATGCTGGCCGTATTAAGCAATGGCTACAAACAGGCAAAAGTAAAGCCATTACCGCTGATGCTAAATACTACCAACAGCAGAAGTTGAAACAATTAACCCAATAATAATTGGTGTTTACTCATTACCTAAAAAGCCAACATTCGATATGTTGGCTTTTTTATTCGCGCTTAACATTTAGCAACTTAACATCTCATTTTTATTTCTATTATCTTATAAATCAATAGACTACCATAAAAAATTAACCTGCTACTTTATCTTTTTAACTGGTGAGAATTATATAAAAACTGGCATTATATGTTTACATTTTATAAAACAAACACGAATGCACTGCATCTTGTTGATTGAATAAAAAGGAGGATGATGAAAACCACTCACTCACCTTAAACAACATATTTATTATGAATAAGCTTTCGAAACATCACCTTGGTAAAAAAACACTACTTGCATGTATTATTTCTCTTGCTTCTGTTAGTTATGCCAACGCATCAACACCTTCACAAAACCTAACTCAATATCCACCTAAAGCGTTATTAGCCCAAATTACCGCACCGGTTACTGGTGATTTATACAAAACCCAACTAACCACTGAACAACAGAAAATTGTTGATCAAGCGAAATTAGAAAAGAAAAACGGCTGGTGGCATGTCGGTATTAAAGGTAATGCTTTTGATCGTGGCTTCCAATATGGTTACCTTATCGCTCCTGATTTTAAATTGGCGTGGAAAGATAGCTGGAGCATGACCTACCTAACCACTGGCGTACCTTACAACTCATGGCAGAAAGCTGCGCTAGAGCAAACTAAAGGTAAAATTCCAGCTGAGCTTCGCCAAGAAATGGAAGGGATTGCAAAAGGCCTCAATGCCGCAGGTTTGCATGTTACCCTTGCTGACATCATTACTTGGAACGATATGATTGAGTTAACTGGTTACTGGTGGCCTTCAGTGGGGATGCATAATTATACCAAGTGGGTTGATCCTGGTTTAATTAACGCATCCGCATTCCCTGCCCCGTACACCAAAGCAGAAATGGCCGCTAATAATATCGAGAAAAGTAAAAACAGTGCCAATATTGAAGGTGCTAAAGGTAATTGCAGTGCCTTTATCGCCACCGGTGAAGCAACGGGTAATAAAGGTATTGTTATTGGACATGAAACCTTTAACGATTTCTGGTCAGGTCAGTTTGCTAACGTTATTTTAGATATTACACCAACCAAAGGCTACAAAATGGCCTTCCAAACAGCACCGGGGATGATCGAATCTGGTACTGACTTTTGGGAAACAGGGGCTGGTTTAGCTGTTGTTGAAACCACATTAGCCAATGTAATGGATTGGAAAGCTGGCGGTATTCCTGAGTTTATTCGTGTACGTGAAGCAAGTCAGTATGCTAATAATATTGATAGCTGGATCAAACTAGAAGAAAAAGGTAACAACGGTGGTTATGCAAATACATGGTTAATTGGTGACATTAATAACAACCATATTGCTAAGTTTGGTCAAGGTCGTGTTTATCAATACTTCAATGAGTTGAAATCTGGTTACTTTACTGGTGAAAACGTTTCTGTCGATCCACGCCTTCGATATATTGAAGGTTCTGACGTGGACTACAACGATATTCGCCAACAAGAAGGAGCTCGTCGTTTACGCTGGATCCAACTAATGCATAAATACAACGGTAAAATTGACGTCGCGGTTGGTCAAAAAATGCTAGGTGATACTTACGATGTCTATTTGAATAAGATTGATGCATCATCACGTAATATTTGTGCTGAATATGATAAAGATGCACAGCCATATGTTTCTGATCCAGCAGCGGTATGGAACGTCCCTTTCACGCCAGCAGGCTCAGTCGATGGTAAAGTTGCCAACAGTAATGATATTAAGAATTTAACCATCAGTGCTCGTTTTGGACGTGCTAATGGTGCACCATTTGATGCTAAAGCCTTTATAAAAGCCCACCAGCAATGGGGATGGCAATCTGGTTATCTATTAAGCCGTCCATCTGAACCATGGACTCAAATGACGTTTATCTAAATAAGAACTTTATCTTCACATCGCGGCCATTTAACTTCGATTTTATTAAATGACCGCGATGATTATTTTAATATCGGCTATGCTTTAAGTCCTCCTAAAAAAAAGGACTGCTTATGCCACATACCGAAATGATCATTCCCTCATCACTAGGTCTTATTAGCCGAATATCTCTTACCGCATCACTGTTTCTAATCGTTGGTTTATCCATTATGTAACATGACAAAAAAGCCCCTTGGTAAAGACATCACTTTTGTCATTACCAAGGGGCTCTTTGTTATCATCAACGCTATTTGTTACACCGTCACCAAAAGATCAAGTTCGCTTGGCGATTCTTTTTTATGCTTGAGGTATACACTAAATGTTGAACCTTGACCTTCAACCGATTCAACCGTAATTTCTCCCCCGACATTAGCAACAATACTTTGACTCACAGATAAACCTAACCCTGTTCCTGAACGACGTGTCGTAAAGAAAGGATCAAAGATACGCTTCATATTATGTTCTGAAATACCGCAGCCATGATCGGTGATAGCAACCATCGCACCCAATAGCTCACCATGATCATCAACCCAATCAGATGTGGTTATTTTCAAGAGTCCTTTATCATCCATGGCGTGGATACCATTCATCTGTAAATTAACCAGTACTTGTAATAATTGATGACGATTAACTTCAACACTGCATTTAGCGGCAAGATTAACCTCAAATTGAACATCCATTTTTTTAGTACCAGAACGAACAAGTGTTAAGCTTTCTTCTACGATCAAATTGAGATGATGCCAGGTTACTTCATCTTGCACGCCACCTTGACGACTGTATTGCAGTAAGCTGCGAGTGATATTTCGAATTCGATCTATTTGTAAATGAATCGCTGTCAATTCATCTTGAACATCAACGGTATTATCGCCCAACTCTAATTGAATCAATTCAATATTACCTAAGATTACCGCAATTGGATTGTTAATTTCATGCGCAATGCCTGCGGTCAATTCACCTAGCGCCGCTAATTTTTCTGTTGCTACTAACTTTGAACGAGCTTGATGTAATAACCGTATATGCTGCTCTAACTCTTCGGTTTTATGATGCAGGCTCTGAGTACGCTGCTCTACTTTTTCTTCAAGCTCTATCGCAGCAAGCTTAATTAACCCATTACGCTGTTCAAGTTGATCCAGCATTGAGTCAAATTGCTCCCCGAGTATTTGTAATTCATGACCATCACATAAATCCAGTTTACCGACTCGCTTTTTTAACCCCATTTGAACGGCTTTCGCGACCTGATAAATTTTCTCAATCGGTAAAAATAAATCCCGCGAACCGCGATAAACAATAATACTGGTAAGTAGCAGCACTAATAGAATACTGACACTCATTTCTATAATATTGGTTAAGTAACGTTCGATTAACGGCCATTGCAGATAACCCGTATAAAGCATGCCGACGACGGTACCATCATTACCATGTAACGGCTCATAGGCTGAGACATACCAACTATCGTAAACAAATGCGCGATCAACAAAGGTTTTTCCTTGTTGTAACACTTGTTGCTGCACTTCTTTAGAAACACGAGTACCCACCGCACGACCAATAAGATTAGCGCTATCTAGTGGCACATTAGTACTTATGCGCACGTCCCCCATAAACAAAGTTACTGTTCCAAGACTACCTTTAGGTAACGTATCTGCGGCATAAACTAAATCACGGATCCGATCCACCAGCGATGTGCTGTTATTTAATAAAATACCACCATCTAAAATCCATTTAAGTTCGCCTTGTTGATTAAAGATTGGTACTAAACTGCGACTAACCAGCCCTTTTTGCTCAATCGTACCTTCTTGCAATAATGGCAGTTGTGCTCGAGCGGGAAGATCGTGGTTTAACTCAAACAAAGCACGACGATCTAACACTTGAAAAAATGTTTGATCTTTTCCTGCCCGTAATAGTTGTTGCTCTGAAGCTGAAAACATTCCTATATCTGCAACAGAATGTAGTACCACAAAATCTAGCTGATATTGTCGATTTTGCTGATGCACCCATTGGCGTAATTTTATGTCATCAGATCGTAACCGTTGTTGAAAGCCATAAGAATTAGCCAGTGCTTGCAACTCCATTCGCTGCTCTTTTTTCAACAGCACCATACTATGATGAGCAACGGCTAAATCTGCTTTTACATTCATTAATGCGTTCTGCCAGGTATACGTCACCGTCCAATAAAACGTAATCGCAATCAACGTTAGTAATGTAAGAAATATGGGAACAGAGGTAAGCACTAAAAGACGATAGCGAACCATGGTTTTAAAACGCCGTAACCACATCAAGACAAATGTTTTTATTTTCATCGCGGTACGACTCATAATAGTTCATCTGTCCATTCTTTATATTTACGCTCTAACGTCTTTCTTGCCACACCAAGCTGACGTGCTGCTGCTGATTTATTACCATCACTGGCGTCAACAACCTGCATAATATGTGCTTTTTCAACTTCTTTTAGTGTCCAAGTTACTGGATAGCAATATTGATCTTCACCATTGTCGTGACATTGACATGGCCGTTGAGGATGAGCGGCATTAAATTCAGCTTCTGCAGCTGTCATTGCATGTACACCTACAGCGGCAACAGCAGTAACTGGTAACGCATCCCCTTGCAACTCACGCCAATAATCCGCAGGTGGCTTACCTAATAAAATGCATCGCTCCATCATATTTCGTAATTCACGAATATTTCCGGGCCAAGAATAGGCTTGCATCGCTAAAATATCTTCATGAGTCCAATTGATAGCTTTCATGCCTAAGTCTTTTGATAGCTGCGTGGTAAAATGATGACTTAATGATGGAATATCTTCAATTCGATCACGTAATGATGGCAAATCAATCGTGAGTACGTTTAAGCGATAATACAAATCTCGACGAAAACGGCCTTCTTCAACTTCAAGTTTTAAATTACGGTTTGTCGCTGCAACAATACGTACATCAATTTGAATTTCTCGCTCTGAACCAACAGGACGAATCGCTTTTTGTTCTAATGCCCGCAATAAAGATGATTGCATTGCTAGAGGCATTTCACCTATTTCATCTAAAAACAAAGTGCCGTTATTCGCTACTCGAAACAGACCTTCACGGCTTTTTTTGGCCCCCGTAAATGCGCCTGAAACATGACCAAATAATTCACTTTCAAGTAGCTCTGGTGCAATAGCACCACAGTTAATCGGTACAAAAGGCCCAGTACGCTTACTTAATTGATGTAATGCACGTGCTACCAATTCTTTACCAGTGCCAGATTCACCTTCGACTAATACAGCTGCAATTGATGGTGCAACTTGAGCAATCAACTTTTTCATCTGCTGTGTTGCCGGCGCATCACCAATAATATTAACTGGATAGCTGCGCTCGACATCACGTTGCAATGCAAAATTTTGACGTTCCACTAAACGACGTTCAATGCATCGATTCACTGATTGCATCATTTGATCAAGATTAAACGGTTTTAAAATAAAATCTGACGCGCCAGCACGTAAAGCCTGAATAGCCGTCTCTAAATCTGCATAACCCGTCATAAATATCACATCACTACGGCGGGTTGTTGGATCAAATGCTTCATGCCATTCAATACCAGAACGACCTGGTAAATTGATATCAACAATCAACAAATCAAAATGGCAACGCTTGCGAATTTCTTCTGCTTCTTCAATACTGCCAGCGGTATCGACTTGAGCAAACTTTTTACTTAAGGCTTTTTTTAAAATTGTGCGCATTCCTGGTTCATCATCAACCACTAATACAGAAACCGCAGTCCAAGATGAAGACAAACTAAAATCAGACATAGAGACATTTTAACCGAATATAATTTGCGACATTTTGTCTCACTGCGAATCATTAAGTCAAAATTGTTTTATCATTTAGTCTAACTTCGGTTAACTTTGTCCTATTTTGGCTACCATTTAATACCTAAATCACATAATCAGTCTTATTCATCAACATTTAAAAAATGGCACTTTACTTGCTTATAGCTGGGCAGCGTTATTTCTTAAGGTGATATGAGTCATTTTGCCGCATGTATTTGGCTTCAAAACTGACGACTTTTCATCTCAACACTTTTTAATGTAAACCAATCGATCAGGAATGTTGATGAACCTATTAAAAACCACTTTAGTTATTCTTGGCTGCGCATCAGCAACCATGGCTTATGCATCTACAGATACAGCAAATAAGACAGTACGCCTTGCCACTACCACCAGCACTTATCACTCTGGGTTACTTGACTACTTATTGCCTGTTTTTACTAAAGACACTGGTTATAAGGTTGAAGTGCTAGCAGCAGGGACAGGTAAAGCACTGCGCATGGGTGAGCATGGTGACGTTGATTTAGTGATGACCCATGCACCACAATCTGAAGCAACATTTGTTGAGAAAGGTTATGGCGTTCTACCGCGTAATTTAATGTACAACGATTTCGTTTTAGTCGGCCCTAAGAGTGATCCAGCTAAAATCAAAGGTGATAAAGATGTTGCACATGCGCTAAAAGAGATTGCAGCTGATAATGCGATGTTTATTTCTCGTGGTGATGACTCAGGTACTAATAAAAAAGAACTCAATATCTGGGCACAAACGAAAATGGAACCAAACTTTGGTGGTTATAAAGCCGTGGGTCAAGGTATGGGCCCAACATTGAACATGGCATCAGAACTGCAAGCCTATACATTAACCGATCGTGGTACTTGGCTGGCTTATGAAACCAAGCTTGAACTGGAAATTATGGTTGAAGGTGATAAGCGTTTATTTAACCCATACCAAGTTATTTTAATTAACCCTAGTCGCTACCCTGATCTTAATTACCAAGGTGCAAAAACATTCAGTGATTGGTTAGTTAATCCCAAAGCACAAAAGTTAATTAATAACTACCAACGTCACGGCCAACAATTGTTCGTTGCTGATGCGCAAACACAATAATAGTAACAGATTAATTTAATATGATATTTCGCCGATGATTGCTGATTTTATATATTAATCATTATGGCATCACAGTTATTACATCGAGCCTTAGACTTAATGCTAATAACGTGAATGATAGCACCATCGGCGTATTTTTTAGGTCAAAACAGACATTAGCATGAATATTTGGCAGACAACTCAGCAAGCAACTCAACTTCTTTTTAGTGGCGATAGCGCACTTTGGGGTATTGTCGGGGTGTCATTTTCGGTGTCTCTTTTTGCCATCGCCTTAGTCATTATCCCCTCACTACTGATTGCCTTTGCATTAGCTTATGGTAAATTCCCTGGTCGTTGGCTCACACTCTCTTTAATGAATACCTTACAATCCGTTCCGACAGTAGTCATTGGCTTACTGCTTTATATGTTGTTATCACGCGCAGGACCATTAGGCGATTGGCAAATGCTGTTTACCCAAAAAGCGATGATATTAGGTCAAGTATTAATCTGTTTTCCACTTTTAGTATCGATGATGCATGCTGCCTTTCAAAATAGTGATCGCCGTGCATGGGAAACAGCACTCACCTTAGGATCGAGCTACCCTCGCGCATTAATCAGTTTAATGTGGGAAAGCCGCTTTCCGTTAATTGCAGCCATTGTGGCTTCCTTTAGCCGTGTGATCACCGAAGTCGGCTGCTCAATGATGGTCGGTGGCAACATTTTAAATTCAACTCGAAATATCCCGACAGCAATTGCGCTTGAGAGCTCAAAAGGTGCATTTGCTCAAGGTGTAGCCTTAGGAATGGTGTTACTTATTCTAGCCTTAGGTCTAAACTTTATTTTATCTATCGCCCGTGGCAAAGCCCATTTGCGAACTAACTAAGCCGAGGCCTTAATTATGACTCATGCATCCATTCAGGCACTCGACCTTTCAGTTCGTTTTAAAAGCCGTCTACTGTTTCATATTCCACAACTCAATTTAGCACCACGAGACGCTATCTATTTAACGGGTGATAACGGAGTTGGCAAAACAACCTTATTGAAAGTGTTAGCTGGCTTACAAAAACCGACCACCGGTACGATTAATATTCATCAGCATACTTTTTTTAAACGTCTCTTTAGTGGCTGTTATGAAGGGAGTATTATCTATCTCCATCAAACCCCATATATGTTTGATGCTACAGTGTTTAACAATGTATGCTATGGGTTACGATACGCGATTAAAGATCGTCAAAAACGCCGAAATGAAGCCATTAATGCTTTGCGGATGGTCGGCCTTGAAACTCTGGCTAATGAGCATGTGTCCGTTTTATCTGGTGGTGAACGCCAACGCGTCGCAATGGCACGAGCATGGGTACTTAAGCCCAGTGTACTATTAATGGATGAATCCAGTGCGAGCATGGATCAAGAGTCAATTAATCGCCAAGTTATTTTAGCGGAAGATTTATTGTCACGAGGCACCAGTTTAGTGATCACTAGTCATCAACAAAATGCACTCACTGCACTTTGTCGCCGCCAATGGACAATCAATGATACCCAGTTAATTGAACGAGCCGATCTCCAACTCGTTAAAGATACCAAAAACAATAAGGATAATTATGCCTACGCCTGAACAAACCCATTGGGTCATTTTAGCGGGTGGCCAAGCCAGCCGTATGGGAGGCAACGATAAAGGCTTGATTGAACTTGCAGGCCAACCGTTTATTCAACATGTGATTAATACCCTAGCACCACAAACATCTCATATCAGTATTAACGCAAACCGTAACCAAGATCTATATCGCCAATATGGTGATGTTTTTGGCGATAGCATTGAAAATTATCCAGGTCCTTTAGGTGGTATGCATGCAGCGCTACACCATATAGATAATGACTGGATTGGTTTTGTACCCTGCGATTGCCCGCAATTACCGGCTGATTTAGTAACAAGAATGGCGGCAGCATGTCAACCAGATACCGATATTGCGGTGGCACATAATGGCGATTATATTCAACCTGTTGTGACACTTCTACACCGTCGTATTCTGCCAAAATTAGAAGCTTTTTTAGCTAACGGCGATCGCAAGATAATTTTACTTTATCGTCAATGTAACATGATTACAGTTGATTTCAGTGATCAAGCCGACGCCTTTATCAACCTCAATACCCCTGAAGAATTATCACAATTTGGAGTACGCCATGAGTCAAATTAACGCCTCTGTGCCTTTATTAGGCTTTGCTGCATTTAGTGGTACCGGTAAAACAACCCTTATTGAAGCCATGTTACCTAAATTGGTTGAACGTGGCCTACGCGTTGCTGTAATCAAACACGCTCATCATGACTTTGATATTGATCAGCAAGGAAAAGATAGCTACCGATTAAGAAAAGCGGGTGCACACCAAATGCTTATCTCCTCTCGCTATCGTCGCGCATTGATCACTGAAACCCCCTTAGCAGAAGCAAGCTTACCGTCTTTAATTCGACAATTAGATCAAACGCAACTTGATATTATTTTAGTCGAAGGATTTAAGAAGCTCGACTTTCCAAAGATTGAATTACGCCGCCAAGTCATTAACAAGCCGTGGCTATATAAAGACGATAACACTATCATTGCGATTGCAAGTGACACCAAAGCAGACACAACCTTACCGCAAATAAGCATTGATGATATTGAACAACTAACCGATTTCGTGGTGCAATTCAGTCGCCAATCGCACCAGCACTCAATCGAAACAACCAGTTGTGATGCTGTTCAACCACAAGGAATGTTATCGGTTGATGAAGGCCGAAAGCGCATTCTTGATCAGATATCTGTTGTTGATAATCCACAAACGGTTTCGCTAAAACAAGCACTTGGACATATCGCACATAGCAATATTCTGTCGCCAGTAAATGTGCCACAGCATACCAATTCAGCAATGGATGGCTATGCTATTCGCAGCGAAGATATTCATTTAAAAAGCTATACCGTTGTCGGTCAAGTGCTTGCAGGACATCATTACCCTCACCCATTACAGAAAGGTGAAGCAGTACGTATTATGACAGGCGCTCCCGTTCCACAAGGTGCCGATACCGTTATAATGCGAGAACAAGCACAACAAGATGGTGACACCGTCACATTTAACCTCACCATGGGCGCAATTAAAGCGGGTCAAAATGTTCGCTTAGCGGGTGAAGATCTTGCTCTTGACCAAGTAGCTGTTGCTAAAGGCCAAACAATCACCGCGCCAGAACTGGGTATGATCGCATCACTGGGGTTAAGCACACTAACAATCAATGCACCTTTGCGTGTTGCTATTTTCTCAACCGGTGATGAAGTGCAAGCCCCAGGTGAAGCACAACAACAAAACTGCATTTATGATTCAAATCGCTACAGCTTATTTGCCTTATTAACCGGTTTAGGTTGTGAGGTAGTTGATTTAGGCATTATTGAAGACAATGAAACTGCGCTTGAAACGACGTTACGTCAAGCGAGCCACCAAGCCGATATGATTTTATCATCTGGTGGCGTCTCTGTTGGCGATGCTGATTACATCAAAACTGTACTTGATAAACTCGGTGAAATTAACTTCTGGCGAATCAATATGCGCCCAGGACGCCCATTAGCATTTGGTCATATTAATGATGTGCCATTTTTTGGTTTACCCGGCAATCCCGTTGCAGTCATGGTGACATTTTTACAATTTGTTGAACCTGCAATTCGCAAACAACAGGGCCATCAAAATTGGCAACCACAAACATATACTGCTGTAGCTGCTGAGCCGCTACGATCTCGTCATGGACGAACCGAATATCTACGTGGGTATTACCATTGGGATGCTAATGGCCGCCTGTCAGTAAAAACAATTGGCTCACAAGGTTCAGGTATTTTACGTTCAATGAGTGAAGCTAATTGCTTAATTGAAATTCCACCACTGCAAGAATATGCCCAGATTGGCGATAAAGTGACTGTTATTCCACTTAATATACGCTTTTAGTCAATAAAACAGCGACTACATAATGCCAAGCATTGCTCATATTGCTTGGCTTTTTTATGTCTACTACTATTAGTATGTATTTCGTCAATATATGTATTTACATTAATATCATCTGGCTAGACCATTAAAGTGATATTTATGATGTAGAATAGCGGCAGTCTTATTTTTAGGTATTATAAGTAAACATGTTTTTAGATTCATATTATTCAAATAACGACGGTGAATTATCTTTTACTCGTGAGCAAGCAAGCCATTTTGCAAAACGTGTAGCCGGTGACTTTAACCCGCTTCATGATGAAGATAACAAGCGTTTTTGTGTACCTGGCGATCTGCTTTTTTCGGTTCTTCTAGCCAACGTTGGCCTTAGCCAAAAAATGCGTTTCGAATTTGCAGGCATGATCAATGAATCAAGCTGCCTACTTATAGACATCAAATCCCCGACAGAACTAGCGGTTATCGACTGTACGGGCAAAGTCTACATGGATGTGATACGCAGCGGTGAAACAACAAAGGATGAGGTCTTAATTTCACAAGTTACTAAAAACTATGTGCAATTTTCAGGAATGAACTTTCCACACATTATGGTACCTTTGATGAAATCAAAAGATATCATGATTAATCCTACTCGCCCGTTAGTGATCTATGAATGTATGGAACTTGATTTCACACGTTTAGATCTTCGTGCGCCAACCGTTGAATTAACTGACTCTATTATTGAAGTTGAAGGCAAACGTGGTAGCGTAACGCTGCATTTCTGCTTTAAAGAAAATGGTGAAATCGTCGGTACAGGCAGTAAACGTATGCTGATGAGCGGATTAAAACCTTATTGCCAAGATGGTATTGATGATTTAGTTTCACGTTTTAATGAGCGTAAAGATAAATTCAATGCGACTAATAGCTAAATAGCCAATCTATTTTCTATAAAAAAAGCCCAATTAGCACTTATCTTTCTCATTGATAAGTATCCATTGGGCTTTTTTGTCTTGCTGTTTTTAGAACAATGGCACTACGTTATTATTAATCACTCAACGTTGACACTAATTCAGACGCGAGTGGTAAATACAATCGAGACCGTAAACCGGGATTATTATCACTAAAAACCAATTCACCATTATGACGAATCACTACCGCTTCCACTAACGATAACCCTAATCCAAATCCTTGATGAGTTCGACTACGATCGGCACGGAACATCGGCTCACGAATTTTCTCTTTGTCTTCATCAGACACACCCATGCCATTATCTGTTACTACAATACCAAAATGATCAACAATGACATTAATGACTCCGTGCTCAGGAGTGTATTTAATCGCATTTTCAACCAAGTTATAAACAGCTCGAAATAATAAACTTGGCTCACCTTGCAACCGGTATGGTTGATCTTCTCTAAATGTGAGTTGCTGTTTTTTTTCATCTGAAATAGGCAACAAAAATTCAACCACGTCACGGCACACTTGAGATAAATCAACCCACTCTTTATCAATCTGCTGCTTGCCACTGTTTAAATTAGCAATTTCCAGCATGCCATTAAACATACTCAACAATACTTCTAAATCATCATGACAGGCTTCTAATTCATCCGTATAGGGTTCAGTTGGTTGGGTTAACAATCGCTCGAGACGTAATTTCATTCGCGCAATGGGTGTGCGTAAATCATGTGCCATCCCCACAGAGAGTGCTTTTAGCGATGTTTCTTTTTTCTCGACCTGTTCAATCAAAAAATTTAGGTGAATAGTTAACACATCGAATTCATCATCATTGCTACTCACTGGTAGCTTGACCCCTTTTTCACCTAAAATAACTCGATTCATACCCTGATTAACACGGGCTAACTTCTTTAAGATTACAATTGCAAACAGTGAAGCCCCGGCCAACATGATAATGACTGGCACAGCAATTCCAGACAGCAGCATCGGAATAACAGTCTGGCGATAAGCTTGCATAAATTGCGGGTTAATTTTTATCTCTAATTCCATCCCTCGTGGTAGCTTAACCACTTGAGACAGCTGTGTTGTTTTTCCTCGGCTAAAAATAAATGACGCTGCAGGGTAAGTCGCTATCTCATCAACAACAGGTTTTGCTGGTTGTACAATATAACTAAATGTGGTGTTGTTTTTACTACGTTGCGTTATCGTTTTATAAAGTTCGACGCTATTACCTTTGTTGAGCATCATCGTAAACAAATTAGCTTCATTGACTAAATCACGTTTTAATTGTTGGTGGTAAAACGTCTCTGAACTAACGACTACCTGATTAATAAATAAGATGAAAATAAAAGCAACACAGGTAATAAAATACATCAACACTTTAAAAATAGTTGATCGCGACAGGTTTTCAGGCCCGGCGTAAGACATAACCCGCCCCTCGAACAGTATGAATTAAACTGGTCTCTCCTTCAGATTCTAATTTTTTACGCAAATTGGCAATATGAACATCAATCACGTTGGTTTTTGGATCAAAATGATAACTCCAAACGGATTCAAACAAACTCATTCGAGAAACAACACTTTCAACATGTTCCATTAAATATTGCAGTAATAAAAACTCCTTCTGCTGTAAATTAATCAATCGAGACCCACGCCATACACGGTGCGATTTTATGTCTAACCTTAAATCATCATAGCTGTACTCAGAAGAGACAGTCGCTACGGTTTGATTGCGTTTAACCAAAATATTTGCACGTGCAACGAGCTCTGCTAGCGCAAATGGTTTGGTTAAATAATCATCACTACCAGCAGTAAGCCCTGTTACACGATCTTCAACACTGTCCATTGCACTTAATATTAATACTGGTGTTTGGTTTTCAGTAACTCGCAATGCCGTGAGAACTTTTAATCCATCAAGTTGTGGAAGCATGCGATCTAACACAATTAATTGATACTCATTGTTGGTTGCCATCATTAATCCTTGATGACCATCTTCAGCTTCATCAACCACAAACCCATGCTCTCGTAATCCTCGAGCAACAAACTCACGTGTTGTTAGATCATCTTCAATTACTAATATTTTCATTTAATGCTTATCGCTCATTGGCCCGATATTACGTATTTAGATGATTATACACAGTCCATCGACGGTTTTTTAGATATAAAAAAACGGCCTACCAAAGGTAGACCGTTTAACGCGACCATAGGGGGAATTATGGAATCGCGAATACTGTATTTTGCTTAAACAATGATGCTTACATCGCTTTCATTTGGTTAGCAATAATTTCAGCTTGTGGACCAATAATAACTTGAAGGTTATTTGAACCTACGTTTACTACACCCTTCGCACCTAGTTGCTTTAGCTTAGCATCATTGATGATTGAACGGTCAACAATACCTAGGCGAAGACGTGTAATACAAGCAGAGATATCAGTTAGATTATCTTTACCACCTAGTGCTTCCAGGTATTGTAGAGCTAAATCGACTTTGCTATCTGAGTCTGGGTTTGAATCTTCTTCTGGTGCATCTTCACGGCCTGGTGTTTTAAGATTAAACATCTTAATAGCACCAACAAAGATCACGAAGTAAATAGCACCAACCACTAGACCCATTGGAATAATTTCCCATGAGTTATGCGCTGCTGGCGCATTGTAGTTTAGGACGTAGTCAATTAAGCCAGAAGAGAAGCTAAATGCCATGTGAATGTTAAGCATTGACGCAACAACAATACTAACACCCATTAGAATAGCATGTACTACATACAAACCAGGTGCTAGGAACATGAACATGAATTCAATTGGTTCAGTAATACCAGTTAAGAATGCAGTTAATGCCACACTCAATAACATACCACCAACAACTTTCTTATTCTCTTTCTTAGCCGTTACATAGAATGCTAATGCTGCACTTGGAAGACCAAACATTACTACAGGGAAGAAACCACTTAGAATACGTCCAGCTGATGGGTCACCAGCAAAGAAACGTGAGATCTCACCCGTCACAATCTGACCAGTCGCAGGATCGGTGTAGTTACCAAATACAAACCAAACCATACTGTTTAGAATGTGATGTAGACCAAGTGGAATCAATAGACGGTTAGCAACACCGTATACAAACTCACCAGGAACACCACTAGTAAGAATCCACTTACCTAAATGGTTGATAGCATCTTGTACAGGCGGCCATACAAGGCTAAATGCAAAAGCAAGCACCAATGCAACTAAACCTGTGATGATAGGAACAAAACGCTTACCGCCAAAGAAGCCTAGGAACTCTGGTAATTTAATTGCGTTGAAACGGTTATATAAAAGACCCGCACACACACCAATAATAATACCACCCGCAACGCCAGGATCGACATCAGCATTAAGGGTTTTCATTGCAGCCATCATAATGAAGTAACCAACCGCTGCTGCGATTGCTGCTGCTGCTGAATTATCTTTCGAGAAACCACCAGCAACACCCATTGCAAATAACAGTGCTAAGTTAGTAAAAACTGCCTGACCACCTGCTGCAATAAAAGGTATATTTAGTAGATCGGGTTGTCCAATACGCAATAGAATACCAGCAATAGGCAATACTGCGATTGGAAACATTATCGCGTTTCCGAGCTTTTGGAAATGTCCAAGAATACTCATTCCCTTCTCCATATCATCACATCAAAAGTAATAAACAACATATGTCGTTTAAGCATGCATTAACCATACAGTAGTTAGCTAAACTTAGTTTAGGATAAACATTAAGTTTTCTTAATGTTGGCTCTATTTCACGTGACAGCCTTCACAATTTGAGAAAGTTCACTAGAATACCCCATAAATATTCACAAAGATCACATTTTATTAACCATATGTTTTGTTAATTATTCACTTATAATTTAATTTATTCATGTTACTAAAATGAGAAAGATGAACCTTACCTGACAAATAAGCATACAATAAGTTATTCAACGATATTCTTAATGACATTCGGTATAATTTATGCGAAAAAAGACTCCAGTTTTAAACCATGAAAAAATGTCAATTTAATGACAGCTGACTAAAATTTTTGTGGCTTACTTAATAATTATATAAAGATAAGATTGAATTTTCTCCATGATGAATTTTATATCCCAAAAGCTACCTAACTTTATTGCATTAGCACTATTTGCCATATTGCTTTTTATTGCTATTCATATAGTGCCAGTACCAGCCTTAACGACACCAGTCAGTAATGCTGCTGGTATATCATTTGCTTTATTAACAGATAGTGCTGGCAGTCCGTTCTTCCTTGTTACAGCAGCATTGCTTTGTCTTATACCTGTATTTTTAAAGCTACCTAAAAAAACTATCACTAAAGTATGGATTCAATTTGGTATTCTGCTTGTATTAAGTTTCGTAACAAAAACGGTATTAAAACACGAGACTGCAATTCCTCGTCCTTACACTTATGAACTACAAGCCTTGCACCTTGTTGATTCACCAGCTGATTTCTATGCCTTAGATTCTGTTGCAAAAGATAAAGTAGTTAAACAAGCAGCAACATATATAAGTCCTTGGCGTTTACGTAGCTGGGAAGGCGAAACCAATTATTCATTCCCATCTGGTCATACTATCTTTGCTGCTATCTGTGTGCTTTTCTGGGGTGGGTTCTTTATTCGTAGAGGTAATTATCTTGTTGCTGGTGGATTAATCATTTGGGCAACAGGAGTTGGTATTAGCCGTTTATGGCTAGGTATGCACTTCCCTTCTGATGTCATGGGCTCAATACTTTCAGCAGCTGTATTATATTTCTTTATCCCTGAATGGGATGAACATGCTAAGAAAAAAAAGAAATAATCTAACAACATAACAAATTAAAAAGGCTCATCACAATCATGCGATGAGCCTTTTTTATAAGTTAATGTTTATAACCTCAATCATGAGACTATCGTTAACTTGCTGTTGGAGTATGTTCGTATTCAACAACCAACTGGTTACCTTCGTAGGTAACTTTTTTAATCTCACCATCAAATATAAATGTATTTTTTACGACAGAGTGATTGAGTGTACCTTTCTGCACTGCTTCACGTAATGATGGAAGTATTAGCACCGGATCAATACTCAAAATACTGCAAAACTCATTAACAAACTGATGTTGAATGACAGTATCACCTCGTAAAATGTCTGAAAACTCAAGTTGCGTTAACCCTAGCTTTTTAGCCATTTCAATTTGAGTAATTCGCATTTTTGCTTTGTAGCTCATCCATGTATCGTGCAAAACTTGACGATCTTTTTCGGTATATGCCATTTTCTTTCCTAAACGCTTTCACCGTATTGAATAAACCCATCGTTATTCATTCCATTGCGCAAGCGTAAATTTAAACGAATTGATTTTCTTCATCCATAAATTAGCTGTAAGAATATGTGTCACATTATTCACACCATGAATACATAATGGTAATTTAATACTTTATTACAAGTTATTTATTGTTGAATTGCATATTGAACTTATAATGCTCACTCATTATTAGGATTGTAAGCATAAAAATGATACGACATTGGTTATCTTTTATTGTGTATAGCTTGCTTATCGTAACTGTATTTACCAATACAGCGTATGCTAACACCACAAAAATAATGCCAACTTCCATGTCGTCTTGCAGTATGGAACAGAGTACCTGCTGTGATAACGCTAATAATATTGCAACTCGCTCAATTATTATTACCGATTCATCTCACTCTCATTGCAACGATGATTGTAATAGCGAATGCTCATCGCAGCACCAACCCGCACTACTGCCTAGTTTTAGTTTTCAATCGTATCGTCATCCAGAAAGTTTGCCTAATGTGCACTATCAACTTATCCGTTATTACCATGAGCCATTGCTAAAACCACCGATAGCATAAGTGTTATTCCAGCTTTCAACACTTAACTTTCACTATCGGCTTGGCACTCTTTAGCTTAATAACGTGCAAGCCTGTTATATTTTAGGAATGTCATCATGATCATCAACCGTACGTTACTTGCCCTTACTGTTTTTATTTCAGCTACTGCAACAGCTGAAACTGCACCTATTATCAAAGGTACGAATTACTTATCGCCATATTGTGGTTGCTGTAAAGAATGGGTAACGCATATGAAAGATAATGGCTTTGAATTAGAAAATGTTTACCAAGAAAACTTAACACCAACAAAAATTAAGTTAGGTGTATTACCTCAATATGCGTCTTGTCATACAGCACAAATTGAAGGTTATACTTTTGAGGGGCATATTCCAGCTGCTGACATCAAGCGCTTTCTCGCTAAAAAGCCAACCCGTATGAAAGGCCTCGCAGTAGGTGGCATGCCAATGGGATCACCTGGTATGGAATATGGTGATCAGAAAGATAGCTACAGTGTGGTCGCTTTTGATGACAAAGGCCGTACTATGGTATGGGCTCGACATAATTAATCGTCCTCACCCTGTTTGTTAATTAAACAAAAATACGCCCGTTGTTATCGTTGCTCATCACAAGCTAACTGACCAACGGGCTTATTTATTTTGTTGTTTTACAGGAATAATGCTCGATTAGGATCATCATTTTGAGCCCATAACGGTTCTAATTCACGTTTTTCAAAGTAAATTTGTAAGCCATTAAAATAAGTAAAAGCAGTAAGCTCTGACTCTTTACTGAAATGTTCAAAAAACCGTTCTTCGTACTCTGCTAATTCCGCTAATGTTTGAATACCACGACTTAACGCCCAATGAATAGCATGTGGTGAAATCATAGTGCGATATAGCATTAACTCTTTAATATCAGCTAACGCAATATCACGTTGAGTGGTTGTTCTATGCTGAGATGCTAACGCGTTTGTTTGTTCTTCTGCTAATAATGCCCGTAAACTTGCTAGACTTGATTCTCGCTCTGCTGGCGAATAACCATAAGTCGTTTTACAAAAACGTAAGGCATAAGTCATTTTTTCACGCCCCACCAGCTCAATCACTTGCTCAAGATATGGCTGTGGAATGGCATATAAGGCTGCTAATTGAGTCACGGCATGATTTAAACTGGTGTAAATAATACCGTCATATTCAAACTGAAATGTTGTTGTGACATCGTAACAAGGTAGTCCATCAATATAAATCGGCCAACCAGTGTAGTTCACTCGTTCTTTAGCGATCTCAAACATCTTCCAACCGCTAATACGAAACCCTTCTAACGCTTTACCATCCATTTCAGACGATTCAAGCTCTTCCTTGGTCCAATTAACACCAATCTGTAGATGCTTATGATATTTTTTATGCAGCTGTTGTTTCACTTTGTCGCGCAGTAAATCTAAACTACTCACCTTTATCGCATTGGCAAAGCTAAAGCACTCTTGGCAACACGGCAGCATAATCGGTAAAGTTTGGTGATCATAATTTGGAACAGCCATAAATGCATGACTGTCAAAATACGGCTCACCACAAAACCAACAGGTATGACGATAGTCAAAAGGCACATCAATATTATGGTATGAAGAAGTCATTTATCTGCTATTTGTGATTGAAATTACATTGCATATTATGCAAAGACTACCGTTCAACAACAAGTTGATTATTGCTCACGAAGATTATGGGTCATTTGTTTTGCTAGTTGTTGAAATAGTGCAACCTCTTCAGTGCTGACATTGTGAGTTATTTTTTCCTGCAACAGCAAATCAATATCCGCTAATTTTTTTATAACAGCCATACCGCTATCGGTCACGCACAAGTATGAACTACGCTTATCTACTGGGTTCGGTGCTTTAATGATGAATCCTTTATCTATTAACGTGCTAAGTAAACGTGTAATTTGTGCTTTATCCCGATCTAATACTGTTGCTATGTCGATTGCTGTACACGGTGTGATGTTATTAATGATTTTAATCACACGTACATGCATTGGGGTAATATCAAGATTTAGCTGTTCAATCTGTTGATGTAACTGACGTTTTAACGCATGTACCAACTGAAATAAATTATCTAAGGGTGTGTTGTTGACCATAAGTAGCTCCTATGCTTTCTTTAGATGATTGACATTATCAACCACATTGCTTTATAGTTGATATTATCAACCATATTGATATTTACTTCAAATAGGATCTTATTTATGTCTAATAAAAATACTCACGAAAATAGTTACCGCATTACTGTTGAAGAGTTACAACCTAAAAGTGCGATTCCAAAAACAATTCAATTTGAATTTCAAGATAGAGAAAACTTGTTTAATATTATTGATAATTTAAAACAAAATAGCGGTTTGGAGGAAACTCAAGCAACAAGAATAGGCATTTCATTACGGCTATTAGGTCCAATATTAATGGCAAACCGTAAGCATTCTCTCTTTATTGATTTTATGCCTCACTTCAAAAATTTTATGTTATTACTCAAAAATACAGTAAAAAAATCACTTACAAATAAATAGCGTCATTCGATTAAGTATTCGTTTATAAGACTAACCGGCACATAGCATCAATATCGTGCAATAATAATGTTATATTTGTCTAACTACTGGTTTTATTTTCTTGCCAGTTTCACTGTTTTACTTACACTCGCGCGACATTTATTTTGTTCGTGAACTTTACATGAAAAACATTCTGGTTAGCTCTATGTTAGCCTCAACATTACTACTAAGCGGCTGTGTGACTTTTCCTACGCCAGAGTCTAATCAAGTTGATGTAATTTGGGATGATGTTAAGGCAATAGAGAATTGTCAACGCTTAGGAATAGTCTATGGCTCTGAAGGTCATTTTTATGATTACTGGTTCCATGCTGATAAAGATATGGTTTGGGGGACATTAAATCAAATGCGTAGTAAGGCTGCTGAATTAGGTGGTGATACAATCTACCTCTACCAGTCACTTGATTTCTCAAGCTCAGTCACCATGTTTGCTAATGCGTATTTATGTAACAGTGCACCAGCAAAACCAGTCGTTAACAAACTGCAATAAAATAGACCTAAGAACAGCCATTTATATTAATGGCTGTTCTAGATTAATTATAACTTGTTTGACAATACATCTGTGATATCTTGAGCGGTATGTCGTTCAGACAATTGTTCCCACGCCTCCCCCCAGGTTCGATTAACAATTCGCCCTCTTTGTACCGCGGGTCGATTAAGTATCATTGTTGCCCAGCGTTGAATATGAACGTAGCTTGCCACATCAAGAAACTCACCTGCATTATATAAAGATCCTAATACAAGATTGCCATACCACGGCCAGATAGCGATATCAGCAATACTGTATTCATTACCTGCGATATATTGATTATTTGCTAATTGTTTATCAAGTACATCTAACTGGCGTTTTATTTCCATCGTAAAACGATTAATCGGGTATTCAAATTTTTCTGGTGCATAGGCGTAAAAATGCCCAAAACCACCACCGAGATAAGGTGCAGAACCTTGTAGCCAAAATAGCCAATTCATCACTTGAACACGACCATTACCCGATTTAGGTAAAAACAAATCAAATTTTTCAGCCAAATAAACCAGAATCGAACCGGATTCAAATACATTAATGGCTGGAGTTTCGGAATGATCAACTAAAGCAGGAATTTTAGAGTTAGGGTTAATATCAACAAAACCAGAAGAAAATTGGTCTCCTTCAGAAATATTAATTAAATGAGCATCATAATCGGCATCATTTTTTCCGGCTGCTAGCAACTCTTCAAGCATGATCGTGATTTTTTGTCCATTGGGTGTCCCCATAGAATAAAGCTGTAACGGATGCTTACCGATCGGTAGCTCTTTATCATGTGTCGCACCTGACACTGGACGATTAATCTGTGCCCATTGACCACCATTGTTACTATCAAACTTCCATTGTTGTGGCGGAATATATTGATTTGTCATGTTAACTCCTAACTTTACAATAACTTAAAAAGCTTAAATAATATCCTTTTCATCTGGTAACTATTCTTAACATTGATAATTCAACTTGTCCAATATTCTGTATACCGAATAATTAGATGATATTTTTCAAACTACAACAGTACAAAAGATCAATCTCCTATCGCAATTAATATCAATTCTCACAGTTATCACAATTCGATGCTTGTAGTATGTGGTCATAAAGCGGTAAAATATGTGCCCTCTTTTAGTCATGAGTATGTTTAATGTCAGAACAGAAGCGAAAGGCCCTCAAGAAAATTGCAAAATGCCTTGAGTTGGGTAACTCAGCAAATGTAAACGAAGCCGCCCAAGCCATTCGTATGGCTCACCGCCTCATGCTCAAATATGGTCTAGAAAAAGACGATATTGAATTCATTAAGATGGGCAAAACCAAATCAAAAACACTATTACCAGCGGATATTAGTTCACAAATTCTCAAAATCATTCGTGGTATTAATCGTCGCTTTGGGGTTGAGTGCGTTCTAACTAATTATAAAGGGTTAAAACAAGCTGAATTTATCGGCACTGCTGAGCGTGCTATTTTTGCAGCATTTGCCTTTGATATTGTTTACCGTGAAATGAACCAACAAACAGGTCAATTCCGCAACAGCTTTGCCGGTACAGGTACAAGTACAGCAGAAGTAGCTCGTCGCGTATCATCCTTTCTGGCAGGCTGGCTTGAAGGTGCATTAGAAAAGTTACCCGTTTTAAATACTGATGATGATCATGACCAACGTATGGCCAACTATATCGATAAGCAGTTTGAAAATTTAGATCGTGAAACGTTTAAAAAGCAACTCCAAGAAGCAATGAAAGCATTAACAGATGACTACGAAAAAGGCATGAAAAAAGGCCGTTCGATTTCTGTTAACCGTCCTGTTGGTGGTACAAGTGCTCAACAAGAGCTCAAACGCTTAAACTAAATTTATCGTTTTTAAACAAAAAAGTCGCTTATGCGGCTTTTTTTATAAAAGTAGCCTGTAATGACCAGTCATAGCAATAAATGTTCTCTTATTATTTACCAACAAACCATACGAATTGAACAATAAAAACACCATTAAACTTACCTTATTGGTATCTGTACGTAGCTTTTTGAACAAGTCGTTTAAAAAAGCGGCAAAAGAATCTATTTCAATGTAAGAACATCAAAGAAGTGAGATTTATCTCTCATTTTTATGATAGAATGAATCAAAATCCCTTATTTCTATAGCCTTTAGACATGAAATTTCCTGGTCAACGTAAGTCAAAGCATTACTTCCCTGTCAATGCTCGCGATCCATTGGTTGTTCAAATTCAACAAGAAAACCCATTAGCTAAATCACATCTTGTTGGCGTAGGCCAAACGATTGTTGATATTGAAGCCCGTGTCGATGACGACTTTTTAGCCAGACATGCTCTAAGTAAAGGCCATTCATTAGTCCTTGATGAAGATAAAGCTGAACTGCTGTATCAGGAATTAAAAGAACGTAAATTGATCAGCCATGAATACCCTGGTGATACAATTGGTAATACGTTACATAACTACTCTGTATTAGCGGACGATAAATCAATTTTACTTGGCGTAATGAGCAAAGATCTTCAAATTGGCTCTTATGCTTATCGTTACCTTTGTAATACTTCTAGCCGTATTGATCTTGATTACTTACAGCCTGTATGCGGCCCGATTGGTCGTTGTTACACGTTGATCACCAAAGATGGTGAGCGTACATTTGCAATCAATGAAGGCCAAATGAATCAGCTTCGTCCTGATAGCATTCCTGAATGTGCATTTAAACAAGCCTCTGCACTTGTGCTTTCTTCTTACTTGGTTCGCGGTAAACCTACCGACCCAATGAAAGATGCAGCACTTAAAGCCATTGAATTTGCTAAAAAGAATAATGTACCTGTAGTACTGACCCTTGGTACTAAATACGTTATTGAAGATAAACGTGAATGGTGGATTGAGTTCATCAAAGAACACGTTACCTGTATCGCAATGAATGAAGAAGAAGCTGAAGCACTTACAGGCGAAACAGATCCTCTAATGGCTGCTGATAAAGCACTAGAATGGGTTGATATGGTATTGTGTACTGCTGGCCCTGCAGGTCTTTATATGGCAGGTTACACTGATGACGAGCTAAAACGTGAATCAACATTGCCATTATTGCCTGGTCAAATCCCTGAATTTAATAAATATGAATTCAGTCGTCCAATGGCAAAAGCAGATTGTGAAAACCCTATTCGTGTTTACTCACATATTGCACCTTACCTTGGTGGCCCGATGGAAATTAAAAATACCAACGGCGCAGGCGATGCTGCACTTTCTGCACTATTGCATGATATGTCAGCAAACCGTTTCCATAAAATCAATGTACCTAACTCTGCAAAACATACTGCGCAGTTTTTGTCATACTCTTCATTCTCTCAAATTTGCCAATACTCAAACCGCGTAAGTTACGAAGTGCTGATTCAACACGCACCTCGCCTTTCTCATGGTTTACCAGAACGTGAAGATTGCTTAGAAGAAGCATACTGGGAACGTTAATTAACAAATACTGATTACCTTTTTCTAAAAAGAGCGAATTTTCGCTCTTTTTTTATATCTGTTAGTTACTCATGTTTTCTATCACATAAACATTAATCGTTGGTGACTGATTTAAGATGATAACTTCGCTCATAATAACAACTGTAAATAACAGGCCTTCTCGTTAATTTTAAAATTGCCTTAATCAACTGATTTATAATCATAAATAAAAACAACTGTACATAAAACATTCATTTTTAGTGCATTTTTATCGGCTTTTGATAATTAAATAATAACTCTTAACTAAGATCACATTGTCGACATTCAATCAACAGCAAACTGTGACCAAGTTAAAGGAAAAGCTTTTCATCGCTATATTTTAGTAAAAGTTTTACTAAAATCCATTCCATGTTAACTAAGTTGATGGCATTAACACCATTAAGTTAGTGGTTTCTTTCTCGCATCTTTTGATAACACATTTACGTCTAGCCTGAGTTATCATGGAATCGATTCAACGGAGGACATTATGTCTGAATCTATGCGCGGTACGATTGGAAAGTTTGCTCTATTGTCTATGACATTTGCAGCAGTATTCAATGTCCGTAATATCGTTAATAACAACATCGAGTTAGGGTTAAGTTCAGCCCCCATTTTTCTTTTTGCCACGCTAGTGTATTTCATTCCTTTTGTTTTCATCATTGCTGAATTTGTCTCTGCCAATAAAAACTCTGAATCGGGTATGTATGATTGGATCAAACAGCCACTTGGTACCAAAGCGGCCTATATGGGTTCATTTTTATACTGGTTTGTAAATCTATTTTGGTTTATCTCATTGTTACCTAACGTTATTGCCTACGCATCCTATGCTATGTTGGGTTATGAATATGCATTCTCGCCAATGGTAACGTCGATGATTTCGATTGTTTTATTTGCCGCCGCAACGCATATCTCAACCAAAGGTGCAACATGGCTAGGTAAAATTTCAGAGCTCGTTGCTTATGGTGTCTTCGCGCTGTTTGCTATTTATGTTATTGGTGCCTTAATGGCATTAAATGGTGACACTCCCCCTGCTGAGCCAATTACTTTAGCAGCCATGACCCCAACCATTAACTGGGCAACATTGGGTATTATGTGTTGGATTTTCCAAGCAGCTGGTGGTGCAGAAACTGCAGCCGCATACTTAAACGATGTTAAAGGTGGCCAGAAATCATTTATTAAAGTGATCATTGCTGCAGGTGTGCTTATTGGCAGCATGTACGCGATTGGCTCTTTACTCGTTAACGTCTTTGTTGCACGAGGCGACTTAACTTACTCTGGCGGTATGGTTGAAATCTTTACGGGTATGGCACATTACTTCGATATTTCAGCGCCTTTAGTCGGTCGTTTTGTTGGTATCGTACTATTTATTGCCATGTTTGGTGCGATGATGATGTGGACTGCAGCACCAGTTAAAATTCACTTTTCAGAAATTCCAGAAGGTGTATACGGTGAAAAAACGACTCAGCTAAATAAACACGGTGTCCCTGTACGTGCCGCTTGGTGGCAATTTGGGTTTGTATTTATCATGCTGATTGCTAACGGTTTTGGTTCTGAGTCAGTTCAAGAAATGATGAGTACGGCAATTAACTTAACTGCGGGTACTGCAATGTTACCACCGATCTTTATTATGGTGGCTTATTTTGTATTCCGTCTTAAACATGATGATACTCCACGTGATTTCCGTATGGGCTCTCGTCTGTTTGGCATGGGAATGGTATCAGTGCTGATTGTTATCTTTATTGTAAGTATGACAGCTTCAGCCTTCCCTCCTGGTGTCGATCTTGTTAAAGCATTTTTTATCAATGTGTTTATGACAGCAGTCTTTGCAGGATTAGCTTACTTGTGGATTTCTCGGTTTGAGAAAAAAACCGCTCAAGCATCACCATCAGCAAAAAATAAAATCGCAACACAAACGCACTAATTAGACATATTCCCCCTAAAACAAAAAGCCGATGCGGTTATCGCATCGGCTTTTTCATTTATAGAACTTGTATTGCTACTAAATTAAGTGACTAGCACTCATTAATAGCATTACGCACTCGCTTATCTGAAATTGGATAAGGTGTTCCTAGCTGTTGAGCAAAGAAACTTACACGAAGTTCTTCTATCATCCAGCGTATTTCTTTGACTTTATCAGGCACAGGTTGCCCTTTCGGAATCTTATTCAATAGTTCTTTGTATTCATTAACCACTGATTCAATTTTCAGAACATGTACGCGATCTTTATTTGGATCAATCGGCAGTTTTTCCATACGGCGCTCAATAGCACGCATATAACGTAAAATATCAGGTAAACGCTTCCAGCCACATTCAGTTGCAAAGCCTTTAAATATCAAACCATCAATTTGGGCTTTAATATCCGACATTGCAAATGCCATGCGTAAATCGATACGGCCTTTTAAGCGTTTAGAAATATTAAATGCTGTTGTTAGTATTTCTTCTACCTGTTTAGCAATTTCAACTACCGTATCACCAAGTTCAGCACGAACATACTCTTTCAATGCTTCAAAGGTTTCAGGCTGCCACGCTAAACCGCCTTTTTGTTCTATCAGCTTATCGATACCACATGCAATACAGTCATCAATCAAATCAAGTACACGGCCGTAGGGGTTAAAGTACAAACCTAACTTTGATTTATTTGGTAAGTTTGAGTGCAAGTACTTAATCGGTGACGGGATGTTTAATAAAATCAAACGTCGTTGACCCGCTTGCATTGCATTATGCTGTTCTTCTTCCGTTTCAAACAGTTTAATACCAACTGAATCTTTGTTATCTGTTAACGCAGGGAACGCTTTAACTTCAAAGCCTCCACGCTTTTGTTGGTAACGCTCAGGTAGCGCCCCAAAGCTCCACGTTTTCAAACCCTCTTGTTCAATGTCATCATCAGCAACTTGCGATAATGTTTCTTGTACTTTTTCTTTAAGGTTATCTTTTAGACCATAAATATCTTTGCTTTCACGTAGCTTGCGATTGTGATGGTCAACTGCACGGTAAGTGATCTTAAGATGATCGGGGATCTGGTCTAATTTCCAATCTTCACGAACCAGAGTCACACCCGTCATTCTTTTCAGCTCTTTCTCTAATGCGTCTAGTAATGGCATCTCCATCGGCTTAACACGCGCGAGAAATGCATCGGCATAATTAGGTGCTGGAACAAAGTTACGACGTAACGTTTTGGGTAGCGCTTTAATGAGTGCAACCACAAGTTCATGACGTAAACCAGGAATTTGCCAATCAAAACCATCTGGCTTCACTTGGTTTAAAATCGCCAATGGCACATGAACAGTCACACCATCGTTATCTTCACCCGGCTCAAACTGATAACTTAATTTAAGCTTCAAGTTTCCTTGATGCCAGAAGTTAGGATAATCAAGATCAGTGACATGGCTGGCATCACCACGGAACAACATCTCACGTTCAAAGTTAAGCAGTTCAGGGTTTTCTTTTGAGGCTTTTTTCCACCAGCTATCAAAATGACGCCCAGAAGTAGCTTTTAAATCAATACGCTGATCGTAAAAGTTAAACAGCTCGTCATCATCAATCAAAATATCACGGCGGCGAGATTTATGCTCTAGCTCTTCAACTTCACGTAATAGCTTACGGTTTTGTTGATAGAACTTATGCTTGGTGTCCCAATCACCTTCAACTAATGCTGAACGAATAAAGATTTCACGTGATAACGCTGGATCAATATTGCCGTAGTTAACTTTACGTTTAGCTACCACCGGAATGCCATAAAGAGTGACTTTCTCAAACGCATGTACTGCGGCTGATTTTTTCTCCCAATGAGGCTCACTGTAACTACGCTTGATCAAATGCTCAGCCAATGGTTCTACCCATTCAGGCTGAATTTTAGCACCAATTCGACCCCATAAACGCGAGGTTTCAACCAGTTCAGCCACCATTACCCATTTCGGCTGTTTCTTGAAAATGCCCGATCCTGGGAAGATATTAAAGCGAGCATTACGCGCACCTTGATATTCATTCTTCTCTTGATCTTTCATACCGATATGCGAGAGCAAGCCACTCAACAATGCGATATGAATACCGTCATAGCTAGCTTCATTGCCATTCATTTTTAACTCAAGCTCTTTAACGACTTGGTTAACTTGATAGTAAATATCTTGCCACTCACGAATACGTAAATAGTTTAAGTATTCTTTTTTACACAAACGACGGAAATGATTATTAGATAACGCTTTCTGTTGCTCTTGAATGTAATCCCACAGGTTCACAAACGTGATAAAGTCAGAATCTTTATCGTAAAAACGACGATGTTTTTCATCTGATTGTTGCTTTTTATCCGATGGTCGCTCACGTGGATCTTGAATAGATAGCGCACAAGCAATGATCATCACTTCACGTAACGAACCCGTTTTAGGTGCTTCTAATACCATACGCGCCAAACGTGGATCGATAGGTAAACGGGCTAACTGGCGACCAAGATTTGATAATCGCTTACGTGGATCGCTCGCTTTAGGGTTGATTGCCCCTAACTCTTCTAGCAAACGAATACCATCTTGAATATTGCGATTATCAGGTGCTTCTACAAATGGAAATGCTTGAATATCGCCCAAGCCAATTGCCGTCATTTGTAGAATAACTGACGCTAAGTTAGTACGCAGGATTTCTGGATCGGTAAACTCTGGGCGTGATAAGTAATCTTCCTCAGAATACAAACGAATACAAATACCTTCTTGTACACGACCACAACGTCCCATTCGCTGATTAGCACTCGCTTGTGAAATCGCTTCAATGGGTAGACGTTGAACTTTAGTGCGATAGCTATAACGGCTAATACGCGCAGTACCTGGGTCGATAACGTATTTAATTCCTGGCACTGTTAGCGATGTTTCTGCAACGTTGGTCGAAAGAACAATTCGACGACCGTTGTGAGACTGGAAGACTCTATTTTGTTCACTCGCTGATAATCGTGCATACAAAGGTAAAATTTCAGTATGACGCAAATTGCGTTTTTCTAATGCATCTGCGGTATCACGAATTTCACGCTCACCGTTCATAAAGATCAGAATGTCACCCATGCCTTCATCACACAGTTCATCAACTGCATCAAAAATAGCATCAAGCTGATCGCGATCAGTATCATCGCCATCTTCAACAACAGGACGATAGCGAACTTCTACCGGGAATGTACGGCCAGATACTTCAATAATAGGCGCATTATTAAAGTGTTTTGAAAAACGCTCAGGATCGATGGTTGCCGAGGTAATAATTACCTTTAAATCCGGGCGCTTAGGCAATAACTCGCGTAAGTAACCCATGATAAAATCGATATTAAGACTACGTTCGTGAGCTTCATCGATAATGATAGTGTCATATTGACTTAAAAAACGGTCGTGCTGAATCTCTGCCAGCAAAATACCGTCAGTCATTAATTTAACGTGGCTACGCTCGGAGACTTGATCGTTAAATCGTACTTTATAGCCGACATGCGACCCTAGCTCACACTCCATTTCCTCGGCAATACGAGTAGCAACAGAACGTGCAGCTAAACGACGAGGTTGAGTATGACCAATCATACCGTGAGTACCACGTCCAAGCTCTAGACAAATTTTAGGTAACTGAGTCGTTTTGCCTGAACCTGTTTCACCTGCCACAATAACCACTTGGTTATGTTTAATCGCTTCTGCAATCTCGTCTTTTTTCTGACTAACGGGCAGCTGAGCCGGATAAATAATTTTAGGACGATGATTTCGGCGTAATTCCACCGTCTGCATTGATTTAGCAATATCTAACGCAATTTCATCAAATACTGCATGCTTTGATTTTTCATTTTTAATTCTTGATGCGCCTTGTACACGTTTGTGTAGACGAAAACGATCGCGCATCATGCAATCTTTAATCGCAGACTTTAACGTTTTTTCGTTATTCAACACGTCTGCTTGAGTTTGATTCGACTGACTCAATGTAATTCCTGTCTTTTCAATGACTAATTGATACCGATCATTCACATACAACAATGCCATCGGTATAACTTGGCGATTCGAAATTTTTTGTTAATTCTATCACAAATCAAACGGTGTGATCGCTGCTAAAAAGATAATTACTTACAACAGCCTAATCAGTCATAAAAAAGCCCATTCGTTGGCATTCAAATGGGCAAATCTTATTGATAAACAATGCGTTTACAAACAATCACATCGAAACTAATACATTGTCAGTATCATTGATTAAATTCGCTAACCACTTACGGCCACGAATACGATAGGTTGTCAGAGCGACTTTCACTACTTCTTCAGCTAAAATAGCCGTTAATACCCAATGTAGAGGCCAGCCTAAAAATATTCCGGTAAAAATCGCCAAAGGAATACCTACTCCCCATTGACCAAATAAATCAATGAAAATACTGTATTTAATATCACCACCGCTGCGCAATACACCACCAATACCCACCATGTTAAATACTTTCAAAAACAACCCAAGCGCAAGTACCATGGTGACATTTAATGACATGGTTAAGTTAGGCGTATCTGCCTGTTGAAGCCACAAGCTTACTGTATCACTCGCTAGCCAAATTGAGATGCCTAGCACAAAAGCCATCGACACACTCAACCCAATAAAAAACCATGATTGATGCCAAGCACGTTGGTAATTTTCAGCGCCGAGTTCATGACCTAAGATAGTAGAAGCGGCAACAGCAAAACCAATGAAGGCTGAAATAAGTACTCCTTCAATCGGAGCCAGCAAACTAATAATGGCTAACTCTGTCACACCTAACTGAGCAAAAATAACACTGTAAACCAACACCCCCATCGCCCAGCCTGCATCATGAATGATCATTGGCATAGCAATCGCAAAGTATCGTTTACGGGCTTGTGGTGTTTTAGCAGTATCAATATCAATCGCTAACGGCAGAATTTCACGATGCCGGTAATAAGTAACCGTTAATAAAATTACCGTTTGAATACCACGTGAAATTGTTGTCCCTAACGCCGCTCCTGCAACCCCCATTTCAGGAAAACCGTATAAACCAAAAATCAATAATGCATTTAAGGTTGCATTTAGTAACACCGCTACCAAACCAACATAAGTCGGCATTTTTGCTTCACCAACAGCGCGTAAAGCGGCCTCCAATGGCACGACAATCGCCGTAAAAATAATGCTCCAGCCACATACATATAAGTAATCTTGAGCATGAATGACAAAATCAGCTTGATCACTAATCACAGCGACTATTTGTTGTGGAAACAAACGGTAAATGATGGCAAAAGGTAACGTAAAAGCAATCGCACACACCCACGATTGTAATAAGGTTCGACGCACGCCATCCATTCTCCCTGCGCCAAAATATTGCGCGGCCAAAACACCAACAGCACCACTGACGCCTACCACCAGCAATAAATTGAAAAAGAAAATACGGTTGCCAATACCCACAGCAGCTACTGGCGATTCACCCAGTTTTGACACCATCAGTACATCGACTAAACCCAGTAATGCAAACAGCATCGACTGCATTGAAACCGGTAATGCTAATCGCCACGTTTTATACCAAAAATTTCTATCTGCTGATGTACGCCATGTCGTCATAATTACATACTCAATTAACGGTTAGCTTGTGATAGTGATCATACCTAGTGTTATTAATTTGCGGTTATTCTAAGCAATCAAAAACGTTTGCCAAACTATCAAATTTAATCAAAAAAGGACTTTTTAATGGCATGGTTTGAACATTTAAATATCTCATCGCAATGCCAATCAATCATTATTGACCAAGTACAATCATTAGCCTTGGAACAAAAACACATCATTCAATGTGGCATTAATTATGGCAAAGAAGCATTTACTATTTATCGCCGTAACCCAGATATGCATATGTTGTTATTTACTATCAAAGGCCGCGGTAGACTTAGTACGCCAGCCAAGCAATGGGATTTACAACCAGAGCATGTCATCTATGTCCCGCCGGGGCATGAAAATGGATTTGATATCAATCCAGATGAGAATCAGGAACTTATTTGGGATATGGCATGGGTAATGTTAGAACAACAAAGTTATTGGGATCAGCGTTTACCCGATGACATAACCTATTATCCAACTCAGTCAGGAACATTATTATTTCAAACTATCAATTGTCTTCAGCAAGCACTGTGTTTGAGCTATCCCCTTGCAGATCAAATTTCAACCAATATCACTGAACAATTATGCTTACTGGTCGCTAACCGCACAGTGCCTCACTCCCCTTTGGCTTTACAGCGTTTAGAGCGCGTCTTTCAGCATGCTAAACGGCAATTACACTACCCATGGCAAGTAAAAGATCTCGCCGCTGTATATCCATGCTCTGAACCGCATTTACACCGTCTATGTCAGCAATATTATAGCCAAGCACCAATGGCACGTTTGACTCATTTACGTATGGAGCATGCTGCCGGTTTATTAACCACTACATCATGGCCTATTCAACACATCAGTGATTTTTGTGGTTATCCAAATCCAACCAATTTTAGTACCCGTTTTAAAAGCTGGAGCTCTTTTAGTCCACGTCAGTTCAGATCACGGTTTCAGAATGAACCTTAAGCCTTTACTGCTCAATCAATAACCATCAAATATTTTATTTTCTATCGATGGCTTATATCGGTTAAGCTTATAAGCATAAAATAAATAAGACTTAAGTACTTAGCACTATTGAAGGGATCCTCTATGCCACATTGTTTTGCTTACTGTTATCAACTTAATGGCGATCATTCCAAACCAGCACTGACCCTTGATAAAATTAATAACTGGCAACCCGATGATGGTCTGCTTTGGTTACACCTTGATTTTACTCAGCCACAAGCACAGCAATGGATACAACAAAGTCAATTACCTGATATCGAGAAAGATTCACTAACCAATGATCGAGATCGCCCACGTTTAAACCAAACTAAAGATGGCTTTTTCTTAGCACTACGCGGCGTGGAAATAGATAAAAACGCCCACAACAAACCCTCTGATAAAATGCTGTCTATTCGTGGTTATTTTACTCAAAACCTCATTGTTACTACTTCAGATCAGCCTGTCGTTGCGATCTCTCGTATCGCCGCTCATATTGAGGGCGGCTTTGGACCAACAACCATTGGTAATTTTATTTTAAGTTTATGTGACCATTTGGTCAGTCGAAAAATGAAGGTTATTGATAACCTTGATGAACAATTGACAGAGCTTGAAGAGCAAGTCATGACTGATAGCGATATGAATTTACGTAATAGTATCGCGGTATTACGTCGTGAAACGGTAAAATTACGCCATTCAATGACCCCGCAGCGGGACGCATTAGCAAAATTAATTACCATTGAAACACCACTACTTTCTTTAGCAGAACGTCAAAAAATTCATGAGGTTGATGAGAAAATCAGTCATGCACTTGACGATCTTAATGCAATTCGTGAACGCGCCAATGTCACCCAAGAAGAATTAATGAGTTTGCAATCAGAAGCATTAAATCAACGTTTATACTTTTTATCGCTCATTACCACTGTCTTCTTACCACTTGGTTTTTTAACCGGTTTATTTGGGGTTAACCTTGATGGCATTCCAGGAGCCGAGGATCATCTGTCATTTTCAATCTTCTGTGGATTATTAGTCGGAGTATTGATTCTACAACTGGCATTATTTTATCGTCGAAAGTGGATATAACCTATAAAACTGCAAACGTATATTTAGCGACTTTTATTTTTTCGTCATCTCGTTATAAACTTAAGAGTTAATTATAGGTAATTATTATCAAAATAAGGGCCACAATGTTTTCAACATTACGAACTTTGTTTAGACAAGTTATGAATGACAGTGCGAGTGCTGGCGCAGTCGATACACCAACACTTAATCTCGCAATGGCATCATTGCTGTGTGAAGTCGCCAACGCTGATCATGATCGTGACCCACGCGAAGAACAAGCTAAAATACAACTGTTAATTAAGCTGCTTGATACCACAGAAGATCAAGCACTAATATTACTAAAACAGGCACAACAACAGAGTCAAAAAGCAGTGTCTTTGTATGAGTTCACCAATAAATTACGCGCGCTATCACAACCTCAACGCTACCAGTTGATTGAAGCTATGTGGCAAGTCGCTTATGCTGATGGCGTAATAGATCCTTTAGAAGAAGCGGTGATCAGACAAGTCTCAGACTTGATCTACTTAGATCACTCTGAATTTATTCGTGCCAAACTAAACGCGGCAAACTTAGCCTCATAATCACAACATCAACGACATTGCATCTTAACGTTGTAAGCCACAGTCGCTATTTACTACTGTGGCACGTTCATTTTGTCTACTATTAGTGTATATCAATGGTACGGCTGGCTTTTTTATATTTAATTCGCCAACCTTGCCAGCGTGGTAATTCCCACCGTTTAGGATCTTGCTTACGGTTGCCTTGATGATAATGTGCAATCACAGTTTTACGGCTGATCTGATATTCTATCCGCATCTCAAAATCATTTAATCTCACACTGTGCGGGTATTGATCATCAAACGCCTCACGTTCCCAATCAGGAATACCATCAAATACAAAATCTTCGGCACTAAATAAAGCAATATCATCAATAGTTTCAATGCCAAGCTCGGTAATTTGTTGTGATAACCATGTGGTTAAATCAACCACTTCAGGCTTACGCTGACACATATCAGCGTGATAATGACCTAAACCTAAGTATAAATTCCATTGTTGAATATCAACACGTAACCTTGCAGCTAATCCTTCTAATACATCATTGGCTAAAATCAAATCAACAATCGCATTACTGGCAGCTGCACCACTGACATCTTGCCATTGAGTGTCAATAACCTGCCCTGCATAGATACGTTCGATGGCGGTTTGAAAATGACCTTTGCTGGTTTCAACGGTTTGTCCTTGGCGATTTTCACCGAGATCAAGCGCAACAATTTGTGACAGTGTCACTGGTGCAATACACGTTGCCAAAACGAGATTTTGCTTGACCCCCTTTCCGGGCAAGGCAAATTGATCAAAGACTACTGCAGCTTCAGTGGCTTGATCATGTTCTATTGCAAATAACGTATCCCGACTTAATGTGACTTCATTTAAGCCATTTGCTAATGCTTGGCGACGCCGCTGACGACGTATATAAACTAATTCAGAGGCAGCATCCATCACAGCTTCTATCCACGGCTGACGCCGAAATGCACTACTCACTTCAAGCTGCGGCAATTGCAGTACTTCGCGCATTTTAGACGCTAACAATCGTGCTTCTGCACGCATGTTGTCATCAACGGTTAACCATTCAGGAACAGGAGCGGCTCTTACAATTTTAATTAATGCCGTTGCATCGCAATATTGCTGTCCGAGCCATAAAAACAACGCCTGCTGATCTTGCTCTGATTTCGGCGGTTGCCACAATTTCTGCGGAATAGATAACGCTGCCGCTAAATCAACCATGGCTTCTTGATGGCGGCGCTCAGGCATCGCAGTAATTAAATGGGCAAATAAGCTATCAATCGGTAATTGATACAAACGCCGACCATAATCAGTGACAGTCTCATCATTTGTGACTGCTTTCATAGCCAGCAAAGCCTCAAAGGCGCTCGCTAAGGTTTTCTCTGGCAAAGGATCAATAAAAGTCAATTGTGAAAATTTAGCATCACAGCATAAAGCGGCTAAATACGGTTCAACTAACTCTTCACGTTGTAATTCTGCAGGCGTTAATCGCTCTAGTGGCGCAGCTTTGCCATATAAACGCAGACAGACACCATCTCTTACTCGCCCAGCACGGCCTTTACGTTGCTCTGCGCTGGCTTTGGAAATCGCATGCAGTGATAACACCGTTCGACCATTGCGTTGATGAGTACGACGCTCTAAACCTGAGTCAATAATTAATGTTACACCAGGAATGGTCAGCGATGTTTCAGCAACATTAGTGGCTAAGATAATCCGTTGTTTCTCACAAGCGGTTAATGCCCGTTGGCGTTCATCATCAGTAACTGAGGCATGTAATGGGATCACATCAATCTCACCTGCAGCAACCTCATCGATAAAATAGCGCTTTAGAGATTGAGTTATTGAAGTAATTTCCTTTCTACCCGGTAAAAATATCAATATATCTTGGTGATCTTGATAATGTTGACTGAGTAATTTAACGATCCGCTGTTCAAGATGATCGCCACTAGGCATCGTTTGGTTATCTGCAGCACAATGATAAACCTCAACCTCAAAGTTGCGTCCTGTCGCATGTAAATGAGCCGCAGCTAAATATTCAACCAGTCGTTGGCTATCAATAGTGGCTGATGTAGCAACTAAGCGATGGCTCTGACGCTGTCTTAATAGTGCTAGCAATAAATCAGTATCCCAACGCCGTTCATGGAATTCATCAATAATCACAATGTCGAAATGGGATAACTGATCGTCACTTAACCACCGCAGTGCAACGCCAGGTGTTGCAAATACAACTTGAGTATTTTCATCAAAATGTTGTTCAAAACGAATCGCATAGCCTACTGAAATTTGCTGTGGATTAGCCACTTCAGTGGTTAAGTATTCAGCTAACGATGTACAGGCGACACGTCGCGGTTCAACCACCAGCACACGACCAACTTGTGCAGCCCATAAAGGTAAACGAGTTGATTTTCCCGATCCGGTTTCAGCTTCAACCACTATGTGCTGCTGAGATAATGCTGTTAAAAAATCGGACTTAATACTATCAATAGGCAATGAAGCGTACATAATTCAATCTATTACTGATTCTGACGGTCTTATTGTGACAACAAACAATGGTAATGTCATTGCACAGCTTACATAGTTGTTGATTCCATAAACAATCACCCATTAATTTTAGATATTATGTCAGTTTCGTCCTACAATAATTGACTTTTTGCTGTAACTCCCTAGCCTTACAGCATCTACTTATGGAGGCTGCGCCGTATGACTAGCAAAACCATTTTTAACCCTGAATTATGGGAAGCCGTTCCGGGCTTTAACTTTGAAGATATCACTTATCATCGTGCCAAAGCGCATGGTACTGTACGTATTGCCATTGATCGCCCTGATTGCTTAAATGCCTTTCGTCCAAAAACGGTTGATGAACTGTACACTGCGCTTGATCATGCACGTCAATGGTCTGATGTTGGCTGTGTATTAATTACCGGTAATGGTCCATCGCATAAAGGACAGTGGTCTTTCTCATCGGGTGGCGATCAACGCATCCGTGGTAAAGATGGCTATAAATATGAAGGCGCCGAAGAAGGGACTGCCGATGTGGCTCGTATGGGTCGATTGCATATCCTTGAAGTACAACGTTTGATTCGTTTTATGCCAAAAGTTGTAATTGCGGTTGTTCCGGGTTGGGCTGTTGGCGGTGGTCATAGTCTGCATGTGGTATGCGACTTAACCCTTGCATCAAAAGAACATGCTGTATTTAAACAAACCGATCCTGATGTAGCATCATTTGACTCTGGTTATGGCTCTGCATACTTAGCAAAAATGATTGGCCAAAAACGTGCTCGTGAAATCTTCTTCTGTGGTTTTAACTACAGTGCTCAAGAAGCTTATGACATGGGTATGGTTAACAAAGTCGTTGATCACTTTGAGCTTGAAGAAGAAGCACTGCGTTGGGCGAAAGAAATTAACAGTAAATCACCAACAGCAATGCGCATGCTTAAATATGGCTTTAACTTACCAGACGATGGTCTTGTGGGTCAGCAATTATTTGCAGGTGAAGCGACGCGCTTAGCTTACGGAACAGCTGAAGCACAAGAAGGTCGTGATGCTTTCCTTGAGAAACGCGATCAAGATTTCAGTAAATTCCCTTGGCATTATTAATCGCAGATTATCATTAATCTCATCTGTTTACTGACAAATAAAAGCTCTTACTTTTAAGGGCTTTTATTTTATAAAGTACTTTCCTGCTGCAAAAAAACGCCATATTTATTGTTATTAATAAAATAAACACCAGAAACATGATCACTTTCTCGAAATAAATCACTCTACCCTTTGAATTATCAACGATGAAGTTCTAGCATTAGCACAATTGAAATAATCGTTCCTTTTTCTGGCTTAATCGCAACAGAGTTTACTGTATGAACAACAATAAAAGACCGCTATATATACCTTACGCCGGCCCAATACTTCTTGAGACGCCATTACTTAACAAAGGCAGCGCATTCTCTGTTGAAGAGCGTATGTTCTTCAATCTAGAAGGTCTTCTACCTGAAGCCATCGAATCAATTGAAGAACAAACTGATCGTGCTTATCAGCAATATCAAAAATTCGATAATGATATGGATCGCCATATCTATTTACGTAATATTCAAGATACTAACGAAACGCTTTTCTACCGTTTAGTTGAAAATCATATCACCGAAATGATGCCGATTATTTACACGCCAACGGTGGGCTCTGCGTGTGAAGATTTCTCCAATATCTATCGTCGTGGACGCGGTTTATTTATTTCATACCCAAATCGTGATCGTATTGAAGACATGCTCAATAACGCGTCACGTCAAAATGTAAAAGTGATCGTTGTTACCGATGGTGAACGTATTCTTGGTTTAGGCGACCAAGGTATCGGTGGCATGGGTATTCCTATTGGTAAACTATCACTTTACACCGCATGTGGTGGCATTAGTCCTGCTTACACCTTGCCTGTCGTACTTGATGTAGGTACTAATAACCCACAACGTTTATCTGATCCTATGTATATGGGTTGGCGTCACACTCGTATAACGGGTAGCGAATATGACAATTTTGTCGATGACTTTATTCAAGCTGTTAAGCACCGTTGGCCTGAAGCATTAATTCAATTTGAAGATTTCGCTCAAAAAAATGCCATGCCGTTACTTGAACGTTATAAAGATAAAGTGTGCTGCTTTAACGATGACATTCAAGGTACTGCTGCTGTCACTGTTGGTTCATTATTAGCAGCATGTAAGGCCGCTGGTACCAAATTATCAGATCAACGTGTCACTTTCTTAGGTGCAGGCTCTGCCGGTTGTGGTATCGCAGAAGCGATTATTGCCCAGATGGTGGCTGATGGTATTACTGATGCTCAAGCACGTAGCCAAGTATTCATGGTGGATCGTTGGGGCTTGTTAGTTGAAAACATGCCAAATCTACTCAACTTCCAACAAGCACTAGTACAGAAAAACACCAACATTCAAGATTGGGAGTTGCTAGATAATAACATCTCATTATTGGATGTTATGCGTAACGCTAAACCTACGGTATTAATTGGTGTTTCTGGTGTACCTGGATTGTTCAGTGAAGAAGTGATCCGTGAAATGTACGCTCACTGTCCTCGCCCTATTATCTTTCCATTATCAAACCCAACCAGTCGTGTTGAAGCAACACCGTTTGATTTAATTCATTGGACTGAAGGTAATGCACTAGTTGCAACAGGTTCACCTTTTGATCCTGTTGTTTACGAAGGTAAAACTTACCCAATCGTACAGTGTAACAATAGCTATATTTTCCCAGGTATTGGTCTGGGTGTGCTTGCAGTTAATGCTCGCCGTGTAACCAATGAAATGTTGATGGAAAGTAGTCGTGCTTTAGCTGAATGCTCACCATTAGCGATTCATGGTGAGGGCCCGTTATTACCCGGTCTTGAAGATATTCAAAAAGTATCACGTAAAATTGCTTTTGCGGTTGCTAAAAAAGCAGTTGAACAACATAAGGCACCAAAGAATTCTGATGAACGTATTCGTGAGAAGATCGATGCTAATTTCTGGCAATCAGAATACCGTCGTTACAAACGTACTTCATTCTAAATTTAACAGCCTTTAATCTCTAATTCGAAGCGTTCGATAACGCTTCGAATTTTTATTTAAAGCGTTTTAATGCATGAACTTGCGCACAAAAACTACAAACTCTCTCAATTAGTGGCGCTGTTTTCTCTTTTTTGAACAATAATATATTTTATTAAGGTAAGATATTAATAAAGCATTAAATTTTTAGTTTGGATAATTATGAAACTGCTCAACATTATTCGCATTACTGCAGTTCTCTTTATCATTTTTGTAGCCTCATTATTATTACTTGATCGCTGGGTATCTGCGCAAACAGAAAGCCGTATTTATCATGATCCAGCAAAATTACCATCATATAATGTCGGCTTAGTATTAGGGACAAGCAAATACATCGCAAAAACACTCAACCCCTATTATACCTACCGCATGTCTGCCGCTATCGATCTTTATAAAAAGAACAAGATTGATGTATTTTTAGTTAGCGGCGATAATGCACACCGTTCATATAATGAACCTCGAACCATGAAACGTGACTTATTAAAAGCAGGCGTACCTAGTAATGAAATAGTATTAGATTATGCCGGCTTTCGTACTCTCGATTCTGTCGTGCGAGCAAAAGAAGTCTTTGACGCTGATCATTTTGTTATTATTACCCAACAATTTCATTGTGAGCGAGCGCTTTTTATTGCCGATCATTACAACATTAATGCTGTCTGCTTAGCCGTAAAAGAACCCCGTCGTGGTATGGCGAGTTTTAAAATTCGTGTTCGAGAAGTCTTTGCTCGTGTTAAAGCGATGATTGATCTGTTTATATTACATGTACAACCTAAATTTTTAGGTCCCAAAGAGCCTATTATTGATCCACTAATAAAAACGCAACCAGCAGTTATCCCCACCAAGCCAAATAGCAACGCCGTAATAGAAATCGCACCACCATCGGCAGCAATTACAACTCAACCTAACATTGAATAGGCACTAAAACCAAAAAAGCCAATCGCTTTATTAAACGATTGGCTTTATCAGTTAATCCCTAAAAATACGACTAACTGTGTTTTTTATTGTTCATATTACTAAGCACCCGTTTACGTACTGCCTGTAAATGCTCTTGCGCTTCTTTATGAATTTTTTTAGTTAAACACAATTTTTTTTCTTTCATTATTAACTAGCCATTGTCCGTAATGTATAGGCATCAAGTTGCAAAACTTATCTTACCATAAACAAAAATCATCTGCACTGACTATTATTTATGAAATTATATAGCGTAAAAACATTACAGCGTTAAAATAATATTCCAAATAAAATAAATACTATCATTGAAATTCACACCAAGATCACAACAACAACAAAAAACAAACAACCACTATTTTATTTATATAACTTCATCACATAAAGTCACCACGACACGACGTATTATCACTTCCGCTAAATAAAGCTAATTATAAAAATAATGTCGCCTTAATATATGGAAGATTCACCTATGACAGCCCTCACACTTACGCTCAAACAGTGGTTATTCAATAAAAATAGCCTGATCCTTATCGGCAATTGTTTAATGATGCTCATTCTACTCAATACATTACCTTTTGAACGCAATGTAGTTATTGGATTAAGTATTCTTTTTTTCGTTGCTGTTATGTGGCTAACTGAAGCTATTCACGTCAGTATTACTGCCTTACTGGTACCTTTATTTGCAGTTGGGTTTGGCGTTTTTGATACATCTAAAGCGCTAGCCAGTTTTTCAAATCCAATTATCTTTTTATTTTTAGGTGGATTTGCACTGGCTGCAGCCCTACACAAACAGCAACTTGACCAAATAATTGCTGACAAAGTGCTTATTGCAGCAAAAGGAAGAATGTCAGTTGCAGTATTTATGCTATTTGGTGTCACTGCTGGATTATCCATGTGGATCAGTAACACAGCAACAACAGCGATGATGTTACCGCTTGTACTTGGTGTCCTTAGTAAAGTGAACACTAAAAGTGGCCATAAAACCTACGTCTTTGTTCTGCTTGGGACCGCTTATTGCGCTAGTATTGGTGGCATAGCAACAATTGTTGGTAGTCCACCAAATGCCATTGCTGCAGCAGAAGTTGGATTAAGTTTTACCGAATGGATGTCCTTTGGCGTTCCGGTCACAATTATTCTATTACCCCTTACTGTTGCATTACTGTATATCACCTTAAAGCCCGATCTTAATCATCAATTTGAGCTCGATCACTCACCAATCCAATGGAGCAATGGTAAATTAATTACCATGGCAATTTTTTTAATCACTGTTACTTTATGGATTTTCAGTAACCCGATTAATGCGTTATTAGGCGGTTTTTCTAAATTTGATACTTTAGTTGCACTTAGCGCAATCATAATGCTTGCTGTGTCACGCGTGGTGGAGTGGAAAGATATTAAAAACTCAACTGATTGGGGAGTACTATTACTTTTTGGCGGTGGTATTTGCCTAAGTAACATTCTTAAAGCAACAGGCACGAGCGTTTTTCTCGCTAACGAACTCAGTAATATGTTACAGCAAGCTGGTCTTTTACTCACCATACTAGCTGTTACTATTTTCGTGGTCTTTCTGACTGAATTTGCAAGTAATACAGCCAGTGCTGCTTTGTTAGTCCCTGTCTTTGCAACTGTCGCTGAAGCTCTTGGTGTATCACCGATTGTATTATCGGCGTTAATTGCAATTAGTGCATCTTGTGCATTCATGTTACCTGTAGCCACACCACCAAACGCGATTGTCTTTAGTACTGGTTTTATAAAACAAAGTGAGATGATGCGAGTAGGTTTTTATTTAAATATTGTTTGTATTATCTTTTTAACTGTTTTTACATGGTTATTCTGGTAATTATCAATCCATAAAAAAGGTGACGATAATCGTCACCTTTTAATTACTTTACATCTAAAACAAACAGTAATTGTTCAGTATTACCTTGAACAAATTCAATAGTACTATCTATTTTATTATGTAATTCATCTAGTTGATGCTCTTCAAGAGAATATGGCAGATAAACAATAAGTTGTTTTATACCTTCTTGTTTAGCTAAACATAACAATCGAATTAAATTCCTTGTATCACTCGCATTGCTTGATAAAACTTTTAATGCTTTCTTTTCTAATCGCTCAGAACAAGAGAACTGATTTCTCGTGGTTTTTATCGTTACTTCAAATGAAGGTACTAAATATTTCAAAGCATCTATAAATGACAAACGTTGCTGGCATGATTTAGACAAAAAATTTGTATAATCAAAAATAACAGCATTTTCAGCAACGTTATCAATTACTGTTTCCATAGCTATCCTTAGTCAGAAACATAATATTTATTCTATATAATATTGCTCTCGTTAGTTTAACTAACGAATATAATCACTATACGTCGATATTAATTTTAATTGTACATGTGTCAATTAAAATATGTGATACAAATCACACTCAAACGATAGATAGTCAATTTAAAAACACCTTTAAAACAACCGTTTAACACAAACAAAACAATAAATACCCTTTAACAAAGAAATAATCTATACAATCACTGCTTGCTCGCAAAAAATAGCTAGTAGTAATAATTTACCTTAGCTTCAACTGCCACATTACCATTAAGCAGGCCTTTCACCCTTTGCTAAACACATATTAATTGCCTCAATAACAGCGAGTAAATCCGCTGACTGTATCCACCATATGATCAGCTTGATAATCACGAAATGCCGTTATTGCTGTTTTACTAAACCATTACGATGTAAATATTTTGTTGATCTGACGTTTCGATTAATCGCCCTTATGATGGTTTAGACCAAAACAATGTATATCGTATCGCTCTCATATGAACAATTAGTGACCATACTGGCTTTGCAACACAAACTTCATTTTTGAACATATTGTCAGCGCACTAAGCTGCCTATTTCACACAACTAAAATAATTAAACGGTATTTTATTCATCAACTTTGCAATTAATCGACCCAAATTAACGCTATTTAAGATATTGAATCAAATTAACCTCAAAAACGGCTGGTAACTTACTGCTTACAAGTCTAAAATTGCCCCGTTTGGGGAGTAGTCACAATTGTTCGTCTGTCGTCATCTCGAAGCCACAAGCTTCCGGCAGCCGTGAATGGATTTGCTAATAGTCATCGTTGTCACCCATAGACAACACTACTAGCACCATTTTGACGAGACCAATGCCATTATCGTTTACATCAACATGTAATCGAACCGACGCAATCTCATTGCGTGGGTTTTTTTTAATGCGCGGAAGGTTTTGTTTAGGCTCGCCTATGTCATACCTTTCGTATTTTATTCTGCATAATAACTTTTTGTTATGAAACTTGTTTTTTATTTTGTTATTTTATAAATATTCGAAATAAACAACAGCCTTAATAACAATAATTTATTGCGTTAGATATTTATATAAAGAGAGAACTCTATGAGTATTTTTAGTTATGAAGGGTTTGCTGTATTAACAGTATTAATGCTTGCACTCGATTTGTACCAAACTCGCGGTGGTAAAATATCGATTAAAACAGCTGCACTTTGGAGCGTTTTTTGGGTCTTTTTAGCCTTTGTTTTTATGGGCTTTATTTACCTATATTGGCCACAAATGGCACCTGAAAGCACATATACTAATAAACAAGCAGCAACATCATTTATCACTGGTTACTTATTAGAAAAATCTCTCAGTGTTGATAACTTATTCGTATTCGCACTTATTTTTGGTCAATTTGCAGTACCAGAACGATTACGTCCTCGTATTTTAATGCTGGGTATTGTCGGCGCACTTATCTTACGTGCTGGTATGATTGGGGTTGGTGCTAAGCTTTTAGCTGACTACCACTGGATCCTTTACATCTTTGCCGTTTTCTTACTTTACACTGGCTTTAAGCTTTGGCGTGAAGGTGAAGAAGAACAAGAAGACTTCTCAAACTCAGCCCCTGTTCGCCTCGTTAAACGCTTCTTTAGAGTTGCAGACGATTACCATGATCATAAAATGTTTGTTAAAGATGACAAAGGCTGGCTGGCAACACCATTATTAGTCGTTGTAGCTGTGATTGCCTTAACAGATGTCATGTTTGCACTTGATTCAATTCCAGCTATTTTCGCTGTTACTCAAGAAGCATTCTTAGTCTTTACAGCTAATGTATTTGCCCTACTTGGCTTACGTTCACTGTATTTTGTATTAGAAGGTATGCTAACCCGTTTCTGCTATTTACGAGTTGCTTTAGCCTTTATTCTAAGCTTCATTGGTATCAAAATGTTACTTGTTGGTTCACCTTATGCAATTCCAACCGTGATTTCACTGGGTGTGATTATCCTTTCCATTACTATCGCTATCAGCGCATCGTTATGGAAAACACGTAAAATAGAAACAACACAACAATAAGTCTAACGTCACAACACATATAATAAAAACGCCACAGCTTTTGCTGTGGTGTTTTTGTTTTATCGGTATCAATAATGACGCTTAACCAGCACTATTAACCAATGTGCTGTTTAATTATATCTAACAACTGTTGTGGCTGTTGCACAATGTAGGTCGGCGTGATCAGCGACAACTTTTGGTGATCACTCACCTTACCCGTATCAACCCATACACTCGTAATACCGGCACCATTAGCTCCTGCAATATCAGCGGCCAGCGAATCCCCCATATGGATGACTTCACTAGACTGACAACCCACTAACTTTAATGCTTTTTGGAAAATGCTAAGTGCTGGTTTTTCTTCCGGCTCTTCTCCGCCCACAATAATATAATCAACATGTTCAGCCATTGCTGTCGCTGCCAGTTTAGGATGCTGTGAAAACACTGGACCATTGGTGATCACCACCAGCTTATACTGCTGACGTAAGCAGGCTAACATTGCTTTTACGTGTGGAAAGAAATCAAATCCAGCCATGCGACCATCATCAAATGAAGCTTGAATAGCAACAGCCTGATCAAAAGTAATGGTGAGTTGTTGTTGAGCAAATAATGTTTGAACTAATGTTTGCCTAAACAGCAATTCATTGTCTAATAATGCCACTAACTGTGGAAATTCGTCATTAAGCTGTTTATAAACCCCCGCAATATAACGTTGGCAAAAAGTATCTGCATTTAAGGTTGGAAACTGTGATTGGACATAATGTTTTAAAGTGGCCAACGCTTGCTTGTCAGCAACCGAAGTTGCACATAAGGTTTCATCCATATCTAAAAAAATAGCTTTTAACATTACTTCCTCGTTGTGTCATACAAAGACACTCTAACTGTATTGATTCCAAACGATAATTTAATTCTACCTTGAGCCACGATATTTAGCACACAAAAAAGCCAGCATCTATGTGCTGGCTTTAATAAATATTATGCAGTGAGTAATTTTAACGCTTAACAAAATCTTTCATGGTAATGAACTTTGCTTTAATTGGCTTTACTTGTGGTGAGTCATAACCATAAATATCATCACGCATTTGTAGATTACCATTTTGATCAACCCATGCCGTTAAATAAACAAAGTCAACATCAATACGTTTTGAAAGACTAACAACCTTGTTCTTTTGGGAATCAAGCATTGATTTAAAAGAATCAATATTATTACGTTTTTGGTAATCAATAACATAATTAGCTAAATCATCAGCACGCTCAACACGCACACAGCCAGAACTTAAATCGCGTTTATTACGATTAAACAAACCACGAGATGGTGTGTCATGTAAGAAAATAGCATAATCATTTGGCATCAAGAATTTAACACGCCCTAATGAATTACGAGGACCAGGACCTTGCTGGAATTCATGTGGGAATGTCTTTGGATTCACCGTTGCCCAGTCAATACTGCTTGGTGGTACAACAGTACGATCTCGCCAGCTGTTTAAAATCTGCATATTATGAGCTTTCAGGTAATCACGAGAAAGTTTCACTTTGGGAATCACATCATGCTGCTTAATCGTTACCGGAACATTCCAATATGGATTAACGACCATCGTTGTAATCGATGATGAGAATAGATTTGTTGGGCGCGTATCACGGCCGACAATTACCTTAGACTCAAACATTTTCTGACCGTTATCGTAAAGTTCTAACTTATAGTTAGGAATATTTACCCAGATATGAGCACGAGTATCATTATGACGATTTAATGCCGACATACGTAACGTGTTTAATGCTAACAAACGAGCAATGTCGCTGTATGGCATCACTAATTGCTTAATTGTCGCCGGACCAACAATACCATCAGGCGTTAACCCGTGACGCTTTTGGAATAATTTAATGCTTGCTAACAATACACCAGAATTTGACACTGTTGGTTGTACAGATAATGCATCATGATCCGCTTGGCTTAGATCACCTAAATGATAAAGCACCTGTACCACATCATGACCATTAGGTAGCACATCACCAGGGCGATAAACTGCTGACTTAAAACTGCTGCGAGTTAAATGATGAGGTGCCAATTGTTGGTACTTCTCAATCATTTTCATGGTTGATTCAAATGGAATATAAGTAGGACGGTATGTTGTAAGCTTCGCCATTGTCATTGGGTATGCATCTTCATCGCTGCCATACTGAACCATTACTTGACTCATATTTAAAGGCTGAGATAAGAATAAAACATTACGATGATGAGCAATATAATTTAAAAATGCGCGATACACATAATAAGTATCAGTTGCTAAAAGGTCATAACCACGCAAATTACCTTGTTGCTCAAGTTTATTCAGTTCAGTTAAACGTTGGCTGATACCCGGTAGCATTTTACTATCTGCGACCATTTGCAACTGTGCTGTCAATTCTTTACGTAAAGCGACAGTATTCCACAGTGGGTAAAACTTATTTTGTGCATAAGCTTGTTCTATTTGTGGTGCGAAACATACGTTACTTGCGGTATTACCACATAATATTTTCGTACTAAGTAAATGTTCATTATTCAATGACGACCAATCAACACTGCCAGCTGTTAACGGTGCTTTTCGTGTACCTGTTGGTATCTGAGGAATCGCAGTATTAGGACCAACAATTTGCACTGTATTGGCTGTAGCTGCAACATTCTGTGGAGCAACAGGGCTCGCTTCAGCAGCCAAAACACTACCGGGAACCATCAGCGATAAAACTAAAAGCTTGCTAACACGCTTAGCAACAACACGTTGAGGATTTAACATCGTCAAAGCGATCCTTACCTATGTAATAAAACAAAATACACTATACCTAGCATTACAGCCTATCTTATTTGATATGCAATGACGGTAATTCATAAAAAACTAATTATCTATATTTAGACAAATTTTAACAAATGATACAATTCAAAAAGTGAAACTTTAAAATTTAATTATGTCATATCACAATTTTTTATCTTTAAAAGTTATAACAAAAACCTTCAATGTATTGATATTATTACAATTGAACGATATTTAAAACCTAAAAAAACATTCTTTTATTAAAAATAAAATCGATGTGAAAAAGAAGAAATATCTCGCCGTTGCGCTTTTGGTTGCTCATTAATTATACTTATTTAGCATTTCAGGCTATAGCAACCACTTTACAATGATGAAAATAGTAATAGTGAATAATGCTATTTTGTTGTTACTAAATTACACACTTAAGCCCTACTTATTTAATGTTAAATTCAGGCTCGATTTACTTTGCGTCTATTGTACACCGTATTTTTTATATCAAATAACTTTTTAACTGCTTTAAACGATGGATTTCCATTTTGGAAAAATACTGTTCTGTATTTTTCACTTCTGGAAAAATACATTCTCCGTTAGATTAGCCGCACAAAACCTATGGATATAAGAAGAACATAGCAATGACACTACAAACAAAAATTAAAAATATCATTACTGATCCAACATTAAGTGCTAAGCAGAAAACATTGTTCCTGTCGTTGGAAGCAGAAGCTATTGTAGACTATATGCCAATTTCCACTGCCGTTTCAGCAGCAAAAGATGCGGGTATTATTTGTGATATGTTTGAAGGTAATGCTCCTTTTAAACCTCGTTATGTTCTTCCTGATTACGCAAAATTTTTACAACAAGGCTCTGAATACTTAGAGCTTGAAGCTGCAACTAATTTAGATGAAGCAATTAACCTACTGACGATCATTTATCATCACGTACCGTCAGTCACTAATATTCCCGTTTACCTTGGTCAACTTGACCAAATCTTACTGCCATTTGTTACCGATATAAGTGACGATGTGCTATACCGTAAACTGAAAAATTTCTGGATCATGCTTGATCGCACTCTTCCCGATGCCTTTATGCATGTCAATATTGGTCCAACAGATAACATCGTCTGTCGAATGATTTTAACCATTGATGCAGAACTTAAACAAGTTGCACCCAATTTGACATTTATGTACGACCCACAAATCACACCAGAAAGCTTATTGCAGCAAGCGTGTGACAATATTTGTGAGTGCAGCAAGCCACACATTGCTAACTACCCAATGTTCGCTGACGCATTTGGTGAACCAGGTTTTGGTATCGTAAGTTGCTATAATTCACTGCCACTTGCCGGTGGTGCCAACACATTAGTACGCATGAACTTAAAAGAAGTCGCACTACGTAGTAATAGTGTTGAAGAGTTCTTAACCACTACCCTGCCACATTACAGTGGACTGATGTTTGAATTGATTGATGCTCGTTCAGCGTTCTTACATGAAGAATCAAATTTCTTTAATGGTTTCTTAACCACTGAAGGCTTGATCAATGAAGACCGTTTTGCCCCTATGTTTGGTATTTTCGGTATGGCTGAAGCTGTAAACATTCTGATGGAAAAGTCAGGATCAACGGCTAAGTATGGTCACAACGAAGCAGCGAATGCTATCGCACTGAAAATCAGTGAGACATTAAATGAAATCGTTACTACAACACCTGTAAAATATGGCTTAAATGGCCGTGCTCTATTGCACTCACAAGGTGGTATTAGTTGTGATCACGAAGTTACGCCGGGGATTAGAATTCCTTATGGTACCGAACCCGATCCAGTGATTCATATTAAAGCACTGGCTGCGCACCATCAATACTATACCTCTGGTATCAGTGAAATTCTGACTATCGAAGAAACAATTAAGAATAATCCACTGGCATTAATGCAACTATGTAAAGGCGCACTGGCTCTAGGATTCCGTGAATTTACCGCCAACGTTGCCAGCAATGATCTTGTTCGTGTAACAGGTTACATGGTTAAGTTGTCTGATATTTCAAAATTTAAAGAGCAAGGTTCACGTACGAATACAACTTGGTTAGGTACAGAAGCGTCTGAGAATACACGTATTTTAGAGCGCCAACCACGCGTTGTTAGTCGTGAAATGTCACCCGTTTATTCAGCTAAATAAAAGATACCCATAATATGATTTCTGCCACAGTCAGCAAAATATTGAACTACTCATGTGTTGATGGCCCAGGCAATCGTATGGTACTGTTTTTGCAGGGGTGTAACTACCGCTGCAAAAACTGTCATAACCCACAAACAATTGATATGTGTAATCAATGTGGTGATTGCGTACCAAGTTGTCCCACCCAATCACTACAACTTACAACACAAAACAATAAACCGTTTGTGACATGGAATATGTCGAGCTGCACTGAATGTGATGGTTGTTTAAGCGCATGTAATAAACAATCAACCCCGAAAACACAACAGTTAACAGTAGCGGATACTCTGACTTTAATCAGAGATAATTTATTTTTTATTAATGGCATAACGGTAACAGGTGGTGAAGCGACGCTACAATTACCGTATATTATCGCATTATTTAAAGCCATCAAGTCCGATGCTACTTTGCAACATCTGAGCTGTATGATCGACAGTAATGGCAGTTTAAGCATCACTGGTTGGCAAATGGTCTTACCCTATCTTGATGGCGCAATGATTGATTTAAAGGCCTGGAATAACAGTACTCATCGCTGGTTAACTGGTCGTGATAATGATCGTGTTTTAGCTACTATTGATTGGTTAAGTCAACACCAAAAATTATACGAAGTCCGTTTATTACAGATCCCTGGGATCACCGATTATGAGCAATATATCGATGCTGTCGCAGCTTATTTAATCGCGTTAGATAGCAGTGTACGTATTAAGCTCAATGCATTTCAGCATCATGGCGTTACCGGTGAGTCTCTCAACTGGACAACATGTAAAAAAGAGGATATCGAGACCTTTGCAGCATTACTTACAGAGCGTAATGTTACCAATTTAATCTTACCTAGCGTGTATGTATAGCAACGTTAAAAATTATCGTCAGTGGCGCTCACCAAATCACCACTGACTTTTTCGTTTAATATTATCACTATTAACTTTCTTTATTAGCTAGACCGATTGTATGGCCTACAGCGATAATTTGTTGATATAACCATCGCAACGCAGGATCATTCATACTTGGTTGATACCACACCAAGCTATACCCGACTTGACCATAATTAAACGGCAATTCTTTCATAGTGAGAGATTGTGCTTGCGCTGCCACTTCGGCCCATTTTTTTGAGCAAGTAAACAATAACTCAGTATTTTTACACAGTGTTGCTGCGACACCGAAATCCGCTACATTAACCATGACTTTACGTTTGCGATGTTGTTGTGCGAGCTGCATTTCAAAAAATGGCACACTGAGATCATTATCGACAATACCAATATGATCGTAATGTAAATAATCATCAATCGTCAGTGATTGCGTCGCGAGCGGGTGCTGATGTGACATTAAACACACCATTTCATCTGTAAATAGGTTTTCCCAGACTAAGTTGTTATCAATGTTCGGTGGTTGACTAAGATCATGCGGCAAAATAATAAAATCCAGTACCCCTTTCGCTAATCCACCAACACCAATATTATCTTTAGACCAAATATCTAACCGAATATTTGGTGCAAGTTTCAATACATGTTCACACAAAGGTGCGGCGATCAATTCAAAGGTACTTTCTCGCATCGATAGTGAAAAACTGCCTGCATAATTGGCAACATCAAACTCTTCTTGAGTCATGATCTGATTCATATCGCTGATCATCTGATGCACAGTCGGCCCTAAACGGCGTGCTAATGGTGTCGACACCAACCGATTACCATGACGATAAAACAACTCATCATTTAGTGTGTCTCGAAGCTGACTCAAGGTTTTACTGACCGATGATGGACTAACACACAGCCGTTGAGCGCAGTCTGTCACGCTCAGAGTATCTAACATCACATGCAACGTAATAAGGTGCTTCATGCTAATGCGAGAAAGCCTAATTAAATCCATCTATTATCTCTTGAATATAAATAAAAAATGCCAGCCAATTATCTATTGGCAGGCATTTATAGAACCTCAACTATAGCAGTAATTAACGCTTAACGAATACCATTAAAAAACTCAGCACGAGTAGCTGGGTTACGTTTAAAAATACCCCCTAATGCAGTTGTTGTCGTCACACTGGTTGCATCCATTACACCACGAGATTTAACGCAGTAATGGGTTGCATCAATAGTAACGGCAACATCTTCACTTTCAAGTAACGTTTGTAATGCTACTAATACTTGCTGTGTTAAACGTTCCTGCACCTGTGGGCGCTGAGAAAAGAAACGGACAATACGATTAATTTTAGATAAACCAATAATTTTTCCACGTGGAATATAGGCAATTGTTGCTTTACCATCAATCGTTACTAAGTGGTGTTCACAGGTACTGGTTAAGGTTATGTCTTTTACTCGTACCATTTCATCACAGTTCATTTTATTTTCAATCACTGTGATTTTAGGGAAATTGGTGTAATCCAAACCTGAAAAAATTTCATCGACATACATTTTTGCAATACGGTGTGGTGTTTCAACCAAACTATCATCGGTAAGATCTAATGCTAATAGCGATAATACCTCACGCATATGATATTCAATTTTTTCTTTCTTTTCTTCGCGACTGATTACATCAGCTGTCATCGGGGTTTCTAGTCCACGGGCGGCTAAGGCGTCACGTACTTGTATTGCAGATACACTTAATGCTGTCATCTCTTCCTCCAGCTGACCTAGGTAGAATAAAAAAGACATACCCTTCTGACCTTGCCAGCGCTAAAATCGTTAGCAGAATACCCCCAAATGAGAATAATTTCACCACCAAATTTCTTATGGTTACGTACTTCAAGTGTATTTTAGTATATTCAATCTCTTACCGCGGTAGCCAATAAAGGGTAAACTATCTATTAACTAGCGTTCTGAACAATACTTAGTAAACATCTGTAGCAAGATCACGTCAACTGAGAATTTTTCAGATCTGCTCACATCATTATCATGACTAAATAAATGGATTCAATTATGGGATGCTGCGACGTACCAGGTTTAATGACCGTTGAAACTGCGTTAAATAACATTATGACTCAGGTTTCACCATTAACAACAATCACCACGGTAGCATTAGCAGATGCAATGGGTATGGTGCTTGCTGAAGATATTCTTTCTCCTATTAATGTGCCACCATTTGCTAATTCGGCAATGGATGGTTACGCGCTATGTGCCGCTGATCTTGAACATACCAATACCTTAACGATGGTTGGTAAATCATTTGCTGGTATTCCTTTTACGGGGACATGTGAAGCTGGGCAATGTGTTCGCATTATGACTGGTGCTGAAATTCCAGTTGGTGCTGATGTTGTTATCATGCAAGAAGAAACGCAAGTTGAAGGCGATAACATTCAGTTCAATATCAAGCCTAAAGCCAATGATAACATTCGCCCTATTGGCGACGATGTTCATTACGGTGAAACCGTTTTAGTTAAAGGGACCCGTTTAACAGCTCGTGAAATGCCATTATTGGCGTCATTAGGTATTGCTTCTTTTGCTGTGTACCGCCGTCCTAAAGTAGCCTTTTTCTCAACGGGCGATGAATTACGCCCTGTTGGTGAAGCACTTGCAGCGGGTCAAATTTACGATAGCAACCGTTATGGCATCAAAGCATTATTAGAAAAATTTGGCTGTGATGTGTTAGATCTCGGTATTATTCCAGATTGCCCAGAAAAACTTCGCCAAGCATTCCTTACCGCATCAACAGATGCTGACGTTGTGATCACATCTGGCGGTGTAAGTGTCGGTGAGGCTGATTACACCAAAGATATTTTAGATCAAGAAGGTCAAATTGGTTTTTGGAAAATCGCCATGAAGCCGGGTAAACCCTTTGCCTTTGGTACCATCAATAATGCTTGGTTCTGTGGTCTTCCTGGTAACCCAGTTTCTGCAATGTTAACCCTGTACCAATTAGTTCAACCTATGCTGGCCAAACTAGCAGGCCATAGCCAATACCAACCACCAGTGCGTTTACAAGCCAAAGCAACCTCAATGTTTAAGAAACGCCCTGGCCGTACCGACTTCCAGCGTGGTATCTATAGCATTAACTGCGACGGTCAATTTGAAGTTACAACAACCGGCAATCAAGGCTCTGGTGCATTCAGCTCAATGCACCACGCTAACTGCTTTGTGGTATTAGAACAAGATCGTGGCCGTGTTGAAGTTGGTGAATTAGTCACTATTGAAATGTTTAACCACACCATGTACTAATTTTTAGCGGTCGGTGCATTAACTTACTATCGATTAGATAGCGGTTAATGCATCACCTGCTAGATGCAATCTCAAAGAACCTCAAAGAACGTACGCTCGAATAAATAGGTAATAACGGTAATTTCACTTATGACAATAGAACAACATGCTAATGCTGAATTATCAGATCAAGAAATGCTGCGCTATAACCGTCAAATTATTCTGCGCCAATTTGATTTCGAAGGCCAAGAAGCATTAAAAGCCTCATCGATGTTAATTTTAGGTGCAGGTGGTTTAGGCTGTGCTTCATCACAATACCTTGCTGCTGCTGGTGTGGGGAAAATCACCCTGATTGATGATGATAAGGTTGAAGTTTCTAACTTACAACGTCAGATATTACATACTGATGCGACTGTTGGCATGCTCAAGGTTGAATCAGCTAAACAAGCGTTAACAGCTATTAACCCTTATTTAGCCGTTGAAACCATCGCCAAACGTTTAACCGATGACGAGTTATTACCACTGATTGAACAACACAGTTTAGTGCTAGATTGTTGTGATAACGTTGATACACGTAACCAACTTAACCGCTTATGCTTTGCCACTAAAACCCCGCTTATTTCTGGGGCTGCTATTCGTATGGAAGGTCAAATAAGTGTTTATAGCTACCGCGATGGTGAGCCTTGCTATCAATGCTTGAGCGCCCTCTTTGGTCAACAAACATTAACCTGTGTTGAAGCCGGTATCATGTCGCCTGTGGTCGGTATTGTGGGTGCAGTACAAGCAATGGAAGCGATTAAAGTGGCAACCAATGTCGGTACGCCATTAACAGGCAAGATCTTAATGTTAGATGCAATGAGCATGAACTGGCGTGAAATGAAATTAATGCAGCAACCGAACTGTTCTGTATGTAGTAAATAGTGTAGCGAATTAATTATTATGAAACGTATTACTTTGTTTACTCAAAAAAACTGTGCGCATTGCAAAGATGCTCAGCAGTACATGAAAACCAAAAATTATCCTTTTCGTTTAGTTGATGTCGCAACACCACAAGGCAGAAAAGAATTAAGTCGTACCGGTGCCCGTTCTGTCCCTGTTATAAAAATTGGCGATAGCGTATTAATAGGTTGGAATATGACAAAATTCGAACAGCTACTCCATCAAAAAGACTAATGAACCGCAGCTAAAGACATAAAAAAACCGACATCCTGACTATTTCTAGCACTGTGTCGGTTTTTTTATTCACTAATAGCAATCAATGCCAGTGATGATTAATCGTTATCGTTAAGACGAATACCGTCTTTTTCAATCACAATTAAGCCTTTTTTGTAGAGGCCACCAATGGTCTTTTTAAACGTTGCTTTACTGGTACGGAAAACACGGAAGATCTCATCAGGGCTTGATTTATCACTTACCGGAATATATCCACCTTTGATTTCTAACGACGTTAGGATCTTATCAGCTAGATCATCAACTTTACCTAGACCTACTTTTTGTAGTGATAGGTTAATTTTGCCATCTGGGCGAATTTCTTGAACGTAGGCTTTTAGTTGTTTGCCAATAAACAGCTTACCAAACGCTTCTGTTTTAAAGAATAAGCCCCAATGTTCGCCATTGATAACCGCTTTATAACCCAGTTCGGTTGTTTCAGCGATAACCACTTGCACTTCTTGACCTACTTTGTAGTTTGCAGGTGTTTTATCAAGGAAGCGGTTAAACTTAGTTGAGCCAACAATACGACCAGATGCGCGATCCGTGTAAACACGAACCATCACTTCTTCGCCTTCTTCTAATCGACGACGTTGCTCGCTAAATGGAATAAGCAGATCTTTACGTAAACCCCAATCAGCAAATGCACCAATGGTAGTGGCACCAACAATACGCAGTTTAGCAAAACCACCCACTTCAACTAAAGGTTCATCAGTGGTTGCAATCACTTCATCTTCAGAATCGAAGTAAATGAAAACTTTAAGCTTGTCGCCGAGCTTAGTACCTGCTGGCACAGTGTTCTTTGGTAACAAAATATTACCGAAATCATCACCGCCATTAAGAAACACACCAAAATCTACCAGTTTGATAACTTCTAGTGTGTTGTATTGTCCAATTTTAATCATGTATCAGGTACTCTCTATATAGGCAACAACACGCTTATAGTGCAGTTGGTTCAATATCTTTATCATTCAATTTATTAGCAGCAATTATTAATGACTATCGCTAGCTAGGCAATGCGCTATAATGCACGGATTGCGCTTATGATGCGGATATTATACGTGATGTTGTTAGCCTTCGCCCAACCTATCTGCAATTATTTGATGTTTTTTCATCCTATTAGCATTAATCAGTTGTGATTTATAAATAATGGACAAAAACTTATTCTCATATAATCTCAATGGAAGCCAGTTTATACCATTAAGCATTATCCGTTGGAGGGAAAATAAAAAGTGATTACTGTCGATAAAAAAGATGGGCATAAACTCAAAATATCTCATGTGATTCATGAAACAACTAATCGACAGCTTGATATGTACATTTTTGTCCCAGGTGAACTTGGGTTAAATGCCAATATCATCTCTGAAGAAGAGTTTTATCATAATGCCATTCATGGCAAACGTACTTATTTTAGTGATATCAACCATCTGCCTTTAGTACATAGCCGCCTTGCAAGTCGAGGTAAGCTCTCTATTGAGCAATACCGTTTAAGTTTAAGTCTCTATGCCTATCAATATGCGTTAGCCTTGGAAAAAACAACGCAGCAATTATTAGGTGATAGCAGTGAATCGAAACAAGAAGAAATCGAAGAAGCAGCACAGTTAGCTGTTCGAATTCTAAAAAGGTTACGCCGTAACATACCAACTGATAAAAAGTTACTTAAGTATTATGAAAATATTGATAACTATTTATCATGGTTTACAGAGCAACGTTTTCTGCAACTTATCGCTCACTTACCCCGTGGCGCTGAGTACAATGAAATCAAACCTCTACTATTAGAAATTTGCCAAAAAGAAGCTCAGCACCGTATAGATAATAATTATAACTCAGCAAGAGCGATGCAAGATCCAACGCGTATGTCAAATAAGATGCGCTTATTGCGACGTCTGATTGAATACCCTGTAACGATGAAAGAAAAAACCGTGGAGTTGGGTAAAAATACTCGCAAAATTGTTACTGGTGCCGCTGCGGGTATTGTGATGATCTTTGTTACCTTGATGCTTATTAAAGCACGCGGTATGTTAGGTGATATCACCGCCTCTTTCATTTTGGTTTTATCGGTTATTTATGCCGCTCGTGAAGTCTTTAAAGACGACTTAAAAACCATGCTATGGCGTTGGATGCGTAAAGGAAAAGCACGCTGGCGCAAACAATTTTTTGATGCAAATACTGGTCATGTTATTGGACGTCAACTGGAGTGGTTAGAGTTTGTTAATTACGATAGCTTAGTCGATGTTATTCGCAAAACACGTAAGCATAATGTTTCTCACCGTGAAGAAACCATTTTACATTATAAAAGCACTACCAGAATGTCACCAACCAAGTTCTTAAGTGGTTATGAACAAACACGTGAATCAATCATTCTTGATCTTAGATCGGTCGCGACCTTGATGGAAAAAGGTTCACAACGGTTATACCAACTTAATGATGGCCAAGTAACCAAAGAATCGGTTGAAAAAAGACATCTGATTAACTTGATCACTCAAGAAACAGATGAAGATAAAACAGTGCGTATTCAACGCTGGAAAATCATAATGAGTCGTTCAAAGATTGTTGATATTGAACCGATTATTATGCCAGAACCGAAAAAATCAAAGCCGAAAAAAGCCATTACTGTTGATAATTCATAGTTGATTTTTTACAACAATATAACCCATACAACAATGCCCTCATTAACAAGGGCATTGTTATTTAAAACCAAAAGGTTAAGTGAATAATGTTAGTTAGAACGCACGCATAAAGGCAACTCTGCCCCTTTCTTGGTTAAACCAAATTGCCATACATTTAAATCGCGGCAACGAAATGCGCCGGCGCATGACAATAAATAATAACGCCACATACGATAAAATTTCTCACCATAATGTTCTGATATTTGCGGCCAGTTTTTTTCAAATTTTTCATTCCATGCGACTAAAGTTTTATCATAGTCAGGACCAATATTTTGCACATCTTCGATATTAAAATAATCTTCAGTCGCGGCACCAATCTGCGTCATTGACGGCACAACACCATTAGGGAAGATATATTTGTTAATCCAGGCATCAGTTTCTGTTTTAGAATGTGGGCTACCAATGGTATGCAATAAGAATATGCCATCATCAGCAAGATAACGGTAGGCCGCTTTGAAGTAATCTTCATAATTCTCAGGACCCACATGTTCCATCATACCAATAGATACAACGCGATCGTAAGGTTGTTCAGGTTTATGTAAACGATAATCTTGTAAAATGAATTTCACAGGAAGATTGAGATCATCAGCGCGTTGTTGTCCTAGTGCCGCTTGTTCTTTTGAAAGAGTTAAACCATCACAAATCACGCCATAATTCTCTGCGGCATAATTCATAAAACTCCCCCAACCACAGCCAATATCTAACAAACGCATACCCGGTTTTAGGCCCATTTTGCGACAGACTAAATCAAGCTTAGCTTCTTGAGCAGAGTCTAAATCTGTCGCATTTTTCCAATATCCACAAGTATATGTCATGCGCTTATCAAGCATAGACTCAAATAAATCATTACCTAAATCATAATGAAAAGGCACATCTTTCGTTACTCGATCAATACTTTGACGGTTAAAAAGGTGTTTTACTTTTGAGGCACCTATTTTTAATCCAATGGCGAGCTTAGAAGATAAATCAAGCTTTTCATCGATACGGGCATGTAATACACGGTTGATCATTTCATCAATAGCATCACAGCTCCACCAGCCATCCATATAACTTTCGCCAAAGCCTAACGAACCCTCATTTAATACTCGATCATATAAACGTTCATCGTGGACTTTAATATCCCAAGGTCGAGAACCATTTATCATTACATCAGCATGAGATAATAGATTTTGGAAAAAAACTTCATTTGTCATCGTTAGCATTCCTTATATGACCAATATGTATGACAAATTGCCCCTAAATAAAGAAAACGACAATGTTAATTGTTGAAATATAAGATTTAACCAATTATTGCGTGCATATTTTAAAACTAAATTTACATAAAAAGGTTATTTAAAAATAAAATAGATACCATTTAGATTAAATAACATCCTATATTTTAATTTCTATTAATATTATCTTTATTTATAAATCATCATCAATGAACAATTTATGAATAAGCGATATTTTCTTTTTTGGATTAATTCTACTTTTTAATACCCCTACTTTTCATCCCTTGTTTATTTACCATAACTCGATAAGCTTAAATGGTTACTTTCTTTGACTATAGGTATTGCCATGAAAACACTTTCGACACTAAAGTTTGCTAATAGCTATAGTGATCTTGCAGCATCACTCGGCACACCTATACTACCCCAACCTTTAGAACACCCCTCTCTGGTGCATTTTAATCCACTTGTTGCTGAAAAACTTGAGCTAGATCCCGCAGTTGCACACGATCCAAGTTTTATAGATATATTCAGTGGCAACACAATATTAGCTGACATGTCTCCACTGGCGATGAAATATAGTGGTCATCAATTTGGACAATATAATCCAGATCTTGGGGACGGCAGAGGACTATTACTAGGAGAAGTTGTTACCAGTGCAGGTAAGAAATGGGACTTACACTTAAAAGGCTCAGGTAAAACGCCTTATTCTAGAATGGGGGATGGGCGTGCTGTATTGCGTTCCTCTATTCGTGAATACCTTGCAAGTACCGCCATGGCAGGACTTGGCATACCAACAACCCACGCTTTAGCCATCATTGGTAGTCAAACATCTGTCATACGAGAAAACGTTGAAACCGCAGCAACCCTTGTTCGTGTCGCTGAAAGTCATCTTCGTTTTGGTCATTTTGAGTATCTTTTTTACACCGGTCAACATCAACAATTACAACAACTCGCTGACTATGTTATTGAGCACCATTTTCCAGAGTTGGCCTCAGCCCCTTCTCCTTATGCCTTACTGTTTAAGCAAATATGTCAACGTACAGCTGCCATGATAGCTGCTTGGCAAGCAGTAGGATTTGCACATGGCGTTATGAATACTGATAACATGTCAATTTTAGGGCTAACATTTGATTATGGCCCGTTTGGATTTCTTGATGATTATGAACCGAGTTTTATTTGTAATCATTCAGATTACTCGGGCCGTTATGCCTTTGACCAACAACCTGCAATTGGGTTGTGGAACTTATCTGCTCTTGGCTACGCTTTGACACCATTACTCAATAAAACTGAGATTGATGATGGGTTAGAACATTACCAACACCAATTACAGCAGCAATATAGCCATAACATGCGTCAAAAATTAGGGTTAACCATTGCAGATGCGTCTGATACTCGATTATTTTCTGAACTGTTGCAGTTATTAAAACAATATCAGGTTGATTACACGTTGTTCTTTAGAACATTATCCCAAATTACTATTGCTGAACTAACACACAGTGAACATCACTTTAAAACACTATTCCAATGCACTTTAGCCCTAAAACCATGGTTAGCTTGCTATCAACAACGGTTACAACTTGAGCCAGATACTCGCCAGCGTTTAGCGACAATGCGACAGCATAACCCGAAATATATTCTCCGTAACTATCTTGCTCAGCAAGCCATTGAAGAAGCTGAACAAGGAAATTATCAGCTTATTGAGCAATTAATGACTGTTCTCGCGCACCCTTTTAATGAACATGAACATGAAGATGCAGAAAAGCTCGCACAATTACCACCGCATTGGGGTAAACATCTTGAAATCAGCTGCTCATCATGAATTTTCGTTTTGAATATATACAAAAAAACCTCACTGATAATAAGTGAGGTTTTATCTTTGACATTAACTCTTAAGTACTTATGTACTCTTATAAATAATAATATTTTATTGCTTTCATATTGCTGTCTAATTCATAGACTAGCGGTACTCCAGTAGGAATCTCTATTTGAGTTATCTCATCATCAGCAATATCACTGAGATGTTTCATTAAGGCACGTAAGCTATTACCATGTGCCGCGATAAGAATATCTGTACCACTATTGATTTTAGGTACAATAACATCGTTCCAAAATGGAATGACACGCTCATAAGTATCTTTTAATGACTCACCAACAGGTAGCTCATCAACAGTTAAATCAGCGTAACGTGGATCATTACCTGGGTAATAAGGGCTTGTTTTATCAACAGTTGGTGGCGGTGTATCGTAACTTCTACGCCAGATGAACACTTGCTCATCACCAAACTTTTCTGCTGTTTCTGCTTTATTTAAGCCTTGTAAGTTACCATAATGGCGTTCATTTAACTGCCAGCAATGATCAACCGGTAACCAGAGTAAATCAAGCTCTTCAAGTACGATAGATAAAGTATTAATGGCACGATTCAACATTGATGTATAACAAAAATCAAATTTGAAATTATTTTCTTTTAATTTTTGACCTGCTGACTGTGCTTCTGATTTACCTTGTTCAGTTAATGGTACATTGGCCCAACCAGTAAAACGATTTTCTTTATTCCACTGGCTTTGACCATGACGAATTAAAACAATGCGAGTCGTTTTCATAGCAACCTCTATATTCTTATTAGTATTAATAACGGTGCTAATTATTTTCATGGAAATATATAAACCTACTCATAATAAACTTATTAATAATCACTTAAATTTAATAAGCTATTAAGTTTTAAAACTCAATAATAAAAATAAAATGGTTATTTATTAGTTTTAATCATTTATATACTTCAATAAAAATATTGTTGTCGTTGGCATATTTATCAAACACCGAAATCTTATTGATAATCATTCTTGTCTATGGCAATTAAGATATCACCCACTCCTTTCGATAGCAATAGCGTCTGAAAAAATAAAATAAGACACGAAATATACAAATACAGACAAACCAACACTTAAAATTTCATTTTGTCTTTAATGATGATTTTTAAGCTGCTGATTTTAAATAATTTTTGTATTTTGAGGCGTAATCAAACCAATTTATTGTAACGAAATATTTACAGCTATTATTGCAATAGCTAAAATCAATCAATGAAACGCCTTAGCATGTTGGTGCTAAGACGTTAATAGGATTAAGCGATACGTTCTAGGCCTTTGGCGAGATCATTTAGTAAATCATCACAGTCCTCTAAACCTATATGAACTCTTACTAATGTACCGTCAAAATCAACCTTACCAGCAGGACGAATACGGTTAAGTTCTTCAGGTTGGTTAGTTAAAATCAGCGACTCATATCCTCCCCATGAATACGCCATACTAAAATGGGTAAAATTATCAAGGAAATTGGCAATCTGTTGACTATCAAGACGCTTTTTAAGCACGAATGAAAACAATCCACAACTACCACTAAAGTCACGCATAAAAAACGCATGCCCTTTGCAACTAGGTAAAGCAGGATGATTGACACGTTCAACTTGTGGATGCTGCGCTAACCATTCAGCAATCTTGATACTACTTTCATGATGTTGTTTTAAGCGTACCCCCATCGTCCGTAGACCACGGGCTGCAACATAGGCTGTATCCGCATCAACCATTTGTCCCATTAAATAAGACCGCTCTCGCAACTGCTCCCAACAACGACTATTGGCAACAGCAGTACCTAACATTGCATCTGAATGACCAACGATATATTTAGTTCCTGCTTGAACCGAAATATCAACACCATGATCTAACGCTTTAAATAACACCCCCGCAGCCCATGTATTATCAACAATGATCACAATTTCAGGGTTTATAGCTCGAACAGCTTTTACAATGGCTGGTATATCTTGCACTTCCATAGTGATTGAACTGGGAGATTCTAAAAACACGACTTTAGTATTGGGTTGAATTTTATCCGCAATATCAGCACCAACAGATGGATCATAATACGTCGTATCGACATTAAGCCCTTTTAACACTACATTGCAAAAATCTTGAGTTGGTTCATAGGCAGCCCCCGTCATTAGAAGGTGATCACCTGCAGCCACAAACGCTAAAATAGTATTAGCAACTGCTGCTGCGCCACAAGGATAGAGATAACATCCTGCCCCGCCCTCGATTTCAACCATCGCTTGTTGAAGTGAAAAATGGGTTAAAGTACCACGACGACCATAAAACAATTCACCATTAGCACGATTAGCTGTGGCTTGTTTTTTATCTGCAACTGAATCGAACACTAATGACGATGCTCGTTGAATAACACTATTTACAGCCCCTTGACCAAATTTCTTTGATCGTCCAGCAGTAACCAATTGAGTATTAATATTCTGGCTAGACATGTCACTCCCTTAATATTTCACTGTATGTTATTGAATATTCATTGTATAGCACGAATAGAGACATCAAACTAGCAACCAAAAGTTATTGGTTATTCCTCATCGTCGATCACAAGCCGTTGCTAATACTGTATATTATCTATACTTCCTATAAGAGTGATCACCCAATGAAAAAGATATGCATTACAATTTTGACGTTATTGCTATTTTCTAGCACTGCCTTTGCTGACACTAATATTTGGCTAAATAGCAACCATAAAAATATCACTCCCAATGCGGTAATAAAAAACAACCAAATATGGTTAGCTAATAATCGCACTCAAACACCTAATTTCATTATCTTGCATCACATGGATCAATCGAAAATCACCCAAGCATTAACCAACAACCAAGCTGTTATTGTGATTAAAAACAATAAAATATGGATCAATGAAATAAGTGACCAGCCACCTTTTGCAATATTAAAAAACAATAATCAGATCTGGCTGCAAGATAATCATAGTACTGTCGCCAATGCGATTATTAAATCAAATGGTACTTTATGGTTATCAACCAACACTTCTTCTATTGCTGATGCTTATATAGGTGGTAATAACCAACGTCAGGATGGGTTCATTATTGCTGCATTAATGTTATCTCAGCAATTAGGCTAGTGTAATTTACAAATATTCCTTAAAATAGAAGATCGCACCAAGTCATCACTCAAAGAGTACAGCAATGATTAATAATGAATTAAGTGTTATCGATAGCCTTGAAGAACTAGAAGCTTTTCTACTTTCCGTTGAAAATGGTGGCCTTGGGCTACAAAATGTAGAAGGTGTTGGCATGGCAACGAACAATGCTGATGGTCGTCATTTTGTTGCAGTTTTTAACGATAAGCAGCAACTGATTTATGGCCGCTGGGTTACCGATGATGTGTTTGAGAACGGCAAAGAATTAGTCAGTAAAGGTCCACGCCACACACATTAATTAACGCGTTACATACTTTTTTACTAAAACGCCGATAATCAAGATTGGCGTTTTTTTATGTTATAACAAACCAATAGACAAGGTTTGCTATTTTATTCGTTGATGTACTACTATCAATCAATAATATACAAGATTCACAATCTATAAATAAAGTTATCAGTTCTAATATTCACCGATTATTTTTATCAATACGGCAAGATAACGCTAATAACATCACTTATATAAACATTAAGGACATTATCATGCCAATATATTATCGTTCATTTCCTCTGGTTATCATTTTAAGTTCATTAATAATAACTACTAATGCTAATGCTACATCAGAAAAGTGCAGTCAATTAAGTACAGCAGTAGATAAAGCTATCTGTACTTCATCTGAATTAACCAAGCTCAACCATCAGCTTGAACAACAATATCAACAAATAAAAAAAGCCCATAGTGCAGTTGATCAGGTGGTTATCTCAAATACCCAACAGCAATGGCGCGAACAAATTGAAAAACAATGTACAAGACAAGAATACATGGAAGGCTGTATTCGTCTTAACTTAAAACGTCAGCTTTACGAACTAAAACATGAGTCTGCGGCACTAACAACCGTCAGTAAAAAGTGGCGTCGATTAAATAGTTCTCTACGACAGTATGCTAATACCATAAAAAGCAACCATAAGCAGTGTCCAAATATTTCTCGCACACCGCCTAAAAATATAAAGCAATTAATTCCAAGCCAATATCTTTATGTGAAATCTTTAGTCAATCCACAATGTGACACTGTGATTCGTACCTTTGCAGGATGCGGTACATTGAAAAATAACCGCTGCAATAGCTGGCAGTTAAAACTTGTGGCTTCTGATGCTAATAATCAACACCCTTATGTCGTCGGTACGTTAGCAACAACCCATAGAACAGGCAATAGCGGTGCGATTTTTGTACCTTATAAGTTTAGTCCTAATGGCAAAAATATCATCTTAAAAGCGATGATGGGTCCACCAGGTGCTGGTGGGGGCAATATTAACTACGGCTATGATGTTATTATTCATAATAGTCAACAACAACTTTCAACGTCAACCCAGCATTACCTTGCGCCTGCTAATGCTCATTTTTATGCTAATAATACTCGAGTGGCTTATTTAGAAAATTCTCCATTACTGCCTAATTACCCACAACCGGGTGGTGGTTCAAATAACGGCAAATTAGTGATTAAAAACATCAATACTGATGAAGTCTTAATGACCAAAGAGCACACAGATACAAGCTATGCCATAAAAAAAATAAACCTAGCCGACCACACGATGACAATAGCAACAACTGTACATCGATTCGGTGGTAAATGCCCAAGGAAGGAGGACTCGCTTGGTTGCAGCTCTCGTACAACCACAGAACAAAAAATCCCCCTTCCCTAATGTAGTGGTGTAGATTTTAATAAGAAACAACAGTATTAGCCCTCATTAGTTATATAAAGTAATTTTGAGGGCTAGCCTTATTGCTTATCTATATCGACTTTTTGTGCTTTATCTTGTGTTGATTTTACTCGGTAAGTGCCATCTTTATAGGTAATGTTAAAAGCAAAATTACTTAAAATAAGCCCAATAAAAATAAAATTATACATGGAATGAATAATAGCCAATGCCTTAGCATCATGACCTATTGGTGCCATATGGCCATAACCAATTGTTGTAGCGGTTATAAAACTAAAATAAATTGCATCAAAATTAGATACTAACTCACTAACCCCACCCGTTGCTTTATATAACACAGCAAACCCTAAACACACTTCAATATAATTAATAACAAGCATTAAATAAGAACGTTTCTTAGAAATCGGAGGACTATAAATATCAGAAAGAAATATCACACCCAGTAAATATAGTAATGTTTCAAGTAGAAGATAACTAATAAGGATAATTGCAAAGGTTGAATCTTCCAAATTACATCTAAATATTATTATTGGTGTGATTAATTTAAATATAACATAGATTTCAGAACAAATTTTTCGCGGTAACAAGCCAAATTTCCCTGAAATATGACGAAGATATAAACCAGGAAATACATAAGAAGATAATACCAAAAATAATTTAAATAAACGTTCAATACCAAAGGTATTCTCTTTCTCATCGTTCCAAACGGCTTTTAGGTGATCATTTTGAATCGTAATCGCCGGTCTTACGCACCGAAATTCAGTACTCCAATGACTTAGAAATAACTTTCTTAAAAAACTCAAAACAACTCCTATGATTACTACTATTACCCAGCATAGCTGCTTTATAGATCATATCATTATTTAATAATATATTTTGTTTCATTTCTCTCATATTAAGTGAATTATAAATATAATTTACAGCAATATTTAAAATAATACCATTATAGAAAAAGATGTAAGACATAACATGCAAACTTAATAAAGCATGCATATTATATCCTACATCAATATTTTTATTGTATATTTCAAATATATCTTAAATCACGATATTTATGAACGCGATGCTTGATAAATAGGTTCAATAGTTTTTGCTAATGCTGCATCAAAATCTGCTTGTGCTTGATCAGCAAATAAATCATCCGTTAATACGCGAGAGAAACTTGCAATAATGCCATTATTTGCAGCTAGTTTTTCACACGCCTGCATAAGTGGAAAACCACCTGACAGTGCCACAACTTTAACCACGTTTTTATGAGCAATTAAGCCACTGTATAAATTAGCTTGTTCCGGTAATGTGAGTTTAAGCATAACAAGCTGATCATCGTTAAGTTGATCAAGTTGTGCTGATAGTTCACGATTTAGAATCTCTTCTGCTTGCGCTTTTTCAGGACTATCAATACTAACTTCAGGCTCAATAATAGGTACCAGACCACCAGCTATAATTGTTTTTGCAACTTCAATTTGTTGAGCAACAACAGCTTTAATGCCGGCTTCATTAGCATCCCAAATAACAGAACGCATCTTAGTACCAAATACATCTTTGCTTTTTGCTTTTGCAACAAGTGTTTCAAGACCAACAATTGGTTTCATAAGCTGAACACCATTAGCTTTGTCTTCTAGCCCTTGGTCTACTTTAAGGAAAGGTAATACCCCTTTATCTTCCCAAAGGTAAAGTGAAGACGGTTTACCTTCAATTTCACGATCGAGTGTGTTTTCAAATAAGATTGCACCAATAACTTTCTCGCCACTAAACGCAGGGCTAGTAATAATACGAGAACGCATCGCATGTACTAAATCAAACATTTGCTCATCATTACTATAGGTACTTTCTTCAATACCATAAGCTTTTAAAGCTTTGGGAGTACTACCACCACTTTGATCTAGTGCAGCAATAAAACCTTCTTGAGTGCGCATTTTTTCTAGTTGTTGTGTGTTAAATGTAGTCATAAATTGTCCCTCTGCGATTTTAGTTAATTCTGCATACTCGTGTAAACTAGAGTAGTACTAATTAATCAAAAAACAAAAAAATTAAAGTTTTCAACATGTAGCCTAGTTTTTGATTTCATTCCCTTGACTTGCTATCTACTATATCGACAATTTTGTTAACTTAATATAGTGCTTTTGACAATTAATAACCAAAAGCAGCCAATTCGAGCTTAATAAAATAATATTTTCAATCAGAAGAAAGTAAGGCATTGTTTATACGAAAAAAAACCGTATACCTTATAAGATATACGGTTTTAAAATATATAGATTGGAACAACAGTTAAAAATAACTTTGCTAGCTTATCTGTTTATGCTTGTAGAGCAGCATATTGGTCAAGGTCAGCAACAGTAACAGCGGTAATAAACTCACCATCTAGGTAAAAATTCACAGCATCACCTGCTTTCTCTCCACGCAGTAATGTTGTAGTGCCATTACGGTGAGATACTTTCATTTCTAACGTGTTGTCATCAAGCTGCTTAAATGCTGCCGCTTCAATATCACTATTCTGTACACTTGCTAATGGTACTGTCGTTAAAGAGCGATCCAACATACTGTTGATCTTCAAATATGTGTTTAACTTCATGTCTGCAACTGCTGGTGACTTACCAGTAATTGGGTTTTTCCCTGTCCAGAACTCAATTGAATTGAAGATAAATAAATCTGCAGTTGCAGCAATGCCATATATAGGGCTCAATAACACATACAATCCTGCACGACCATAGCGGTTATCGACAGCTGACAAATTCGCTTTTGTTACCACTTTAGATACACCCATTTGACCAATACAGCCTGTTAGTGAAGTGGTTAATAACGCAATTGCTACAGCTTTAAGTGCAAATTTTTTCATTTAAAATAAACTCCGAACATATGATCTGACTAGACCAAAACGTGCGGATTATAATTTTTTTCATTTTCATTACGAGCAAATAAGTAATAACAAATGTTTCATTTGAAACAGTACAGTCACACATAGTGAAATAAATAATAACGAAGTCTTCTTATAGATTAAAAATCATACTTTTAATATAAAGAAAACCCACGCAGATAGCATAAAAAACCATATAAAACGACTAACTATTCGAGCTTTAATTTTGAATAAAAAGCTTTTATTCTTCATAACCACCCAAATAACATACCAAAATGGAATTGTTTTATGCTTTTTATTCATGTCGTATTTTTAATACAAATGCATATGTTTTTGATTATTTTATTTAAAAAAAACATAACCCTATTGTAGAATACTCAAACGAGCTTCCTAGCCATAATCTTTATATGAATATAAAAATACTTAGACTTCGGTATTCATTACAACTATCACAGAACGATATGGCTCTGATTTTAGGAATATCTAGAAGTACATTAGTGAGAATTGAACGAGGTCAGATTTCTCCCAAAGCAGATATTATAAAAAAATTATCTTTATTGTCAGATAAAGAAATTAGTTATTTTTATAATTCTGAGGATAATTTTATAAAAAGAATAAAAGAAATCATTAACGACAATAACCTTAGCGTCGATGATGATATTTTATTACTATTAATAAAAAAAATTGAACTTGATATCATTGGCGATAATTTATGAAACAAACACATTATAGAAAAACATTAATATCTATAAAAATTATGCGCGATTTTATAAAACAAAAAATATTGAACAACGATTTATCGGATATCAACCTACTCCTTGATATATATGATTCAAAAATCACAGAGCTATCGGTAATAATTAATTTAAAAACTGGAGGTGACATTTAAAATTTATGCATAACAACATAAAAAAAGCCCGTTCTGAGTTAAAAATATCACAATTAGAAATGTCTCAATTATTAAATGTTTCAAGACAATCCTATATTGATATTGAAAATGGAACAAGAATTCCACGCGCTGACTTATTATTAAATATATCACTCATTACCAATAAAGAAATTTCCTTTTTCTATAATGAACATAGCTCAAGTAAGTTAGACCATATAGCTTTTTTATTAAGGAATAAAACAGATCAAGAAAAAAACAATTACCTCAAAATATTAGAATCTCTAATACAAAAAAACAAAAACAATCATTTATCTTAATGGTATATTATGAACAGCATTGAAATTACAAAAAAACAAATAACCGATGCCATTTTCACAGGAAAAATACAACCATTTATTCAGCCTATAGTAAATAAAAACAAAGTGTTAGTCGGATATGAAGTCCTTGCTCGATGGATCGTATCTGAACATGAAATTCGGTTACCTTTAACGTTCATACCGATAGTCAAAGATGACCAGCAACTTTCTGAACGCTTAACAAATGCTCTCTTGTTACAGCTAATCAGTCATTTTAAATTCCATAATAATAATGGGCTATTTATCTCTATAAACATATATAGCCATAGTTTAACTACACCAATTATTAATTTACTAATAACGTTAAATCGATCGATAAACGTGGTTATTGAAATACTAGAAAATGATGACATCATCAACATTGAACATTTTAGAACAACCTTAGATTTTTTAAAAATTGAAGGGATAAAAGTTGCAATCGATGACTTTGGATGCGGTAACAATGTCAATAAGCGACTGTTTGACTATCCTTTTGATTATGTAAAAATTGATAGATTTTTTGTTAGAGACATTGATATTGATGTATCTAAATTCAAATCACTGCAGGTAATAGTAGCACTAATACACCATTTCGATTTACCTATTATTGTAGAAGGTATAGAAACCGAAACTATTTTTAAATTATTAACTGGCCTAAATATAGAAATGTATCAAGGGTACTTATTTTCAAAACCTATTCCTTTAGATGCAAAGTTATCTTTATCTCGCGACACTGCTCTAAACCAATGCGTTTAAAGCAACTAAAAACCCACCAATAATTAACATTCATCCAACAATGGTGCTTCGATATAAAACTTGTTATCAAAGCACCAAAAACGCTACAAAAAATAGCACTCATCAAATCATACCAAAAGAGTATGACTTTTGGCTTTTTTTGGTCGCTTTTTATCGCCGTATCAGCGGTCCACCTTTAAAATTATGCATAAAGTATAAATAAAACCATTACTTGTCATAATGATAAATAATACATTTCATTTGAAATCTACATCTTGCATCTGATAACTAACAAATCACAATTGTTTCATACAGCAAATTAAAGAGTCTTAAGTAATTCTTAAGTTACATCACAGATAATCTGACTATTGATTGACTATTTGCAGAGAAAACAATGCGCAAAATTTTCCACTTAAAGATGACCAGTTTTATTGTATGGATGTCGCTCTATTTCACCTTTTGCTTTAATTTCCCGACCATAGCAAAGATCTTTTCGTTAAGTAATACGGTATCAAACCCGCTTTTTCCCTATACTGCGCCTATTGTTTTAATTGCGGCTTTTATCATTATTTTTAGCTGCTTATGTTGGCCATACATTTTTAAAGCCATCATGATTTTTTTAGTCATCACATCATCAATGGCATTATTTGCTGAAGTCAATTACCACACTTTATTTGATAATGCCGTTATTGAAAGCATCTTCCAAACACGCTCTGATGAAGCATTATCGTATGTTAATTTACATTCTATAACATATATTATCGTCTTTGGTTTAATCCCAAGCATTTGGATTGCTTGTATTAAAATCACTAAACGCGAAACATTTATTAAAGAAATTATTGCACGGATTATACTTATTGGTATCGCGACGACTGCACTACTTATCATCGCGTTAACGAACTACAAAAGTTATGCCGCAGTTGGTCGTAATAACCACTATTTAAACCGTATGATCATACCCGGCCATGTTTACGCCGGTGGTAAATATTTATATAAGGAATTTATTTACAAACCACTGCCATACAAAAAACAAGGCTTAGATGCCAAACTATTACCAACCAAAAACCACAAGCCGACATTATTTGTCATGGTTCTTGGTGAAACCGCACGTACTTATGATTATGCCTATAATGGTTATAAACGCGACACTAACCCTTACACTAAAAATGAAGGGATCATTTCATTTAAAAATGTACAATCATGCGGTACTTACACTGCATTATCGGTACCGTGTATGTTCTCGAACCTAACCCGTGCTCACTACAATCAAGATCGTGCTTATAGTCAAGATAACGCCATTGATATTATTCACCGCGCTGGTGCTGAAGTATTATGGATCGATAACGATGGCGGCTCAAAAGGTGTTGCTGCAAGAATGCCTTATATTGCAACAGACACATCAAAACATAATCAATATTGTGACGGTACCAGTTGTTATGATGGCGTAATGCTAAGTAAAGCAGCAGCCTTTATAAACAAAGATGATAAAAATAAGTTACTTGTATTACATCTTATTGGTAGCCATGGCCCAACATATTTCCAACGTTATCCAAAACAATTCGACCGTTTTAAGCCTTCTTGTAACCGTAGCGATATTGAAAATTGCACCGACCAAGAAATCAAAAATGTCTATGATAATACTATTCTCTACACTGACTATGTCGATGAGCAAGTGATTAAGTTATTGAAGAAAAACGAGAACAAGTACAATGTTGCGATGCTATACATGTCTGATCATGGTGAATCGCTAGGTGAAAATGGTTTTTATCTTCATGGTGCACCTTACCCTATAGCACCGAAAGAACAAAAACATGTGCCGTGGTTATTATGGATTCCAACTCAATATGCGCAGCAAAAAGGTATTAATCTTAGCTGTTTAAAAGCGAAAGAAAACATTGGCCATTTATCACAAGATAATTTGTTCCATAGTTTATTAGGCCTTTATGGTGTGCAATCTAAGGTAATCAACCCTGCACTTGATATTAGCGCGAGCTGTAGAGTTAAACCATAAACAATTAAGGTAACACTATGATTTAATGTATACTTATACATCCTGTATAAGTATACATTTTTACGTTGAGTTTATAATGAAACTGTTAATTATTGAAGATTCCTCACCATTGCGCCGTAGTTTAGTCGTTGGTTTCAATAACTTAGGGATCACGACCGATGAGGCAAGTAATGGTACAGATGGACTCAGCTTAGCACTTAATAACCCCTACGATATTATCATTCTAGATCTCATGTTGCCGGGTATCGACGGAATGGAAATACTTAAACAATTAAGGCAATCAGCACTACAAACACGGGTTATTATCCTTTCTGCTAACAGCCAACACCAAGACCGTATAAACGGGTTGCTGCAAGGCGCAGACGATTACCTTACTAAACCATTTTCTTTTGATGAACTACACGCTAGAGTTATTGCTATTTCTCGACGCGGTATTATTAATAATTTTAGCAACACCATAACGATCAATGGCTTTACTTTAGATTCAAACACCATGAGTCTGCATTATGAAGCGATCAATATTAATCTGACACCTAATGAATTTAAAATTATTGAGTACCTCTTTAACCATCCAAATCAAGTGATGAGCACAGCAATGATCAGCGATAATATTGCCAATAATTTTGATTATATTTCTAAAAATACTATCGAAGCGCATATTTCCACTATACGAAAAAAAATTAAATCTCATCCAATTACAGCGACTTTTCCACTTAAGAATAAACGTGGTTTTGGCTACTATATTGAGAATGAATAATGAGTAAAACACGTTCGATAAAAAGAAACTTAATTAATGCAATTTCCGCAATCTTTGGATTATTTATCATTATTGTGTATACATTTATTGATACAAGTATTGATGATTGGGCTCAACAACAGTTCAAAGCTGGACTCAAAGAGCAAATGGAGCAGATAAAACTCCTGATCAATGATCATGAATCTGCCATTGTTGATAATAAAAATAGTCATTATTTTTACCAAATATGGAAAAACAATCAAACAATCAAACGGTCATTAAATCTTCGTCCCTATCCTGAACTAGACCTGCGCCACACTAAAATTGCAACCAACTCAAATCAGCTAGTTCAAGTAACTATGCCAAATAATGCACCAGGGCAAGCACTTTTATCATCATATGTTCATCGCAACAAAGATGGTTCAAGCGACTCTATGTATATCACTGTCGCAACCTCAACCAAAAGCCTTACTCGTATAACAGGACTATTAGATATTTTGCTGATTGGCAGCTTTTTATTATCAATGATTATTATTCGAATTGTGACGAAAAAAATTGTTACTCAAGGATTACGGCCTTTAGACTCATTAAACCAACAAATTAAAACCTTCAATAACAATAATGACGATTCAAATAAGCATTTTATTTTTGATGGCGAAAAAAATTACTCTGAAATTGACTTAATAATTAATGAATTAAATAATTTTTTAATCATTAATCGTAATAGCATTGAAAATGAAAAACGCATCACATCAGATATTGCACATGAAATAAAAACGCCTATCGCCGAACTAATTACACTCACAGAAGTCCACCAGCGTTTTCCTGATGATAAACGCTTAGCAGAAACCTTTACTGATGATATTTTACAAATTTCAAATAGAATGCGAATAATTGTCGAGAACTTATTATTACTTCAGCGGACATCATCGGCAATTGAACTATATAAACAACCATTAGATCTGAAGGTACTATGTGATGTTATTGGACAAGAATTAACCTTTAAATACCCTGATATCAGCACTCGAATAACCAAAAACATTCCACTTGATACCACTATAATTGCTGATACATTTAGCTTAAAAACAATTCTAACCAATTTGGTTGATAATGCGCTGTTTTATAGTTTACCCACTACCAATATCCAAATAAACGTTATCGATAAAACGCCAAACTTCATTATTGAAATCATTAACACCGCGACTGTTCACTATTCAGAAACTGAACTCGAACAATTAGTTCAACCGCTTTATCAGCATGATCGTTCAAGATCAAACGATAGTCGCTACGGTTTAGGACTATCGATTGTTAATAATATTTGTAAAATCAATCAGTACCAATTAACGATTTCACAAACAATAAATGGCAATTTTAATGTGAGTATACACATTCCAAAACAGTAGCCATGCAATTGATATTACTAGATATTTTGTTCCTATTTCACTATTTAAAATATTACATTCAGCCGAAGCTAGATTAATATTTTGATATTCGTATAAAGAATGCGATTATGCACGTAATTTATAGCGTCATCTTTAAGCGAACAATCAAATGCAGAGTAAAGTACATAATGTAATGCCGTGGCGTCAGGATATTTTTTCAGGATTATCCGTTGCTGCCATTGCCTTACCCGCTCAAATGGCAACAGCGCATTTAGCTGGTTTTCCCGTAATTTATGGTTTATACGTTTTTGTTGTATCCAGTGTTGGTTTTTTCCTTTTTGGCAGCAATCGTTATTTATCATGTGGTGCAGATTCTACTATCGCACCTATTTTTGCGGTAAGCCTTGCAGGTTATGCTGCGTTATTCAGCGCGCAATATATGGCACTTGCTTCTTTATTAGCATTACTGGTTGGTGGCATTTTACTTGCAGTATATGTATTTAAATTAGGTTGGGTTGCTAATTTATTGTCTTACCCAGTGACATTAGGTTTTTTGGCTGGCGTATCAATTCATATCATTGTAAGTCAACTACCTGCAATTTTAGATCTGCCGCATGACGTAGCTTCACCGTTTGCTGCTATTTACCATTTAATGCTGAACATAAAACAATTTAATATTATTACCACGTTAATTGGCGGTGGTGTTTTTAGCTTTATCTTTTGGTTTAGTCACCAATATAAACGCTTCCCTGCTGCCTTAGTTGCTTTAGCTGTTAGTATTGCAATTGAAATAGGACTAAATGCCAATAATGTTAATATTCCAACCTTATCTAACCCTGCTGGTTTTGAGTTACATTGGATGTTTATTGGCCTTCCTTGGCAACAAGCATTAACAATTTTTCCATTAGCGTTATTGATCGCAATGATTTGTATTGTTCAAACATCAGCAGTTTCTAATACGATTAAAGATCGCAATACCACCCCTAACTTTAACCGCGATTTTGCAGGTATCGGCTTAGGATCGGTATTATCAGGGTTAATTGGCGGTTTTCCTGGCAATGCAAGTCCCCCACGCAGTATGTTAATTCAGCAAGGTGGTGCGCACTCAAAATGGGCGGCATTATTTTCAGCTGCGGTAATTTGTTTAGTGCTACTCTATGCGCAAAATGTGTTTCATTTGATCCCCAAAGCAACATTAGCGGGGATCTTAATGTATGTCGGCTTAAGCATTTTCAAATGGACTGAAATTAAACGGATTTACCAACAGAATCGACAAGAGTTCTATCTATGTCTTGCAACCATATTAATGATAGTCACTTTTAGAATTGATATTGGGGTAATGTTTGGAGTGTTATTATCATTACTGCATAGTGTGTTTATTATCACTCGTCCAAACTGTGAAGAATTATTTCGTGAACCTCACTGCGATCATTGGGGGCACCGATCACGTTTAAACCCTGAAGATAATTTATCAACTGAAGAAAATGTTGCCGTGCTTCACTTTTCAGCGCCGTTATATTTTACGACCTTTTCATATTTTGAAGAACGTATTTTGCACCTTGCTAATACTCGACCACTGCTGAGTTTGATCATTATTGATGCGAGTAGTATCAGTGATATGGATTTAACTGCGGTGGATAAAATTGAAGTATTAAGTCAAAAGCTGACCCATCGCAACATCACATTGATCTTTGTTAATATCGAGCATCCAAGATTTCGACGTTTGGTTGAAACCACTAATCTACTGACGATTTTAGGTCAAAAAACCGAATACAACAGTATCGAAATCGCTATTAGTGCCCATCGCTAACTTATTTATATGACACGAGATATGTGCCACATCACGGCACATATCTCTTCATTATTATGCTAAATGCTTGGCTTGCTGTTGCAATTCTTTTTCTGCTTTTACTAAATCTTCAAAAGTCCAACCTGCAGCTTCTGTTTTAGCCATAAGATCGCAAATATCAGCGATTTGGAATACATCTTCTGAACTATCACTGTAACTTACGACTAATTGTTGATCTTTCATATCCCAAGCCTCTGGATCTTTATCACCAATAAGCCCATCTAAATAATCACCTAAACAGCAATGTACGATTAAGAAGTGTTGCATCTGCAATTCTGAAACACCAAACATATTAGCGGCTTCAACATAATCATACATATAGCTTGCTGATTCAGTATCAATAAAAAATTTAGTGACTTCTGCATCCCAATACTCAAAATCAGTAACTTTAGACGCTACATAAGATTCAATTGCATTCACAACCACACAATAATCATTAACCATTGACTCATATTTGCTAGACATAACGCCCCTTTAAATGCTGCTTATATACACTATGTTGAACAAACACAGGCACACGGTTTAATTTTGTCGCAATTATACTCAATACCACGGCTATTGATAACAATAGGCGCACAATAGTGCACCATTATTTTATAGATTGGCGACTTTATTTATGAATATATAGATTAATGAAATAAATATAGATTTACGTTCAAAAACTTAGCATTTGATATTTATCATACAATTATGTCAATGGTTCAATTATATTGCTTACGATTTATATCATCAGCAAAGAATCATTATTATGAAAAACAATAGACTAGGACTACTGTACAGTAGTATTACACTTTTATTTTGGGGTATATTACCCATTGCCTTAAAACTTTCTGAACAATTCATTGATGCGACATCACTGAGTTGGTTCCGTTTTTTTATTGCATTTATTATTATATTTTTAATGCAATTATCTACTAAAAAATTGCATCAATTTCGAGAAATAACGCTCGTAGACACTATTAAACTTTTATTTGCGGGAGTATTTTTAACCCTTAATTACGTTACCTTTGTATTAACATTAAAATACTTATCTCCAGGAGAAGCTCAGCTAAACTTTCAAGTAGCCCCTTTTTTTCTAGCCTTTGGTAGCTTGTTATTTTTTAAAGAGCGCTTAACTGCTATTCAGCTTTCTTGCTTATTCACTTTAGCTATTGGTATTATTCTTTTCTTTCATCCTAATATTAGTGGCCATATCAATACTGGTAGTAACGTTCTCATTGGGGTTGGTATTATTGAATTTTCTGCACTCTCTTGGGCATGCTATACCCTGCTACAAAAATCGCTGTTGGCTAAATTATCAACCTCAAATGTATTAATGTGCGTATTTGGTGTTGGTATGATTTTATTAACACCATTAACAGATTTTACTCGTTTAACGACACTAACCGGGTTTGACTGGAGTATTGCTCTTTTTTGCGCATTTAATACCCTAATCGCTTATAGTGCACTGGCAAAAGCATTAGTATTTTGGCCTGCAGCTCAAGTCAGTGCCGTTGTCGCCGTCGCACCTGTGATCAGCTTTATATCAACGGCATTGGTCGTTACGATGGGATGGTGGCCGACGATAATTAAATCACACCACTTAAGTGCATTATCCATTGTTGGCATCATTGTTATTGTGGGCTCTGTTGCCACCATGCAATTATTACCGCATTTATTGATGAAAAATAAGCAGCACCAACAAGTGAGTTAAAGCTTCCTCTTCTTCAAAGGGCTATCACACAGCCCTTTTTAAACCCATTCACTTTTATCTAAACAAAAAAGTACTCTCTCAGATCACCCCTATATACTTTTAACGAAAAGAGAATTTGAACTGAGGGCTTTTTTAGCTAGCTCTTTTGCCTTAAAATGCAAACTATTATCATTATCAACTAATAGAGTGTCGCATTAATGAATATTGCCATATGGGGGGCGAGCAGCGGATTGGGCGCTGTCATGGTCGATTACTTCCATCAACAAGGTTTCAATGTTATTACCATTGCAAGAAATCCAACCAAAAACCCTAACATATCACAACAACAGATTCGATCTATTTGCTGCGATGCGACTGTTAAGCAGCAAGTTGATGACACTATTGCTCTGCTGCCAGAAAATACGATAACCATATCAACAATGGGCAGTTTTCAAGCTGACGCTCCCGTTGATTATATTGGTCACCGCTATTTAATTGACGCCCTTGAGCAGCAAGGATTAACACGTTTATTACTGATCACTTCTCTGGGATGTGGGGATTCATGGCAATTTATGTCAGAGCGAGCAAAACAGGTGTTTGGTAACGCATTACGTGAAAAAACACTCGCTGAGGCATGGCTACAAAGCAGCCGCTTAGACTATACCATTCTTCGCCCCGCAGGACTTAAAGATGGTAGCCCAACGCATCAAGGTGAACTTTCACAACATATTGAAATTCATGGTGCGATTACACGTGGTGAAGTCGCGCGATTAAGTCATGAGTTACTATTAAATAACGACTCTTTAGGCCAAATATTTCAATGTATTGATCCTAATATCGCCGCTTATTAACATTTAGTGATTAGAATAATAAATAGAGTATGATTCTACAACGTGATGATTACTCTACTATTCGATTAAGCTTTCAACTTATATTCTATTAGCGATCATTCAAATATTCAGCATTAAATAGATACAACCAATACCAATTAATAATAAATTCACAATGCAAATCATATTCACTGAAGAATTATAATCAAACCAGAACATGTAATTATATTGGTACTTGTTAAGCAATTAATTAACATTAGTGTTTATGTAACACATGCAAATAATAAAGTTATTCAATAGCTCAAGCACTAACAAACAAAAAAAATTAAAACCTTCGATATTACAGTTAGTTACTTAATAAAAATTTAAATGCTAATAACCATTGATAAAATTAACCATCTATTAGCTTTGTTTTTTATAACATCTCATCAACCTAGCTACCATAACCAACCTGAATAAGTTTAATAAATCCAGAAAAAACACGCCATAAAACACATTTCATTACAATTAATCTAAAAAAACATCGTGCACTTGAATCATTCGAAGGTATATATTGCAAAAAAAATACTAACAAAGCATTTAATCGCAATGAAAAGACGTAATTTTTTACAACTCCTGACTATTGGTTCAGGCTTAGCTTCAACATCTGCATTAGGCCAATTGCCAAATGCAACTGAAGCTGCATTTAATAACCGTGACATATTTGGCCAATTCACTCACGGTGTTGCAAGTGGTGATCCATTACACAACGCTGTGATTCTATGGACACGCTTTATTCCCGATTCATCTTTAAATTTAACGCAAGCAGCAGTTAAATGGGAAGTGGCGACGAATAAAAGCTTCACGAAAAACTATAAATCAGGCACAGCTATTGCTGATAGCAAAAATGATTATATTGTTAAAGTTGATGCTAAAGGCCTATCTGCAAATAAAACCTATTACTACCGCTTCTCGGTTGGTGTAATTAAAACTATTGTTGGTAAAACGCGGACGTTACCTAAAGATAAAAACGTTAAAGAAGTACGATTTGCGATTGCAACTTGTGCTAACCACCCTGCTGGTTACTTTAACGTATATAAGCAAATCAATGCCGAACATAAACGTAATCCATATGACGCTCTATTGCATATTGGTGATTACATCTATGAATATGGTATGGGCGAATATGCGAGTGAGAATGCCGTTGCTCTTGATCGTGTTCCTTCACCAGCACACGAGTGTATTACGCTAACCGATTACCGTAAGCGTTACTCGCAATACCGTTCAGATCCTGATCTGCAAGCATTGCATGCTCAATTACCTTTCATCAATATCTGGGATGATCATGAAATTGCAGATAACACATGGAAAGATGGCGCGTTAAACCATCAGCCGCAAGAAGGTGAGTTCATTACACGTCGTGAAGGAGCTATTCAAGCATTCCATGAGTGGTTACCGATCCGTGACAACATGGTTGCAGACGGTGAGATTTACCGTAGCTTTGTATGGGGCGATCTTGTTCACCTACTAATGCTTGATACACGTGTAACTGGCCGTAGTAAGCAGCTTGATTATGCTAATTACAATGCAAATGATCCTAAAGGAGCTTATAAGCAGCTACAGAAAGATCTGTATGCGCCTTCTCAAAAGCTATTAGGTAAAAAACAAAAGCAGTGGATCAAACAAGAGTTTGAAAAGCACGATGCGCGTTGGACAGTACTTGGTCAGCAAGTATTAATGACCAAAATGGATGTGCCGTTTAACCTTCTAATTGCATTATTAGGTGCAAAAGAAGCACATCGTACTCGCTCATACTATGACGGTAATATCGTTATGGAAGCAGCACGTAACCCAAGTCGTCTACTAGCACCTTATAACTTAGATGCTTGGGATGGTTACCCACGAGATCGTGATTGGGTATATAAGCAAGTTGACACTTATGGTAAATCATTAGTTAGTTTTGCTGGCGATACACATAATGCATGGGCTGGTGAGCTCGTAAATAAAGACGCTCAAAACTGTGGGGTTGAATTTGCAGCGTCGTCTGTTGGTTCTCCTGGCATGGAATATTACTTACCGTTGCCTAGAGCATTAATGCTTGAATTAGCAAAGTTATTCCCATTACTGATTAAAGATCTAAAGTGGGCAAACATTTGTGATCGTGGCTTTATGGATGTCACATTTACTGCAGATGAAGTAGAAAACAAGTGGATTTTTGTTGATAACATCCTATCTCATGATTATTCAGTACTACCAATTGTTAGCGCTGAGTCTGAAGGTCTATACCTTGATGAAATAGAAACTGATGACGATGATGATCACGACGATGATGATGATCACGACGGCGACGGCGATGATGATCATGACGACGACGATGACGACGACGATGACGACGACGACGACGACGACGACGATGACGACGACGACGACGACGACGACGATGACGACGACGACGACGACGACGACGACGATGACGACGATAGAAAAGATGACTAAATAACAATAAAGTGCACGCTATTATAATCAATGCACATTATTTAAAACGTCACTATCATCAGTCGCATTAAGATAGTCACTAAATAATGGCCTCAATATTTATTGAGGCCATTTTTATAAATAATATAATCAACACTTAAGCTGTTATTAAATAAACTGATTCGCCTTAGCCCAACGTTTAATCACATCTTTTGCTACTGGTGCTGGTCCAAAAAATCGCTCATGTTGAGAAATGTCAGCAACAAAGCGGCCTTTTTTAAAGAACAAGAACATTTGTAACATGTCATAACCCAATTCACTAAAAAGCTTAATTGGGCGTACAAATAACGAGAATACAAACCAAGGGATCGTCCACGTTGATAGCTTTTTGCCTGTCACCTCAGTGATCATTTGTATCAGTTCAGCTTGGCTTTTTGCGCCATCTTTCCAACCGACATCAATTGATTGATTATTAATATCATCACCAACATATACTGCTGCTTGTGCTAGATAATCAGCTAAATCATCAGTGAGAATATATGACCACTTGGTTGTTGTATCGCCAATAGCATAAAAGCGTCCCGCCTTAAAACCATCAGCAATATAGTCTGAGGTTTGATCTAAAAATGCCGGAGCACGAACGAAGACATAAGGGATCCCTGCGCGTTTAATCACATCTTCAGCCACTTTTTTAGCATGAAAATGCGGTACACTTTCAGCTTCATCACTGTTAACAATACTCAAGAACACAAACCGCTTGATATTTGCTCTTGCCGCAGCTTCAGCTAAATTCTTATTACCCTGAAAATCAGCATCAAGACTTTCTTTCATATATCCATTAGCAGAGCTAATTACAATATCAACGTTCTGCATTGCTACATCTAATGACTCAGTATCCAGCATATCGGCTTTAACCCACTCTAACGCTGCAAACTCATTATCACTTGGTGCACCTTTACGTGACATCGCCTTAATATCAATATGTGGGTACTGCATTAAACTACGTAAAATTTTACGACCTAAAAAACCAGTCGCACCAACAACAAGTACTGTCTTCTTTTGAGTTTGCATAATCGTCTCTTTTCCGTCTTCATTTGATAAAGCCATGTTATACAATTCCATTAATGACTTAAACAATCTAAAATGGAAAAGATTGGTTCATAAATGGGATAATAATGAAACTACTTGATGATATGGCGCTATTTGTAGAAGTAGCAAAAGTGATGAGTTTCCGCCAAGCAGCTGAAGTAACGGGTGTACCTAACTCCACCCTATCACGAAGAATTAGCGCTTTAGAAAAAGCAATAGGTCTACGATTGTTTTATCGCACTACGCGAAAAATAGAACTAACAGAAGCCGGTCAGCTTTATTATCAACGCTGTCGTCGTATTGTCGACGAAGCTAAACTTGCTCATGAACAATTAGGTGAACTAGTAACACATCCAACAGGTACTGTGCGTATCTCTGCGCCGATTGATTTTGCGACTATTTATATCGCGCCATTATTACCAGAATTCAGTCAGCGCTACCCAGATATTCGGTTAGAGTTTGATTTAAGCTCTCGCCGCGTTGATATGACATCAGAATCATTTGATGTTGCTATTCGCGCAGGAGAAAGTGAAAACTCGAGCTTAATTGCCCGTAAAATTGCCCGCTTTCATCATTATGTGTATGCCAGCCCTACTTACTTAGCCCAATACGGCGAACCACAAACTCCTAACGATTTAGTTAATCATCAATGCTTTAGTATTGTAAAGTCCGCCCACTGGACGTTATATAATCAAGATACTCGCGCAGATATAAAAGTAACCAACAAGTTATTTGTTAATAGTATCGGCATGATCAAGCAGCTAGCGATATTAAATATGGGGCTAATTCTAATGCCGAAAGAGATTGTGGCTCAAGAATTAGAACACGGTAAGTTAATCCATGTACTTCCCGATTGGAAAAGTGCCGCAGTCCCCATTTATGCCATCACAGAAACGCGATTATTACCGGCAAAAACCCGCTGCTTTATTGATTTTTTACAGCAACAATTAGAGATGAAAATAATCAAGAGGTAAAAGATTGAAAGATTGAGAGATAAGAGATTGCAAAGAAGAGATTGCAAAGAGATAGGACAGCCATACCTTGTCCAAGGTTATAATTTATGGCTGTCCTATTTTTCTTGATTTTTCTTTAAGCTATTTTAGGTGTGTAAAGCGTTGCCTTGTTACTGTTCCCCATTTATGATCTTGGTATATATCTTCAATATAATTATCTGATGTATAGTCACTCACAACGTCACGCCAGAAACTAATAGCGTGATCAGCACCTGCAACTTGCTTGATTTCCCAACAACCGCCAAGGCGCTCGAATAAACTCGAAATAAAGCGTTTACCGACTTTATTTTTTCTAAAACAAGGCAATACATAGAAGTCACAAATTTCATACGCTTGAGGCGTGCTTTCATCTATTGCTGTTAAAGCGGCTGGAATACCATCTATATAAAGTAGATAACCCGTAACACTGCCCTTTAGTTGAGGATAAATCTCAAACACCCCATCAACATTTGGTTTATAAATAATAATTTGTGAAAATTCTGCAGCATAGCCTTGATACAAATTAGCATAAACATGAGCGTTACTGTCATCTACTGGCACTATATTCATCATGTGTTTTCCGTCATTATTAATCGGTAGGCATCATATCATCGCGAGTGAAAGATAATGCTTTTTAAAGAGAGTAAAGTGAAAAAAACAAAAAAGACAGGACACCCATATCTTATTCACGTGATATTTATGGGTGTCCTATCTTTGTTTAGTTAAGCGAATCAACAATGCCTATTTTCTAAATCAGCTACTTTGACCATTTAATGCCAATTTAATACGTTGATGCGTTCGGTAATTTGGAATCGAAATAAATTGATTCTGAATCGGTTGAGCACGCGGATTATCATAACCGTAAATATCACGGCGCATCTCTAACTGGCCATCAGGTGTTACCCACGCTGTTAAGTAAGCCACATCAACATTGACACGTGTATTTAAACCAATTTCACGGTGATTATTGGTATTAATCATATCGTCAACCGAAGGTAAATTCGGCATATTTTGATAAGACAGAATTAATGTTGCCATCTGACGTGGGTTTTGAACACGCATACAACCAGAACTTAAATCACGGCGGTAGCGGTTAAACAATGGGTACTCTGATTGTTCCTCGTCATGCATATAAACAGAGAACGAATCAGGCATCAAGAACGCCACCCGCCCTAACGCATTTTCAGGACCTGTATCTTGACGAAACTGATGAGGAAATGTCTTTGGATTTACCGTCGCCCAGTCAATTGATTCTGGTGGCACAACAGACCGATCCGTCCAGCTATTAATCACATCAATATGGCTATTCTTTAAAAAATTAGGATTCGCTTTAGCCGCTGGAATAATATTCTGAACCTTAATCGTTTCAGGCACATACCAATAAGGGTTAATCACCACCGTATTAATGTATGACTGAAATAAATTGGTTGGCCGTTTTGGCATGCCATCGATAATTTTCGATTCAAATACCGATTTTTTATTGTCATATAGCCTCATTTTAAAATCAGGAATATTAACAATAATTTGTGGGCCATCTCCTTGCAACTGTGCAAAACGTTCACGTTGTAAATTCAATGCCGTAATACGTGCCAAACTAGAATAAGGACGGATTAATTGGCTAACAACATCTGGCCCAATAATACCGTCCATCTTCAGACCATAATTACCTTGAAAGCTTTTTATTGCTTTACTCATCACACCCGTATTGGTAATCGTTTTTTGAGCAGTAACTTGTTGGTATTGAGGTTGAGTTAAATAGCCCAAATTCCAAAGCACAGTCGCCACTTTAGCGCCATAAGGAATGGTATCGCCGAGGTGAACGACGCCATCAAAGTGAACGGTGCTCGAATCAAGCGGGTTAGCCGGTAGCGATAATAAGTGGCTAATAACATCCATTGTTGGCACAAACAGCGAAGAAGGAATAAGAGAGTTGATCTTTTGAACCGTTAATGGGAAATAACTCTGCGCCATTTTCAATGTCAACGGCGTCAATGTCACAGGCTGTGAATTATATAATGGTCGAGGATCTTGCATTAATTGATATACATAATCGGCGTAAATCAAATAGGTATCAGTTAATAGCAGATCAAACCCACGCTCATCTGGCAACGCTTGTAGTTGTTTCAACTCTTTTAGACGTTGCGACATACCGGGTAGTGTTTTGGAATCTGCCAACGCTTGTAATTGCGGCATAATCGCATTGACAAGCACTGGATTAAACCAATATGGCATATAGTTATTTTCAGCATACAGCGCATTAAGAATGTCACCATTGCACACTTTTACCGTTGAATTGGCACATAAAGATGCAGTGCTATTTACTGTAGCACCATCTAAAACATGCCAATCTAGCTTATTGCTCGCTGCATTATCAGCCGCCAAAGCCGAACCACAAGCTAACAGTGCTGAAACGGTTATTACCGAACGAATCAATGTCGTTATTTTTTTGCAATTAAATTTCATCAACATTCCTTAACTAAAAAAGGAAGAATAGGCTTTTTTAGCGTTAAAATCATTCACCATTAAAAGTGACAAAGATTTCAAGAATGATGAGTTGGCGTAATTTATATTAAAAAGAAATAGATGCAGAATATTGAAAGAGTCTTTATGTCGCCCGGTGATGGTTCTTGCTATGATCCAATTACAATTTTATGGCGAACATAAGTTGGGATCTCAATCTTGTCGTCAATATTTACAGCTCTTGATTCAGCATTAGCACCAACAATTTCATTGAGCTGCTCATAACTGATACCGACAACTCGAGACGCCGCCATAAGCCCATTAATAAATGATTTCTTGTCGCGTTTTTGCTGTATTTCATCTAATGGTATTGCACAATATTCACGGTACTGTTGAGCTAGCAAAGCCAATAACTCAGCTTGTTTCGATTCCATATAAACTCCTTTTATTTGAAATAGCGCAAATTATCAATCAGTTAAAAATAAACGATTACCAATATATTACTCATCAGACTCTGCAAGGTAAACGTCCAACAACCATTAATAGTTATAGTCGTGCACTGTGTCGCATTACTTAACTTCACGACGGACAGTAGATTCCCTATCGCCCTCATGGGCATTCACTCAGCCTAATATTCGTCATCTGAAAGTGAGAAACGAAACTATCCGTGATCTACTCACCCCGCGATCGACCTTTAAAGACGCCAATGAAACAGCTTACGTTTTACGGCTAAATATAAGCTCTGCCTATATCCGTCATCTGAAAGTGAGAAACGAAACTATCCGTGATCTACTCACCTCGTGATCGAGCTTTAAAGGCGCCAGTGAAACAGCTTACGTTTTACGGCTAAATATAAGCTCTGCCTAATATCCGTCATCTGAAAGTGAGGAGCGAAACTATCCGTGATCTACTCACCTCGTGATCGAGCCTTAAAGACGCCACTAAAACAGCTTACGTTTTACGGCTAAATATAAGCTTTGCCTAATATCCGTCATCTGAAAGTGAGGAACAAAACTATCCGTGATCTACTCACCTCGTGATCGAGCCTTAAAGACGCCAATGAAACAGCTTACGTTTTACGGCTAAATATAAGCTCTGCCTAGTATCCGTCATCTGAAAGTGAGGAACGAAACTATCCGTGATCTATTCACCTCGTGATCGAGCCTTAAAGTCGCCAGTGAAACAGCTTACGTTTTACGGCTAAATATAAACTCTACAACACGTGGACAATAGATTCCCTATCGCCCTCGCGGGCATTCACTGTAGGGAATGACGAGGTTGGGGATTGGGGTTCACGATACGACAGAATCGCTTGGTGATCACAATGAGCTAGCCAAGATAACTAACTCATTGTTGGACAAAAGCTTGTTAGACTATCAACTCTATCACAGTTGATAGTTATTAGAAAAAGTAATGGCAAACTTCAATATCGCTATCCAACGTACTATCAATATTTACTTATATAAAGTGGCTTAGGCTTGTCCAACACTTCGGATAGGTGTCGGGTGCGCGACACATATTCTTATTTGTTATGTGCTAGTTTCACTATTTTGAATTTTGCGTCTAATGATACGTTCTTTCTGCTCTTGAGTCTGAACATATTGGACTGTACGAAATGCACTTAAATTCCAATTTTCACCTTGCCTAGCAGCTACATTTTTTTCAGAGTGCCTTTGAGGAATCATACCAATTTGCAAGAAAGATATATTTGCAAGACAAGCAGCTAGGTTGGCAAAAAGAACATCAAGAGAGCCTGCAGAATCAACGCATTTCTTACCATGTTCAAATTCCAACGACAATTCATGGAACCAATCATCGTCTGCAACTTTGACCGTCGATTTTATTGAAACCTCTACAGCCAAAATAAGACGCTTTGAGTATTTTTTCCACACACCCAAATCTTGGCAATGTTTTAGGTCTAGCCAAGCCTTACGACCGAATACGCTTTCCATCATACTTTTCAGCGGGTAAGCGGTTTCTAGACTGTGTTCCATATTACCCCTAAGGCACATAATGCCTTGTTATACGAATTTAAACCTTGAACACCATTTCTGGTGCATACTTTAAAACAAACCTAGCCACGTCTTCGCCAGCCATAAGATCAATTTGTTTATCCATTTTTTCATTTAAGGATTGGATTGCCGAGTCTAAAATCTCAGTAGTAGATGCTGTTGTTATAATTAGCCCTGCATTTGCTCCGTAAACTTTTATAGCATTTTCGATTTGGGACACGGCTTCAAGCGAATGATGGCAACCTTCAAAAGACTTAACCTGAACAACTACTTTATTCTCAATGTTTAAGTTTTTAAACGTAACAATTAGGTCTGCACCATTATCGGAGCGCCAGCCTGAACCATTTTCTTTTACGTGCACAACACCTTCAACTTTTCTAAAAACTTTTGCTAGAAACACCTCTAAATCTTTACTTTTATTCATTTGCTGTATGAATGATGTAATTTGAGGAAGAAAAGTTTCCGTTTTATCTTTTAAATAAAACTCACCTTTAGTGTCTTTACTTAAATCAATTTTGTTATCACGTAAGTTGGCAATTGATTGGTGAAAGTCTTGCTCTTCGTATACACGGTGGTATCGACTTCGTGGGCGCAAGTTTACAGAAGGAAGTACATTGTCATCTCGTCGATTGAACACACAAATAGACTCAACATCAACAGGTATGGCATGGCGAAAATCTACGCCATGAGTACTATTAATTCCGTCATCAAACTCATAAAAACCTGCAACCTTTACCGCAGTACATTGCCCCCACTCGGGAGTATTAATATGAACGATCCAATCATGAGGCTTTATTTCTAAAAGAAATAATTGTTTTGAATGCCATTCTGACCATGTTTCGAGCAATAAATTGTGCTCGTCTTTTTGCGACCAACCAAACCTTGATTTACCTTGCCTGATCGATTCGAATATTAAGGAACGGTTAACTGAATCATCTACTTTACTAAACGCCCAAACTGCCATATTTACTCCAATTTCCTGATTCGTATAACTGCCCAAACACCGGCGCAGCTATGCTGCGTCCGTGTGCTTTGATGTGTTATATTTCCTGTAGTTTTTGTTTCAGTGGGTAGCTATTTTCAACTATTCCATTAACTTCATCATGAGTGAAACCAACAACATTCAAAAAATGTAGGTTGAATATAACTTCCATTTTTGAACAAATAATCCAAAGAGCTCTTCCTGTTGCAGATTCGCTTTCCAAACTTTCACTGTAATGAGTTAAGTAGTTTCTTGTATTTACAATTTTTCTTAGTAGCTTACTTCTTTCTTTACTTGTTCCAAGATGATCTTTGAATGGCTCAATAATCTTCTTTAACCTCTTGTTCAGATTTATTTCATTTCCATGCATTAACCTGCCTTTTAACCATTCAATATGCTCGTCTGGACACCCTTGAAGAACTGTTGAAACCAGTGATTCGAAAGATTCTTGATCCATTAACGTTTCTTTGCTGGTTCTTCTGTGATAGGTCTCTAGCCCTTGTGCCAGAGCAAGAAACTTACCATCAAGGTACTTTTGTGCACCTGTTTTAGTTGAGAAATATAAACTAAATGCGGGGGATAAATATTCGTAAGCACTTATCCAATTATTGAATACTTGCTGCGCGTTATCTTTAATAGCGCCAAAAGTAAACAGCATATCATGCCTATTTCTTTTGGGCGTTTTTTCAGAATATGGATTACTTTTATAATAAACGGTGATTGGAACAGGGTATTGTTTATCATCTCCATAGCTACTCTGTATTTCGGATGACGTTGCCGAAACATTTTTTATAGCAACAATTTCATCCATGGCAAAGCACATAAGATTTATAATTTTAAAGGCAATAGTTGTGAAATCGTTAAGTTCACGTAACTCTTCAGATTCAAGCCTAAAATAAGCTCTCTGAGTAATCTTCGCTTCTTTTAGATTTGGGTAACCAGGAAGAGTGTATGCAAAACAAATTTCAAGCTTCATTTCATTATCTAAAATGAAACCTATTTTTTCAGGTGGATTGTAACTAATCGTAGCTGTCCTGCTTTCCCAGTTTTTATCTACTTTTATTCCACTAATTCCAACCCACTCATCTAGACAATCTACTGAGAAAGAAAAGGTATTAAAAGTTACGGGTTCACCTTGATCCCAAGCCGCCCCACTTAAGACCCTATTGACTAGAATTTTTGATTTTGAGATACCACCAAACGTGAAGTTCTTTTGAGTATAAAAACAGCAATCGAGAGTTACTAGACCATCTTTTTCAACATGACCAATGATTCGATCAATTTCATCATTATCATTTAGAGATTCTATACTTTCATTGAAATGACCGACGATTTCTAATTCTACACTTCCACCGTCATTGATTGAGAGTATCCCGGGAATCTTTTTTTCTTCTTTTCCTGGCAGCCAGAAGTAGCCTGTTTTTTTATATTCTTCTTCGATTCTCACGGTAAATCCTCTTGAAATCTAACAGTGTATTAATAAGCACTCTGACTTTCACAATAAGTGACTAAAAATGAAGGCAATTATACTTATATTCTGCACATTAAATTATACAAAAGTAACACTTTGTTACTAATATGGAAGATTGTAGGGAAAACGTAAATTTAACTAAAGTTTGTGGATAATCTCATAAATAAAACTAATTCAAAATCACATTAATACGATATGAATGAGTATTTGATCTAAAACGCTTTGGGGAAAAAACGTGTTAGATGCATATTTCACTGTAAGGAATGACGAGGGTGAATAAATAGTTTCGTGATTGTTCTTATTTAGTATTTAAAATAACGATACGGGATACAACCATAGGGCTAAGTAGATTTAGCAGAGAATAACAACAGAAGTGAATACAGCAGAAGAAAGAAAAGGAGGTTAAACAGCGTTCACCTCCATAGTTATAACTTATTGTATCTTATGATTTTTAGCTAAGAAAGCATCGAGTTTATTAGCAAAATTTTGGCGGTCTGCTTGCGTTAATGCAGACGGCCCACCAGTCTGAATTCCACTACTCCGCATGGTTTCCATAAAATCACGCATTTGCAGGCGCTGTTTAATGGTGTCTTTGGTGTACATTTCACCGCGCGGGTTTAATGCGTGTGCACCTTTGGTGATCAATTCATCAGCCAGTGGAATATCGGCAGTGATCACCAAATCCCCGGCTTCTGCTTGCTGCACAATATAGTTATCTGCAACATCAAAGCCCTGCTCTACTTGAATCGAGCGTAAAAAAGGCGATGGTGGAGTGCGAATATATTGATTCGCCACCAGCGTTACGTGAACTTTAGCGCGATCGGCTGCGCGAAAAAGGATCTCTTTTACCACGTTTGGACATGCATCAGCATCAACCCAGATTTTCATCACTTTTCCTTAAATGCTTATATAACACGAATTAACACGTTAAATTTAAATGCAAAAAAGCCGCCCTATATCAAGGCGGCTTTCTATTAAATCGTTAACTCAGTCAGTTTCATTAAGCTGAAACTTAACCTACAAGACCTTTCTTAGCGATGTACTCATCGTACGTGCCGTGGAAGTCTTCTACGCCATCTTTAGTGATCTCGATGATACGTGTTGCAACAGATGTTACAAACTGACGGTCATGAGATACGAACATTAGTGTACCTTTGAAGTTTTCTAACGCTAGGTTAAGTGCTTCAATAGATTCCATGTCCATGTGGTTTGTTGGTTCATCCATTAGTAGGATGTTAGGACGTTGCATGATTAGCTTACCAAACAGCATACGACCTTGCTCACCACCAGAAATCACTTTAACAGACTTCTTAATGTCGTTTTGTGAGAATAGCATACGGCCAAGGATACCACGAACAACTTGCTCGTCGTCGCCTTCTTTCTTCCACTGACCCATCCACTCTAGTAGTGTGATGTCTTCAGCGAAATCAGCGCTGTGATCCTGTGCGTAGAAACCGATATTGCTATTTTCAGACCACTTAATCATACCTTCCATTGGCTCCATTTGGCCAGCAAGGGTGTTAAGGAAGGTTGATTTACCGATACCGTTTTCACCGATGATCGCAATACGCTCACCTACTTCTACCAACAGGTTTACGCCATTGATAAGAATGTTATCGCCGTAGCCTTGTTTTAGACCTTCAACTTCAAGTGCGTTACGGAACAGTTCTTTTTCCTGATCGAAACGAATGAATGGAGATTGGCGGCTTGATGCTTTAACTTCTGTTAGCTGGATCTTGTCTAATTGCTTTTGACGAGATGTTGCTTGCTTAGCTTTAGATGCGTTAGCAGAGAAACGGCTTACGAACGTTTGTAGTTCAGCCATCTGTGCTTTCTTCTTAGCATTGTCTGCTTGAAGTTGCTCACGTGCTTGCTCTGCAGCCATCATGTATTCGTCGTAGTTACCAGGGAATAGACGAAGCTCACCGTAATCTAAGTCAGCCATATGAGTACATACGCTGTTTAGGAAGTGACGGTCGTGCGAGATGATGATCATTGTGCAGTTACGTGCAAGCAGGATCTGCTCAAGCCATGCGATAGTGTGAATGTCCAAGTTGTTCGTTGGTTCGTCAAGTAGCATAATGTCTGGGTTAGCAAACAATACTTGAGCCAAAAGAACACGAACTTTAAGACCTGGAGCAACGGCGCTCATTAGGCCAAAGTGTTGATCTTCAGAAATACCAAGGCCTAAAAGAAGTTCACCAGCACGCGCTTCTGCTGAGTAGCCATCCATTTCAGCGAATTCAACTTCAAGATCAGCAACACGCATACCGTCGTCTTCAGACATTTCAGGCATTGCGTAAATGCGGTCACGCTCTTCTTTCACTGTCCATAGTTCTTTATGACCCATGATTACAGTGTCAACAACGCTGTAGTTTTCGAATGCAAATTGGTCCTGACCTAACTTAGCCATACGCTCGTTAGGATCAAGTGAAACAGTACCACCAGACTGCTCTAGTTCGCCACCCAGAATTTTCATGAATGTCGATTTACCACAACCATTTGCGCCGATCAGGCCGTAACGGTTGCCACCACCAAATTTAACTGAGATGTTTTCAAATAATGGCTTATCGCCAAATTGCATTGTGATATTAGCTGTTGAAATCAATGTACTGTTTCCAAAATTTGTGAATATATCAAGCATTAAAAAAGCCGCTTCTTGTAAGCGACTTTTTCTCTAAATTGTTGTCTAGTATAGCAGCTTTCGTGACATACATCACCCTAAATTAGTGCTGCTATTTAGTAACGAGTAATTAACGACGTGATCGACCACCGTTATTACGGCCACCATTACGCCCTTTATTTGAACGTTCTTTATGTGCTGATGCTGCTTTTGCTTGTGATAACAAAATAGACTCAACGGTGAGTTCCATTGGCGATTTTGGTGTAATGCCGTGGGCAAACGTACGCATACGTGGTGGCAGTTCAAACTCAGCCGCTGATGCTCGAGGCATACGCTTAAAACGAGACAAATAAAATGTCTCTACTTTTTCACGTGCCCACTCTGTCTTTTTAAGGTATTTAACACTACTTGCAATCGAAGGCTTGGTATTAAAACAATTCATACGCAATGCAGTATCAAGAATTTCCCAGCCATAATGATCAACTAACTCCGTTATCATTTTCTCTAAGCTAAGACCATGTAATGGGTTGTTTTGCAGTAATTGCTGCTCTAGCGTCAATTCTTTCGGCGCTTTTTTAGGTTGTGGTTGTTGATCTAATTCTTGCATGTTAATTCCTAACAGAGACTCACTGAGTGGCGCGCATTATACTGATAATAGCAAAATAATCATTAATAAAAAAAAGAATAAAAAAAGCGAGCATTACACTCGCTTAATAATAGAACTCGATTTTATTGCTTATAAAACTCGTGACTTATTCCCAATCAAGAATAACTTTACCCGACATGCCAGATCGCATTACGTCAAAGCCTTGTTGGAAATCATCAATCTTATAGTGGTGAGTAATAATTGGCGTTAGATCTAAGCCTGATTGGATCAAACTTGCCATTTTGTACCACGTTTCAAACATTTCACGACCGTAGATACCTTTAATGATTAAACCTTTAAAGATAACTTGATTCCAATCAATACCCATATCTGACGGCGGAATGCCTAATAGAGCAATCTTACCGCCATGGTTCATGCTTGATAACATGCTGTTAAATGCCATTGGGTTACCTGACATTTCTAGACCGACATCAAAGCCTTCTTTCATGCCAAGTTCAGCCATCACATCGGTTAGGTTTTCATTAGCAACGTTAACTGCACGTGTTACGCCCATTTCGCGTGCAAGATTCAAACGGTATTCATTGACATCAGTGATCACCACATGGCGCGCACCAACATGTTTAGCCACAGCTGCAGCCATGATACCAATTGGACCAGCACCGGTGATCAATACATCTTCACCAACAAGATCAAAAGATAAAGCGGTATGAACAGCGTTACCAAACGGGTCAAAAATCGACGCTAAGTCATCCGAAATATCATTAGGAATTTTAAATGCGTTAAATGCAGGAATAACCAAAAACTCGGCAAATGCACCTTCACGGTTAACACCTACACCGATAGTATTGCGGCATAAGTGGGTACGACCACCACGACAATTTCGGCAATGACCGCATGTGATATGACCTTCACCTGAAACACGATCACCTAAGTTAAAGCCACGTACTTCTTGTCCCATGCCAACAACTTCGCCGACATATTCGTGACCAACAACCATCGGCACAGGAATGGTTTTTTGTGACCATTCATCCCAGTTGTAGATATGCACGTCAGTACCACAGATAGCTGTTTTCTTGATACGAATAAGTAGATCATTATGCCCCATTTGCGGCTTATCTACTTCCGTCATCCAGATACCTTCTTCAGGCTTTAACTTAGCAAGAGCTTTGATTTTCATAACACTTATTCCATAAAGCTAGAACAACCTCAATGGCTGTTCTATACAATAGCCTTAACACACTGCTAAGGCCGTGCCGATGTTAACAACGAAAAACGAATTAGATAATTGCCATCTCTTTACCCACTTCAATAAACGCATCAATCGCTTTATCAAGTTGCTCGCGAGTGTGCGCTGCTGACATTTGAGTACGAATACGTGCTTTGCCGTTCGGTACTACAGGGAATGAGAAACCAACAACATAAATACCTTTAGCTAATGCACGCTCAGCAAATTCTGCTGCGACTTTTGCATCACCTAACATAATTGGAATGATAGCGTGATCAGCACCCGCCATAGTAAAGCCAGCTGCTGTCATACGAGCACGGAAATGTGCCGCGTTTTGCCATAGGTTGTCACGTAAATCACCGCTTTCAGCCAGCAGGTCAATCACACGATTTGATGCAGCAACAATGGCTGGTGCTACTGAGTTTGAGAATAAGTATGGGCGTGAACGCTGACGTAACCAATCAATCACTTCTTTCTTACCAGCCGTGTAACCGCCGGATGCGCCACCCATTGCTTTACCTAATGTACCTGTAATGATATCAATACGATCCATTACATTATGGTACTCATGTGTACCACGACCATTTGCACCCATAAAGCCAACAGCATGCGAGTCATCGACCATAACAAGTGCATTATATTTATCGGCTAAATCACAAATAGCAGGCAAGTTTGCAACCACACCGTCCATTGAGAACACACCGTCAGTTACGATCAATGTATGACGTGCACCCGCTTCTTTAGCGGCGATAAGTTGTTGTTCTAGCTCTTCCATGTTGTTATTTGAGTAACGGAAGCGCATCGCTTTACATAAACGTACACCATCAATAATCGAAGCATGGTTAAGCGCGTCGGAAATGATCGCATCTTCAGCACCTAAAATCGTTTCAAATAAACCCGTGTTGGCATCAAAACATGAGGTGTAAAGAATGGTATCTTCCATACCTAGGAATGCCGATAGCTTTTGCTCTAGTTGTTTGTGTGCATCTTGAGTGCCACAAATAAAACGCACTGATGCCATACCAAAGCCATGTTGATCCATACCCGCTTTTGCTGCAGCAATCAGTTCCGGATGATTAGCTAAACCTAAGTAGTTATTGGCACAGAAGTTCAATACTTCTTCACCAGACTGAATCGACACTGCTGCTTTTTGAGCAGATGTAATAATACGCTCAGATTTGTATAATCCCTCAGCTTTAACATCTTCAATTTGCTGATTAATTTGCTTATAGAATGCAGAAGACATGTGTTCCTCACAGATTTATTGGATGATAAATAAAGCTCAAGCGCTAATAAAACCTAAAAGCTATTCTTCTAGACTAATGACATCCTGCCATTGCAGTATTAAATATCGACATCTAGCTTAATAGCATTCCTTTTACACCTTTTTTATTTGAAAATCGTCAACTATTTGGTGTTTTTTATCAACTCTTTGAACTAGCACTAGATTGGTTACTTTTCAGCATTCTAATTCAAACTTAACCGCAGTATTATCCCATACCATGGAAAATGATTATTGACCCTCAGGCACAAATCAATGGAAACTAATAAACTTATCGCACTAATGCCAGATTTAGCCGTATTTATCGTGGTGGTTGATGAAGGCAGTTATACCGCGGCAGCAAAGAAACTCAATGTCACCCCTTCTGCATTGAGTAAGCAAATCTCTCGCTTAGAAACGGCGCTGTCAGTGAAATTATTAGAACGTACTACCCGTAAATTAATGATCAGTGAATCAGGTAAACGCATTTACACCCAATGCACAACCATGTTTGATGCCGCAAAAAAGGCTATTGAAATATCACATTCAGAGCCCATTGTTCCGGCTGGAATGATAACCGTAGCCGCCCCTAAAGCATTTTTATCGATTGTATTACAACCGTTAGTCACTCCATTTTTAACCCAATACCCTGATATTCAATTAAAACTTAAAGCTCGTGATGGTGAAATTGATATTTTGAAAGAAGGGATTGATGTGGTGTTTCGATTGACAGAAAAACCCAGCGAAGATTTAGTATTAAAGCAGATCGGCAAAGTTGATCTTATGCTATGTGCCAGCCCAGATTACCTTGCGCGACGTGGTATACCAACAACACCGTTAGATCTTGTTGATCATGATTGCTTATATTTAGGTGAAACCAGTACTGATAATATTTGGGAGTTTGAACAACAACATACTCGCCATCGTGTAACAGTCAGTGGTCGCTATGCGGTTAATCACTCTCAAATGCGATTAAATGGCGTCAAAGATAGTTTAGGCATTGGTATTTTTCCTGATTTCGTGATCAAAGATGCATTGCAACAAGGCAGCGTTATTCGCGTATTACCCACCTGGACCATTCGTGGCAATTATCACGGTGATATCGCACTTCAATATGCACCAACCAAATTTATGCCAGCCCGACTAAGAGCATTTATTGACTACGTAACAGCAAATTTTAACTCCTAAATCATTGATTAATTGAGAAAATGTGCGTTTTTGTCACTTTTACTTTTTTTGAGGCGTTATTTTTGTCGTGAGGCTAAAGTTATCATTTGAACACTGCTGATAGACTTACCGCATAAAAGGTCATCACAAAACAAAGGACACTCGGTCCTCTCAATGTATGCCACCAAAACATAAAAGGATCAGTGTTCATGCACTCAAAAATCATAGAAAATCATGATGAATTAATCCACTGGATGCGTTTAGTCGAAACTACGTATGGCCGTTCAATTTTAACTGATACTGCAATTCATTTTGTGTCAGGTACTTATGATGACGGTACAACGGGTCATATGATTGAAATCTTCGATCTTGATGATGAAATTATCGCGAGTTCTGCAGTTAGCCATGAATTAGCCGAGTTTGCTAATAAAATGAACAGTGTTGTTCAGCAGCAAGGTACACAAAGCCTCGCCGCTTCTCGTGCTGTAATGCATTAATTGCTATCGTTAAAAATTCCATCTACGCTTTATTTCTCAGTCACTTCTGATTAAAGTGACTGCATACCTTATACTTCAATCAGTATAATTAACGGCTTTAACGGGTGGATAAACATGCTCGTTAAATTGAAATACAGTGGGAATCGCGATGGAAAAATATATTGGCTTAATGTCAGGCACTAGTATGGATGGCGTTGACGCTGTTCTGGTAGAAATTGACAACAATAATATTCAGTTACTTGGCTCGCATCCCTTTGCTATGGGTAACAATCTAAAACAATCATTATTAGATATCTGTTTAGGCCAACCAACAAATTTGCAAACATTAGGTGAACTAGACCATCGTCTAGGTCATCTTTTTGCCGATGCTGTATTAGCATTACTTGAAAAAACCAATACTAACGCTGCTGATATCACGGCAATTGGCAGTCACGGTCAAACGGTATTTCATTCGCCACATACTGAATATGCGTTTACGATGCAAATTGGTGATGCCAATATTATTGCCGCCAAAACAGGCATTACGACTGTTGCTGATTTTCGTCGTAAAGATATGGCGTTTGGTGGCCAAGGCGCACCGTTGGTTCCCGCCTTCCATCAACAGCTGTTTAGTTCCAATCAGTGTACTCGCGTTATTTTAAATATTGGTGGTATTGCCAATATCACTGTATTAGAGCCTAATAAAGCAGTAACAGGGTTTGATACTGGCCCTGGTAATATGTTGATGGATGCGTGGATCAATCTCCACCAGCATAAAAGCTATGATGACAATGGTAACTGGGCCCGTTTGGGTAATGTTAGCTCAACGCTATTAACGCGTCTATTATCAGAACCTTACTTATCCCAACCAGCACCGAAAAGCACTGGACGCGAGTTATTTAACCTGCCGTGGCTAGAGCAATATTTAACTGAACCTGCCATCGTAGAACTACAACTTTCTGCTTGTGATATTCAAGCAACATTGACTGAATATAGCGCCCAAACTATCGCTAATGAAGTTATAAAAACAGGCCTGACTCCTGCCATTACTCCCAATGAACTCTTGGTCTGTGGCGGCGGCGCGCACAACCCTATTTTAATGCAGCGACTAACAGAGTTATTGCCCAATTGGCTGGTAATGACAACCGCAGATCGTGGTGTCGATATTGATAACATGGAAGCAATGGCATTTGCATGGCTCGCATACCGTACCATGCATCATCAATCAGGTAATTTGCCCGAAGTAACAGGAGCGAGCCGTTTAGCTCAACTCGGCGCGATTTATCCTGCTGATTAACTTTCGTGTTACTTGATGATTATTTACCTTCTGATGAGAATTATTGATGAACAACCCAACTGCCAATGTTGCCTATAAAAATATCGCTTTAATTGCGTGCTCAACCCAATATGATCCTACGCAAGTACCTCAGGTTACTGCTATTTTGGCGCAGCATGGTTATCAAGTCAGCTGCCAATACTTACAACAAACCGTGTCTGATTTTGGCTATGTTGATACTGATCAAGCGCGCGCAAATAATCTGATTCAAGCCCTACTAGATCCTACAATTGAGGTGTTATGGTTCTATCGTGGTGGTGGTGGTGCATTAAACTTGTTGCCTTATTTGCACCGCTATAAACAACAACTATTAGCGATACCTGAAAAAATCATTGTTGGATTTAGTGATGTTACTGCGATCCATAGCTTTTTAAACAATGAGCTTGGATGGCGTTCAATTCATGGTGTTAACGCTAATAACCATTTAGAAATGAATTCAGCCAATCAACAACCGTTACCTGATATTGCAGCGCTGATAGCTAAGGGAATTACATATCATAATGTCTTACCACTTAATGCATCAGCACAGCAAACAACGTCTGTCAGCGGCACATTAATCGGTGGCAATCACACCCTCGTTGGTGCAACATTTGGCACTCACTACCAACCCGACTTTGAAGATAAGATCTTAATCCTGGAAGATATTGGGGTTACTTTTCGTCAGTTAGATCGTTATTTACAACAATTACTATTTCTAAAAGAATGTAATGTTAAGGCGATTATTTTTGGTCAATATTATTCTATCGATCCAAACGATGAAGAGCGCATAATGTACAAAGCGGTTTTACAAAAATTTGCAGCGCAATACGATAAGCCGGTTTATTACTTCCCTTTCTTTGGTCATGGAAAATATAACCAGCCTTTTATTCTCGGTGAAAGCATCACGTTACAACGTAACCAAGATTCAACGGGATCAGACATGCCTGAATACGTAACATGTATTCAACCCCCCTTTCACAGTAAATAAATCATCATTTACCAATAAAAAAGGCTGCTGAGTCGTTCTCAACAGCCTTTCGATAGCGATAGTTAAATGATTACTTTGCTTGCGTCTTCAAGAATTTCTTCACTTTCTTCATTGCCATTTGGCGCTTAAGAGGTGATAGATAATCAATGAAAAGAATACCTTTTAGGTGGTCAATCTCATGTTGAAGTGCGATAGCAAGAAAATCATCACGCTCAAGGTGAATATCATTACCATCACGATCAAGCGCGGTTAATTCGATTTTCTCGAAACGCTCTACATCTGCGTAGTAATCAGGTACTGATAAACAGCCTTCTTGACCAATTACTGGGTTTTCACCACGAACAATCTTAGGGTTAACGAATACCTGTGGTTCATTACGCTCTTCAGATAAGTCGATAACAATAATAGATTCTTTACGGCCTACTTGAGGAGCAGCTAAACCAATACCATTACCCGTTTCGTACATGGTGTGTAGCATGTCGTCAATAAGCGTTTGGATATGTTCAGCTTTTACATCTGTTACTTCTTCAGCTTGAACGCGTAGCTTTGGATTTGGTTCGGTTAAAATTTCTAAAACTGCCATTTTATCTCTTACTTAATCTAGTATTTAGGTTACTTTGCAGTAACTTATCAGATTAACGCTCAGGATCATAATCCCAACGTATATTCTGTTGATGGGGCTATTTTACCTAGAAAATGGCTTCAGCAACAATTGATAATAACAATTAATCTAATAAGTGAGCCAAATTCAATCTTAAAACAATAATAAAAAGAACAGCTTTATTAATATGTATTCATAATTTAGTCATAACGGATCTCAATGCTATCTCCCCTTTAAGTGTCGTGTTTTTTATATTTACGCTTACTTTATATATTATTTCTGCTCAAAAGATCTCCCCAAATAACTCACCGTTCAATTACGCTTGAATAACGACAAAATTTAGTCGCAAAACACGATCGACGCGACAATAAATTGACGATATAAGCAATTGTTTTTAAAGTTTTTTGTTACAAATATCCCACTATAATTGGCTGTAATTGTGATAGCATTTATTTGCTCAACAATTACATCTATTATCCTATTTTCAGGGTCAAAAAAATGAATAAAAAAACAACTTTTCTAACATTAAATGCTATTGCTCTAGCGTTAACTTCAATGAGTTTTACCGTTAATGCTGGTGAAAAAATGGTTAATCCAGAAGGCGGCGTTGTGGTTGGTTATTGGCATAACTGGGCTGATGGTCGTGGTTATAAGGCTGGTAATGCGCCAGCAATGAGCTTAAAAGCAACTAACCCGATGTATAATGTTGTCGCTGTTTCTTTTATGAAAGTATACGACGTTGCTGAAGGTCGCATTCCTACATTTCATTTAGATCCTGAAACAGGTTTAACAGAATCACAATTTATTGATCAGATTAAGCTACTGAACGATCAAGGCCGTGCAGTAATACTAGCGCTTGGTGGTGCAGACGCACACGTTGAATTACAACGCGGTGATGAAGAAGCTTTTGCGGCTGAAGTTATTCGCCTAACTGACCTTTATGGTTTTGATGGCTTAGATATTGACCTTGAACAAGCAGCTATTGATGCCAAAGATAACCAAACGGTTATTCCTGCTGCACTACGTATTGTAAAAGATCACTATCGTGAACAAGGTAAAAACTTCCTTATTACCATGGCACCTGAATTCCCATATTTAACTGCCGCTGGTAAATATATTCCATACATCACTGGCCTAGATGGTTACTACGACTGGATCAACCCACAGTTTTATAACCAAGGTGGTGACGGTGTATATGTTGAAGGCCCTGGCTGGATTGCACAAAATAATGATGAACTAAAAGAAGAGTTCATTTATTACATTGCAGATTCATTAATTAACGGTACTCGTGGTTTTACAACGATTCCACACGATAAATTAGTCTTTGGTATTCCAACCAATATCGATGCTGCTGCAACAGGTTTTATTAAAGATCCTCAAGATCTATTTAATGCTTTTGCACGCCTTGAAAAACAGTCACAGCCGCTGCGTGGTGTAATGACATGGTCAATTAACTGGGATATTGGCACTAACTCAGCAGGTCAAGCTTATAACAGTAGCTTTATTAATACCTATGGCCCGTTTGTTCATAGTCAAACACCACCAGTTGTACAACCGGGCAAACCAACATTCGCCGGTATTACAGATACACGCGTGCAACATAAAACTCAGTTTGACTCTATGGCTGGTGTAACAGCTAACGATAAAGAAGATGGTAATTTAACAGATTCAATTTCAGTGACAGGCAGCGTTGATACTCAGCGTGTTGGCGATTATGTTGTCACATATTCAGTAACAGATTCTGATAACAATGAAACGGTGTCACCGCGTAAAGTTACTGTGTTTAGCGCCCTACCAACTTTCACTGGCGTTGAAAATACTGTTATTAAAATCGGTGAAAATTTTGATCCATTAGCTGGTGTTGCAGCAACAGATGCTGAAGATGGTGATTTAACCGCAAATATCACCTTCTCTGGCACAGTAAATACAGCTATTGCAGGCCAATATGAGCTTGTTTACAGCATTACTGACAGTGCAAACCAAACTGTCACTGTTAAGCGCGTTGTGGTTGTCAACGATGGTTCTATCGTATGTACACCAGCATGGAAAGCCGATGCAACTTATGTTGAAGGTGATGTAGTTAGTCACAATGGTAAAGACTGGCAAGCAGGTTGGTGGACACAAGGTGATGAGCCAGGAACAACTGGTGAATGGGGAGTATGGCGTGAAGTTGGTGATACTGACTGCAACGGGGGTACTGAGCAGCCAGATGCTGATTTTACTGCAACCTTAACGGGTGTTAATAACAATTACACTATCACTAACGGCACTGCAAAATTAACCTTAAATTACAGCGCTAATAAAGCCAGCTCAGTACAGATCGATGTTATTGATGCAATGGGCTACCCTGTTGCCGGTGGTCAATATACTGCAAATATCGATAGTAGCAAAACTATTGATATGGTGCTTGAGAATGTCGCAGCAGGTACACATTCTTTACGTATGATCGCACAATCAAATACTGACAACATAGAGCAACGTTTGCATTTCACTTTAAAAGAAAAAGACACCGTTGAACCACCAGTAACAGATGTTCCAGCATATGAAGCAGGTAAAGCCTATGTTGCTGGTGACCAAGTTTTAGCAGCTGATGGCAATATCTACCAATGCAAGCCTTGGCCTTACACTGGCTGGTGTGCGAGTGCTTCTTATGCACCTGCAACCTCTCAATACTGGGCTGATGCTTGGGATAAACTATAATTCTTTAACAAACATATAGTTAATTATTAGTTATCAAATAAGCCAGCAGTAAGTGGATCACTTATTGCTGGTTTTTTGTAATAAGGATAATGACTCAAGCTGTAAAAAAGCCTGTTCTAATGTTCGTGATAACGTATTCTTATCTATCGGTTTTGAAATATAATCGTCCATGCCAGCAGCAAGGCAATGTTGCTTTTCCTGCTCAAGTACATTGGCAGTCAACGCAATAATATAAGGCTGTACAATATCCATACGGCGGATCCGTTGTGTCGCCTCAATTCCGCCCATATTTGGCATCTGACAATCCATCAATACCACATCCACACCGTGATGATGAATATATTCAATCGCCAATGCACCATCACTGACAATATCAATATTCAGTAACCCAAATGCCCCTAAAAACGCCTTTATCAATTGTTGATTAACCTTGCTGTCTTCAACAACTAAAATGCGTTTATTTGAATAATCACTTAAATCATGATTACAACATTCACCACAACTGGCAACTTGTGGGTGATCACAACATTTTAGATCAATGTTAAACCAAAACGTGGTGCCTTTACCGAGTTCACTGTCAACATTCAAGGTCGTTAACATTAACTGACACAAGCTATTTGAGATAGATAACCCCAGTCCAGTTCCACCAAATTGACGTGAAATTGAACCATCTGCTTGAGTATATGAATCAAAAATAGTCTCAATACTTTCAGGTGCAATACCAATACCGGAATCTTTAACACTAAAACGTAACTGTTGATGTAACCCTAATTGTTCATGTGCTGTAGTGGTTGTGCTTTCAATATCACCTAATAATTCAATTCGTAATTCAATATAGCCATCTGAGGTAAACTTAACAGCATTGCCTAATAAATTAGTTAATATTTGTCGTATTCGTCCCTCATCGGCGTCAAAGTAAGGGGCTATATTGGCATCAATATGCGTCTTTAACTGAATATTTTTTTGTTGTGATTTATGTTCAAAAGGAACAATACAGCCTTGAATAAAGGTTTCTAAATGAAAATGATTAAAACGTAATTCCACATTACCTGCTTCTAATTTTGAATAATCTAATATTTCATCGATAATAATCAGCAATGCATTAGCGGATTGCTTTATATATTTAACCTGCTGTCTTGATTGCTCATCTAATTCTCTATCTTCTAAGCATTGAACAAAACCTAACACTCCATTCATAGGTGTACGTATTTCATGGCTCATATTGGCCATAAAATTACCTTTTATGCGTAATGCTTCGTTTAATTTATTCGTTTGTAACTGTAACTTATTGTTTAGCCCTTGCAGCTTGGTTTCGTTATTATAAATATATTTATCTACTTTACTAAGCTCCGCCGCTAATAGTGATACTTCACTACTATCTTGCTTCAGCCATGATATATCTAACCTGCCAGATCCCATACTGGTTAATTCTTGAATAAGATAATTAAGGGGCTGCGTTACTTTGCGATACATATAAAAAAGAATAAACGCAATAAAAAACAAAAAAGGTAAAACATAAATCAGTATTTGCATTAGGATGGTTTTTAAAATATGGCTAGAACTATAATAAACAACATATTTGAAAATAGGATCGCCATTAAAATAAGCCGGATAACTCAGTAAATAGTCCTGTTTATACCAAGATAAGCCAGAAATATACAAAAATGGTCGTAATGTTGCATCTTGAGCATTATCGGAGTGATAATAATGAAGCAGTTTATTATTAAAGTCATAAACGGATAGAGAGCGTATTTCTTTATATTGACTAATTAAACGATTAAATTCTAGTGATGACTCGGTATCTTGAAATACTATTGTATCAATAAAAACAGGAGCTAATGCATTCATCATGACATTAACATTTTTAACTAATCGTTGAGTATTACTGTAATAGCTGAGGGTTAATGCTGTTAACATGACACAAATTAAGACCCCGCCCATCATTAATGCGATTTTATTAAACAAACCTTTTTGAATGTTTAACGGCTGCTCAATAGTGTAATGCTCAGGCGGCTTTTTCATAAAATACCCCTTTCGATCTACTTCTCTACGGGTAATCCTTTCTCCGACCACTCTAACCATGAGCCATCGTAGTGAGACACTTTAAATCCAGCTTGCTTCATTAAAAAATACGTCAGTGTCGAGGCTTTTCCTTTATTACAATAAGTGACACTCTTACGACTTTTATCTAACGATGCAAAAATAGTATTCAACTGTTTAGGTGACTTTAATAAGCTCACTCCTGTTGCTGTCGTATTAAAAAATACGCTATTTTGAATACTCTTTGCCGTTGGTATATGACCGAATTTATCTGTCGCTGAACGCTCTCCTATAAATTCAGCTAAAGTACGGCTGTCGTACAATTGATATAAGTCGCTATAAGCTGCCACTTTAGCAACAGTTGTACTGGCATAAACAGAAGAATTTAAAACAGGGAAATATTGAGATGACTGCGGAATTGTCGCTATCTTCGTTAATTGATATTGCTCAGACCACGCATTAATGCCGCCGTTAAGAATAGCGATATTTTTAATACCATATAGTTCTAATACCCAAAATAAACGGGCAGCATTTTTAAGATCGCCTTGATCATAAATAATGATTTGTTGTGACGTTGTCACACCCTTTTGTTGCAATAATGGTGCTATTTTTTTTATACTTTTCACATAATAAGCATTATTAATTGCAACATAGGTTAATGCAGTTGGAAAACTAATTGCCGTACTGATATGCCCTTGCTGGTATTGTTCTTGACTGCGAGCATCAAAAATTATGATGGGCTGATTTTCATTGATTTTCTGCTGTAACTCGCTCCCTTCTATCACCCACTTATGCTGACGTTCATTCGCATACGTCGAATTTAACCCACTGAAAAATAGAAATATAATACTGAATATAGTTATTCTATATTTATTCATGTTGGCTTCCTTGCTAATACGAAAACGTAATACCATTAGTTTCATAACAGTATTTATTAAGCGTAGCAAAGAACCTCAAAAAAGCCCGACATAAAGTCAGGCTTAATATTTTTTAGTAAATAATGTTAAACAATCACCTAATCAGGCTTGCCTAAAAATGTCCATGTCTCTAAGACGGTATCAGGATTTAATGAGACCGAATCAATACCTTGATCCATTAACCAACGAGCAAAATCTTCATGATCAGAAGGTCCTTGCCCACAAATACCGACGTATTTACCAGCTTTGTTAGCAGCTTTAATCGCTAACGATAACATCGCTTTGACGGCATCATTACGTTCATCAAAAAGATGTGCAATGTCACCAGAATCACGGTCTAATCCCAATGTCAGCTGGGTCATATCATTAGAGCCAATTGAGAAACCATCAAAATATTTAAGAAACTCTTCCGCTAAAACAGCATTTGATGGTAACTCACACATCATCATGACTTTGAGGCCATTATCACCACGCCGTAATTCATATTCTGCCAGTAAATCAATCACAGACGCAGCTTCACTGACGGTACGCACAAACGGGATCATAATTTCTACATTTTTAAGTCCCATTTTGTTACGAACACGCTTTATCGCTTCACATTCAAGTGCAAAACAATCTTTAAAATGTGGTGCTATATAACGTGAGGCTCCACGGAAACCTAACATCGGGTTTTCTTCTGTTGGCTCATAATTAATGCCACCAACAAGGTTACGGTATTCATTTGATTTAAAATCCGACATGCGGACTATCACTCGTTGAGGCCAAAATGCAGCCGCTAACGTTGAAATACCTTCCGTTAATTTTTCAATATAAAATTCAACTGGATTTGCATAACCGATAATGCGTTGATCAATTTCCGCTTTTATTTCAGCACTTTGCTGGTCGTAATTTAGCAGTGCTTTCGGGTGAATACCGATCATCTTATTGATGATAAATTCTAATCGCGCCAGACCAACGCCTTCATTTGGAATACAAGCAAAATCAAACGCACGATCAGGATTTCCGACATTCATCATCACTTTTAAGGGCAATATTGGTAGTTGTTCCACTTCAGAGCGACGAACTTCAAATTCAAGAACACCATCGTATACGTAGCCCGTTTCCCCTTGGGCACAAGATACCGTTACGTTTTGTCCATCTTGAAGCAACGACATTGCATCACCACACCCCACAACAGCAGGAATACCTAACTCACGTGCAATAATCGCCGCATGGCAAGTTCGTCCACCTCGGTTAGTCACGATTGCAGCGGCTTTTTTCATCACAGGCTCCCAATCAGGATCGGTCATATCCGCCACCAGCACATCACCTTGCTGAACTTGATCCATCTGCGATAAATCAGACACAATCCGCACCGGGCCACTACCAATACGTTGCCCAATAGCACGCCCTTCAACCAAGGTGTTGCCTTGATCATTAAGATGAAAACGCTCCATCACTTGTTGATCATCACGTGAACGTACAGTTTCAGGACGCGCTTGAACAATCAATAACTCGCCAGTATTACCATCTTTAGCCCATTCAATGTCCATCGGACGACCATAGTGCTGTTCAATGATAAGTGCTTGTTTAGCCAGATCCATAATCTCAGCATCGGTTAATGAGAACTGACTTTGTTCTGCAACAGTAGTATCAGTAATTTCAACTTGAGTACCAAGATCTTTACCGTCGGCATACACCATTTTAATTAACTTTGAGCCAATAGTACGGCGAACAACTGCTGGATGACCCGCGTTTAAAGTTGGTTTATGAACATAAAACTCATCAGGGTTTACAGCCCCCTGCACCACCATTTCGCCCAATCCCCATGAGGATGTTATGAAAACGACTTGATCAAAACCTGATTCAGTATCAAGGGTAAACATAACCCCAGAAGATGCTTTATCAGAGCGAACCATTCGCTGAATACCGGCAGACAATGCAACGCCTTCGTGGTCAAATCCTTGATGAACTCGATAAGAGATCGCACGATCATTAAACAAAGAAGCAAACACATGTTTAGTTGCTTCAATAACGGCATCAATACCGCGTACATTAAGGAACGTTTCTTGTTGTCCTGCAAATGAAGCATCTGGAAGATCTTCGGCTGTTGCTGATGAGCGCACAGCAACAGATAGCCTTTCATCGCCTTCACCAAGTTCTTGATAGCAACGACGAATATCAGCTTCTAATGCAGCAGGTAATGGATTTTCCAATACCCAATTACGAATAGTCTCACCGGCTAGTTTTAATGCATTAACATCATCTACATCTAAGCTATCAAGCAAAGCGTAAATTCGTTGACTAAGCCCATCGGCTTGTAAAAATTGATTAAATGCATAGGAGGTTGTCGCATAACCATTGGGGACTTTAACCCCGGCATTAGACAAATTTGCTACCATCTCACCCAGGGAAGCATTTTTTCCACCAACTCTATCAACATCATTCATTGATAGATCACTGTACCAAATAACATTCTGCTGCACGGTAGTTCTCCTTGATCATTGGCTAAAACGAGCGACACTAGCAATCGATTGCTAAATAGTGTTAAAGATATGCTCTCTTATGTTAAGTTATCTTTTCGCCATTCCTGTAAAGCATCACAATTGCAACTTTTTTTGAAGGATTCAATATAAAATGCAAAATAAAACCAATTTTCGTGACGTATTTTACATTTCAGATGGGACAGCCATAACATCTGAAACCCTTGGTCACGCAGTTCTCGGTCAATTTTCACTGCAAATCCAACAGACAACCTTGCCTTTTGTTGAGTCAACTGAACGCGCGGAACAAGTAAAAAACCTTATAAATCAATCTAATAAAAAATATGGTATTCAACCTTTAGTGTTTTATTCTATTGTTGTGCCGGAAATAAAGCAGATTATAGATCAAGCTAATGCGAACTTTTATGATGTACTAAAGGCCTTAGTTGAACCGTTAGAGCGTGATTTAGCCATCAAAGCCGAACCAAAATTACAGCGTTCACACAGCATAAATAAGGATTCTTCTAGCTATCATGATCGTATTGCAGCAATTGAATATACCCTTGCCCATGATGATGGAGTGTCGCTCAATCATTTAGAGCAAGCAGATATCATTTTATTAGGGGTGTCTCGTTGTGGAAAAACCCCCACCTGCTTATACCTAGCGATGCAGTTTGGATTACGGGCGGTCAATTACCCTTTTATTGCCGATGATATGTCGGCGTTAAAACTGCCTAAAGCCATTGAACCTTATCGGTTTAAAACCTTTGGTCTTACAATAGATATTGAACGATTAGTGGCGATCAGAAATGAGCGTTTAGCGGATAGTGATTACGCCAGTTCAGCACAATGCCTTAATGAATTACAGCAAGTCGAAGCCATGTTTCGCCGCGAAGCTATTCCCTATTTAAACACCTCATCTTTATCGGTTGAAGAAATATCAACCCGCTTATTATCGATGAGTGGATTAAAAAGAAATATGTGTTAGTTCAACTATATAATTATAAAAATCTAGGTGTAAAAAGATAAACATGGTTATTTTCACCATGCTTAATTAGAATACTACTTTTGCACAAAGACTGTTGATAACATGAATAAGAAACCTGATCGTCAAACAGCGATGCGCCAGCTTCTAAATGATGTTAAGCAGGCGTTTCCACTTTATGATCCTGAGACCTTTGTTTGTGGTCCTGATAACAAATGTATTGGCTGTCCTAAAAAATTATTGGAATTAGTCGATACTGAAGTCAGTTATTGGGAGCATGCGATTGAACGTGGCGTTATTCCGCAATTTGATGAAATTCGACAGTTTGGCAAACTGTGTAAAAATGTTCGTCGTGGCTTAATACGAAATAATATCATGACCTAATGTCGCCCGTGCTATAATCCGCGTTATTGTTCGTCGGCTATTACCCTAACACTAGGGGAAGCCGTTATTTGATTTATTTATCTGAGATTCTACATGCCTTTCTCTAAGCTTGGATTAAGCGACGCTATCGTTAAAGCAGTAACCGATATGGGTTACACCACTCCTACGCCGATTCAAGAAAAAGCCATTCCGGTGGCATTAACCGGCAAAAACCTGCTTGCTGCAGCGCAAACAGGTACTGGTAAAACGGCAAGTTTTGTACTTCCGATTCTACAAATGCTTGATGATGGTCAGCAAGTACGTGCCAAGCGTGTACGTGCATTGATTCTAGCGCCAACACGTGAGCTTGCAGTTCAGGTTGAAGCAAATATTGTTCAATACAGTAAACATACCAATTTAACCTCAATGGCAATGTACGGTGGTGTTGATTACGAACCACAAAAACGTCGTCTTATTGAAGGTGTTGATATTTTAGTAGCAACCCCTGGCCGTTTATTGGATATGTACACCAAACGTGCTATCCACTTTGATGCGATTGAAATTTTAGTGCTTGATGAAGCCGACCGTATGTTAGATATGGGCTTTATCGAAGATATTAATAAGATCATTGAGCGTTTACCGCTTGATCGCCAAAACATGTTGTTCTCTGCAACGTTATCAACACAAGTGCGTTTATTGGCAAAAACGGCGGTTCGTAACCCAGTAGAGATCAGTGTCGCAAAAGATGAAGCCTCACAGCCTAAAATTGATCAGTGCCTAATCACTGTTGATAAAGACATGAAATCTGCTCTATTGAGTCATTTAATTAATGAGCACCAATGGGATCAAGCATTAATCTTTATTGAAACCAAACACGGCGCAGCTAAGTTAGTAAGCCAGCTTGAAAAACGTGGTATTGCTGCAGAAGCGATTCATAGTGGTCGTAGCCAAGGTGCTCGCGCTCAAGTATTAGACGATTTTAAAGCAGGTAAAGTTAAATACTTAATTGCAACCGGTGTTGCTGCACGTGGTTTAGATATTGATGAGTTAACCCGCGTTGTTAACTATGATCTGCCTTTCCCACCAGAAGAGTATGTTCACCGTATCGGCCGTACTGGTCGTGCTGGCTCTAAAGGTGAAGCAATTTCATTTGTATCACGTGATAACTTTAAAAATTTATGCATGATTGAACGTCTTTTAGGTCATTTGATCGTACGTAAAGAAATTGACGGGTTTGTACCTAAAAAAGAAGTGCCTATTTCTATTTTGAACTTCAAACCTAAACACAATAAAGCTGAAGATAAAAACACTGCTGATGCTAGGCCGCGTCGTAATGATAAGCCACGCAGCAAATCACCAACGGCTGATAAACCAAAGTCAAAAAAGCCGAGAAACCGTAAGCCTATCACTGATCGTGATACTGGTATTCCTCGCGGTACACGCAAGCCTAAATCTGCGTAATTAATATAACATCGCCATCTTAATGCAATATATTAAGATGGCGAACGTCATGATTACAGCGAATTAGCAACTAGCAATGGGCTCCAACGCGTCCAGCCTACTAACAATAATCCAGCACACCCTAACCATACCACGGTTGCTAACGATAGCGTTGCCGTTAAATTATGGTAATAACTTAATATAAACACCGCGACTAAATACCCTGCATACGGCACTAAAGAACACAATCCAAACAAGGCCGTCATACGAAGATCTTCCATATTACGTTCTGAGCCAACGATATAATGGGCTATTAATGCAAATGTAGGAAATAAAGGCACCAACCCTGCAATATAAAAGCTCTTACTTTTCGATAGCAACGCAATCAATAGAACTGCAGCTGCACCCAATAAACATTTAAAAAATAATGTTGCCATTCCTTTGTCTCAATAATTACTTTTACTATCATAATAATTAAAAGTAAAAAAAAGCGATAGCACTAATTTTTCAATAACATAAACTAAAATATTAGCTCTTAGTAAAAATAATATTAGGTGCTTCAATGGCAATTAAATCTTCACCGATATGCTTGGCTGTTGTTGATTTACTATAAATCACTACCCCTTTATTTTGACCGATTTGTTTAAATTCTAAATCACAAAAAACGCTGGCTGATTGGCTATTTTTGGCAGTCGGTTTATATTCTACTTGTAAACACGTCCATCCCGACAAGTAAGCGCAATCTAACAGCCATCCTAAAAATGCATGCTCAACCCGCTTTGATTGAATACGACAACTGAACATCAAATCAATTACGCGCTGTTGCTGAATATCAATAATACAAACACCAACCGTACCATAATCACCAAATTTATCTTTTGCCGTTAAAAACAATGTCGCAACCAAAGGATCGATAATCAATTCAGTTAACCTGTTGCGATCATAGCGTGTTGCTGAAAAATTCATTTGATTAGTGCGTTGTACCAGCTCATGTACGCGTTCAATATTTGAAAGTTGCGCGACACCAACCACGAGTTCAATATCAGACGTTTTAATAAAATCAATATATTGGCCATCAAAACCACGGCGATGTGTTGTTCGTTGTTGCTGGGCGACATAAAAAGAACGTCTTAATGCAGATTCTGCTGATGTCTGAGGATTAAATGCAACCAAATCGGTTAATTTAAGGTAGTCATTGTCTTTAAATATACGTACTTGTGGATGGATTGTATTAACTTCATTTCTCTCAAAAGCCGAATCATCAATAAAGGCAATTGTGTCTATACTGACGTTAAAGTTATCAGCTATTCGTTGGATCGATTGACTTTTTGGCTGCCAGTGAATTTCAGGGAAAATAAAATACTCTGCAATGCCTAAAGCAGTAAGATGTGCCCACACTCGATGATGATCATTTTTACTGGCTATTGAATTTACAATACCACGATCATCTAAGGTTTTTATGACCTCTATCACTCCTGACCGTAATTCAACCCCAGCTTCTCCATCCTCGACTAATATGCCATTCCACAATGTATTATCTAAATCCCATACCAAGACTTTCACGCTTTTATTAATAGCCGCTGTGGGTAATTGGTTATGATCATCAAGCTGAGGTAACAGCTCTATAAACCCAATAAATCCAAATACCATCGTAAGTACTGTCTTGTGATCGTTTTCATCACGGTTAGGAATAAGATTAATAAAGTGTTTTGTTTGAAAATCAATATGAGGGGCGATATCAATAAAGGGGATCTGTATCTGGTGATAACCCGCAGGTTGTTGTAACCGATATTGAAATGGAGTTTGATTTAACTTTCCCGTGGTTGCTCGAATAACAATGCTCAAATCAATTGCTTGTGAGCAATATACCTCAATCATAAACGCATCAAAATATGGACTGGGATTGATTGTTTGACTGAGATAATTTTTATAACGAGTAGCCATTCGCGCCACAATGCCCCGCCGCCCAGCAATCGATAATCCATCTAACCATTGTCCACGTTGAGCCACTGACTCAACCAATGCGGCTTTGTTATCAATCGCCTCTGCTTGATCTGGTGCGATAACACCAATATAAGAAGTCGACATTAATGCGCCCCATTGCTTAAAATCTACTTGTACAACAGGTGATTGGCGCTGTGGAAGATGCAAGGGAACAATACCATTAATAAACCGTCGACAATGGCCATCACGCCGAGATTGATAAAGCTCACAAGTTTGATAACACGCAGGCATAGCACATTCAGTACAATGCTCTTCCCACTGTAAAACAGAATACTGCACGCACTGGTCAATGATGCTTTGCCCTGAGATAAAAGCCTGCTGTACTTGATCTGGCAAACAAATCGCTTGCTGTAAATCTTGATGAGAAAGCACTTCTAATTGATACATAACAATCGCCTAATGTTTATAGACATCAGGAAATGCCTGTTTGGGATCGACAAATATATATTCTTTTTCGATTAATATAGGTAACAATCTTTCCAGTAATAGCAGTACTTTGTTGCTGTTGTCATGCATAAGAACAATATCATGAGGTTGAATTTCACGGACTAAACGCGCCAGCATTTGATCTACAGATTGATGCGAATATTGTCCCCATTCACCAGATTCAATTGACCATAGAATTGCCTGCATATGATTACATTGAATAGCTGACCAAGCAGAGAGTGATAATTTTCCCTGCGGCGGGCGAAATAATCTCGGCGTTGCTGCAATAAAAGGCTTTAGAATCGTTTGACAATGTCTTATGTCATTAGTATAAGCCTTAAAGCCTATTTCATCGGCCGTTTTATGTGCAAAAGAATGATTACCTAGATAGTGGCCATCAGTAACTATACGTTGAACAATATTTGGATATATTTGCGCTTGTTTACCTAATATAAAAAAAACCGCTTTGACATCATATTCTGCAAGTAAATCTAATATTTGAGGGGTAAGATTAACATCTGGGCCATCATCAAACGTTAATAAAATACCTTTATGAGTGGTTTTATAGGTTGCGATCCACGCAGGAATAACACTTTTTATGACTGATTTTAGTGTCACCACGTATACCATCCCTTGTCTATTGCTATTTATTAGGTATAGGCAGTAGCAGCATCAAAGTCAATCAACTAGCTTATCTTCACTTTAACTGCGGATTTTGAAGTCTCCAAGCATCAAGCAATTCTTTACCGTATATAATCTCAATGTTCATATGTAATACCAATAACAGTATGGCAACTAACACACAAATAACACTAAACCAAATTGCTATTTTATTTCGGCGAGATTGTTCATATATTACAAAATTAATAGCGAGCATCGCAAATGGATAAACTAAAACCAATAAAAGAAACAATCCTAAATAATTAGAGATAGCCAGTGGAGTCATCATAATTACACCGTATATTTATTGGGCTTAATTAAAAATAACACAGGCCTTTACTACACAAGTCTTAAATAGCCCTTTTCTATATTTCTTTGAATATACATCACAGTTTAATGAAAACAAAAGTAAACATACAACCATTTAATGCGACAACATAAACAAATAAAGCGTGACTGTTATATTGTTAGTATCATCATTTTTATTTATTCGATGACACCATTAGTATTCTATCTACTTAATTAATACCGTTAGTTATATCAGTTATTAGTTTATATAAGATGTGATTTTGGTCATATCCATAACTTAACGAGTATGTTATTTTTACAAAAACAACTTATATCACATCAAGCTTAGGGACTGAGTTTGAACATTTTCTCTAATAAAAAAACAATTTTCCGCGCATTATTAACGACTTTATTTATTCTATTTGTTTTTATTATTGATCCATTAGGAATAAGAAACTCAGCAGAAAAACATTATGAAGATCACATCATTAGAATGTGGGCTCCATTTTATTCTCAAAAAGTAAATGATGATATTGTTATTATACTTCTAGATGATAATTACTTAAATAAAACTAAAACATACCCTGTTACATACAACAATTTATCAAGATTACTGAAGTCAATTTCTCGCTTCGAACCAAGTGCTGTTTTTTTTGACATTTTACAACATCATGAGCATTCTCCTAATTTATCAAGGTGGCTAAAAAGATTAGATAACCAAAATTATCCAGTTTTTATGGCTAGTGATCCTGAATATGACTCGATTTCTCGATTAAATGATCCTTCTTCATTAAGAAATAAAATCTCTCAAGTATCAAATTTAGCAGCGGTATCATGGAGTGGTATTGGACATCATTACCCAATGTCTATCCCTTGGAATAACACCGTAATGGATACAGTGGCTTTATCAATGTATAAAGCTTGGTGTTCTAACAATAACCAATGTCCTCAAAATTTTAATGACTTTAAAAATCCAATGATTGTACAGTGGAATAATAAATTTTCTCAAAATCAATCTCACTTTTTCCCAATAAACTCTGAGTGCGAAATTCAGAACAAAAGTAATTTTGAACAATTTATCAATATTATAAAAATAAGCCTTACACAAGGAATACGTTCAGAACAATCTTTAGAGAAAAATCTACGAGAGAAGTGCCCACCAATATTAACTATCTCTGCAATGAAATTTATCGAACAAGGTGCTGCTAATTCAGAAATATTGAAAAAAGCAATTAAAAACAAATCAGTATTAATTGGTTATCATGTATCAGGAAGTGTTGATGCAATAAAATCACCAGTGCACGGTACTCTACCAGGCGTATTTTATCATGCCATGGCATTAGATAACTTAATAACATTAGGTAATAAATATTGGCATGTACCAGATGAAATTGGAGTATTTAAACTTAGTATTGCAGATATCATTGAAATTACAATACAAGTTACTGCATTATTCCTTGTTATAATTTATCGTTATAATCATCTTGAAAACATGCACTATCAACAAAAAAACAACAAACAAAAAATAATAAATGGATTAATACCATTCATTATAATTTCAATGCTTATAATTTCATCGATAATCATATCTCAATTTATTTTAAATGTCGGTGCACCTAATTGGTATGGATTAGTATTAATTCTATTTTTTGACCTTCCTATATTTTTATATTATCTCATTGAGATGATTAAAATTAAAACAACTGAAATGTATTTATATTCATTAAAACGTATTAAAGATTTAATTAACACAAATTATAAAGGAATTATAAATGATAAAAAAATCAATCGCTTTAAGTTTAATGATGATAACTAATACAGCATTAGCTAATAGCTCTGATGTGAAAATTGTAAATTTCGTTCTAGATGAAGTGGAAATTTGTACGTCTAACGATGATTGTACTGATGTTTCATTAAATCAATTACCCGATCCAAAAAAAGAAAACATTATAGTTAAAACCATTGATGACAGTCAAAATATGGTGATGTTTGAACATAACGGCATTGAAAAGTGGATACATTGGAGCGAAGTAACATTAAATACAAAAGATGTAGCTTCAGTCATGTGTACATCTATAGCTCAAGCTGATGATAAAAGTACATATGCTACATTAGGTTTAGGTGAGGGATGCAAATAATGAACAAGAATTTACTTTTAATTGTATGTAGCCTATCGTTATCTGGTTGTGCAATCGATAATTTAAAAACTCTTGGTGGTAGTACATATGAATCATTCGATGGTAAATTTATCAATGCATCAAAACCAGAAATAAATACCCCAACAAGTGACAACAAAGAAAAATCGACTTTAGTTAATATTCGAGCAGCTGCTGATAAAGATCTTGTGAACAACCCTATTATTCAAAAATATCTTAATAACATTTTAAATAATTTATTAGAACAATGGGAACATCCTTATAATACCAATATTAAAATTGTTATATCTCCAGATCAAAATTACAGTGCCTCTGCTACGCGTGATACAATCATTCTTACTCAAGGTGTTATTAATGATGCTAATTCAGCAGATGAACTTGCATTTATTATTGCCCACGAATTGTCTCATATACTATTAATGCATAATAAATCAAACGAATATTTTGCTAAACAAAGTGCAATTGTGAGTAAAGCTGCAAACATTGCAATGGTAAGTAGTGTTATTGATGATTTAAAACGAACAAAAACATCTAGTGGCTATAAAATAACATCTAAAAATTCACAACAATCAAAAGAATTTGTTCAAGATTCATTTCGTATAGGAATGTCTATAAATCGTTTAAGCCGCGATGTAATTAGTTCAACAATGAGTCGTAGCGATGAAGATGAAGCTGATTTATTAGGTATTGATCTGATGGTAAAAGCTGGATTTAGTCCTGTTGTTTATAAAACCGTTCTAGATCGACTAGCTTCAAGTCGTAAATTTAGTGAAGAACAACTCAAAAAGAAAAAAAGTGAATTTCAGTCCGTTATTTCTATTGCAAGTAAAGCAGACAAAAACTTTTCAGGAATGAATTGGCAAAGTATGGGTTACCTAGCTGCAAATGAAGCTGCCACTCACCTTTTACAAGAGTTTTCTTCACGACATAATTCTGAAGAAGCACGCTCAAAAGACTTAACAACTTATGTAAAACGCGAATACAGAAATAAAAGAAGACAAGCAATAGATAAAGATTCATTTATTAAAATAACAAAAAATGGTAATAGCAAAAAAATATTAGACAATTATCGTTCAGCGTCATTAGCAATGGAATCTTTAGAAAAAGGTGACATATTACAAGCTGAAAAGTTAGCCACACAAGCAATTTCAGGGCTGACCCGTTATGATGCATATCCAAGACTGGCTATGTATAATGTTAGAATAATTCAAAATCAGCATAATAAGGCTATACAGAATTTATATAGCATAAAAAATTGGGAATATGCATCGATTCAAACATTCTCTTTAACTTCTAAGGTATATTTAGATAAAAAACAATATAAGAAAGCAAATAACTTATTAAATAAAGCCGTCGCAATAATTGGTACAGAAGATCCATTTTTACCAGATTTTATCGCTTTATATAAAGCGCAAGGTAATATCAATCAAGCATCAATAAAATTAAAGCAATGCGAAAAAATAACTGAAAAAAACATTATTAACCAATGCTATAAATCAGCAGGGAAATCAGTACCTAAATCTCAAAAAGGTATCATCGATGTATTAGGCTCATTTACTGACATGGTTGATATATAATAATTTTTATAATTTAATATGATAAAGCCAAGTTTAACTAATCTTGGCTTTATTTTTAACCATGTATAAAGTCTTTAAATGCAGCTTCACTCACTTATTTTTTCAGTACAACTTTAACAAAAATGTTTACCTATAATCCACGCGATAAAAGTGTCAATTATGCGGTTGATAAACAAAAGTCGTTGCCCAGGTATTTACAACCGTGAACAATTCCTAAACTTTGATGCCGTAAAATATTTTTCACATTTGTTTGACGAATTCTTTATTGGTTAAACATTTTTAGGCACTACTTACGGGCAAGGATAACCCTAAAATATCACTGACTAACCTAGCGCTTATCGCAATTAATGTACAATGTGCTCAAAGTCTGTATAGGCTAAAGTAAACGTTATATATAACAGGCAGCCAAGTATCTATTCTCCAACATATTACTTACCAATATTAATTAAACTTAACAATTAAAAACAACACGACTCAATAGTGAATATATAGAAACATTTCATGAATAACCATATCACATTAAATAACATCTTGATCAACATACCCAACTGTAATAACATACCGCCCTCATAAAAAACACATACTAATTACACTTAAAAATTTCTTATTTTCGTTTTATCTAATAGATTTATTAGATCGATATATCATAAATCAATACATCTACGGTTATTAATGTTACAAATAGCGATGCTACTTTTTGGTGCACAATTCGTAAAAAGTAAAATACTTTATCTATTAGGATTTACCTCCCTATGGGGAGTGGCTGGCATCCTGATCTTTATTGATGGCCTTGATGGAAAAATATTTGACACTTTTAGTTATTTTCTTTTACTTGAAAGCTTTACAACCTTAATCGTTGCCCCTAATGGCTTTGGTTTACAGCGTAATATACTGCTTTTTAAAGGTGGTATTTTCCTCTTTGGCGCAATTTCTGCATTGGTTAATATCAAGTTTAGCAATATCTTATTATCGATTACATTTGGTTTAACCTATTTTTCTGTCGGTTTTTTTAATATCGCCTCAGCTTGGGTTGTTCGCTTTTCTCATTGGAAAAGAGCAATCGGTTGGGGTGGGATTCAAATTTTCTATTCGCTATTTCTATTACAAAATTACGATTATGTTATTTCTTATTTTCTTGGGTTTATTATGGTCACAGGAAGTATTAGAAGTATCATTGTTCTTATAAAAGTTTATTCATTAGATAATAAAAATGCGATTTTTCAGTTATTAAACAATAGTGAACAAGAATATATAGCTAATAATGCATTTTCAACAAATAGCATAGAAGATAGAAATATTATTCAACCTTTAACAGTACATATATGGACACCAACGGGTTCGGCAGCAAGCCCACATATTCCTCGTCCGATTATTAACCGCTATATTGCTGCAACAGATATCAATGGTGTTATTTCTACCGGCCATGCTGCACTTGAACTAGGTTCGGAGTTATATATCAGTTTATATCCATCTGAAGATATTGATCGCTCACCTTCAGAGTTTATTCGTACTTTAAAAGCGACACCTGAAAATAATGTTCTTGGTCGTTATTTGCCTGATTACAAAACAGAAGCACTAGAATGGTGCGAATCAAATATAAAAATCGAGTTTACTCAATATAACGCACTAACTTTAAAGCAATTTTGGTACCACTGTTATAAAAAACCTATTTATAACTTAACCTCTAATAACTGCTCAAGTAATACCGCTTATGCCTTAGAAGCAGCTTTAGACGGTGTTTTAAATAAAAACAATAGCAGTATGTGTACATTCTTAAAACTGATGTGTTGCCCTGAATTATGGGTTGCAGCACAAATTCGCCATCGCGCAATGATGATGGCATGGACACCTGGTTTAACGATGGATTATAGCCGTACATTACACGCAATAGTTCATCCTATATCAGTCCCTTGGTACCAACGTAGCCTCTTTAGAAAGCTACCACTTAAACGTTCTTTGAAACATGCCATCACCCGTACCCAAAACAATTTAGCGAGTAATTTTTATGACTAATGTATACCTGATACTCTTTATTTCAATTATTGCAGAAACGCTTGCAACCACCATGATGAAAGCATCGGAAGGCTTTACACGGCTCATTCCCAGCCTTATCGTATTAATTGGTTACGCTATTTCATTTTATGGGCTTTCTCAAGTTGTTAAAATCATGAATATCGGTATTGCTTATGCTCTTTGGGCTGGAATCGGCATCTTTTTAGTCTCAACTTTGTCTTATTTTGTATACCAACAAAAACTAGATTTTCCAGCGTTACTTGGATTAGTTCTTATTGCTGCCGGCATCATCACAATTCAAGTTTTTTCTAAATCAGTTGTACATTAGTTAAAAAGATAACGGACAGCCATATTTTACAGCACCAGCACAAATCACAAATACAAATTACAAATGGACAGCCACTTAAATTTGTTCGGCCAATAAAATGACTAACGATAAGCCGTTTTACTGTAATAGTTACTGATTATTCTTTATTTATTGGTTTAATAACCGCGATTACTATATTTAACGATCACCAAAACCCACAATCCTGATGGCTATTGCGGTATATTCATTTAGTTATAAAAAACAGTCTCTAGTTAGGATGCAACTGGTGACTTGCCGACTTTCCTTTACACCAATGTCCACCAGCATGTTGCTTGAAGGCACACATTCGCGACCATTTACCGCTCACATTGGCATAACGTTCCATAAATTGTTCGCTATGCTCTAGCCATGCGTCTGCGGTGATTCCTAATTGTTGTAAAATCTTTGGTTGGCTAGATGTAATAAAACCTTTTTTATCGTTCCGAATACAGCGCCCTGTCCAATCAATCAGTTCAAGATAATCGGTAAAAGCAAAGTTTATTCCAGCTGTTTTAGCTTGATGTTCTGCGCCAACAAAGGGTAATAGTTGGAAGTGCGATTTATGTGGCGGTGGCTGTTTAACTGAGGTTTTCGTTTGCTTATATTCACGAATACGCTGCTGAATCGAGGTAAAATCTGACTGCTGTAGTGACGGTGTAACGCCTGCTCTGATCGGGTTTAAATCAACATACATCATGCACGATAGTAATGCTTTTTCATCCAACAATGCTTGAGACTTAAACCTCCCCTCCCAAAACGCGCCTTTACATTGGTCTTCTTTATTAGCTTTACGGGCTATTTCCTCATTAAGACAGCGCATAAACCAGCTAATACTACCTAATCGTTGCTGCCATTCAGTCACTAAATTTGATAATGCCTGCTGTTTTTCCGTCCCTATTTGGCCTTCTTTTAAAAAATCGACCGCAATAGGATGACCATTAAACAGCTGCAACCAACGTGATATTACTGCTTCTGGAGTCAACTTTTTCTGTTGATCAGTATCTATTTTTAGCACCAAATGATAGTGGTTACTCATCACAGCATAAGCACAAACATCGATACAAAAAACAGCAGCTAATTGTTTGATTTTACTTACTATCCAACCTCGACGATGATGATAGTTTTTACCGTTATATGGATCATCACCACATAAATATGCCCGCCGTACGCAACGATTAATAACATGATAAAAAGGCGTGATATGAGGCTCGATCAATTTGCGTCTTGAGATTGTCATTGGTTTCACCATAAGCAACTGTAAGCTTAAGTGTAGTCGCTCATGGTTGATGTGCAATGTTATGGCTGTCCTCTGTTTCTGTTGTTTCTACTGTTTTGCTCTGTTTTATTTTACTGCTCACTTTTTGAACAAAAATATGTAAGATGCCAATCCTCTTATTTTCATCCTCAATAATTCCAAAACGTTATTTATTCAATGTAATCAACCTGCTGCCAACAATACACAATCAAAACAGTAAAAAATTATTGTTTATCGATAATTTTTTATTTATTTAGTTTGTTTTTTTATCTATATTAGCAACCGAACTACCCCATCACTCATATAATTATTAGAGGTTTATTATGAAAAAAGTATTACTGTTACTGGCCCTTGGTTCTGTTTCTGTTTTCGCACAGGCAGCACCAGCTAAACATGCTGAGCAAATGCTGGCACAAGTTGATAGCATTACTGTTTATTCTGGTAACAATGTCGATACTCAAAAACAAGCATTCAAAACGATTAACAAATCATTGGTGCCTAACTTTGAAAAATGTGCAGTTTATCTACCTAAAGGGGCTTCAAAAGCGAGTACCACGATCACTTTATCTCGCAGCGATGATGGCAAACTATCACTAGATTGCGTAGGTCAATAAAGCCGATACAAATAAAAATACCGACCTGATATAGGTCGGTATTTTTTAGTAGATTCAATTGTTTAATGTATTTTAGGCGCTATCACATCTTAAAATACTTTGAAGGTTCTGGTAAAACGGGTGGTGTGCTATCCATATAGGTTAAAAAGTGCATCCACACATCATGGGTTCTTTCTTTGGTAAGTTGCGTTTTACAGTCCAAGGCCATCACATTACGGATAGTCCCCTCACGCCATTGAGTATAAACCGCATTACACTGCGCTTTCATATACACTTGCCAATCTTTTTGTGCTTGCTCTATCGCTTTCACCAACGCAGGATCATCTTTATTATGTTCAACGCTGGCAGTCAGATATTTGGATAACTCTTCTTGTGCAGAAGTTAATGTCAATGCTGCACAATCATTAATGTCCAGTGTATTACGCGGATTATCACAATCTAATGCTTTCTTTGCTGCAAGTGCTGGCAATGACAAACAAACGAATATAATTAGCAGGTACTTTTTCATTGATAGACCTCATTTAAATATAAGCGATATGTAGTAACAAAGCGATTAGAACTATTATAGCTTTGCATACTCACTCCATCCAAAAGCACAACTAACAACCTTCATCTTTTGGCACAATTATCGATTAACAAATAAAACCGAAATCAGCACCAAACTGATTTGATATATGCTCAAAAACAGTAGAAACATTGCTTATTTTCACGTTTTAACTATATCAATTACAGTTTTCTGCCCAAACGTTTTTCGACTTGTTTTTTTTCCCACTCTGGACCGAAAATATTGACTATTTCAAACGCACTAAATGCATGGCTTACAATACCAATTCCCCAACCTAATGCAGGCCATACCGCCCACCAATAGTCAGGGCTAGTAAAATAATTAATTATAAATAAAGCGCTAATAACTAATACGTATGTGGTTAGATTAGAATAAAAACTTTTAATGCCTTTAACATAGTTAAGTGCACGTTTCTCTTCTTCTGTTATAGTGATTTCTTTGTTCATTGGCGGCTCCATTTGAAGGTCTGATACTTGGATTTCAAATACCGCAGCTAAAGATTTGAGTGACTCCAGCCCTGCTTTTTGTCCTTGCTCAATACGTTGAATAGTACGAATACTTAATCCGCTCAATTGAGAAAGTTGTTCCTGAGACCAACCACGCTGTAGTCGTAATTTTCGAATAATCATTACAAATCCTTGTTGCTACTTTCCGCCAAACTCTATCAATATCTCATCAAAAGTATCACGTCATCAGTCTGACAAAAACATGACACTCTTCATTTCATCTTATAAACAACCACTTATAATCATGCTATTTTTCTTTCATGAGATTGCTTGCATTAATAATAGTAGTGAGAAGAAATTAATAACAAGATTTAATGAACTGTTTTAGTATCCTCTTATTTACATAATTCACAATAGACAACGACAGTTATAGCTGTCCTATTTACTTCCTTACTTTCACGTTTAGTTGCTTAACAAATTCTAATAAACAATATCTAAGTAAAATGATGCGCATTTTTGACACATTTTTTCTCTGAACATATGACCTAATAAATTATATTCATGGCACTTTTCGCATTTAATAAAATATGATGGATCATTAAGAATTGATATTATCTCTTTATCTACTTCACTTAATTCAATGGTTTCAAAAACCTTTACTGTTTCCCATTTAGTAATTGGCATATGTGGACCATTCCAACTTATTTTGCAAACTTGTAGTTCTACATTTTTATTTTCACTTTTAAGTCGAAAATAATTTCTACAGTCTTTAGTCATAAAGCACCCTCCTCATTACATAACATCTACGTGACATGTTTATTACTATGTGATTATACGTAGGGTTAGTGTCTTAAAATGAGAAATACTCAGCAAACTGACAACGATAAATGAAGTATTAAAGATGAATAATGAACAACACCTTACCCACCTAACTTTACAAGGTAAGCGTCCAGTTACTATTGATGATTATAGTCGTGCACTTGGACGCATTACACAGCATTAAATAAATAGCCTGATGCCTTAACTACTGATGACCTCAAGCGATACTTGGCTCAATTGATTAAAACCCATTCATGGAGTACGGTCAGAATTGATCGCAGTGGTTTGCGAAAATTATGGCTGTCCTATGCTTATGTTTTTACTGCTGTTTTCCTCAGCCAAATATCCGTCATCTCGGAAGTGAGGCACGAACTATCCGTGATCTACTCAACGCATGATCGAGCCTTAAAGATGCCAGTGAAACACGTTAATTTTACGTAGAACCATAAAATCTATCACACTGAATAGTTGATTCCCTATTACTCACATTTAATAAATCGCCTGATACATAACAACCGATGATCTCAAGCGATACTTTGCTTAACTGATTAAAATCCATTCATAGATCACCGTCAGAATTGATCGTAATGGATTACGAAAGTTATGGGTGTCCTATGTTTTTTCCCAATATTTACTTATATAAAGCCGCTCGGGCTTGTCCAACACTTCGGATAGGTGTCGGCTGCGCGACACATATCCTTATCTGTTATGTGCGTAGCAAACTTTAAATGCCATATTTATTTACTTAGGATTTGATGGTTTTGATGACCCTCTTTTCTTATATTCTTTTTCGTAAATCACTTCATTTATTATCCATCCAAAATAATTCAGGATTAGCCCAAAAACGAACAAAAAAGGAATTTGAACATATAAGTCTAATCGGTATTCTTCCCATGAATGAACTTTATCGAAAACAATAAACCCAACCAAATACCCAAAAAAAACTGCGCCACCAATGAGCAAAGTTTGTTTGAGCACATAATTTAGCTGTCCTTTTTTACGTGTAAGAGCCCAGCGTTCAAAGCGTTTATTTTTCCATTGTTTGATCATAACTCACACTCTTTGCTTAATTAATACAAAGACTAAGGTATACCTTTCACGATAAATAAAATGTGCTCTAGTTCAATAGAAAAGAAAGATCACCTATAAGCAACAAAAAAGCACATAACAACTTATTATATTAACAACTTGCCCGAATTTGTTCTTTGAACCTGCGCCCGTATTTCATTCGTCATTATACAAAAAACATTATAAATCAAAAACATTATTACATTTTTTGCCCGATAGAAGTCACAAAATCGGGCATCTGCCTTTTAGTTGCTACTTTTTTTACTAATACTAATTGCTGTATGTATTAACAGTATAAAAGGTGCAATATGGCTTCTCGATTTCTAACTTATATAAAAGAATACATGTATCAAAAAAACTACGCTAAACGTACCGTAGAAAGTTACTTATATTGGATAAAAAACTATATTTTATTCCATAATAAAAAACATCCTGATAAATTAGGCAATGATGATGTTGAACAATTTCTGTCTTATTTAGCCAATCAAAGAAATGTTGCAGCAAAAACACAAGCTACAGCCCTTAATGCACTTATATTTTTATATTTACATATAATTAAAAGACCATTATCTCAAAAACTCAGGTTTTCTCGTGCTAAATATTCCCGAAAATTACCCGTCGTTTTAACACAGAAAGAAATAGCTTATCTTTTTCAGTTTATTGACCCCCACTATAAACTACCAATTCAGCTTATGTATGGTAGTGGTCTTCGTATTAGTGAGTTACTTTATCTTAGAATAAAAGATATTGACTATGATTATCAGTCAATAATGATTTGGTTATCAAAAGGAAATAAAAATCGTCGTGTAACATTAGCACCTGAATTAATTCCAGAATTAAAAGCACAACAACAAATAGTTCATAATTACTTTAAACAAGATATTTTAAATAAAAATTTTTGTGGCGTATGGTTACCTCATGCTTTAAATATAAAATATCCTTCAGCATCAAAAGATTTTCTTTGGCAATTCTTATTCCCTTCTTATAAATTATCAGAAGATCCTGCAACAAAAGAAATTAGACGTCATCATATAGATGAAACGACAATTAGACGTTGTTTAAAAAATGCAGCTAAAAAATCAAATATTAAAAAAAACATTTCATGCCACACATTACGGCACTCTTTTGCTACTCATTTACTTGAATCTGGTGCAGATATTCGTGCCGTTCAAGAGCAACTAGGGCATAGTGATCTTAAGACAACACAAATCTATACACACGTTTTAAATCACGGAGCTAATGGTGTAAGAAGTCCATTATCAAACATATTAAATAAATAATAATTAATAACACTTCAATGCGCTGCAAATAGATTCCCTATCGCGTTCGTAACCTCACTGTAGGGAATGACGGGTTGTTGTGTTGTGGCTTTAATATAACAACATCCGCTGTTCCTAAAACCTCGCCCCTAATAACCTATTTCCTATAACCTTTCTTCCACAAAAAAGCCGACAATGAAGTCGGCTTTAAATAAATAATCTATTCGCGATTAATTACGCGTTGGCTTGTGCCGTTTGAGCAGCAACTGAGCCTTCTTCTGGGCGCTTTAAGAATGCGTACATCACACCTGTTACTACCGTACCCGCAGCAATAGCAACGAGGTAAAGTAACGCTGGTGAAATTGCGTTTGGAATCAGCAGAACAAACAAACCGCCGTGGGGAGCCATTAGTTTTGCGCCAAACAACATTGATAATGCACCTGTTAATGCGCCACCAGCCATACAGCTTGGAATAACACGCATTGGATCGCGCGCGGCAAATGGGATCGCACCTTCAGAGATAAAGCACATACCTAATACAAACGAGGCTTTCCCTGCTTCATTTTCACTGGCTGAGAACTTACGTTTGGCAAGGAATGTCGCTAAACCCATACCCATTGCAGGCACCATACCCGCAGCCATTACTGCTGCCATTGGGGCGTAGGTTTGTGAGGCCAGTAAGCCAACACCAAAGGTATAAGCGGCTTTGTTTACAGGGCCACCGAGGTCGAAACACATCATACAACCAAGGATAATACCGAGTAATACTGCGTTAGCTGAACCCATATTGTTGAGGAAAGTGGTTAGGCCAGCCATTGCCGCTGATACTGGACCACCAACAACGTAAATCATTACCAAGCCTGTAATTAAGCTGGCTAATAATGGCACAATCAAAATCGGCTTTAACGCTTCCATAGATTGTGGCAGTTTGATTTTTTCTACCAACAATTTAGCACTGTAACCTGCTAGGAAACCGGCAACGATACCGCCTAAGAAACCTGCGCCTGTGGTACTTGCTAACATACCGCCAATTAAACCGGGTGCTAAACCTGGGCGATCGGCAATTGAGAATGCGATGAAACCTGCCAATACTGGCACCATTAACGCAAATGCTGAACCACCACCGATGGTCATTAATGCTGCGGCTAACGTGCCTTGTTGTTTAAAGGCTTCGATACCAAACACAAACGACAAGGCAATGGATAAACCACCAGCGACCACTAATGGCAGCATGTAAGATACACCCGTCATGAGATGCTTATACGGCCCTGCTTTTTCAGCTTTGGTGTCAGCCGCTTGCGCATTGGTATTGCCAGCGTATTGATATACTGTCGCGGTTGCAAAGGCTTTTTCTAGCTCTGGTTTCGTTTTCTTAAGTGCTAAACCTGTGCTGGTTTTATACAGCTTTTTGCCATCAAATCGGGCTAAGTCGACTTCAATGTCAGCGGCGATGATCACTAAATCTGCGGCTGCAATCTCTGCATCCGTCAGTTGGTTTTTAGCACCAACAGAACCACGGGTTTCTACTTTGATCTCATAGCCTTGCCGTTGACCTTCTTCTGTCAACGCCTCTGCTGCCATAAAGGTGTGTGCAACGCCTGTTGGACAAGCTGTAATAGCGACAATTTTCTTAACCGCACTATCGGCTGCATTAGTAACAGTTTGAGTGTCAGATACTGTTAATCGTTGTGCTTGCTCAACAGCCTCGGTTAGCCATGCTTTAGGATCTTCAAAACAGGCTGTGATGTCGGCTTGATAAACTTTTTTACCCACAAAACGGGAGTTATCAATCGCTTTACCTGTTGCAATAATGATCACTTCAGCATCATCAATTTGCTGTTGGGTCAACGTTTTAGTGGTGTTAAGTGTAGTCTGGCATTCCACATTGGCTTGCCATTGTAATTCTGCGGCGGCTTTTTCTAATAAACCCGCAGCAATGATGGTGGTTGCAATGCCGCTAGGACAAGCTGTTACTAATGCTATTTTCATATTTACACCTTGATCAATGTTGCTTAGCGTTATTGTTATTATGTCGATAAGCTAATATGCGATTATGTTATTGCGTTAGAATAACGTGCTGGGCGATGGTATTTACTTGCTCAATATCATCAACACCTACCCCAACTTGAGTCACAGCGACGGCTGATAATGCAGTGGCAAATTGCAGCGATTGCGTTTTTGACCATTGATTGATCTCTCCCCAACACAAGCCAGCAACAAGGGTATCGCCAGCACCAACAGTACTTACCACGTCCATTTTTGGTGGCTGAGCATGTAACCAGCCTTGATCGTTAAGCCACATCACCCCTTTAGCACCCAGTGACACCACCACATTAGTAATACCTTTGGCAGCGATGGTTTCTGCAACCGCCATACATTGTTGCGGCGTGTCTAATGCTTGGCCTGCCCATTCAGCCAGTTCTTCATCATTAGGTTTAACTAACCACGGATGGGCATCTAAACCCGTCGCTAAGGCTGATTTACTGCTATCAAACAATACTTTCTTGCCTAATTGATGCAGTTTTTCCAACCAATTCGCGCACATATCAGCACTGACACCTTGCGGTAAGCTGCCAGCTATCACGAACACATCATGGGTTGCGGCTAGTTCAAACAGTGTTTTTTCAAACGCTAAAATATTGGCAGCGGTAACAGCAACACCGGGAAAGTTAATGTCACTGACTTGGCCATTTTTTTCGACTAATTTGACGTTAATCCGGTTTGCGCCTGCTACGCGAACAAATTTGTCTGTTGCACCCATTGCTTTAAATAACTGGCAAAAAGATTCTTGGTTATCCGCACCTAATAATCCTGTAACAGTAACTTCAGCCCCTAACTCAGCCAGCACTTTCGCCACGTTAACCCCTTTACCGGCTGGATGGAGACTACCTTGTTCGACAACGCTAACACTGCCTAATGATAGTGATTGCAAACTGCCAGTAAGATCGAGTGCTGGGTTTAAAGTTACGGTGACGACTTTCGGTTTTACATTTTGTTGCATAGTAGTTGCCTCTAAATCTATGGTTGAAATTGTCATGCTGGCAGTGTTTATAATTTTTCGCCTAAGCCGTCGGCAATCGCTTGACCAATTGCGGTTAGCGCCGCTTCAGCATCACTTCCTTGTGCGGTAAATTGCAGTTCATTACCGCATTTCACACCCAAACCAATCACTTTCATTAAACTTTTTGCATTAACAGGTTTACTGCTACTCGTTAGGTTAACCACTTGAATATCAGCATCGAATTTTTTAGTGGTATTAACTAACATTGCGCCTGGACGAGCGTGCAAACCATGCGGGTTACGGATAGTAAATGTGGCTTGATTGCCCTCTAACGTCACTTGAGTTAATGCCGTTACCATCTCTGGTGCTGATGATGCTAACCATTGGCTAATTTTGCCTTGATAGATCATATTAGTAAGGTGTTCGAGATTAGCTTTATGGGCATTATTATTCGCCGCAATCATGATCATCCCCGCCACTGGATGACCAAGCTCTTCAAAAGGTGTTTGTGGCGTAACCACTGAAATTGCAGTTCGCTTAACCTGTTTATTGCTTTTCACTAACCACAAGCCTTGGCCTAAATAGCTCGCACCTTGATCAATTGCATCTGTCACCGTGGCTGTTTCTGCAAAGCCTTGGTATTTAATTAACCCAGCCGCTACCGCTGTCAGTTGTAATAAATCCTGCGCCGGAAATTGTTTTAAAATAAGTTCAGGAGTGCATTCTGCTTCTTGCTGCTCATCACCATTTAGTAAGGCAATAATTGCTTGCTCTGATTCACAATGACGAAGCTTATCTTCAATACCATCAGCGGATAATACTTTGGTTAATTGCTTTAAAATGCCCAAATGCTCGTCTGATTTAGCCGCAATACCAATCGCGATATAGGCCGTTTGGTCATTCCCCCACGGCACACCTTGCGGAAAGTGATGAATTTTAACACCAGTATGATTAACTAAATCACGGGTTTCTGTTGTGCCATGAGGAATGGCGATACCATTGCCAAGGTACGTTGAATTTTGCTGTTCACGAGCAAGCATACCGTTGACATACCCTGTCTGAACTAACCCTGTCGCTTCAAGATCAGCTGCCAACGCTTTGATTGCATCTTGTTTGGTGGATGCAATTTGCTGCATCGTAATATCATTTTTAGACAGTGATAACATTTAACTCTCCGCTTTAATGCTCTGTGAAATCATCGTTATTGATTAACGTTAGCGATTAACCCTATCAACGTATTACTAATGTTTTATGGTCTATATTAGTAATAAGCTGAATCGTTTCAGCAAAGTGAGAAATAAAAATGCCATGCGTTGCACAACATTTCTAGTCACTCGATAAATAACCATTTAAGTTATAGCTGAAACCTTTCAGCTTGCATACTGAATCGTTTCAGCTAGAATTGCAAACATGTAAAGCATACGCTCTATCAATATATGATCAAGTGCACAAAATTAGCTTTACCCAAATACTCACAAGTCTCATTAACAATGGATAACAACTATGACACTGGATGAAATTGCAAAACTCGCTGGGGTTTCTCGCACAACTGCAAGTTACGTTATTAATGGTAAAGCAAAACAATATCGTATTAGTGAAAAAACCCAACGCAAAGTAATGACTGTTGTTGATGAGCATAACTATCGCCCTGATCATGCAGCAACATCATTGCGTATCGGTAACAGTCATTCTTTAGGGCTGATTATTCCTGATTTAGAAAACAGCAGTTACGCAAAAATTGCCAAACTACTTGAACGTAATGCACGTAAAGCAGGCTATCAAATGATCATCTCTTGCTCTGATGATGATCCAGCCACTGAAATGAAAGTCGCTGATATTTTACTAAGCCGTCGCACTGATGCACTGATTGTTGCGAGTGCACTTGCCGCTGATCACCCTTTTTATCGTCAAGTTCAAGCCAATGGGGTGCCTGTTATTGCCATTGACCGTGCCTTAGATGATGAGTTTTTTGTATCAGTGATCAGTGAAGATTTAGAAGGCGCTTTTCAACTCACTCAGTCATTATTAAACAAACCAATTAACAGCATTGGTCTCGTGGGCGCGGTTGCTGAGCTTGGCGTATCAAAAGAACGTCAACAAGGTTTTATGGCTGCAATTGAGCGCCATCAACAGCCTATCACATCGTTAATTGGCTATGGTGAGCATTTTAGCCAACAACATGGGCAACAGATTGTGCAGCAGTGGCTTGATGATGACTGTTTTCCCGATGCAATTTTAGCAACATCGTATACTTTATTTGAAGGTGTACTTGATTGCCTACTCAACAATCCACACGCCATGCGTAACACTTATTTAGCCACTTTTGGTGATAATCGGCTGTTAGATTTTTTACCCAATAAAATACAGTCATTACCTCAACAATATGAACTGATTGCTGAACATGCATTAGCGCTAGCACTGCAGGCGATAAAAGGCATTTATGAACCCAATATTGAAGTGATCCCACGTCAAGTCATTCAGCGTTAGTAGTATTACCATTATTCTATTGCGGAATAATAGCTATAATGAAAAAATAGTGAGTTATTGATGTTTCTCTTCTTTTTATTAAATCGCTATAGGCTACGCCATGTATTTACGTCTTAAAGCATTGTTAATATCACATGCACAATTTTCTCATGCTTTACGAGTAACGTTAGCGATAGCTTTTACACTCGCCTTCTACGCCGTGGTACATGTTCCGCATTCTATGTGGGGACCTGTGACTGTGGTAGTAGTGATGATGCAACCTTATGCTGGCGCGATTGTATATAAAGGTTTTCAGCGTATAGGCGGCACATTATTAGGGGCAATGCTAGGCTTATTAACGGTATTGTTCCCTCACCAACTGGATTATCTGATCCCGGTATGGATGTTGGCATGGGTATTCTTACTGTCGCTTAAATCTTATGGTAAGAATATTTATTTTTTCTTTTTGGCAGTAATGACGTTAATTATTGTTTCTTACCAAGGTGATACCGCTTTAGAAGTCAATGTGGCTTTATGGCGAGTGGCAAATATTTTAATTGGTAGCTTGATTGCGATTTCATTTTCTTTATTGATGCCGATTCGTGCTGTCACCAGTTGGAATACCTTATTTAATCAAAATTTACGCGCCTTACGTCAGCTTTATCAAGCTCATGCATCTGCTCATATGTTGAGTATTAAACAATTAAATGCCATGAAACGTGAAGTGTTAGAACGACACATGAAAATGATCATTTTGTTGCCTAACGTCCAAAAAGAAAAACACAAATTAGCCGGACATTATCGCGCTATTATCACAGTACAACGGACATTAATTAGTATTACTGAACAGCTCATTGAAACCCATTGGAGTTCTGACATTAGTCGGCGGCAATTATTAGCTCAAGCCGATTTAAAACTTTATCAGCAGCAGATTATTACCATTTTAAATCAAATCGAACAGGCATCGGTTAATCACAGCAGTTTAGCACATCTTGACACTCTACCTGATATTCACCTGCTGCCGATGATGGCTACAGAGATAAACCCAGATGATGCAGCAAACGCGTTGGGAATTTACGGCTATTTTTGGCTTACTCGCCAATTTATCAGTCAACTTGATGCGCTTATTATTCAATTACGAAGTCTTAATTCATAAACGCGGCAGTCATAAGTACTAACAGGTGATACGGATACTAAAAATAACCAACCTGCACTATTATGATCATAGTGCAGGTTGGAATTATCAGCAGATAACCGTGGTTATTTCATGATCATTCAACCATCGCTGTAAACGTGGTGATTGTTCAATGGAACGGCAATAAATATCACAATCTTTCGCTGTATTGCCGACGACTGCAAATAGCATTTTAAGTAACTGGATGATAGCATCGTTTTGCGTATCAACCCGGTAAGTCAGGCTAGGATTGTCAAAATCTTGTCCAAGCGCAAATTGTGCCAGTTGCTCCACGTCTACGACAAAACCATCAAAATAATGAATAAAAGTCTCAGCTAATAATGCGTTTGCAGGCACGCAACATAGCATATGTACTTTTAATCCATTAGCACCACGGCATAACCCTTGTTCAGCTAATAAATCGATCATGGTCGCCGCTTCACTGAATGTACGTACAAACGGCACCACTACTTCAATGTTTTCTCCGCCTAAGGTTGCACGCGCACGTTTAATTGCTTCACATTGCAGGGCAAAGCTCGGTTTGTAATTTTTATCAGCAAAAAAACGTGCACCGCGTAACCCTAATTGTGGATTAACTTCTACGGTTTCTAATTCAGCCCCTAATAATTGCTGGCGCGCACTGGAATCAGCACTAATAAGTTGTACTTTTAAAGGCGTCGTGCCTTGCTGCCTTGCGGCTGATACTAATAGCTCGGTTAGCATTGAGACGTAATATTCCGCCAACGCTACTGTTTGTTGGCCGTATTGATCGGCGATTTTTTGTTGCAGTGCTTGCTGAGTGACTTCAGATAACCTGTTTTGCTGAGCAAAGACTAACGGATGAATGCCTATCGAAGTAGCAATCAGTTCATCTAATGAAACCAGCCCTATTGCTTGATTATTGAGCGTCGTTAATTGTTGGGCATTACGCAATACGGCTGTTGTTGCGAGTAGTAATTGTGTTTGTGTTGTCATACACCACCTGTACGTCCATGTTAAAAAGACTGATGTCTATATATATCAATCCATTAAATAACTCCCTAATGACCTTACTGCGAGATTAATGGACACGCAAGCGTAAAAGGTTATTTGATAACAATTAATCAACCTTATTATCATATGCCATTCGTTTTATGGGTGTGAATAATTGCATGCAAAATCACCATTTTCACTCTGAATATCCACCGTTAGTCATTAAAAACCCATTTGTTATCACAAGTTTGGTTTATTCCAACGCTAATTTGGGCTATCTTAACGGGGTTATTACAGAGATACCAAGGTAGGCAAACTATTATGCCAATGAAAACAGATGAACTTCGCACAATGAGTCTCGGCCTTATGCCGACACCTGCAGAAGTAGAAATAGCCTCACCAATGACAGATGCCATTGCTGCGCATGTTGATAACGCACGTAAGCAAGTTGAAGCTATCCTAGCGGGTAAAGATTCGCGTCTATTGGTGATTGTTGGGCCATGTTCAATTCATGACACCGATGCTGCTATTGATTATGCGAAGCGCCTTGTTGCTGTACAAGAAACATATAAAGACCAACTCTTCATCGTTATGCGCACCTATTTTGAAAAGCCGCGTACCGTTGTTGGTTGGAAAGGCCTTGTCTCAGATCCTCATCTAGATGGCAGCCTTGATCTTGCGGCTGGTTTACATAAAGCACGTAAGTTATTAATCGATATTAATGCGTTAGGGCTACCCACTGCGACTGAGTTTTTAGATATGATCACTGGCCAATATATTGCCGATCTTATTACATGGGGAGCCATTGGCGCTCGTACCACTGAATCTCAGATCCACCGTGAAATGGCATCAGCATTGTCTTGCCCTGTTGGCTTTAAAAATGGTACTGATGGCAATATTAAAATTGCTATTGATGCGATTCGAGCGACGCGTGCATCACATTTATTCTGTTCGCCTAATAAACATGGTCAAATGACGATTTACCGTACTTCGGGTAATCCATATGGCCATATTATTCTTCGTGGCGGCAAGATGCCCAATTACCACGCTCAAGATATTGCGACAGCGTGTGCTGCTTTAACTGAGTTTGAATTAGCACCCAAATTAATCGTTGATTTCAGTCACGGTAATTGTCAAAAGCAACATCAACGTCAATTAGATGTTGCTGCTGATATATGTGAGCAAATTCGCAATGGCAGCCAATCTATTGCAGGTATCATGGCTGAGAGCTTTATTGAAGAAGGCAATCAAACAGTCATCAGCGGTAAAGAAAAACAACTTGTCTACGGCAAATCGATTACTGATCCATGCATTAATTGGAGTGATACTTTAGTAATGCTTGATATGTTGGCAGCTGCAATCAAAGACGCCAACGCATAAACTTCAGCTACACACCTTAATACAATAAAGGAGTAACAATAGATTGTTGCTCCTTTATTCATATTTAATTAACGGTATAATGTACGCGTTAATAATAACGGGATAAATTTCCCACATTGAGGTTAGAGGCCAATAACATGCCATGTTTTGATATTATTTCCGAAGTCGATACCGTAGAAATCAAAAATGCGGTAGAGAATTCAATCCGAGAAATTAGCACTCGCTTTGATTTCCGTGGTGTTGAAGCCAACGTAGAATTAAACAAAGAAATCGTAAAAATCACTTCAGAATCTGAATTTCAACTTGATCAGATTGTAGCAATTTTACGTGGCAACCTTGCACGACGTGGCGTTGATGCTAATGCACTTGAGCGTAAAGCTGTCAACTTCTCTGGTAAAACTGCATCACAGAATATTGAATTTAAGCAAGGTGTCGACACCGCTAACGCTAAGAAACTAGTTAAAGCAATCAAAGACGCTAAGTTAAAAGTTCAAGTTGCTATTCAAGGTGACAAGTTACGTGTAACTGGTAAAAAGCGCGATGATCTTCAAGCAACAATGGCACTTGTTCGTGCGCAAGATCTTGGCCAACCGTTCCAGTTTGATAACTTCCGTGACTAATTTCGGTTAACTATATCGAGGAGGCGTATTTGCGCTTCCTTTTTTTTGATTTAAACATTCAAATATTTTTTAATAAACTTAAAAATAACCATAATATTTAAACAGATATCATTAAATATATACTTTACTGTTATACTTAAATACGTCATACAAATACCAAATCAAACATAAAAGAAACAATAGCAGCGCATATAACCCCACCTTAAATAATGCTAACACAACATTATCAACACCCCATTTACAACCACGAATACTTTTTAAGCAAACAAATTTTTTTTAATTGCAAAAATTGTTGCTCACTATGCTTATACCCTATAATCCACCCACTTCAATAATGGTTAATTATTTTTCATTCTCTGTGACTAACAGCATAGGATAAAGAGCAACAACAACGATAACTAGCACGGATATGCTTATACGATCACGGAACGTTCACTTTTTGCAATAAAGATAGCTATTGTAAATCACCCTTTTTTCGCTTGTTGTACCACTCAATTTATTCAATTCACATTGGTTGAAAAGAAAATAAAGGAGATGTCCATAATGGGCACCGCACAACAACAAAAAACAACTGCAACAACCGCTGACAAGACTCAAAAACTCGGCTGGCGTAAAAGTGATACTGTATGGATGCTCGGTTTATATGGTACAGCAGTTGGTGCTGGCACTTTATTTTTACCTATTAATGCCGGTGTTGGTGGCTTAATTCCGCTTATCGTAATGATGGTCTTAGCGTTACCAATGACCTTTTTCGCTCACCGCGCAATGATGCGTTTTGTGCTATCAAGTGCAACCCCTGGCGCGGATATCACAGAAGTGGTTGAAGAGCACTTCGGTAAAAATATGGGCAAGATTATTACTCTATTGTATTTCTTTGCCATCTACCCGATTTTACTTGTTTATAGTGTTGCTTTAACCAACACTGTTGAAAGCTTTATGCAATTTCAATTAGGTATCGAGCCACCAGCGCGCGCCGTTTTAGCATTGATTCTTATCGTCGTGCTAATGGCAATTGTTCGCCTTGGTGAGCAGTTAATTGTCAAGGCAATGAGTATTTTAGTATTCCCTTTTGTGGCTGTATTACTGCTGCTTGCGTTATACCTAGTACCGTATTGGAACGGCGCTATTTTTACAGATATTATTCCACAAGGTGGTAATACCACGAGTGTAATGATGGCAGCATGGTTGATCTTACCTGTAATGGTATTCTCTTTTAACCACTCACCGGTTATTTCTTCATTTGCTGTAGCTAAAGAAAAAGAATATGGCGTTAATGCAGAGCGCCAAGGGTCACGTATTTTATTACGCGCCCATATTATGATGGTTATTACAGTAATGTTTTTCGTTTGTAGCTGTGTATTAAGCTTAACACCAGCTAACCTTGCTGAGGCAAAAGCACAAAACGTATCTATTTTAACGTACCTTGCTAACCATTTTGACACGCCAATTATCGCTTATGCTGCACCTATTGTCGCTATTATTGCGATCACTAAATCTTTCTTAGGCCACTATTTAGGTGCGAGTGAAGGTTTAAATGGTATCGTTCAAAAAGTTGCACGTGATAAGAACAAGACTATTTCAAATAAAGCACTTAATCGTTTCACAGCTTTATTTATGTTAATTACAACGTGGGCTGTCGCAACACTAAACCCAAGTATTTTGGGTATGATTGAAAACTTAGGTGGGCCAATTATTGCTATGTTGCTATTTATTATGCCAATGTATGCAATAAAGAAAGTACCTGCAATGAAAAAATATTCAGGAACTATCAGTAATGTATTTGTAACTATTATTGGTTTGATGTCTATCTCGGCTATTTTTTATTCTCTAATACAGTAAATAAACGTCATATGTGATCTAAAAAGGCTACCTAGTAGCCTTTTTTTTATTTTAAACAAACCACTATTATTTCTTATCATCTTCCCTTCATTACATGTCATCACAAGCACTTTACAGCAATCACACATAGCCATGACATTTTAGCCAGCTATATTGCTTACATTATCGTTCAAATTACATTTGACGGCTAAACAATGAAAGCATTACTGTTAATCCCTATTACAACTTTATTTTGCCATGCCGCCTACGCCACAAACATTAATAATCAACCGATTGAAGAGGAATCTTCTGATTTTAACGGCTCGGCAAAATTAGGCTTTATTTACGCTAAAACGACAAATACTTCGATGTCGATGAATTCTGCCTTATCGTTGAAGCACACCACTAACGATTGGAGCAACAAACTAAAGTTTAGCTCTTATTATACCGATTCAACCAAAGAAGAAGATGGTGTTAATAAGTATAGTGTTTCGCTAGATACGCGCTATATGATTAATTCACATAAGTTTAGTTACTTACGTAATGAATATAACCATAATCAATTTGAAACCTATCGTCATGAATATATCATTGCTACAGGTTTAGGTTATAAACTTTATGATACTAAAACGACCAAATTAACGGTCGGTGGTGGTCCAGGTTTTCGTTATAGCAAACGTCAACTCAATGATCCGGAACATCCTAATCAAATTGAACGTAATATCATTGCGAATGCTTTCTTAAATGCAGAAAAGAAGGTTACATCAACATTAACCGTTGGTGCAAATAGCAGTATTGATTACGGTGTTTCAAATACCAACTACTCTATTGATGGCTATATTAAAAACAAGCTGATCGGCGACATTTCATTATTGCTAGACTCTCAATATATTTATAATACTGAAGTGGCTTCTGATAAAAGTCATTCCGAAATTTATAGTACAGTCAGCTTAACCTATGACTTTTAATCTCTATAAAAAAACCGAGCATATGCTCGGTTTTTCGTTTTAAGACGTTAACTATATTCATTAATAGCCACAGTTAATGATATAGGCTTTTTTCACCTTCTGGACGTGTTTTAAAACGTCGATGCAGCCACATATATTGACTTGGTGCTGCCATAATTGAATGCTCGACGGCTTTATTGATATATGCCGCAGCAGCCTGAGGGGCTTTATGAGGAAAATCAATTAGTGGCGGAAATATCTTCAATGTATATTGACCATTATCGCTATTACGAATCATCGCAAAAGGTAATGGCACTGCGCCAGATGCATCAACTAACAAACTCGTCCCTGTTGTTGTACACGCATCTTTTACGGCAAATAATGGTGCAAATGTTGAGTTTCGACCTCGACCATAATCTTGATCTGGGGCGTACCATAAGATCTCTCCTTCTTTGAGACCTTTAAGCATGCCTTTTACATTTTTACGATCAAGCATATATTTATTGGAGCGTATACGACCCTTAAACTGGAAATAATCAAAACAAGGGTTATTATTCGGTCTGTATACACCAACACCAGGTCTTTTTAAACCAAACGCACGCGCACCTAGTTCTAAGTTCATCGAATGAACGGCAATCAATAGAATACCTTTTCCTTGTTGCTGTAATTGATCAACATACTCAAGCCCCTCAACCTTAACGTGTCTTTCTACACGAATATCAGGCCAAAACCACGCCATTGCCGTTTCAAATAACGCTAATCCGGTATTATCTATATTTTGTGCAATTAATCGTTGCTGTTCTTCAATTGATAAATCTGGAAAACATAACGCTATATTTTGCTTAATCGTTTCACGTCGACTCGATAACATTTTCATTGCCAATCGACCGACACCTTGCCCTAAACGAAATTGGATGAAGTACGGTAGCCAACTTAGCAAGTACATCACTGCCATTAATATTAATACAGACCAATATCGTGGATGTAGTAATGCTCTTCTAAATGTCGGTTCAGTAAATTTACGCATAACAAAGCACAGGGTTCCTCAGTTAATATGATTGAAGAGCCTAAGCTACATACTCTTCAACGTATTCATAACACTAATATCATTGTTATATTAGGTGATGTAGTTTATTGAATGCAAGTTAATACACTATAGCCATAGGCATTATACAGCACCGATTAAGTTTAGTTATTATTAGGTTAATAAATCCAATTTAATTACTGATTTTTAGCTAAAAAAAAGCCCATCGTCAAAGATGAGCTTAATAATATCAGTAACAGCTATTAAATTAATAAAAGCTTGGCTGCCCTTCTGGCCGCGTTTTAAAACGACGATGTAGCCACATATACTGACTAGGCGCTGCCATTATTGACTGTTCAATAACCTTGTTGATAAAAATAGCAGCAGCATCAGGATCCTTATTTGGGAAACCTTCAACAGGCTGGCTAATCGTTAACGTATAATGACCAGAATTATTATCGCGTACCATAGTAAATGGCACCACGGCACAGTCAGTTGCATCAACCAATAAGCTGGTTCCTGTTGTTGTGCACGCTTGTTCTACTGCAAATAATGGCGCAAATGTTGAGCGTCTTAGACCATAATCATGATCAGGGGCATACCACACTCGCTCACCAGTTTTCAGAGCACGTAGCATACCTTTTACGTCTTTACGATCGATTAAAGTACGGTTAGATCGTGAACGTCCTTGATATTGAAAGTAATCAAAACACGGATTATTGTTAGCACGATATACACCCATCCCGCTTTTTTTAATACCAAACGCACGCGCACCAAGTTCAAGATTCATAGAGTGCACAGCAACCATTAACGCGCCTTTGCCTTCACGCTCTAGCTTCTCGATATGTTCCATACCTTTAATAGTAACGTGGCGGCATACTCGCTCGTCAGACCAAAACCATGCCATTCCTGTTTCAAATAAGGCTAATCCTGAATTATCAATATTTTCCTTTACTAAGCGGTCACGCTCGCTTGTCGTCATTGATGGAAAGCACAATTCAAGATTGCGAGAAATAGTATGGCGGCGCTTTTTCATTAATTTAATCGCTAAACGGCCAATATACTTTCCTAAAAAAAACTGCACACGGTAAGGCAATAAACTAAGGGAATACATGAGTGCCATTAACATTAGTGTCCCCCAGTAACGAGGATGCAATAATGAATAGGAAAAAACAGGAATATGCTTAGAGCTCATACGATATTATAGCCTTGGGTTTTAATAATTTACTAAAATTCAATGCCGCTATAATAGTCCTTTCGCATCCGAGTAAAAAGCAAAACTATGTTTTTTATTGTCAAGATTAGGACAGTGCTATTTTTTGTAATTAAAAACACGAAATAATACTACATAACAATAACTTAAAAACTCACATTTACCATTAATCATTATTATTAGCCTGTTCAATGACAATGATCTTTTTTCGCTGTTTATTTTATTTCCCAGTCACAACAGAACTGATGACACATTGTGTATTCAACAGCAGATTAGTAAACCTTAAAACCTAAAAAAGACGACCTATCATACTGCATTGCAAATAGATAAATCCTATTATTTCGCCTTTTACTTACAACATAAAAAAATAACCTATTGATTAATATAAATAAAATAATTGGCACAATTTCTGCAATTTTATTAACAATCACAATATTATTTAATTAGGTGTCAAATATGGAATTACGTCAATTAGAGATAGGTAATGATACATTGGTATTATCAATCAATGGCGATATGGATGCTGCCGGATGTCAAAACATACAATCAACTATTGATGATGTCATTAGCAAACCACAATCACATATTGATGTAGACATGGAAAATGTTGCCTTTTTAGACTCATCCGGCATTGGAGCTTTAGTTTATCTCTATAAACGACTTACAGAAAAGCAACATAGCATGCAAATAAAAAATGCTCATGGGCAACCACTTTCATTGCTAAAATTACTAAGAATTGAGAATGCTATTCCCGTTAATGAACATAGTGACTAGCACTGCTCTTATCATGGAGGTGATCACGCTATGGAATTAAGAAGCATAAAGCATAATTTAAAATCACTCTTTGTTATTAGTTTACTTTTATTATCAGGCTGTACCCCTTTTGCTGAGCATGGACGTGGGGGCGGTGCTAATAACTATTTAAATACGCGCTCAACAACACTCGATCATCTTCCACCATTAGGCCCTGAAGATGGTTTGCAGTTTGAATGGGTACTTGTTGCTCGCCATCTTGACATGCTTATCGCAGATCAGGCTCAATGGTGTTTTCCAGCAACGGTTCTTCAAGCACAGCGAAATGAGTCTCGTATTGCTAGTGAACTTGTTGGAGGATTAGAAGTAGATGCAACTAATAGCCTGATAATACAACGTAATTTGCTACAACGGTTAGAGTATCAAACAAAAGATGCTAAACAACAACAAAAGTGTAAACCGCCAAGAAACAGTACTATTGAACCTGAAGATCTTATCTTTGCTAAAGAGATATACAACTTACTCAATAGCGCTAATCAATTTACGTTTAACTCCGTAGAACTCGATCCTAAGTATATTATTAATTTATCTGTAGCCTCACAATTATTAGCCAAAAATGCTGATTATAAAATCTTAATAACGGGTCATAGCGATGTCTTTACAGCAGATATGGCAGACAATAACCTTGCACGTCAACGAGCCGAACAGATAAAACGTTACCTCAGTATTTTTGGGCTCAACCCTAATCGTATTCATATTGAAGCGATTAACTCTCGCCCTGCTTTAGTATCTATACCGCAACCAAGCGAGCACTTAAGTAACCGTCGTGTCACCATTGAATTAATGCATGTAGATCAAAATCTCACACTTAATCACTTATCAGAGAGGTAATTACAATGTATCTCTTTAAGCATCTTTTCTTGTGTTTCTATTTCATGGCTTTATTGAGTCAATACGCGCATGCTGAATCAGCCAATAAAGTGCGTGTTGGTGATGTTATTAGTATTATTTTGCCCGGAGAAGAATCACTTAATAAGACATATCAAGTCAATAAACAAGGAAGGATCATTCTACCTGAAGTCGGGCCGCTCACTGTTGCAGGAAAAACCGAAAGACAGATGGTAGCAATGATTACAATGAGCTTAAAAAGTGTAATGCAAGATCTTAATCACTTAAGGGTTTTTATTAGTAAACGGCAACTGATTATTAATATTCAAGGTTATGTTAATCAGCCTGGTGAGTATATTATTGCCGACACTGACTCGGTGCAACTGGCACTTTATGCTGCAGGCGGACTACGGCCAGGGGCACAGCTCAATCGCTTGCAACTGCGCCGTGGTGATACAGTAACAACATTTAATTATAAATCATTTTTAGACTCTGGTGATCTATCAAAATTACCGACCTTGCAGTCCCTCGATACTCTATTTATTCCAGCATCAGCAATGATTGGTAATATTGAACAGAAATTTGATACTGCTAAATTAGCCCAAGCTGGTGATGCTGCTGATGATAAAAATGCTGTCAAAGTATTTGGTGAAGTGCACGAGCCTGGTACGTTTTCCTATAATGATGATGCCTCTATCGTGCATGTTTTAATGCGTGCAGGCGGTGTCACTCGTTATGCAACTGTTGAGCAAATCAGAGTTATTTCTAATAATGAACCGCGTACTTTTAATCTAAAAAAATACTTAGACTCAGGTGACGAAACCTTGTTACCAAAGCTGTATCCAGGTTCAACCATTTTTATTCCTAAACAACAAGAAGAGATTAAATTTGGTGCCAATATTGTCTACGTAATGGGAGAAGTCGCAGAACCCGGCGCATATGAAGGTAAAAAAGGCGCAAGTTTTATGAGTATTCTTGCCAACGCAGGAGGCCCAACTCGCTTTGCAGAATCTCGTCAAATTCGAATCATAAAATCGCATGGCGAAGTAATTAATTTTGACCTCTCTGGGTATACCGAAGGAACTAATTATCAAGCTCCACCATTAATTGAATCTGGCGATGCTATCTTTGTTCCTGAAAAAACAGATATGAATGAGAAGTCATGGTTAAAAATAGCACCGCATCGTGCTGTGCGAGTGCTTGGTGAAGTAGAAGATCCTGGCCGCATAGAATGGTCTGATGAAATGTCATTTCTTGACTTACTTGCCCATGTAGGTGGACCAACTGTACGTGCAGATACCGCGAACATTGAAGTTGTTACACCAGATGCAAACGGCAAAAACCATGTTTATATTTTTGATCTTGATAGTTTTATGCTTGAAGGTAAAGCTGAATCCACACTGCCAATCATTCGTGCTGGTGCCACTATAAGAGTGCGCGATCTGCCTCTTGATCCAACCGATAATAAATCCCAGTGGGTACGTCAAACATCAGACAGCTCTATTTATGTTTTTGGACAAGTTAATTCAGGTGGTCGCTATCGCTTCACTAATAATCTTCACTTTTTAGATATCCTTGCTGCAGCTGACGGTCCTACTATCAATGCCGATTTACATAATATTCGTATTACTCACCGTAACCAAAAATATTCAAAAGTATCAAAATTAGATCTCGCTCTTTATTTTGAGACCGGCGATGAATCATTATTACCTATAGTAAAAACAGGTGATTCAATCTATATTCCAGAAAAAAATCGTACTTGGATAGATGAAACCAATGAGTCAACCATTCGCATGTTAGGCGCGGTCCATAAACCTGGACGCTATCGCTTTAATGACTCAATGACAATACTAGATGTTTTAGCAAAAGCCGGGGGAACAACAAACAATGCCTACCCAGAAAAAATCAGTATTATTAATAACTCCCGCCATCAGGGCCAAGCCCGTACTTTTGATTTGATTAAATTTAGTCGCACTGGTGATTATCGACTACTGCCAGTACTTAGAGCTGGAGACACCGTTTATGTACCAAACAAAGATGAAAGTATTCTTGCTAATATTCGCTTAGGTTTCAAAGATATATTCCAAGTACTTGCGACAATTGCTCTCATTGGAGCGTTGTAATGAAGATCCCTTCATACCAAATGGAAATTGAGGATATTTTTTTATTCTTAGAGCAACAAAATCACCATTCAATATGTATTACTGCTAGTAATCCGCAAGAAGGAGTGACTTCTATTGCACAAGCGATCACTGAACGGCACTTATTAGCTGGTTACCGCACCCTGCTTGTTGATCTTAACTTTCAAAATCCAAGTTTAATTCCATTAGCTGAACTAACAAATAAATCAAGTTCAGACCAACATTTAAATTCATATTTAACCTATGATGCCCATAATAAAGTCGGCCTATTAGGCACATCACTGATGAACAATAAAGCCGATATTATTGAATTACGCCAACCTCATAACTTAAAACTGAAAATTGCTGCATGGTTATTAGAGTTTGATAAAATTATTATTGACGCATCGCCACTTTCTCAATCTACATTACATAATATTCCCGCACATACGGTTGCAAGTTGCTGTGATGGTACTATTCTTATCGTACTTTCTGGTCAAACACAGCAAAATGAGATCAAAGATGCAATAGAAAAACTAACAGCCCACAATGCTCATCTGATTGGATTAGTATTTAACGATAAACTTCAACCTCATATTAAAGATGAGATTTGTCGTGAAATAAAACGTTGTACTTTCTTACCAGAAAAAATAACAACCAAGCTCATCCACTTTATACAACACAATCGGTTCTTATCTATTTTGGTGTAAAATGAAAAATTCCATTCTTCTTTTTAAAAGCACTCAACCCTCAACATTAGAATCGGTTCGAATATTACGTCAATCATTATCAAAAATCCTCGATCATCTTGATATAAAAGCAGATATAAAACAATATTGCCTGCTATGTTGCTCTGAGTGGTGCACAAATATCATTCAACACTCAACCCCTGCCAGTAATGAAATTAGTGTGAGCTTGAGGAAATCTAAAAATAAATGGCTATTAGTTATCCAAGACTCTGGTGGTCCATGGAATCCTTTGGTTCAGCAGCCTGCGTTCAATATTAATAAAAATATATTAAAAGGTGGTGGTTATGGACTTCATATCATCAATACGCTTGCAGATAAAACCTATTATCAATCATTACCGACACACAATATTTTTACTATTGTTTGGGAGCGCGACACTCACCGTATAAAACCTCATATATTATTGGTTGAAGACCAAAAATCACAAAGAGAACTGTTTCATTCTTATATAAAGGAGATATTTACAGTCAGCTTAGTGAGTAATGGCAAACAAGCATTAGCCTTTTTAAAAACCGAGACTGTTGACTTAATTATTTCCGATATTCAAATGCCTGAAATGAATGGTATAGAGTTACGGCAGCAGCTAGAAAAGATAAAATCCTTTTCCATACCTTTTATTTTTTTATCTCAATCAGAAGATGAGACTGTTCTTAATAATGCCGTAAATTTAGGCATTGATGACTATTTAAAAAAACCCATACAGAAAGAACAATTACTTAATTCAATACACCGTGTATTAGCGCGTTTCAATCAAGTTTTCCATGCAATATCACAGCAGGTTAATCAAAAAATAACCCATACTTTACTGCCTCAAATTAATTTAAATTCAAAACATTGGCAGCTTGCTTTTCAACAACGTAATACCGGCCGCGGAGGGGGTGATTTTGTACTATCAACCCGTAATAACGGTGTCACACAATTACTCATTGCTGATGTGATGGGCCATGATGAAAGTGCAAAATTTTTTTCTTATGCTTACGCTGGTTATATTCGAGGATTAATGCAAAATACTAACATTACTAAACCTGCAAAATTACTCACTAAATTATCCGATAATGCCTATAGAGATCAGTTGCTTTCACAAACAATGCTTACTGGTTGCTGCCTTAGTTTTCTTAATTCAAATACGATTACATTAAGTTGTGCTGGACACCCTTACCCAATACACATTCATCATAAAAAGCTTTGTCCAATTAAAGTTGAAGGGACATTGCCAGGATTATTACCTCATACTGAATATGAAAGTTCATCTATTACTTTCAAAAAAAATGAACGGCTTGTACTAGTAACTGATGGCTTGTTTGAATCTGGTAATACCATTACCGAACGTGAAACATTAGAACGAGCAATCAAAAAACATTTGATTATGACAGCCAATCTACCCCTTAATGTTGCACTTGAAAAAATAATGCAAGTTTTTGACTCTTTAGCTGGTACTCCGCCGAATGATGATGCTTTGCTATTAATAATTGAAAAAAAATAACCGCCTACATTACTATTTAAAAAATATTTATCATATATATTTATAATAAACCTCGACTATAACTGCATTAAATCAGTATATTATTAACCCATTATTCTAAAAACAGCTATAATAAATAATACGATAAATATCAATATATTATAGTAATCTTAAGTCATCATAAGTTCATTTTTTTATTACCCATAATATTGGGTTATTAATCGTATAAAGTAGGATAAAAATAACACTAAAATTAACAATAAATAAAAATTAGTCGTTAAATTTCTCGATAAACAGGATGTTATTATGCTACAAAAAGTACTTTTAGTAGAAGACTCAACATCATTAGCCGTTCTTTATAAGCAATATGTAAAAGATGAGCCCTACGAATTCTTTCATGTTACAACTGGTGAAGACGCAAAAAATTTTATTGTCAAAAATCCACCACAACTGATTATTTTAGACCTCAAACTTCCAGATATATCAGGTGCAGAGATCTTACAATGGATTCGAGAACAAAATATTCCAACAGCAGTGATCATTGCGACAGCCCATGGCACGATTGATATCGCTGTCTCGCTTATTCAAAGTGGTGCTAATGATTTCTTAGAAAAACCCATTCAAGCAGAGAGGCTTAAAACTTCAATTAAAAACCATTTAGCGCACAACAAACTTGAAGGGTTAGTCGAAGATATTCAAAATGACTTCAATCGTAATAAATATCAAGGTTTTATAGGTTCTAGTTTACCAATGCAAGCTGTCTATAAAATAATTGATGCTGTTGCACCAACTAACGCTAGCGTATTTATTTCAGGAGAAAGCGGCACTGGTAAAGAAGTCTGTGCAGAAGCTATTCACTATAAAAGTAAGCGTTATAATAAACCATTTATAGCGATTAACTGTGGCGCTATACCTCGAGATTTAATGGAAAGTGAAATTTTTGGCCATCTAAAAGGCGCTTTCACTGGCGCCACAACAGATCGAAAAGGCGCAGCTATGTTAGCAAACGGAGGCACACTTTTTTTAGACGAACTGTGTGAAATGGAGTTAGATATGCAAAAAAAATTACTCCGTTTTCTGCAAACTGGGCGCTTTACGCCTCTTGGTGGCAGTAAAGAAATATCAACAGATCTTCGCATAATTTGTGCAACGAATCGTGATCCGCTAATTGAACTTAACGAAAAACGGTTTCGTGAAGATCTCTATTATCGTGTTAATGTAGTCCCAATTCAAATGCCACCACTGCGAGATAGAGGGACTGATATTCTTGATATCGCCCGTTTCTTTTTAAAGAAATTCGCAAAGCAAGATCATAAAAAATTTACTGCGATCAAACGTAATGTTGAATTAAAACTCAACCATTATTCATGGCCAGGTAATGTACGGCAATTACAAAATATTATCCGTAATATTGTTGTACTTCACAATGATACCCATATTCTAATGGAACATCTTCCTGAGCCGCTCAATAGCTTTAAAGCTGCTATTAAAAACACTGAAAATCAGCATATAAAAACAAACAATATTACGCCTATCAAACCGATTACAAATACAGAACCACCATTGCCAACAACATCTGCTACTAACACCAATGATAAAAAAACAATTAACACTCACCTTATTCGACCAATGGCAGATATTGAACGTGAGGCCATTGAAAATGCAATTGATTATTGCGAAGGAAATGTGCTAAATGCTGCAGTTCTACTTGAGTTAAGCCCATCGACGTTATACAGAAAAAAACAAGTTTGGGATACCTATGAAGAGTCAGATTAAGCCTGTACGTATTTGGCTAGTAATTGATAGTAAAGATGTTGGAGGAATTGAATCGCATATTCTACAACTGGCTAAAGGTCTAAGGCGAATGCAGCAAGAGGTTACAATCATTTTTTTATGCCGTTATTACAAACAACATCCTTTGATCTCTTTATGTGACCAGAACCAAATCAGTTATCAGTTTTTATCAGGTTCAATAAGTTCATTACTGCAACACACCTTAAAAAATTCCCCTGATGTCATTCATTCTCATGGCTATAAAGCAGCTATTTATTGTCGTTTAATACGGTTAAGCCTGTTGCTTTCCTCTGTTAAAATACGATTTATAAATACCTTTCATGCTGGCGAGATCCCCACTGGAAAAGTAAAACTGTATGATGCAATTGATCGCTGGAGCGCTTGCCTCAATCACGCTAACTTAGCGGTAAGTGACGCTATAAAACACCGTATCCCGTTTAAAACAGAGCTCATCAATAATTTTATTGATACTGAATCACTCCCCCTTTCTCATGGTAAACAAATTGCTTTTGTTGGCCGATTAAGCACAGAAAAAGCCCCTGAACGATTTGTCGATCTTGCTCGATGTTTGCCGCAATTCTCTTTCCACATTTATGGTGATGGTCCTTTAGCCTCGATATTGCGTCAACAAGCACCTATAAACTTGCAATTTCATGGTCAACAACAATCAATGGATCCTATATGGCAACAAATTGGTTTATTGGTCATTTGTTCTCGTTATGAAGGCTTACCCATGGTTGCTCTTGAGGCTATGGGGCGTGGTATTCCACTTATTTCTACCCCTGTTGGTAATATCCACCAGCTTATTCAATCTAATATAAATGGTTGGATCATTGAACCATCTCAACTCGTTGCTGCTATTACTCACTGGTCTCAACTAAGCCAATCACATCGAAAACAAATACAACAAATGGCTCGACGTATGATTAAACAGCATTACTCAACCCATGTTGTCATACCGCGTTTACTATCATTTTATAATCACTAATTTTATTCTCAATTTAAGAATAAGAAATAAAGTCACCGACATTAATAAAAAAAACTATAATTTCAATAGGCTACAACATAAAATATTGGCATTCCTTTTGCTTGATTTATATTCATATTTTAGTGAATTTATATCAATATACGAGAGGATCTCATGACTGACGATCACCACATCTTTGTTTTTGACCCTATTTGCTATGCTGGCGGTTCTAAATTCGCTACTCGTGAAGTGTTAAAGCTTATTAACTCACGTAAAAATCGCTTAACCATCTTAACCTCAGATCCTCAATCGTGGCCAATAGCGCAAGCCAATATAATATCGTTATCTTACCCATCATGGCTGTCTATTAGCGATGTCGGCAAAGGCTATTGGTTAAGGCAGATCTATTTTTGTTGGTGGATTTTATATAGCCGCTATCTCTATGGCTCAATACAGGTTGCCGTTGGTGCATCTTGCCCTGGTAACGATATGCCGATTTACTTATTAAAATGGTTGCTAAGATACAAAATTGCCCAATTCATTCACGGTAATATTAGTATTTCACGTTCATGTGGTTTGTGCTTATATCAAGCTGACAATGTGTTTTATTTGCACAGTGCTTACGCTTCAATTAACGCAGTAATACAACATCGGTGGCGCAAGCTGAAACCCAATATTCGCGATCAAAAATGCCAGCAATTACTATCATCAAGTCATTTTTTACCCTTTATAAATGGCATCGCAAAAAAACAATCGCCCACGTTGTGTCAGTACCATACACCAACATTATTTTGGGCTGCTTCATTATTGAAGTGGAAAGGACTTGATTTGTTACTAGAGGTCATAAAAGAAACGCCTGTAAATCACCGTTTACCTGCGAATATCTGCTACCTTGTACCTCAAAATACCACACTACCGATTACAGTTGCTCCCCAAGCGATTGAATCGATCCATTGGCACCAACAACCTGAGTCAATCGATAGTATTCGTGCACAAAGTAATATCTTCATTTCAACCAGTGACAAAGAACCTTTTGGACTATCGATTTTAGAAGCTTTATTTGCTGGTATGTGTGTCATTATTCCCAAAGATGGTGCTTTTTGGGATACCCAATTAACACACCAAAAAAACTGTTTAAAATATATTCCTCATGATAGTCAATCGTTACAACAGCAAATAAATTATATCAGCCATTCGCCTCACCAACTTGCGGTTTTAGGCTCTGAAGCCGCGTTGTTGTCACAAGATTATCAAGCAGAAAAATGTTATGCCGATATTGTCTCTATCCTTTGTCAACACGCTTCAAGAACGACATAAGTTACCAATATGCATATATGGCCTTTATCGACGCCACTCAAAAATATCGTCCTTTATGGTACTAGTATTGTACTTATGAAAGGGGTGTCACTTATTATGCTGCCTTATATTGCGACTCATTTACCACAATCTGAATTAGGCCGTTTAGAGACTCTTTCTACCATTGCCGTTATTATCAGCATTATTTTTGGCTTATCTTTACATGAAGCATTATACCGTTTTTCTGGTACAGCTAAAAAAATTCAGCAACACCAAATTACCGCAGATATCTTTATTATTAGCATCATAATTGCTGCAATAGCTTTACCTATTATTTGGATAATATGCCCTCTATTAAGTCAACTTAACCAATTACAAACCTCATCATTAGAACTTAAACTATTATTGCTACCACTTGCCTTTGAAGCCGTCGTCATGGTTGTTTTATCAGCATTAAGAATGCAGGAAAAGGCACGACTTTTTTTTTATCTCACTACCGGCAGAGCCCTACTCCATGCGCTGCTAACGATGATCGTTCTGCATTATGGTTTTGGTATACAAGCTGTTCTTTTAGCGGGATTTATTAGCGCAATTTTACAAACTTTAGTGATCATCTGCTTACAATATCAGGCAAATAAAAAAGCCCAGGTTAATTATCACGTTAGTTTTTATGTGACCAAAAAATATTTGTCTTATTGTTTACCATTGATGTTCAGCGGTTTGATTATATTTGGTCTCAATGGCTTAGAGCGCTGGTTATTAGTCTATTATGTTTCATTCAATGAGATTGCACTGTACGCCGTTGCTTTTAAATTTGCTTTAATTTTAGTGCTCTTAATGCAACCATTTGGCATGTGGTGGATGCCGAAACGATTTCAATATTTATCCAATAATGGCATAAAGGTAACCACTCAAATCACTCACATCAGTATTGTCTTACTCTGTGGTCTAACAATCTGCGTATGCTTTTTTTCACCTTATTTCATTGATATGTTTATGCCCGATAACTACCACTCAGCAAAAGATCTGGTTGTTATTTTAGTGATCATCTTTGCGATTAGAGAGCTTAATGAGTTGATTAATATGGGGGCATTAATAAAACAAGAAACAAAAAAATTATTGATAATTAATAGTATTGCGACGGTCATTGGAGTAGTACTCATTATTATATTAGCGCCAATATATAAAATTAACGGTGTGCTTGGTGCATTAATGATTGCACAAAGTATTAGAACATTAACCACCTACTGGTTATCTCAACGGTGTTTACACTTTCCTTTTGCAGTAAAAAGAATCACTGTTTTATTTACAATAACAATCCTCGCTATTGGATTAAGCCAACTGAAACAAACACTGATATTTTACTTATTAAGTGCTGTTTTATCGCTTTTAATTTTATTAAGCTACGCTTTTTTGAGTCAGTTAATTAGCTTTTCTCGTCTAAATAACTCAAAAAAACTAACAGGAGATAATGATGTTATCTAATCATACTCCACCTAAAGCACTACCATCATATTGGCTTATAACATTATTGGTTTCATTAATTATCGGAATAATATGGTATTTCCTACCTCACCCTGTTTTTATTATTGTTATTGGCATCATTCCGATAGCTGCATACTATAGTTTAAATAATCCATTTTTTATTGTATTACTATTTATTCTATTTTCATTTTTTCGACTACATGAAGTATTTCCTTTTTTGTATGATTTCAAAATCCCTAAATATTTATCGATAATTTCGTTGGCTGCATTTATATGGCAAATATTTATTCAACGTAATATTCAGCTTTTTTGGTGCCGTGAGTTTACATTAATTACCACATTTCTGATGATTATTATGATCGGTATTGTATTTGCTGTAGACCGCCCGCTCGCCTTTGAAAGCTTCAAAAATACCTATTGGAAAATCATTATCATGACATTTGCCATTGCGATTTTAATTCAAAGATCTCGACAATTGACGCTGACCTTACAAGCAATAATTTTCTCTGGAATGGTTGTCGCTATTACTGCTATTTATAATAGAATTGAAGGTATTGGGCTCGTTGAAGGCACACGTACAACAATCGGTCGAGATCTTGGTTCCATGCTTGGTGATCCAAATGATTTAGCATTAGTACTTATGTTTCCGATCTCTTTTTCAATTGCACTACTACTGACACCACAATTATCATGGTTGTACCGTTTATTAGGCCTTATCTCAACGATTCTGTTATTTATTGCAGTAATTATGACTCAAAGCCGTGGTGGGCTGTTAGGGATCATCGCAGTATTTGGCATCTACGGTATGCAACGTGTTAAATCAAAACTGTTATTAGTTAGTTGTAGTGCCGTTATTGGTATTATGCTTTTTTCCCTTGCCGGTATCGCAGACAGAACCTCTGGTGGTAGTGCTGAAGCAGGAATTGATGCATCATCAATGGGGCGCTTATACGCATGGCAAGCTGCTTTTTATATGGCACTTGAACATCCTTTATCAGGGGTTGGCCTAAGTAATTTTTATCCTAATTACTTCTTTTTTAGTACTTACTGGGATGGAATTAATCATGCCGTTCACAGCACTTGGTTTTCTGTATTAGCAGAAACAGGTTTTATAGGCTTAGCTATTTTTATTAGCCTAATTGTTGTGCTGATTAAAAATATCAAACGTACCTTAGATAATTTAAAAACTCATAAAAATAAAGTTAACCCAATAATTTACGCTAGCGCGCAAGGTGTCTATGCTGGCCTTATTGGCACCATAGTATCAGGCACCTTTCTAACCCAAGGTTTTACCTGGCCAATTTATATTCTAGCGGCATTGGTTATTGCAATTAGCAACATATCAAAACAAGCATTATGCAAAATAAATAGTTAAATATTATTCTCAATTTGAGAAGCATGTAATCTTTTAAAATAACAACTTGATAATATTAAAAAAAATTTTGGCACAGTCTATGTAAGTATAAAGACAGCATATAAAGAAAGGCAGAGCGATGATGTATTTATTTTCTTTTGCTCAATGTAAAAAATGGCTTAAAAACAGTCAGCATCCATCTGCTATGGCTTTGATCCGCTTGTTCTCAATCATACGATGTTTTGAGTTACCTTTGCCTAAATGGTGTCAATCTACACTCTATTCTCTCCATCGAACTTTGACTTCATTATGGGGTTATTTCAGTCATTGCTTTTATTATCTTCCAGCCTTTAAAGGACGTTTACATCATTATGGTAAACGAACACTACTGGATAATGGCTTACCTTTTTTTAGTGGCCCACTCGTTATGAGCATTGGCAATGATTGTCGAATATCTGGTAAAACAACGTTTTCAGGCCGTACTGACTCTACCAATCCGACACTCACCATTGGTGATAATGTTGATATAGGCTGGCAGACAACCATTGCTGTTGGCGACAAGATCATTATTGGTAATAACGTCCGCATTGCCAGTCAAGGCTTCCTTTGCGGCTATCCTGGGCATCCCATTGATCCTCATTTACGAGCACAAGGATTAGCAGATCTACCACAACAAATTGGCTCAATTATTCTAGAAGATGATGTTTGGGTATGCACGCGAGTCAGTATTCTAGGCAATGTCACCATTGGGAGCAGGTCCATTATTGCCACAGGCAGCGTGGTTACACAAAGCTTTCCGCCTGATACCTTAATTGCAGGTAATCCCGCTAAAGCGATAAAAACACTCACCTTTCACTCTTCATCAACACACAGTGAGGACACATCATGAAACATGATCTCATTGTTTTTGCAGAAGACTGGGGACAATTACCATCAAGCACTCAACACTTGATTAAGCGCCTCACGCCCAATCGAAAAATCATCTGGGTAAATTCTATTGGCTTGCGTAAGCCACAGTTTAGCTTGCATGATATAAAACGCATATATAATAAACTCATCCAACCTAAAACAGTGTCGACATTTTCTACATCAACAGCACCGTTTCAAACCATTACTCTAAAGACTATTCCGGCTCCTAAAACTAAACTTGCTCGCTGGATAGCTAAAAAACTCATTTGTTACCAATTAGCCCCTATTTTAAAACAAGCTCAGCTACATCAACCCATTTTATGGACATCATTACCAACAGTGGCTGATTTGTGTGGAGCGCTCGGTGAATATGGCGTTATATATTATTGTGGTGATGATTTTAATGCATTAACCGGAGTTGACCATGCGACTGTGAGCCAGCATGAAACAAAATTAGTCGCGAAAGCTGACCTTGTGCTTGCTGCTAGTATGGCCTTGTATAACAAGTTTCCTCCGCACAAAACCCGTTATTTGCCTCACGGTGTCGATTTTCAGCTATTTAACCATTCAGCTTCTCGTGCACATGATTTACCCAATAATAATCGTCCGACAGCTGGCTTTTATGGCAGTTTGTCGCACTGGCTCGACTATGATTTACTGAATAATATTATTGCTAATAACCCCGATTGGAATTTTGTTTTCATCGGAAAAAAGATGTTCAATAAATCACCTTTTTTTAATCATAATAATCTTTATTTGCTAGGTGAAAAACCCCATAAAACGCTGCCGCAATATAGCCAGCATTGGCAAGTAAGCCTGTTACCTTTTATTGATAACGCCCAAATAAGATCTTGTAATCCTCTAAAACTATTAGAATATTTAGCAACAGGTACGCCAATAATCAGCACTCCGTTTACTGCCGTTATTCCTTATAAATCAGTTGTTAATCTTGCTCAAAACGCAACTGAATTTAGTATGAACTTACAATCAATAAAAACCGCTTGGTATAATACTCAAACAGCAGACACTATTGAAAAAAACAAACGTTTACAACAGATTGCATTAAGTAAACAACAAACATGGGATATAAAAGCACAGCAACTTGAACAATGGCTAGATCTACTATGATTTCATTAAGCCAGCGTTTTTTTATTATATTAACCTCAGCATGGCGACGACGCTATATGATAGTGATCCCTATTATTATCATGCCTTTTATTGGATTGTTCATTGCTAAATTATCACCTAAACTTTATGAGTCGCATACCAGCATGCTGATTCAAGAAACAGCAAAGATGAACCCTTTTTTAGAAGATCTTGCCGTTTCAACAATGCTAAAAGAACGTCTGAGTGCATTACAAACCTTACTTCACAGTCGCCATATTTTGGGCCTAGTCGCGAAAGAAAGAGGTATTATTCATTCTTCTATGTCACCACAAGCTATTGATAACGCAATTGTTAAATTATCTAAAAGCCTTACTGTTAGAATGGCAGGTAAAGATCTTATCCGTATAGATTACCGTTCAGACAACCCTGAAAATATGAAAACGACATTAGAGACTGTCAGTTACTATTTCATCGAGCAATTATTAGCACCAGAACGATCTTCAATGACCGATTCGAGTAAGTTCTTGGCTGAGAATATTGAATTTAGACGTCAAGAACTTGATATCGCGGAAAATGAATTAGTCGATTTCAAAAATAAAGAAAACACGACGCATCCAGAAATGCAGATATCCAGTTTAGATCGTTTAGCAAAGCTCAAACAGCGATTATATGAACGTCAAGCTGAACTTGCTGGCGCAAAAAAACGTTTAGGCTCGATAGATCTACAATTATCAAAAACCAATCCTGTCATTGGTAAATTAGAAGAGCAAATCATCACTATTCGAGCAGAACTTACCTTATTGCAAGCCAAATACACACCTAAGCACAGTCAGATTCAAGGTCGATTACGTAATTTAAAACGCTTACAAAAAGAGCGCGCTCGGCTATTATCCCAAAAGCCAGCAGGCCTAAGTACAGAACAATTATGGGATATTGCCAGTAGTAATAGTGTTAATGATATATCGAAATCACCACCTATTTTATTATCTCAACTTGAAGAATTACAAGAAGCGACAGCAAAGGTTGATGCCTTAGAAGAAGAGACTCGTGTATTAACAGTTATCATTTCTGAAATAGAAACTAAAGTCGCCCGTTTTAGCCAGAATGAGAAACAACTCGCACAATTACAACGAGACTTAACCTCAAAACGAGAATTATATAACGATCTTATCAATCGTTTCGAAATGGCAAAATTAACGCGATCACTAGGAGTATTTGAACAAGAAAAACGTATTAAGGTTATCGATCGCCCTTATACACCGACCAGCCCATCAAACTTACCATCTTACTTTTTTGCCATTGCAGGCCTTCTTGGAGGGATTGGTTTAGGCGCTGGATTAGCCTTTTTAGCTGAAATTTGTGACACCAGTATTCGCCGCAAAGATCAAATAGCGATGTTGAGTACTATTCCCATATTAAGCCGAATACCAAAGCAACCACACACTACAAACAACAGCTAATAATTTCTTTGCTCTGCATTCAATTCGCTATTAATCGTTCTCTATTATATTCATTCTCATTCTGACAATTATATTCCATATAAAATAACATATTGAATATATGTAGTTTTTAAATGGCACAATTCCTGCATATTATAAATTAATCATAAGGAGTGTGGAATGAAAACCATTATTCATGTTGTACAACATTTATCTCCAGGTGGATTGGAAACAATGGTCTTAAATATGTTGTCGTTTAGTGATCCTCACTATCGCGTTTTTATCTGCAGCATGGAAGGTACTTCACAACATATTGTCGCGAGTTGGCGTCAATTACTTCCTTTTAAACACCAAATTATTGGCTTGAACAAACCACAAGGCATATCATTATCAACCATTAAAAAGCTGCGCGCGGTTTTTAGTGACTATCAAGTAGATATTGTTCACTCACACCACATTGGCCCTTTACTCTATACTAGTTGCGCACTTCAACATCATCACCACCGAATAAAGCATATTCATACTGAACACGATGCTTGGCACTTAAATAGTTATAAGCACCGCTTTATACATTACTTTGCGTTGCAGTTATCTAACCCAACAGTCGTCGCTGATGCCGATTTTGTTTGTCAAAAAATACATAAAATATTTAAAAGCTACCCTATTTATACTATAAAAAATGGTATCAATCCGTCTCGATTCACCGTCGGCAATAAACTTCACGCTCGCGACAAACTATCGCTACAACTGCCTACAAGTAGTATTGTTATTGGCAATGCAGCTCGCTTAGAAACGGTTAAAGGACAACGCCATTTAATCGAAGCTTTACAATTATTACCCTCTCATTTTCATTTATTACTTGCAGGCTCTGGATCTACGCTCTCTGAATTACAACAATTAGTACACCAGTATAAACTTGAGCATCGTGTCCATTTTCTCGGTCATGTTGATGATATGCCAACGTTTTATCAAGCACTTGATCTGTTTTGCTTACCCTCTAATAACGAAGGTTTTCCGCTTTCGACTCTTGAAGCTCAAGCCTGTGGTATACCCTGCGTCGCCAATAATGTTGGCGGAGTCAGTGAAACACTCAGTGCTGATAGCCTATTGGTTAATGATAATACTGCTGTCACGCTATCTAACGCTATTCAATCGATTCAATATCATGGTGTTCGTCATGATGCCCGAAACTTCATTCTTAAACATAACCATGCTCAAACAATGACCAAAGCTTATGAACAACTTTATTTCTCAGGAGAAAATATATGACCACCTTTCTCTATATAATGACATCAGTTAGTATCATTGCTGTCATTTATCACCATGCGCTGTATCCGATATTATTAAGTTGGTTTGCTAAACGTCATCCACAAAAACCGTTAGCGCCGACGCCAAGAAAATTTTCAAAAAGCAGTCAAGATTGTACATTACCCACTGTGACCATCATTATTCCAGCCTATAACGAAGCCCAGTGGATTGCTGAAAAAATACGAAATATCTCCTATCTTGATTACCCAACCGACAAGCTAAAGGTCATTATTATTTGCGACGGCTGTAGCGATAATACGGTTGAAATTGCCAACAATACCATTCAAGAAGCCTTATGTTCCGATACCCATATTGAAATTTTTTCCCTGCTAAAAAATAAAGGCAAAGTCGCTGTTCTCAATCAATTTATACCGCAATACGATAGCGATATAATTGCACTGAGTGATGTTTCTGCATTAATTTCCTATGATGCTTTATTAATCGCAGCTAAACACTTTGAAAACAGCGAGATAGGAGTAGTGAACGCAACTTATCGCTTGTTGACACCAAGCTCTGTAGGTGAAAGACAATATTGGGATTATCAGACTAAAATTAAACAACAAGAAGCGACTCTTGGTGATAGTTTAGGTGCTCACGGTGCATTTTATCTCTTTAGAAGTGCGCTGTTTGTACCTTTAGATAAAGATACGATTAACGATGATTTCATTTTACCGATGAGCATTGTCGAGCAAGGTCACCATGCTATTTATGATCCAACCATTTGCGCAGTAGAGCTTGATTATGTCGACCTCCGAGATGATTTTTCTCGACGTTTACGTATTTCAGCCGGAAATTTTCAACAACTTGTACGTTTATTTGGTTTATTTAATCCTAAATATAAAGGTACTGCTTTTACATTTATGTCAGGTAAAGGACTGCGGATTACCATGCCTTATTTTATGCTAATGGCATACATTGGATCATGGCTTTTAATCAGCTCGCCGTTGTTTCTTGTCGCTTTCATTTGCCAAACATTAGGCTATATTATGAGCATACTTGGCATTATTCTTCCCCGTATATTTTCACATAAAATTTTCCATGTATTGGCCTATCTTGTTGCTGGGCATACAGCGAATTTTATAGGCGGAATAAATTATATTTTCCGAAAATTAACAGGGCCATTAAATCGTGTGCATAAATAATATCAAAATGACAATTTTCGGTTCCTCTTGCAAAACAAAACCCATCCACATTGATCGATCAATAATGATCGCTAAGCGAGTGTTTGATCTTTGCTTAACATTGGTGATGTTAGTTATTGTATTGCCTTTTTTTCCTTTAATCGCCGCAGCCATTAAGCTGAACTCCAAAGGTGATGTTTTTTATCGTCAGTTGCGGGTAGGTAAAGCAACAGCGGATAAAATTCACATTTTTGAAATGATAAAATTCAGAAGCATGCAACAAGACGCGGAGAGTCACACCGGAGCTATTCTTGCGAGTAAAGAAGATCAACGTGTCACCGCAGTCGGACGTTTCTTACGCCGCACCCGTCTTGATGAATTACCGCAACTGTTTAATGTTTTACGTGGTGATATGTCGTTAGTTGGCCCACGTCCAGAACGGCCTTCTTTTTATCAGCAATTAGAGTGTGAAATTCCTTATTTTAGCGAGCGAACTTACGGTGTTTTACCCGGAATCACTGGTCTAGCCCAAATAAATCAAGGCTATGACACCTGTATTGATGATGTACGCTCCAAAGTCGGTTTTGATCATAGCTATGCATTATCACTCAACTCATTCTCAAGTTGGATCAAAACCGATCTTTATATTCTCCTTGTCACAATAAAAGTCGTGTTCTCGAGTCAAGGACAATAACGATAATAAGAATATGTAACAACCCGTAACATAACCTCGTTCAATAGACTTTTTTCCGTATAATCACGCTATCTTTCCTTACTCTGTGGATAATGCATTGGAACTATTGGCTATCGATTTTTTAGGTAAGCCGCTGCGACTTGAAGGCTCAATGGCTGGATGGCAACAATTATTTTGGGACAATACACTTGTTTCTCAAATTGCAGCAGCACCAACCGATACTGATCAATTTATACATCAATTTGAACTGTCAAATAATGAGCGAACCATTCAGTGCCAACTTAATGGCAGCTTAACTTGGCAGCCATTTTTAATTCAATATCAAGCCAGTGCCGACCAGCAAGTCATAGCGCAAGGTGAGAGAAACAATAAAGATATTGAACGCCAACAACCACAACAGCCAATCAAAGCAGAAAAGAGATTCAGTTTAATTGGGCTGGTTTCTTTAGGGATGAAAGCCCTTAAAAGCGCTAAATTAATTAAAGTTGTATTAGCATCAGCAAGTTTAGCCGCATATTCATGGCTATTTTCTATTCAATTTGCATTAGCACTACTGGCCTGTTTAGTGTTTCATGAATATGGCCATATTCGCGCTATGAAATATTTTGGCATGAAAACCAAAGGCATCTACTTAATTCCTTTTTTGGGTGGCTTAGCATTAAGTGATGAAAAAATTAACACGCGTTGGCAAGATGTGGTGATTTCAATCATGGGACCAGCATTTGGGTTGATTATGTCGCTAGCTAGCATGATTGCCTACTGGATCACTGGTGAAATGTTTTTTGCGGGTTTAGCTGTGTTTAATGCGCTACTTAACCTATTTAATTTATTGCCTATTTTACCTCTCGATGGGGGTCATATTCTAAAAAGCATTAGTTTTTCAATGAACAGTAAAATTGGTATTATTGCTTGTGCATTAGCTGCGGTTGCTGGCGTCATTTTAAGCTATCGCTTAGGGCTAACATTATTTGGTTTTCTACTGATTATGGGCAGTGTAGAAATTATCTTTGAATGGCGACAGCGCCACCAAAGTCATCTATTACCTTTAGATCGCTATGGTCAGATTTTCTCTACGGTATGGTATGTCAGCCTCGTTGCTGCTTTTGTTGGAATTATTGCGTATTTTGCAAGCCTTGGTGATAGTTTACTTAGTCTACCGCTACAAATACTGGGCACTTAACTAACCATCAAATTAAGATGTAAAAAAGCCAGCACTCAGTGAAGGATATAGACTATGTTCACCTGCCATGCTGGCTTTTTATTGCTAATACAGTCTGGGGTTAACCATAACGGTATTATTTTTTATTCGCCATCATCGCTTTAAGATCAGCAAAAGGGTTAAATGTCGCCGCTTGATGATCATCCTCACCCGCACGAATCACACTTCCTTGACCATTTTCAGCATCCGTGTATTTCTCGTGTTCATGATCATGACAAAATAAGCACAATAACTCCCAGTTGCTACCATCTTGAGGGTTATTAGTATGGTCGTGATCAACGTGGTGAACAGTTAACTCACGTAAGTTTGAATAAACAAACTCGCGCGAACAACGGCCACACACCCACGGATAAATTTTTAATGCTTTTTCACGATAGCCCGCTTCTTGACGAGCATAAGCGGCACTGCTGCCAGTATAATCAGACGACATATTTTGACCTATTAATATAAATACCAAACAACAAACACGAGGCTGATGTCATTAGTTATGGCGCATATTACCGCCATAAATTCGATTCAACCACCTTAAAATAACAGTTTTCAGTTAAAGATTATTAAAAATCATTGATAGCCGTCATTTATTATTTAAGCCTGTTTTAATACAAACAGTTAGCTTGAAATATATTTTATCATCCCCATTTATTGACTAAATTATTTTTGAACATAATCGAAACGACTAAACTGAGTACAATTTCGCATAATCACTTGCATGGAATTTAAGCAAAATCAGCCTTTATTAACGAATATCGGTTATAAAACACCGTTTAATTAGCCCTTTGTTAATTGGTCTATGCTACTATTCCAGCAATTATTTAAAGCTGATTCTAACAAGATGTTAAATGAATCGCCCTTTTCACCGTAAAGAGTAAATAAATATGGCTTTTGATTTTTCTAAGATACACGTTGATTTGTCGGCTGTGCCAACTACTATCGACATGGGTCACGCATGTTTAGGCGCTTTAGTTTTGATTTTATTGGTCATGTATTTCGCGAAGAAAGGCAAACCAGTAACAGTCGAAAAAATTGTCGAAAAAGAAATCGAAGTAGAGAAGATTGTCGAGGTTGAAAAACCAGTCGAAATCGTTGTTGAAAAGATTATCGAAAAACCTGTTGAGAAAATTGTCGAAGTAGAAAAAATTGTTGAGAAAATCGTTGAAGTAGAAGTTGAACCTAAACTCAAAACATCAACGCCAGATTCAGCACTCCAACTACTGTCACTTTTACAACAAGACGCGCGCTTTATTGATTTCATGCAAGAAGATCTTAAAGGCTTTGCAGATGCTGATATTGGCGCTGCGGCTCGTGTTATTCATGAAGGCGGTCAAAAAGTACTTAATGAATACTTTAGCTTTGCACCCGTACGTGCTGAAGATGAAGAATCACGTATTACCCTACCCCAAGGGTTTAATGCGTCTGAAGTACGCCTAACAGGTAACGTAGTCGGCGAAGCGCCATTTAATGGCACTCTGATCCATCGCGGTTGGAAAGTGACAAATGTTAAATTGCCTAAATTGGCAGAAGGCCATGATGTACATATCATCGCAGCCGCTGAGGTAGAATTATAATGCAAGATACACAACAACATCGTTACAGCGTAGGTATTGACTTAGGCACAACACATTGTGTGCTTTCTTATGTCGATCTTGAGAATGAAAACGCTGATGTCACGGTAATGACAATTCCACAATTAACTACACCTGGTAATGTGGAAGACAAGAGTCAATTACCTTCGTTCATGTACCAAGCTCACGAATCAGAGTTAGCTGAAGGCGATACAGCACTTCCTTGGAATGCAAAGCCTAATGCTATTGTTGGTGCGATGGCACGAAATCTTGGTAGTAAGACCCCAATCCGTCTTATTTCAAGTGCAAAAAGTTGGCTATGTCATGGTGGTGTTAACCGTCGTGATGCATTTTTGCCACTTAATAGTCCAGAAGAAGTGGTAAAAGTATCACCCCTTGAAGCGACACAAAAATACCTTGAACACATGGCTGATGCATGGAATTTCCAACATCCAGAAACGCCTATTAGTGATCAAGATGTCACCATTACTGTACCAGCATCTTTTGATCCTGCTGCACGTGAATTAACAGCAGAAGCTGCGCGTAATGTTGGCTTTAAACACCTGACTTTGCTTGAAGAACCGCAAGCTGCTGTTTATAGCTGGATCAAGAATAATGACGACAGCTGGCGTGACCAAGTTGCTGTTGGCGATATCATTTTAGTGGTTGATATCGGTGGTGGTACGACGGATTTATCATTAGTTGCGGTTACTGAAGAAGACGGCAACTTAACGCTTAACCGTGTTGCTGTTGGCGATCACATCCTTCTGGGTGGTGATAACATGGATCTTGCTCTAGCTTATCGCTTAAAGATGAAACTAGCGCAAGATGGTAAGCAATTACAGCCATGGCAAGTATTAGCCATTACGCATGCTTGTCGTGATGCAAAAGAAGCACTGCTTAACGATGCTGACTTACAATCGATGCCGATTGTGGTTCCAAGCCGTGGCTCTAAGCTTCTTGGCGGTACGCTACAAACAGAGTTGACCCAAGAAGAAGTACAGCAAACATTGGTTGAAGGTTTCTTTCCACAAACAACCATTGAAGAATTACCAGTACAAACAGCACGTGGGGCATTAACCCAAATGGGTCTACCTTACGCACAAGATGCTGCGGTATCACGCCATGTTGCAGGTTTCTTAAGCCGTCAAAGCCAAGCTGTAGAAGAACTATTTGCACAATATGAACAACAGCATGAAGGCTTTATTCGCCCTACTGCTATTCTGTTTAATGGTGGTGTACTTAAATCATCATTATTATCAGAGCGTCTATTATCAACGATCAATAGCTGGTTAACGACTGCTGGCTCTGCTGAAGCGAAGTTACTTTCAGGCCTTGATCTTGATCTTGCTGTCGCAAGTGGCGCTTCATACTATGGTTCTGTACGCCGTGGTAAAGGTGTACGTATTCGTGGTGGTATCGCAAGCAGCTACTACGTAGGTATTGAAAGTGCAATGCCGGCTATTCCAGGTATGGAACCACCACTAGAAGCACTGTGTGTTGCGCCTTTTGGTATGGAAGAAGGCAGCCAAGCTGATGTACCAAGTCAAGAATTTGGTTTAATCATTGGTCAACCAGTGCAGTTTAAATTCTTTGGTTCAACCGTACGTCGTGACGACATAGCGGGTACGCATCTTGATTGGTGGCAACCAGAAGAAATGGAAGAATTACCAGCAATTCAAATGACACTACCAGTCTCTGAAGGACGTAGTGCTGGTGAAGTTGTTCCGGTTAAACTTGCCTCGCATGTTACTGAACTGGGTATGTTATGCCTTGAAGCCATCGCGACCGATAATGGTCAAAAATGGCAAGTCGAATTTGACGTTCGCGAAGCGTAATAGCTTATACAGCGGCGCACTTTATAGTGCGCCGTTTATTTATCTAGCCAATGAAACATGTCAGCGGGCTATATTCTTCTAATTTTCACCCGTAAAAACTGACACATCAATCGTTTCCCATCAGGCTATTTTCTCATTGCAATTATTTTATGGAGTCAGCATGCCTTCATCTTCCCCACGTTACCTTGTTGGTATTGATCTTGGTACTACCCACACTGTTGTCGCTTACAGTGAGATTACAGATACATTAGAAACCAGTCCGATGCATATTTTTGAAATTGATCAATTAATTGCACCGGGTGAAGTGGCACGTAAACCACTACTGCCCTCATTCCGTTATCACCCAGCTGAAGGTGAAATGGACGCAACCCAATTGGTACTACCTTGGAATACTGAACCTGTAAAAGGTGAAATTGCGAGTGTTATTATTGGTGAATTTGCACGAGAACTGGGTGCAAAAGTAGAAGGTCGTCAAGTTGTCAGTGCGAAAAGTTGGCTGTCGCATCAACATGTTGATCGTAATGAAGCTATTTTGCCTTGGTCATCCACAGCATCAACATCAGATGTAAAAAAAGTTTCACCTGTTATTGCTAGTGCTAGTTATCTTAACCATGTGCGTCAAGCATGGGACTATCACCACAAAAATGACAAACTAGCCCAACAAGAAGTGGTGATCACTGTGCCAGCTTCTTTTGATGAATCAGCACGTGCGTTAACATTAGAAGCAGCTGAACTGGCGGGATTAAAAAAAGTCTTATTACTTGAAGAGCCGCAAGCTGTTTGTTACGACTGGTATGCACAAAACCGTCAACAAGCAGATGAGTTATTAAAAGACATTCCATTATTAATGGTGTGCGATGTGGGTGGTGGTACAACCGATTTAAGTTTAATTAAAGTTGGTAGTGATCAAGGAAAACTAACCCTTGATCGTATTGGAGTTGGTGATCACTTAATGCTAGGTGGTGATAACCTCGATTTAGCATTAGCGCACGTTGCCGAACAACGTTTACATGGCGAATCAAAAAAGCTTAGCCCTGCTGCATTATCAAAGCTGATTCAGCAAACCCGTAAGGTAAAAGAAAAATTATTATCAGGTAATGCACCAGATAACGCTAAAGTCACCATGCTCGGCAGTGGCTCGCGTTTGATTGGTGGTGCTAAAAGTATTGAGTTAAACCGTGAAGAAGTGCATCGCATCGCCCTTGATGGCTTTTTCCCTATTACTGAATTCACAGACCAACCTAATCAACGTCAAGCGGCTATGGTTGAGTTTGGGCTTCCCTATGCAGCAGATCCTGCTATCAGTAAGCATGTCGCACAATTTATTGATCTGCATGATAATGTTTGTCGTGAAGCGTTTAATGATTTTAACCTCCATCATTCAAACTCAATCATTATTAATGACGATCAACCAGCGATCCCTGTTGCCGTGTTGCTTAATGGTGGTGTATTTAATAGCCCACTACTTTCAGCGCGCACGTTAGATATTATTTCTCGCTGGCGTGGTGCTCCCGTAACCGAACTTAAAAATCTACATCCTGATTTGGCCGTTGCATTTGGTGCTGTTGCTTATGCTAAAGCCCGTCATGGTGCACAGCTTAAAATTGGCGGCGGATCTGCCCGTTCATTCTTCTTAACTATTGGTGAAAATAAAGGTACTAAGCAAGGTATTTGCTTATTACCTAAAGGGATAGAAGAAGGCATTGAAGTTACATTAACACACCGTAAATTTGCGCTAACACTGGGTGAACCAGTGCGATTTAACTTAGTTTCTTCTACTAATGATAAGCATCATGATGTCGGTGAACTGATTGAAATTATGGGTGATGGTTATATCAATCTACCACCGTTTATTGCAACATTAGACAGTGAACGCGATCGTAGTGAGTTAGCAGCTAACCAAAAAGATCGTGAAGAAGTCACCTTAGCCTGCCAGTTAACAGAAGTTGGCACACTACAAATTGAAGCGGTCAGTCTTACTGATAATAATAAACGTTGGAAAGTTGAATTTGCTATACGTAAAGATTTAGCCCGATTAAGCCGCAATAATGGTGATAGTACCCTTGCTGAAAGTGAGCTTCCAGCTCGAATGCCTGAAGCTATTGACGCAGTTAAAAAAGTCTTTGGCGGCAGTAAAAACACTGATAACAATAAAGCAGTCAAAACACTGCGTAATGATCTCGATAAGATATTAGGCAAACGCGATAATTGGGAAACGCCGTGTTTACGTGAACTTGCCAATGCGCTACTTGAAAGTAAAAAGCGCCGTCGTCGTTCAGATCTTCATGAGCGCAATTGGTTAAAACTAGCAGGTTTTACCATGCGCCCTGGTTTTGGCTACCCTGCTGATGAATTCCGTATGGAGCAAATTTGGCAGTTATATCAACACGGTATTCAGTTTGATACCAATACCCAAACATGGTGCGATTGGTGGACGTTCTGGCGTCGTGTTGCCGGAGGCTTAACCCAAGAGCAGCAACTGCTTATCTATAAAGATATTGCTAAATATATTACTCCTGGAGCAAGCCGTAACGCTAAACTAAACAAAGAACTCCAAGAGCGTAGCTATGAAGATATGGTTCGCTTAGCGGCCTCTTTAGAGCATTTACCATTTGATAAGAAACTTCAACTCATTGAGTGGCTGTTTGGACGTTTACAAAAAGCCCAATATGCTCAAGCGCATTGGTGGGCAATCGGTCGTATTGCCACTCGTACGCCATTTTATGGCAGTAACCATAACTTATTATCTGCAGAGCACGTCTCTTACTGCTTACCTGAACTGATGAGCTATGATTGGCGTAAGGAGCCATATATTGGTTTTGCTGCAGTAATGATGACGCGCATGACTGGCGACCGCACCTTAGATATTAACGATGAATTACGCCAACAAGTCATTAATAAATTAAAACAAAGTAAAGCACCAGAAAGCTGGATTGAAATGGTTTCTGAGGTCAAAATATTGACAGAAGATGAAACCAAACGTGTATTCGGTGATGCATTACCCAATGGATTACGTCTTATTGGTTAATTAAATTAAAGCTAAAACGATTAAAGAGAGGTTATTGCCTCTCTTTATTTAATTTCATATTTTCAATCTAATATTCCTCATTTAAAAATAAAACCGAATTACTGGCTTAATTGTTTAAAAAAAGCGATGTAATTCTTAATTTTTCATTTTAAATTCTAATTTAAACCACAAATATAATTCTATTAATCTTCTGTTAAGGTTCACATTGCTATTGTCTTGCTAACAGCATTTGTTTACTTGTTATATATCTAACAGGTCGACCGTTTTTCAAGCATAGAGTGGACGAATTGGATCACCATTATCCCACTCTCAAAAACCAAATAGGCAAGACTATGACTAATACACAATATGAGTTAATCGCACAACGTATCTTCAAATCAGAAAACCAGCGTGTGGCTGTAGCTGCTGTAGTGTTTGATGGTCTATCAAGCTATGAAGCAGAGAAGCGTTATGAGCTGCCAAAGGGTACTTTGTCTCGTAATGTTCGTAAATATAAAAACGAAGTACAATACATTGAGTCTGTTTCTGCAGCTTAATCATTAAATATATTATTTATAATTAAACCGATATACAGCATGTATATATGAAATAAAATAACCATGGTTTAATTAGAGGCAAAATAAAAGAGAATGTATCGTTACATTCTCTTTTTTATAACTGTATATTATGCAGTTACCGTCAATCACCACAACGCAAATGGACACTAGTTTTAAATATTGCTATCGATAGAATCAATAAGCCTAATAATGTTATTGTTCCTACATTTGCTAATGTTTGCCACGGGTGTTCACTGGTTAGAATATTAAACGCCAAATTACTGACTTTATTTAGCCAAGCACCGATAGCCATTGAGTTAAATAACATCGAACTGATTAATTTAACCAATGTTATTGCGACAAATAGCACCAATAATGGATGGTCAGTTAGCTGAGAAGTACAAAAGATAATACATGCAACTGGCAACAAAGCTAAGCTCATAGCCGCCATCGTCGCAATAAACTGCCCCCAATGTAACCCTATCGCGACTAACGATAGTGCATTTTCAGCCAACATATCTGCAGGCATAACCCACATCGCGACAATCCACACAGTGACATCAATAAATAATAACAATAACGATGAAAATAATGGAATAACAACTAATGCTACCAATAGCTTGATCGCAATTGCTTTACTGTCACTCACCGGCATTGAGTGCCAAAAAGCCAAGCTGCCCTCTTTACGCTCTTTGGCAAGCGCCCTTGCAGAGTAAGTGAAGAAGCTCAGTAGCGACACGATACCTGCAACAAAAAAAGACGCTGAACCGACCATCCCAGCAAACGATGATGAAGTTATTGGTGGTTGCCAACCGTCAAAACCGTTAGTCTGGATATTAAACGAAAAATTATTAATATTGGTAAGTATCATAACGACAATAAGCATCGAAAATAATGCTAGAAACACAGGCAGCCGCACAATTATTTTATGTTCTAATAATTCCGTTTTTATTAACGTATAACTTTGTTTCATGCTACTGTCTCCTGCTGTTTAGCTAAAAATATATCAGCAAGGCTTGGCTGACTAATATCACCTAGCAAGGTTAATTGAGAGACATCAGCTCCCTCAAACAGCAGTCGATATTGTCCTAATTGACAATTGACGGTCAAAGGATGCAATTGTTTCGCAGCCTCTATATTGGCTTCATTAACCGATAAGATCGTAAACTCAGTCGCTAATGATGAGAGTGGTGCTTGTAAAACCGCTTGACCATTTTTAAGTATCAAAACATCTGTTAGTAAATGTGCAATCTCATTGACCTCATGACTCGCAATTATTAATGCTCGCTCACCTTCTTTAAACCATGTCATTAATGTGCGATAAAAAGTCGAACGATACATAAGATCTAACCCAAGCGTTGGCTCATCTAAGATAAGTACATTGACATTGGTTGCCATGACTAACGCTAGATGCAATTGTACTTTCATACCCTTTGATAAAGCTCTTATTTTACTATTAAGATTAATTTTAGTTTGATCTAAGTATTGCAGCATTTTAGGGCGTTCAAAGTGGTGATGGACGCCTGCGGCATAAGAAATTAATTGTTTCACAGTCATCCAATCTGGCAGCATAGCGACATCAGATATATAGGCAAGGTTCTGAACTATTTGGTCTCGGTGCTTTTCAGGCGATAAATTAAAAATACTTAGCTCGCCGCTACAGCTATGCATTCCCAATAATGTTTTTATTAATGTCGATTTACCTGCACCATTATGACCAAGTAAACCAAGGATTTGTCCGCTCGCTAGGTTAAAACTAATATTCTCTAGCGCTTTTTTGCCACCATAAGACTTTGTGATGTGTTGAGCTTTAATAAAAGGGTCGTCACAGCTTATATTATTCACATAACATCCTTAGTAGTTAATAAATTCAGATAAGCGTTATTAATAACATAAATAAGTCGCTTTATAAATTAAAGACTTACAAACCCACCCAAAATAAAACAACGTTTAATTATGTGATATAGAAGAGAGTATGATCTGGGAAATAAAACACACCATACTGAATATATTGAAGTTATATAGCAAGAGGAGAGTATACAGAGCAAATATTATTAACTCTGTATACTAAATAAATAGTTAATATAAAAAATGCGACTTACTATATTAAAATAAGAAGGCTGCAATTGAAGTTGCACAATAAATATAGTATTTAAACATCTGCGATATTCGCATTTTTATATTGCAACAGTTGCCAACAAAATAGTGTTTAACTATTGATTTATAAAGTTATTCAGCTTCGGTTGATAACTCGTCAATAACTAGATCATGCGGTGAAACGCCATCTTTTTCCATCATTGCTAAAATCTCAATCATACGTGATTGACGTGATTCTTGTTTGAATTCATGCAATACAGCAATTAGGTTATTGATTTTTTGTAGAGGAATACGCTTAATTACGGCTTTTTGGCGACCAGGAACTTCATCAGCAAAATCAATTAGAATTTGACGGTAGTCAACACGGGCTTCTTTTACTTCACCGGTTGCTTCTACACTTTTTAACATCGCACTGAGCGCTTTTTCTGCAGCAGCGAAACTGTCCATTAATAACCTCGGATAATAATACAAATTTGCTTTCGCACGGTAATGGCAAAGCATGCATTGATAAAATGATCAATATTAATCAGGAAATTTAACATTGTTCTATATTTAGCTAAATGAAATTAATAACCTCAGATGAATAAATGAGATAGGTGTCTGTTGACCGACACTCTTTAAGTGTTCTATTTACACTAAAGACTCTTTATTATAATTGATCTTTTCATTTTCGTGTAGCTGGGGACGCTACTTCTGTGAATATTACTCTGAGTTGGCTTTATTGTGAACACTAATTTAAAAAAATCGTCAATTTATTCATTTTCGATTGCCGTATGTTCTTTTTTGACTCGATTTCTGGCTCAATATCACATTTTATTATTCGGTGCTAAAAATGATATTCCTTAATAAAAGCATCACAATCAACTATAGTAAACACTCAATTATCATTTCATAATAGGCATATTGTGCGTACTAACTCTCATTTCATTACCGTCATTGTCGGTAGTATCCTTTCGCTTTCAAGTCTTACTGCAACTGCATCGATTCGAGCCTCTGGTAGCTTTACAGCAACAGGAAGTTGCGATGCCTATCAATCTTTTCGTAAACAAACGAATCCTGATAACACTCAGCTTGTTAGTAATAAGCAATATGCAATAAAGGCTATTAATAAAAAAGAGTTTGATTGGGTCCAAATACTGATCCCTACCGCATCCCCTGCTATGCGCTGGGTAAGTAAATCGTGTGGTAAGACACAATTTAATGATGAGGTTACCTTTAAGCCATCTTCTTCAGCATCAAACTCAGCATCAAACTCAGCATCAAAACAGTGTGATACACGTAATGACTTTGATTCATATGTATTAGCTTTAACATGGCAACCTGGATTTTGTGAACACTTTAAATATAAAGGCAATAAACCAGAATGTACCGCAATTAATGATGGTAAATTAAACATTACGCATTTGACTCTGCATGGTTTATGGCCCAACAAAAGCAGTTGTGGCACCAAATATGGCTATTGTGATCGTTATGCGCGGCTCGATTTATCTACTGCAACCATTAAAGAAATAGCACCATGGATGCCGAATTTTTACTACCAAACAAAATTTGGTGAATATGAATGGAAAAAACATGGTACTTGTCAAAATCTCGACGATGATGCCTATTTTCTCACTGCTACTAAATTAGTCGAAAAAGTCGATGCCTCAGCAATAGGCCAATTTATAAAAGCCAATATTGGGAATAATGTGTCAACAGCGAGCTTTAAAAAGAACCTCATTTCACATTTTGGTGCTGATGCGGTAGACCGAATTAGTTTAGCTTGTAGCCAAGGTCGTTATTTAAATGAAGTTCGATTGAATATTGGTAAATCATTTAATGTTAACAATAGTGTTCAACAGTTACTTGAATCTGGTCCTAAAGGACGCCCGTTCTATGGCAATTGCCATAAAAAAATATATATAGAGGCCGCTGGCAAGTAAGCATTCTCATATTTAATTATCGACTATAAGCAAGAAAGCGAGCGACCGTTTGCTTTCTTGTTTACTACATTTACTTTTTTTCTTTTAGATAGCCACATATCAACGATTATCACTATCAATCACCGCTTCAAAGCAATAATCGTGGTATTAATAAATTCCATCAATGTCTTTTTTTAAACCGCCGAATCTCAACATACGATAATGCACGCCGTTCAATAGCTTTTCAGTGAACTTATTCACATAATTATCCAACCTATTGATTAAAAACAACAAAATAACCATCACATATTAATAATGTAACGCGTTACATAGTAATAATTCATTTTTTGTGATATAAGTCTCCTTGGATTTTTGTTTTTTTGTGCTACCTTGCATCGCCTTCATGGCAATGAAATCGGTTACATGTTTAATGTTTGTAACAACTATTACGAGTGTTTGTTGCGAATTATTATCAATAAAAAACCTATTATAACAACCGATAACAGAGCACTCACAACGGATGAATGTTCCTCTTCACTAAGTAGTCTTTCGAGGTTGCATAGTTTTATTAACAGGAAAAAATATGACTTCTACGAATGGAAATATACTGGGATCAATCAATGACACCTTAATGGCGATCATTGGTTCAGTAAACGGCGTTTTATGGGGCCAACTTCTCGTTTATTTATTGGTTGGTGTAGGAATTTACTTTAGTGTTCGTCTTGGTTTTATCCAGATCCGTCAATTCCGTCATTCAATTGATGTCCTAAAAAGTGGCCGTGAAATAGAAAACGGCATTAGTTCTTATCAAGTATTTTGTACATCGATGGCAGCACGTGTTGGTACCGGTAATATGGCTGGTGTCGCTGTTGCATTAACCATTGGTGGCCCAGGCGCTATCTTTTGGATGTGGCTAATTGCTATCTTCGGTATGGCAACCGCTTTTATTGAATCCACTCTTGCTCAAGTTTACAAAGTAAAAGATGTTGATGGTCAATATCGTGGTGGCCCTGCTTATTACATGGAGCAAGGTCTTGGCAAGCGCTGGATGGGTACTCTTTTTTCAATTTGTCTTATTATTGCTTTTGGCTTTGTTTTCAATGCTGTTCAAGCAAATACCATCACCGACGCACTGCACCACTCTTTTGGCTGGAATGAAACCACGCAAGGTATTGTGATTGTTATCTTAACAGCTTTCTTTATTATGGGCGGTTTACGCCGTATCGCTAATGCATCTACAAAAATTGTACCTATCATGGCGGTTGGCTATTTAGCAATCGCATTAGTGATTGTTGCAATCAACATTACTGAGTTACCTGCTGTTCTGGCCCTTATTGTTAAGAGTGCATTTGGTTGGCATGAAGCCGTTGCTGGTGGTGTCGCTTTCACGGCTTCACAAGCGATGCAAAGTGGTATTGCACGTGGTTTATTCTCAAATGAAGCTGGTATGGGCTCAGCGGCTAACGTTGCAGCAAGCGCGACGCCTAATCCTAACCACCCTGCATCACAAGGTTTTGTCCAAATGCTAGGTGTTTTCGTTGATACCATTGTTATTTGTACAGCATCTGCGGCAATGATTATGCTTTCTGGTGTCATGAACACACCAGATGCATCGACAGGTATTGGTTTATTACAACAAGCACTGAGCAATCAACTCGGTAATTGGACAACCTATTTCATTACGTCAGCAATTTTACTATTTTGTTTCTCGTCAATCATTGCCAACTACACTTATGCAGAAACAAATATCATGTTCCTCAACGGTAATACCAAGCGCGGTTTGTTCTTATTCCGTCTTTGTGTTCTCGGTATGGTAATGTTTGGTGCTGTTGCATCACTGCCTGTTGTTTGGAGTTTAGCTGATGTTTCTATGGGTCTAATGGCATTGGTTAACATTGTTGCTCTTATTTTCCTTTCTGGATTGGCAATTAAAGTCATTAAAGATTATGAAGAACAACTTAAAGCAGGTAAAACACCAGAATTTGATCGCTCTAAATTTAAAGAGCTAAAAGATATCGAAGGTGCATGGCACCCAGATACTATTGCTGAGGCACGCGAAGCAAACGGCAATACATTTAATAAGTAAGCGAATCAAAACCTATTAATATCTAAAACCAGTCAGTAATGGGCTGGTTTTTTTTCGTTCTTTTTACAGTGTCCCCACTCCATTGAGTCATCCCTCTTACGGCTTACGGCTTACGGCTTACGGCTTACGGCTTACGGCTTACGGCAAAATATAAACATACTATCTATGATTAAGTCTTGAATTTTGAGTTTTAAACCAAGGTATCGAGAAGCGAATAGAATATAAAAAGGCTAAAGAAAGAGATTCTTTAGCCTTGGGGATATTCAAACATTATAGGTAACCATGTTGGCTTTTCCAGCCGTCACTCATTTGCGCTAAAACACACGCAGGAAGAGGACGATGGGCTTTTGCGGGCTGAGAGGCTATTTTACGATAACCACTTGCTTGTAGTCTTAAATCAAAAGCAGTATCTATTGGCTTGCCTGCACGTGCTAGATCCCAACGGAAAACACGCAGTGCCATATATTCATGTTGTTCTATTTCACCACCATGAGGGTACATCAGCACTTTTGCATATGCTTGCTTGGCCAATTCGAAGTTCACGTTAATCATGAGTTTCTCCTTAGCTCCTGCTGGCTATCACTACTGCCGAGAGCTATATTTAACGTAAAACGTTACAGTGTCGCATGCAAGATATTTCGCAAAGATTTTGATGTAAAATGATATATATAACTTGATTATGTGATACCGAGTCCAACATTGTGTGGTAAATAACCACTTTATGCGCTAAAAACATTCAATAATTATTAAATTCACTCGATACTGCTACTTTCTAAAAATTGCCCTTTAAACACGTAATCAGCTGCATTACTATGCTAAGTATCACCACTTCTAGGACTACATAATGCAACCAATAAAAGTGCAACCTAACCCTCAAATTGCCGTTATTTTTAAAACATGGTCTACGGAGTGGGCTAAAGACGTTAAAGAAGGTAAGAAAGACGCAGCCAATCAATTTTATACTGTCTATAATATTGCTGCCGATTTATTCGCAAAAGGTGGCGAGATTGATATCTCAGTTATTTCAGCATTATTTAATGACTGTAAACAAAAAACAGAAATGGCAGAACAACTGGTTAATAAAATTAAAATCAGTTTAAAAGATGATGATAAGCGCGCCCAGCTACTCATTACTCAAGTAAATACAGCAGCGCAAGATGCTGCTTTTGCCATGAATTACCTTGGTCAATTATTGCTACAATCAGCATAATAAAATAAACAAGCAGTGCTTCGTCTGATGCACTGCTTATCAATATCAGCACTATTATTCTGTAACACCAGCAATAACTTATTACTCACAATGCGCTATTTATTACCATTCTACGGCTGATTATGGCTTTTATTTTCCAGCTATACTTTGTCGTATCTGCGTGTTTTACTATTAACAAGCCGCCATAATGAAAATAACAACCTTAACGACAATGTTTAGCCGCTGGTTTTCCAATGCAGCAGACATTCCTGATTCTATTCGTATAACCCTTCCTATGTTAGTTAGCTTAGGCGTTTTTTATAACTTAGGCTTTACTAGTGCCGGTATTTCAGGGTTAATCACCGCATGGTTGCTTGGAACTCAAGCACGTAATCTGCCTTATTTAAAACGATTACAAATACTGTCTATCTCAGCATTAATCACCGTTATGGCAACATATTTAGCATTTTTAGTGTTTGATAATATGTGGCTTAGCGCGATTACATTGTGCTCAATCGCCATTCTCTATGGCTTGATGTCTAATCAACGGCCCCATATTCGCTTATTTGGTTATAACTTTGGTTTTATCTATATTATGGCAATTCATTTTGCCGCTGTCGGTGATAGTTTTTCCATTATTTTAATGGCTAATATCTTTGCTGGGCTATGTGTTATGTTGTCATCGCTTATTTTATGGCCCTTTTTTAACGGCCGTATTTTGCAACAGCATACGGTAACAGTGGATAATGCGCTTACTGATTGGTTAAATGAATTACGTTTTTCTGATAATGAAGCCCAACTGGCAGCCAAACGACAATTCTTTTATCAAAGCGCGCATAATTTAGCTTATTACAGTAACTCCATTTCTTCGTCTAAACGCGCTATTAAAATAAAAATCGAACTGCAACGTTTATTAGAAATGTCTGAATATATTATTTGTTTAGAACGTGCACTCAGTTTTGACTTACACCAATCAACACGCATTCGGCTCTTCAAATGGATAGAACTCACTGTTGAACAACTAAAAAACAATCAACAAATCACGGCAACCTTTACGACTAACGAATACAAAAACACACCCTATATTGTTGATATAATAGAAAAATTCAAACGTTGCTATAACTTTGATACCTTTTCAACGCCCGATAACAGTAAAAATATTTATCTATTTACCAGTGACAGTGCGGCATTTATTAGTGATTTTTGTCAGGCACTTAAATTTAATTCAAAAGAATGGCGTCATGCGGGTAAAATTGCAGTTACGTTAGCCGTTACTCAATTTTTAACTGAGTTCTATCACCTTCCTCAAGGATATTGGATCTCATTAACTGCCTTTATTGTCTTGCTGACCTCATCAATGGCGGTGACGAACCATCGAATCTGGAATCGTTTTTCTGGCACGGCGTTAGGTGGAATTTACTGCTTTATTTGTTTGTATTTTATACCGCCACAGCACCTTATTTTATTAACCAGTATTTCAGTTTTTTTTGCGTTTACCTCATACCATAAAGAGCGTTACGATATTCATGTTTTTTGGTTAACATCGATGATTGTGTTCGCAATTAGCTTACTCTCACCTGATAACACGTATGTGTCTTTTTATCGTATTATCGATACACTTTTTGGGGTAACTATTGCATTTTCGGTCAATTACTTTATTGCGCCGAGTTGGACAATGACATGGTTAGATCGCCATACTTCTAGCATGATAAAATCACAAATATTATATGTTGCGGTATTAAATAAGCCACAATGGGAACAAAAAATTAATTTATACCAAAGTCAGCAACGTTATTATGCCTTACATGGCGAAGTGATGAATTTACTGAGAGAGCCAAATTTAAGCCCTCGTACCTCAAAGGATTGGTTAAGCCTATTAGTGTTAATTCAACGTTTAAATGATGGCTTATTGTTAGCAACTAAATTGGGTATTCAATCAAATGAATCACATGCAACGGCACGTTGGATCGGTCAATTACAATGGATAGAACAAACATTTCCAGATCGTTGTAAGCATGGTGAGCTGCCCCCCTTTGATAATGAAACAACGCCCATTCCAGAAGATATGTTATGTGCGTTAATTGAAAAGGATATTCAGCAACTTACTGCGTGGATGCTATATCAGCGCGCTTTTGTAGTGTAGGTTTGTGGGTGCTTTAAAATAACAAAAGCCGCAAATCTATATTGATTCGCGGCCTTTTGCTAAACAATGTACGCTATTTAATCCATTTTACGCACTGTTATTGAGTTAATCTTTAATGGATCACGCGCTGGCGTATCAAGTTTTAGCGCTTTTACTGCCGCACGTCCTGCCTCCGTAATACCGCCTTCATAAGAGGGCTCTGTCACACCAGGGATCATATAAGCTTTTGAACCTGGTGACCAAGCATTAAAGAAACCACTTAGATCTGTTTGTGCAGCATAAGATGCACACACCATTAATTGATCACCTTTGCTCAAACTTGATGTTAATTGACAAGCATTTGGTGATGGTAATTGCATATTATCTTCTAAATCACCACGCGTTAGACGATGCATTAGTTTAAATAAATTCCATCCCTTCATACCATCAACATCAGTAACATAATAGCTTGGTAACTCTCCTCTCACGACATTTGTTATATCGAATTCAGTTTCAGCCCACTCTTTCAATTGAGCAAACATCACAAGTCGCTCACCATTACCACCAGCAGCCCAAGCATAAGATGCTTCTAAATTAACAAAGGCTGGAGCCATACGAATATCTTGCTCAACACGTGCCATTTTACCTAGATGCTTATCCTGCATATAAAGAGCCAGAATATTGTTTACAACTTCTGTTGAACCTTCAACGTTAAATGGTGCTTCAGCTGCATTATGGCCAACTTCATGCCATAACAACCAGCTATTTAATGGCGACATTTTAATATCACGACTATTGGTATCAAAGCTGATGTTCATAACAGGATAACCCGAGTGTGCGGCACCAATAGAGATAGCCACATCATTCACTACATGATGTTTATTATTAGGCAGTGTCGTATCTGTTACTTTATTATGACGACCTGTTCCTTCACCCTTAACTTCATCTCGCGCATAAAAATCATTTAGATCTTCTGCGAAAACATCTAACTCTTGTGTAAATTGTTGTGGACTACCACCGTAATTGCTTGCTTGTAGATTTTTTGCGGCTGCCGTATAAATAAAGCTATTCGATTCAATTTCACCAATTGGAGCCACTGAATGTTGAGGGTTTACCCAAGCATTATTTTTGTACCATGGTGCGGCAACGGTTCCATCAAGATTAACGATTACATTTCCTGTTTCATTTCCTGACACATAAATCAAGCCACCATACGGCGCGGTAAATGTTTCACTACCACCAGCTAATAATGTGAATGATTTAGAAACACGTGGTGGTCGCAGTAAACCCAACTCATGTTTTTCACGACCAGTTAGATCGTCAGCTAAAGCCACTGTGATTGTCACTGGATTATGATTCCCAGCAACAGAAACAGTAAATGGTTGATGTGCTACAGCCCATTGACCAGTTGATTGACGATTACCTGCATACCATGCAACAGTATTATTCGATAAATCAACCTCGACAGTGGCTGATGATGAACCTTTAGCTTCACCCGGATATTGACGAATATCCGCCTTAATATCTAAATCAAAGTATGAACGCCCCAGCATTAAGCGTGTTAATGGTTTTTCCATATAGTTCAATGGGTAGCTTGGGTTCATCCATCCTTGGTATTCAGCATTTACATCGTTATTAGTTCCATAAACCATATTGTTATCAACAAGGCTTTGAGCTAGTTCTGCACTACAAACTGTTTGATTTGGCGCTTTATCACCGTAACAATTTAGGAACTCAGTAAAACGTTTAAAACCTAGCTCATCGTTATTAACACCAGACTCATAACGGTAATCAAGATCATTCCACAACCATACTGTCATATTTTGATAAATACGATGTAGATCGACACTATTTAAGCGCTCACCTTGATGACCTTTCGTGCGGAAGTACAATTCATGTTGATATAAACGTTCAATATTAGTACCAAGATCAGCTGCTTTTACCATCGCTTTCGCTGTGGTTTCATTCAGATCTAATTCTTGGTAACGCGGAGTATGCATACCACCATCAGTCGCAATACCTGTTCCTGGTCGATACTCTAAACAATTCACTTCATAGTGATAATCGTTAAGACGGCACTCCTGATAACCAAACTCTCCATCACTAAATACTGCTAGTAATTTTTGTTTTTCAGCATCGATCTCTGATGGTGTTTTATTATATGTATCAATAAACGCAACCACAGTTTCGTTTTCACCTTTATCATTGGTAATCACTTTCTTAGCAACGGCTAATGTTGGTTTATCATCGGGTTTATTATTAGTAATGAAATCCCAAATAACAATGCCATCTTTAATCGTATATGGTGGCTTTATCTCGCCACTCACTTCATCTTTTGCTGACTCATAACGTTCAATAACCCAAAAACCATGTTCACGTTGTGCACGCACACGATCGGGATAACCAAAACTTGGGCCATTAGCGATAACTGAATGTCCGTTCAACGCTAAACCAGCGCCATCTAATAAACGCGCAAACTCATCTTTTGGTTGCGAAGCAATAGTTTCCATTATCAAAATATTACCGCCACGCTCAACATAACTCAGCAATCCAGAAACATCTTGCTCGGTTAGTTTAGGCTTATTAATATCCGCAACAGTTGGTACTGTATAACTGCCCGTAATAGTTGAGAACTCATAACCGTTTAACATCAATAATGGCATTGTCTCAGGATCAACTGAACTGAAATCGGTAACTTGCTCTATATTTAAATTAAAGCGCTTATCTGCTTTAAATTCTGCCGAACGGCCAATCTGTTGATGCCCAGCTTGACGAAAATAAACATGTGATATATTAGTGCCAACCGTAATCGGTGCCGTGGTATTAATATAGCTATCACCTAATAAATAACGGAAAGTATTGGCAAAGAAATTTCCCATATCTTCACTATCATTAGCACGATCTTTACGCTGCCAACACACGCCATTGTTATCAACACCGTCATTCCAACTATAACTGTCAGGACACACTAGAATACTGTTATAGCGATTATTACCGACCATCATAACTTTGCCAGCACCTAATTCACCGATGCTAATAAATGGTAAGTTAAAGGTTGCAGTATTAGCTGTCACATTTTCAGGAGCAACCGTTGACGGCGCTTCAGTAATATAAGCTAGGGTTTTTTCATCCCATGCTTTTTTATCACCAAACTTAATCCAATAATTATTATCATTACGTGCCATTAAAATAGGAAAGGCACGATTGGAAATATTAATTGCACTTTGACCACGAGCATTACCTGAGCTGCCATAGAACCACGTTTCATCGGTAAACACATGGAATTTAGTGACAGGTTTCCAGCCATCGGCAATAGCCTCAGCACCTGCTCCCCAAAGCTTACTAATATCAGCTTGAATATTTTTCTCAGCTATTGTTACCGTACGTGGAAATGACAATGGCGAAAAGACTATATTTGCTTGGCAAGCATCACCACAAATGGCCATATCAATCTGCTGTGCTAAACCTGATTCAAATTGCTTATCAAATTCACCAGCAACAAGTTCTTCCTGACCACTACCATTATCTAATTGTACGGATTCAGACAGCCCTATATTTAATATTTCATTAATCACATTAGGGTATTGAGCAAATACATTATGGACACGTTCGGAAATATGAATATGATCAGTAGCGTCAGAATAACGTTGTAATAAGCGAGTAATATTACGACCAGCATGCCCTGCGGCTAAATCTGTCACCGTAAATTGCGTTTTATTGGCTTTAAGTTCACCTAACTCAAAGGTATCAATACCAAAAGCAACACTTTCGCCCCAGCTAAAACTAAATTTACCTTCAGCATCAGTTTGCCCACGTCCTGATGGACTGTAATAATCAACGCCGACAATAGGTTGACCATCTAAATCACGTAAAAAACCCGTCGTTAAAATGACTTTAGTTGGCTGGTAAGTTAAATTTTGCTCAGCATTTGCACTTACAAAACTACTATTTAAATCACCGGCTCCTTCTGTTACTGCTGGCTGAGATTCGGGTTCATGAGTTGATGGTTTACTATCAGTTTCTGTACTTTCTTCTAATTTATCGCTAATCAATGCCTTAAATTCAGCAGTAGGCAGCAATATATCATCTGAATTATAGAAATTATCAAACCGTAATTGGTCAATAGCTGATAATTTAAAATCAAAAACCTTACCGCTTTCAAGAGCCATTTTATTTAATAATGCTTGTGTATTAGCAATTGCATTAATACGTTCAGCATCAGTAAACGCCACAAATCGGTCAGACTCTGCAAGTGTTAATTGCTTGATTCTTTCTTTTGCTCCTGACTTAGTCGCTTGTAGTTTTACCTCAGTAAACGTTGCTAATTTGATACTCTCAAATGAGCAATCGACAGTATCACCATCTTCAATAATAAAATCAGTAGCGGGTGAACCATTACAATGAACACTCGCACCAAAATTCATGTCACCATTAAGAGAAAAGATACCTGCAGCAGGAGGAATAACAGGATCGACTGGCGGTGTGATCTCAGGATCAACTACGGGTGGTGGCGCGACAGGCTCACTTGAATCACTACCACCATTACAGCCCATCATTAATGCCGATGATATTGCTAATACGATTAACTTTTTATTGGCCACAAAAACTTCCATAATATTTTATTATTGTATGTATAAGGAGGTTTATATACTGGAAGATACCAAGAAAGCAATCACTGTCATCACAAAAAACACCAATCAGACAATAACCAATAATAATTATAACTACTTAAAATACAGTGAATTAAAACATTACAGATTGAAACATTTTGATACAAGATCACGGATAAGTAGCGACTGTTTTATCTCTACTATTAACAGTTAAATAATAGTTATTGTTTGATTCACTGTAACGATTAAAACTAAATAAAAAACACTGTTGGCAATCAAAGATAGGCTGTGAGTAATTTAAGGCTAGATTGCTGCCTCCATTTCGATAATATTTACTATCAAGCGCTAATCCCACAGCAATTAATGCTTGCTGGCGATTATTAAATTCAGGCGCTTTCGCTAAGTCTGTTTGATAAGCACCTGCGATATACTCAATACGATGCATTTTATTTTCACTCGCTATCAAGATATCACGCCAACCATTATGGGAGTCGTCAGCAATTAAGATAGGCCGATAAATATTTTTCCAACTTGCCAATTTTTTCTGTGTATGACTAAAAAGATACCCCTCACAACCAGTTTTTGTACAAAACTCATCTGTTTGCATAATAATAAACACTTCATCACTGCCATCATTATTTAAATCAGCATAACCATAACGATATGGTGGTAAACCATTTTCAACCACAGGGAAAACATCATCGGGCTTTAATATATATTTACGAACAATTTCAGCTACAAAATCCACACGGTCTTTATCACTGTCTAAATAGACTGAGTCTTTTGTTTGCTTTAATAAATGATCACTATGGATTCGATCTACCACCATAACGACACCACCCAATATAACTGCAAACAATAAATACCACGCCCCATATTTAACCATTTAAATACCTTTATGCCGTTCCCCTTATTAAGTGTACTAACAGTGATGCTTTTTTGCTGACTCTTAAATAATAAAAAGCCGTTAGTAGCAAAACCCACTAACGGCTGTTGTATTACCCATTGATGTTTTTTTTATGCATACCTTTTGGCTCATGAAGAACGCGTCGATGCCAGATTGAGTAATGCCTTAGCCCTGCAGGACCATGCGCAATAAATACTGACAGTAATAACACGCCAATATAAATATGCGGTTGTAGCTGTGGAATGACGGCAATCGAAGTCAATAAGCCTAACTTTATAAACGTTAATACGCCTTTTAATTGAATTAACCATAGCTTTGACCGATAGATTTCTTGCGCCATCATCAGCAAACCGCTAACCATCGCTAATAACCACCAATTGAGCCATAGTCCTTTCTCAAGATGAAAAATAAAGCCCCCGCTAGAGATAGCGACACCTAATATATGCAGTGCTCGAATAGCGGTTTTGGTTAATCGTTGAATCCAAAAGCGAGTTTCAGAAAGTTGATGCTGAGATTGCTTGCGTGGCAAATGGTTAGTCATAATGACATCACTAGTAAGTAAAAAAACGCGTCAAGAATAGCGTATTTTTTACGATGACCAAACCTTATCGTTCAAAGGATCTAAATTCTACTATCATTCCATCATTAACCAGATAACAATCCATACCTGCAGCATTTGCTGCTTGGTAACCTAACTCAGTATCTTCAAACACAACACAAGCTGAAGGAGGAAGTTCTAATAGCTGCGCGGCTTGTAAGAAAGTATCAGGAAATGGTTTATGTCGTTCAACATCATTAGCCGTTACGACAATATCCACCAATGGTAAAATGCCTAACGTCGTCAATATTTCTAGAGCATGGTGCCGATAACACCCAGTACCAATTGCAATGCGTTTATTTAATGCCTTTTGTTGCTGTAATAAAGTAAAGGTCGTAGGAATAATATCGCCTTTATTTTTTATATCATCAAAATAACGCAACTTGCTGGCTACTAATAACTGCGGATCTGCCTCTATAGGGTATTTTTTTAATAACCCAGTCGCAGTATTAATCGTCGAAGATCCGCCCATTGAATAAAACCAATCACGCTCAAACGGTAGTTCAAAATCAATACAGGTTTGTTGCCACGCTTTAATATGGGCTGGCATTGAATCAACTAATGTGCCATCCATATCAAAAATAATCCCTTGGTATGACGATAAATCCATTGCGTACTCCTTAGTCTTATTCCCCGTTACTCTTATTCGGCTTTACTTTAACGTACTTTTCATTACCCACGGCTATTTTTATTCACTAAAATGGCACGCCATTACGGCATACTGATGCTAATGCTAATGAACTTGATTTATAGCCATTATTACTAAAAATATTATTATTAATACTTACACTTTTACTATTAAGCCATTGCCGCTCCGTTGAGCCATTACCATAAGGTATTCGATACACTGCAAACTGATGATCGTTAGTACTATAAATTAAATTCGCAGCAACGTTGGCTGAATGATGAGAACGATTAGAATAATAACTAAAAGTCCCTTGGCAATCTTTTACAATATAAGAACCGTTAGTGCTACGAACCGCAATATAAGGTTGGCGAGTACCTTCATAGTAACGCTGTTGCCACTGGCCAACAGTATCTGTCAGCATGATTCTCTCAACGTTTTTTTCAGTATCAGAATCTTTTATTGTTGTTGATAATGGCGGGGTTGCATTAACGACAGGGACGGAATCGGTAACAGGTACTGAAGATAAAAGCTGAGGCTGTAAATGTAGAGTTTGATAATGCCAAATAAACCATCCAATCAGGGCGATAATAATAATTAAGCTTGTACAAATAAAAATATACCGGCGTTTAACCCCTTTATTAACAACGCGAGAATGAGTGGTACCGGCATCGATTTGACGTTGTAGCACCAGCAATTGTTCATTGAGACGACAATTAGTTGTCTGCAATAACATTAGCGCTTCTCGAGCACAATTCTCACCTGCATTATACGCATGCGTCAGTTGCTGTTGGTTTTGTTTAATCAAAGCTTGTAATTGGGCTTTTTCTTTAATCAGTGCTCGTATTTTTTCTTGAAGCGCAGTCATGTGCTGCTGTGCCCCTGCACTATTATCACTTTCAAGCGCTATTTCAGCACATTTTTTATTGCCATTCCCTTGATTTACTTGTTGATAAGCCAAGTTCAACATTTTCATCAATGCTTGTGAACCACCTTTATCTGGATGTAATGAGACTGATAATTGTCGATACTTTTTCTTTATATCAGCTTTTGAACAGCTATCATCTGTACCAAGTAATTCATGAAATGTGGTCATTAATCAAATCATCAAAGGGAATATTTGATGATTATAAACAACTCCACTATAACCTGTAAATCCTCATACAGTTAGTCTGTTTCTTTGTAGTTATTAGAACGAAATTTTCCCGGTGAACAGCCAATATGTTTTTTAAATACGCGAGAAAAATAAGAAACATCTTTAAATCCAGCCGAAGTAGCAACAGAGGCTATTTTTTCATGATCGGCACTTAACAAACCACACGCTAAATCTAACCGCTTTTGAATAATATACTGTTTAAGTGTTACCCCCATTGTAGAGTGAAATAAACGAGAGAAATACGTTGCAGAAAAATCACAGGCTTTAGCCAGTTCTTCTTCACGCAATGGTGCACTAATATCATTCTCAATTATAGAAAGTGCCGGTAATATTGAACGTTCTCGTTGTGATATATTACTATCAATTACAATGTCTTCTTTATGTGTATGTAAACGACTTAAACAGCTATCCAATTTTTGTCGATTTGCGCTCGCAACTAAAATATCTTCAGCACCAGCACGCAGTGCAACAATTGCTAGTTCAGAATCTAAATCATGATAAACAATGACGACTTTTACAATTGGATAACGCTGTTTAATTATTCTCAATAATTTAAAGCCATTAGATTGTGAGTTTTCAATTTCAATGAAAATCAATTCATACCCAGTCATTGTTAATAGCAATTCATAGGGTGATACGTCTAACACATTATGATATTTCATAAGATTATTTTTAACACAGGTATATTTCTCTTTATAGCAACAGTTAACCCAGATCATATAACCTCCAGACGTACATGACGCATTAATTTCTCCGATATCGCGTCTTAAATATAAACAACTCATTTATACCTTTAAATAAGAAGACAATTACATGTATTAATAAAATAATTGAGAATTACTTTTGCTGTTGTTCTAAATATTAGATTTTATCGTTTTTTTATCTCGACAGAACGCACAAAAATATAACCTAATAAAATACTCAAACCGAATATTAACCAATATGGTCATCGACTGCCCCTACTAATTTTGTGATTTATTTCAAAAAACAACAATAAACGTATACATGTTTTTTATCAATACAGTCAATAATATAGGTTGTTTTTATAAATTAATTAGATCGTCGATGAAGTTTTTTTTAACCACAACGCGTACACTCTCATTATATTCTTTTTTGGCTGCTGCGTTTGTCTCTCAAATGAACATTAGCTATGCGGCAGATCATCGCCAACCTGCCGTTGTGGCTGCCTACTACCCTGATTGGAAAGTATATACGCCCAATAATCCTTATCCTGCCAGTAAAATTCCAGCAGATAAATTAACCCATCTTATTTATGCTTTTCTTGCCGTTTGTGGCCCTGTTGACTCATCACCGAATAACATCAAAAAAATAATTGCCACTCAATGTGCGAATAAACCAACAGGCACAGCTATTATTTTAGATGAATATGCAGCTTTGCATATTAAACTGGCAGGAGAAACAGCAACTAACGTTAGCTACAAAGGTAATTTTGGTCAATTAAAAGCATTATCGGATAAATACCCCCATTTAAGTATTCTACCAAGCTTTGGTGGATGGACTCTTTCAGAGCCTTTTCATACCGTTGCTCTTGACCCTACCTATCGAAAGACATTTATTAATTCTGCGACAGAGTTAATCTTAAAATATGATTTCTTTGACGGCATTCAAATTGATTGGGAGTATCCAGGTGGCTATGGATTATCAGGTAAAGGTCAAACCAATGCTAAACTAGAGCGGGAAGCCTACAGTCTATTAATTAAGGAATTACGGCTTAAATTAAACACATTAGAACAACAAAATAACCGCAAGTACCAACTTTCAGCCGCTATTAATGCTGGTCCTAAAACATTACCAGGCATTAACTGGTCTTATATTAACCAGTATCTAGACCAAGTTTATTTAATGAGTTTTGATTTCTTAGGCAATTGGAACCATGTTGTTGGTCATCACAGCAATTTATATAGTACGCCAAATACCCCTGATAATACTTCTGTCGAAAACCAAGTTAATGCACTTATCGATAAGAACATTTCTAAAAATAAAATCATTATCGGTAGCCCTTTTTATGGTCGAGGATGGCAAGGTGTAAATACGATCTCACCAGATAAACTTGAAAATATAAATAGCAAAGGTGGATTACGGAAAGGTTCTGACATTCAGGATCCTGGCTATTTTAACTACAGTGATATTAGTAAATACTTCCTTAGCAACCCTAAGTTAGGTTATCGCTACTACTACGATGAAGCTGCACAAGCGGCGGTGCTTTATAATCAAAAAAATAAAGAATATATCAGCTTTGAAGATAAACGTTCTCTTAAAGCAAAGGCTGATTATGTTAAGAAACATGGTCTTGGTGGTGTATTTGGGTGGGAAATAACCTCAGATGTGAATGATGAATTAATTTCAGTGCTTGATAGCACCTTAAACCCTTAATCAACACCGCTCAAAAAATTACCATTAGGAATATTTCGACAATATCAGCACAGCCTAAGCTGGTTTATTTTTATACGGAATATTCCTTTTGTTATCAACTGGCGCTTATTTTATTTAGTCAGTAACTTTTTTTTTATTTTTTTGCTGACAATCACATTTTTATCCCCTAACATTGCGGGCGAAATGAGTTCCGATGAAGGTAGCAGGAGAGTGGCCATTGACGAATACCATAAGAGTATACACGTCGGCCCGCCGAAGAAGTAAGCGAAACATAATATGATCCCATCATGTTTGATTCGTAAATCTTTCAGGCACCAGATTGCAGTAATGCAATAGGTATGGACTGTTATTGGAGGAGCCTCTGGAGAGACTCGTTAAATCGAGCGCCGAAGGAGCAAACCGTAGCATATTACGGTGAAACTCTCAGGCAAAAGGACAGAGGAGATAAGAGCAGCAACAAGAAGCCATTCTGTAACTAACACTTACCTGTTGTTCTATATCTCTTCCTTTGTACGTTGAAGGAGGAATAATGAATCCACTACATGACACAATTTTTAATTTTCTACGCACTTTAGACAGCTTTGTTTGGGGACCACCGCTATTAATTCTATTAGTCGGTACTGGTCTATATCTAACAATTCGACTTGGCTTTATTCAGATCCGTTATCTACCACTGGCATTACAATATGTTTTTGGTGGTAAAAAAGATCCTGATAGCACCGGCGAAGGTGATGTATCAAGCTTTGCTGCATTGTGTACTGCGTTATCTGCAACAATTGGTACAGGTAATATTGTTGGTGTTGCAACTGCAATTAAACTTGGCGGCCCTGGCGCGCTTTTTTGGATGTGGCTGGCGGCTTTATTTGGCATGGCGACTAAATATGCAGAATGTCTATTAGCGGTTAAATACAGAGAAGTTGATGCAAACGGTCAAATTCTTGGTGGTCCTATGTACTACCTTGAAAAAGGCGTTGGTAGTAAGTGGCTTGCTAAATTATTTGCTCTTTTTGCTGTTGGTGTCGCTTGTTTTGGTATTGGTACTTTTCCACAAGCAAATGCCATTGTTGAAGCAGCACATATTTCATTTAGTGCACCAAAAGAAATTACCGTTGTTATTCTTACTCTCTTAGTTGCGACAGTAACATTAGGTGGAATTCAATCAATTTCTAAAGTAGCAAGTACTGTAGTACCGCTAATGGCTGGCTTTTATATTATGGCTTGCCTGATTGTTTTAGGTACCAACTTTCACGCATTACCCGCTGCTATTGAAACCGTCATTCAATCAGCCTTTACTGGTCATGCTGCCACGGGTGGTTTTGTTGGTGCTGGTATGATGTTAGCAATTCAGTCAGGTATTGCTCGTGGTGTATTCTCAAATGAATCAGGCTTAGGTAGTGCGCCTATTGCTGCAGCTGCTGCACAAACTAATTCATGTGTTCGCCAAGGCTTAGTATCAATGACAGGTACATTCTTTGATACCATCATTATTTGTACTATGACAGGCTTAACACTTGTTGTTACAGGTGCATGGACCGGTGATTTTGCTGGTGCAACGATGACCACCCATGCTTTTGCTACTGGTTTACATTCTGATTATTACGGCCCATTAATGGTTTCTGTTGGCTTAATGTTTTTTGCCTTTACTACTATTTTGGGTTGGAACTACTACGGCGAGCGTTGTATTACTTACTTATTTGGCGTTAAAGCAATCATGCCTTATAAGATCGTCTTTCTCGTTCTTATCGCTAGTGGCGCATTCATGCAACTAGACATGATTTGGGTAATTGCAGACATTGTTAATGGCTTAATGGCAATTCCAAACCTTATCGGTCTGGTGATGCTACGCCATGTTGTTATTGCAGAAACCCAGCAATACTTTGCAAGTTTAAAAGTACAACACCAAAATAAAAACCCTATTTCGGTGCAGTAATTTGCAATCAATAAAAAAGCCTCAGTCTTCACTTTTACATTGAAGTGATACTGAGGCTTTTTTATATCATATTATTTGCGAAATAAGCCCCTATCACCACCATAGTAACGATAACAGCTGCTCTTCCTGCTCTGCAGAATATTATTCATAAACAAAAACGGATGCCAACAACGCTAATCGTTGGCACCCGTTTTATTTAGCAATACCGCTTTAAACCATAATGATTATGCAGCTGTTACTTCTGTAGTTGCATCTTCACCGCGCATAACACGCGTTAGTTTTGGTGCAATGAGCATAGTGAAAAGAGCAATACCCGCAGTAGAGTAACCAATAATTCCAAACACATGACTATATAGCATTAACGTCTGGTGAGGTTCGATGATATTAGCAGGAGCAGCTGTTAACGTTGCAACCCAGCCAGCGACAACCGCTGCTGTTGCTGAGGTTAGGAACCACATACCCATCGCAAAACCCATCATTCGTTGCGGTACCAGTTGCGCAACCATCGCTAAACCAAGGCCTGATACAAATAACTCACCGATTGATTGGAAGCCATAAGAAAGAATCAACCAATTTGAATCAACAATACCGTCGCTGTTAGCAAAATGCGCACCAAGCACTAACACTAAGAATGATAAGCTACATAGCACCATACCTAATGCAAACTTAAATGGCATAGAAAAACGATCACCATATTTGTTATAAATCATCGCAAGTACAGGACTTGCAATCATAATCCATAATGGGTTTAGTGCTTGAAACTGTTCAGGCGCCACACTGATACCAAATAAATCATGTGAAATATTGTGGATCGCAAAGAAGTTAAGCGACGTTGGCATTTGGAAATAAAGAACAAAAAATACAATACCTTGCAGCATCAAGATAAAAGCAACAAACATTTTTGCTCGTTCAATACCTGATGTTGAAAATAGCTCTTTAAAATACAATCCAACAATTGTACAACCAACCACAACCAAAATAGCATGTGCATAAAATAGGTGTTGTAATAAAATTGCACTAACAAAACTCAATACAACTGACCCAACAACAACACCTAAAAAATAGGTTTTATTTAATGGCTCCATATCAGGCTTAGAACCAATACCTTTGACAATACGACCACTAATATAAAAATTAATAAGTGTAATAACTAGACCTGCAGCACTGACACCAAACGCAATATCGTAGCCAAATTTCTCTGCAATCCATGGTGACAATAGCATTGAGAAAAATGATCCCAAGTTAATTGCCATGTAATACATTGTAAATGCACCATCTAAGCGAGGATCATTTTCGCCATACACTTTCGCTAATAAGCTTGATGGGTTAGCTTTAAACAAACCATTACCCATGGTAATAAAGCCCATTGCAATATAGATAAGATCTGAGCCACCATACCCACTGGTTGCCGATAAACCTAATAATGCATAACCAACAACAAGCACCAATGCGCCTAGTTTTATGGTTCTTTTGGTTCCTAGTACTTTATCCCCTACCCAGCCACCAATAGCGACGGAGCCATAAACTAATGCAGAGAATGCACCAAATAATGTAAAAGAAGCAGTTTCTGACATACCTAAAATTTTAACCATATAAACAGTTAAAATTGCTTGCATGCCATAGAAACCAAACCGTTCCCAGAACTCAATTGAAAATATCAAATAGAACGGCTTTGGCTGTTTGAATACGTTCTCGTCAGACATGTGGTGTTTCCTTGAAAGGTTTCGATAAAACTAATTCAAACACGTATATTGCTTAATGCTATTTCGCCCCAATGTGAAATAACAAGAATAATAATGCTATACCGTCTTATTAGTAATGAATATAAAATTAAAAGCAGCTAAAAATTATAGTTATGCATTTACTACATTAAGACTGAAATAAAACAATAAATAAAGACACCGAAAATGAAATATTAAATACCAGTAAATACGAAAAAATTTTATTTATTTATTTACAGATAGTTATCATATTAAAACACCATTCAAATATTAATTTTTATATCATTGGTATTTATTAAACAGCGATATAACAACAACATCCAATTGATAATAACAATCAATATCAATTACGCCCTGTAAAGTAATAGCCATTCTGGTTTGTTTTATCTCCATATACTATCATTTAAATAATATAGAATTACGAATACAACAAAGGACAATAGAACGCTTATTTCTACTTATGTAAGTCGTTCTAAAATAATTATTCAATATACGAATAAGGAAAGGATCATGATAAAGAAATCATCTCGACGGCGTTTTATACGATTAACAGCTGGCGGAATTATTGGTCTGACACTGGGTAATAAATTTCTTATATCTTCTGTCACTGCAGCTCAACTGCCTCAGCTTAAACAAGACAGTCCGCAAGCGAGTGCTTTAAAATATGTCAATAAATCACTTATCGCAGGCCAAAATTGTAAAAACTGCCTATTAATTCGTAATGATGGTAGTAATAATAAATGGCAGCCTTGTGCTATCTTTCCTGGGAAAAGCGTAAATATCAATGGCTGGTGTTCAGCCTATGCCCCTCAGCCTGCGTAGATTATCTTATTACAAAAATGCCCGCAGACATGCAGGCATTTTATATTGATCTATTTATTGTTCAGCTAGCTAAAACAACGCTCGCCCCAACGGGCTAAGCCTGCCGTTACTGAGCCAAAATAGCTACCACTCACAATCGGAATATTTGGTAATTGTTGTTCAATGCACTGGCGTAAAATAGGTGAACGTGCTGTACCCCCAGTCATAAATATAGCATCAGGCTTAACTTGACTTTGCGCCATTGCCTCAATAACAAGATCACGCATCTTTTCTTTTGGCGTTTCTATCGCTTCAGCTAACTGCTGTGCTGATATATCCACTTCAAACAAATCTTGCATTAACGCCATATTTACGGTGTGGTGATTGTGGCTTGATAATGCAATTTTAGCTTCTTCTGCATGACGAACAATTTGATAACCAAGTGTCTCATGATAAACATGAATGAGTCGCGATAATAATTGCGGATCAGCGGCATCATGGCGAAGTTTTTCTAGCGCACGTAAATTAGCATCACCATAAAATTCTGTTTGAGCTGCAACGTTATTAATCGCAATCGGATTCCAAAACTGATTAAATGGCATATCTATACCACGAAGTGTTTTGCTACCTAGACCAAACTGCGGCATTAATTGCTTAAATGCCAAATGAATATCAAGATCATTACCACCAACACGTTGGCCACTATGCGCTAATAGACTTGCACTACGATCGCTAAGATGACGAAAACTAGGGCCCATATTAATCAATGAGCAATCTGTCGTACCACCGCCAATATCGACCACTAATACGGTTTTATCTGCTGTTAATGTTGACTCATATTCAAGCCCTGCCGCAACAGGTTCAAACTGAAAACATACATCTTTAAATCCAGCTCGTTTCGCAGCTTGTGATAAAATACCTTCAGCTTGTTGGTTAGCACTCTCACCGCCAATACCTTGAAAGTTAACGGGGCGTCCAATAACGGTGCTGACAATCTCTTGTTGTAAACTTTGTTCTGCAGTACGCTTTATATTAACCATCATTGCGCAAACCAGATCTTCAAAGAAACTAATTTGGCCATCACGTAAACCGTTTGCACCTAAAAAAGATTTAGGTGACTTAACGTAATATACCTCTTCAGGATCATTTAGATAAAGATCTAATGCCGCTTGGCCAAATTGTAAATCACCCGCAACGACTTCAATATCTTCTTCGCGATTCAATGCCATAGCACGGCGTAAAACTTGTTCACCGATTGAATTTGATGGTTTAATACCCATAAAACGGTATAAGTATTCTGACACTGATTCACGTGTTGGCGCACATAAGGTCGACGGAATATATTGATTATTATTCTCTAACGGTAAAAGTTTAGGTTTACTGTCTTCCATTACTGCAACCGAACAATTCGCGGTTCCATAATCAAATCCAATGTACATCGATTAACACTCACATGCAGTAAAAAAGCCGCCAATAATAGCTCATTCTATAAAGTAACACACGGACATCTTAGCTTGTGTTTGTATATAATAGGCGAACGGCAATAAACGTTTAAAATTTAAGCTTAAATGAATTAAGTGGCACATTTTTTTATTCATTTTTATCATTTTGTCGATGCATTTACCGTCCTTTATCGACATAATAGAACCATAATTTTTTTAAAAGTACTGAAATATGAAACGTATTTATCAAGCCTTTTTTGTTCTACTCTTTACTGTAGTTGCACTATCAGGATGTTCTGATTCAAAAACACCTCAAGAAGGTGACCAATATTCAGTTATCCCGACACCAATGCCTGCAATGAAAGGAGTAACTGAAATATTTTCTCTTTCTTGTGGTCACTGCCGTAAGATGGAAAGCATTTTGCCTGAAATCAAAAAACTAACGAATACCGATATCAAACAGGTTCACGTTATTTTTAATGAAAGTGCACAAAAAGCAGCCTTCATTTTCTATGCCGCAATGGTACAAACAGACAATAAACCAAGCCATGCATTGGTTGAGCAACTCTTTGCCTTTGTTCAAGACTCACCAAAAGATATGAGTGTAGAGCAACGTAAAGCTGCTATTGATAAGATCTTCCATGATAACAATTTAAAGAGCCCTTATGAGCTAACAGAAGCTCAACAAAAAGAAGTATTTAAAATGTTCCAACAATCTGAAGATATAGTGCGTAATGCAGCACTAGAATCAGTACCTGCATTTTTGGTTAACGGCAAATACTTAGTCAATACCAGTGCACATAAAAGCTTACAAGATCTAGCAAATACTATTGTTTACTTAAAAAACAAACAATAATTAGCTTTTTAATTATAAATACCTGCTCTTTTGCAGGTATTTTTTTATCTCGATATTTTATACAGAAATATCTGATGCTTCTCAGCGTCATAAGTTAATCAACAAACACGAGACATGGCATGCCATTATGATCAATACGATGAATAGTCGTTTTAAATACTGCCTGTAATTGTTCAACATTCATCACTTGTTCAACACTCCCATAACCGACGCAATGGCCATGATCGAGTAATACTACCCTGTCAGCTTCGCGTAAAGTCCGATTTAAATCATGGTTAACCATCACCACCGCAATACCTTGCTGAGCGATATAACGTACCATTTGATACATCGTTGCTTCTTGACCAATATCTAATGCCGCTGCCGGCTCATCAAGTAATAACAGTTTCGCTTGAGGATTAATACTTGGCCAAACCTGCAAGCATGCAGCAGCAAGACGTACCCGTTGCCATTCTCCACCAGAAAGTTGTTGAATATTACGTGACAACTTATCTTGAATATTTAATCGGCTACAAATCTCATTAAGTGCCATTTGCAATTGTTGATTATCAACATATTGTAAAGCTGACACGGCCAACGACAAGTATTGAAATACAGGAATAGAAAAATTAGGTTTATCTTGCTGCGACAAATAACTTCGCACATGTGCCAAAGACGGTAAATCATAATCGGTTAAATCATTATTGAGTAATTGAATACTACCCCCATAATTAAATAGCCCTGATAAAATCGATAATAGAGTACTTTTACCACTACCATTAGGACCAATTACATGAGTGATCTGCCCAGCATAAAGTGTGAGTGGCATCGGCAATAATCGAGGCACAATAGCAATATTTTGTGCCTTTAAAATTAACTCTGGCGTTGAAATATTATGGTTATCAAACGTTGTGATCATGTTTTAATCCAACTGCGAACGCATTAACATCCAGACAAAAACTGGTGCGCCAAGTGATGTTGTCACCACACCAATCGGTAAATCAGCATCACTTAATAATACCCGTGATAAGGTATCTGCTAATACCAATAATATTGCGCCACAAATTGCTGAGAGTGGCAGTAAATATTTATTCTCGGTGCCCAAATGCAATCTTAACAAGTGCGGTACAACCAAACCTACGAATCCAATCACACCAGCAAGAGCAACAGAGCACCCGACTAACAACGATATCATTAAAATCAATAACCATCGAATACGTCGAACATCAACCCCTAATTGACGCGCAGCCACATCCCCAAGCATCATTACATCCAATGATTTACCTTGCAAACACAGTACAACTAGTACCGGTACAATAAAAAACAATAACGATAATTGTGGCCAACTCACGCCACCAACGCTGCCCATCAACCAATACATCAGCTGACGCATGCTTAAATCATCACTAAAATAAAATGCCCATGTCACCACCGCGCTCGATAAGATCCCGAGTGCCACACCAATTAATAATAATCGCGCCATAGATATTTTTTGGCGTCGAGAAAATCCAACTAAAATCAAGGTAAATAATAACGCGCCAGCCATCGCAGCAAACATCGTCATTAATGGCGTTGGCGTAATAGGAACAACAAATAATAGCAATACAACAGCCAGGCTTGCCCCACCAGAAATGCCAAGTACACCGGGTTCTGCTAATGGGTTACCTAATAAAACCTGTAACACTGCACCAGAGCTTGCTAGTGCAGCCCCAACAATCATTGCTGCTAGTACTCGCGGGATTCGTAATTGAAGTAATAACTGTTGCTGCAGTTCGCCAATAGGTGCCCAAGGTAAAATCCACACTTCACCAACGGCAATAGCAAACAGGCAAATCGCGATCAACAAAATAGAACAAACAATCAACCAAGTACGCCATTGTTGTTGCCGTTGCTGTAATAATTCATTTAACAATATCAAGACTTTATTATGCTCAAAAAAGTAAAGTCAAACACCATACAGTGCCATTTTTATAATGCAAACAAACACTGTTAAAACCGCGAACTTTCAAGATACTTATCAATATGATGGGTTAGATTTAGCATAAACTCTGACTTGTTCATCAAAAATTAAGCTCGCTTTTTTAACCATCAATGCTGCTCGTTGGCCAACGACAACATGTCGATTAGGAAAAACAACGGCTTCTCCATGTGTATCTGCGACATATTTTTTATCACCATCGACGGCAAACTCATTACCTTCAGCAAAAAAAGTAAAATTAGCAACATCATCATCAAAGGTAAATAAGAACTCAGGATGTCGCTTTACTATCGTTCGACTAACTTGATATACCTCGACTTCACTGGTCCAAATGATCGGCAAAGCAACATCAGTGATCAATTGCAATATTGCATGCTGAAATGGTGCCAAAACTGTGAAATCGTTCTGTCCTAATTTGCCTACACGCCCAAGTTCAACAGTCAACGCTTGAGCGCCGTGATATTCTGCGCTATACCATGCAAATGTCGGTGACGGTGTATTTGAAAGTAAAACGGCATCCAATTTAGCATGATGAATAAAGCTAAATAATTTATTACTGCGAGTTTGTTTATCGGTATAGGGGCTAATTGCGAAGGTATCGTGTTGTGAGGGGCGAATAGCACAATGAAGGTCAAGGTGCCACCTCTCAGGCTTTATAGCAATAGAAGTGCCATAAAAGCTGTTAATAGCCACCTGTAATGCATTCGCAATACGACACTCATTATTTTTCTCAAAATTTCTCACCTGAAACAGCCGATTCATATTTTCAACCATAAAGCGTTGCTGATGATTAATCGCTTCAGGATGGGCAATGATTAACAATAAACGGTGAACGGGTTGAATCTGCCCTAACACCACGCTTGATGCTATTTGCTGAATAAGTTCAACTGGCGCAGTTTCATCACCATGAATACCGCTAGACAACACGATATCTTTGGCATCGGCGGCTAATTCTCGTGGAGTGATTTGCAACACACCACGGTATAAGAGTTGGCAATGTACCCCTGAATCTAATACCCATTCCCCAGCAACAAAAGATTGGGAAAAGTCGCAGGTTGCTTGAAGAAACTGCCCGCGCTTTATTTGCTCAATTAACGTCACAATACAACCTCCCTGTTCATTTCAACTTACCCCTAGACCTCTGCTTATATCATCCTCAACATAAGAGATAACACCATTACTATAGTTAATATAGTTCTGTTGTCAGTAACGTCACAACGATAAGGTAATAAAAAACCCAAGTAAAAATACATTTACTTGGGTTTCAGTTCAGATCAGCAAACTTGCGAAAGATTTATTTATTAACTTCTAAACTTTCGACACGAGCCTTAAGCTTCTGACCGGGACGGAATGTAACGACACGGCGTGCGGAGATAGGAATATCTTCACCCGTTTTAGGGTTTCTTCCTGGTCTCTCATTTTTGTCACGCAAATCAAAGTTACCAAAACCAGATAACTTAACTTGCTCACCATTTTCTAGAGCCTTCCTAACTTCTTCAAAGAAGACTTCCACCGTATCCTTGGCGTCCCGTTTGCTTAATCCAACATTTTCAAACAGGTTCTCAGCCAAATCGGCTTTTGTGAGCGCCATAGATAACTCCCTCAAGACTATGTTGAATGGATAGTGTACATACCTACATAAAAAGTATGCCACTGTGAATAAGGTATATGTCAATTAGAGATGTAATTCTAAACTGCAAAAACTACGGGACTATATTATCCCTCTCACTATCAACTAGACTCAGTCTAAGCCAACTCGCTGATTTTCGCCAACTTTTTTACGTTAACTTCATGTCAAATTACACCATTTTAATTGCGAAATTTTACTATAACAGTGCATCTAGTTGATCTTGCCAAGACAACAAACAGCATTAAATCACTAAAAAATCCAAAATATACAGTGAAAAACTCCAAACGAACACTTAATATTAGAAAAAATAACTATTTATCAAGCTGTTATTATTTTTTAGATCTAGATCAAAAAAAAAGCAGCCTCAAGAGGCTGCTTTCCTAAAACAAAGACTTAAATTTAATTATGCTGCATTTTTAATCACGAAGTGATGCATCAAATTTTTCAGCCAATGCATTAACAATACTTTCTACTGCTGCTGCAATATCTGCTTCTTCTAATGTACGCTCAGTTGATTGCAACGTTAACGCAATTGCAAGACTCTTCTGACCGTCATCTACACCTTTACCAGTGTAAACATCAAATAGATTAACAGCTTTTAATAGCTCACCGCCGTTTTCACGACAAGCTGCCACAACATCACCTGCTGCAATATCATCATTGACTACAACCGCAATATCACGACGGTTTGCAGGAAACTTAGAAATAGAAACAGCTTCAGGAAGCAGACGAGTATTGATTGCTGCCCACTCGATTTCAAATACGATAGTACGGCCATTTAAGCCAAACTTGCGCTCTAGCTCTGGGTGTACTGTACCGATGAAACCAATTTCTTTACCATCAACAACGATAGCAGCTGATTGGCCTGGGTGAAGTGCTGGGTGTTTAGCAGCTTTAAAGCTATAAGCATCTTTTGCAGTTAGCTCAAGCACGGCTTCTAAATCACCTTTAAGATCAAAGAAATCAACAGTGTTAGTTTCAATATCCCAATGCTCATCACTACGGTTACCCGCAATCACACCTGCAAGCATCATTTCTTGACGCATGCCATTTTCTGCTGATTGCTCAGGCACAAAACGTAGACCCGCTTCAAATAAACGTACACGTGGTTGCTGACGCTTTTGGTTGAACACTACTGTATTTAGTAGGCCAGTCCATAGGCTCAAGCGCATTGCTGACATATCCGCAGAAATTGGGAATGGCAGAATCAATGGCTCAATTTCAGGCACGATCAGTTTTTGTTGCTCAGGCTCAACGAAGCTATAAGTAATAGCTTCTTGGAAACCACGACCAACGAGCAGATCACGTACACGCTTAAGCGGAAGGTTCGCTTCTTTGTGTAAGTTCATGCTTAGTGCAGCAACTGGTGATTGGTTAGGAATATTGTTGTAGCCGAAAATACGCCCCACTTCTTCCACTAAATCTTCTTCAATTGCCATGTCAAAACGCCATGCAGGTGCTGTTGCTTTCCAGCCAGCATCTGTAGTTTCAACATCACAACCTAGACGTGTTAGGATTTCAACCACTTCTTCAGAAGCAATTGAGTGACCTAATAGGCGATCTAGTTTAGTACGACGTAGTTCAATTGTTGCCGCTTTAGGCAAATCAGCTTCTGATTCAGCTTCAACGATAGGTGCAACGTCACCACCACAGATTTCAACGATAAGTGCAGTAGCACGCTCCATCGCTTTCATTTGTAGTGTAGCGTCAACACCACGCTCAAAGCGGTGTGAAGAATCAGTGTGTAAACCGTAGCTACGAGCACGACCACGGATTGCATCTGGTGCGAAGAATGCACACTCAAGTAGTACGTCTTTCGTCTCAGTGTTAACACCAGAGAACTCACCACCGAAGATACCAGCAATCGCTAGTGCTTGCTTGTTATCTGCAATTACTAACGTGTTGTCGTTTAGTTCAGCTTCGTTACCGTCAAGAAGCGTTAGTTTCTCGCCTTGCTCTGCCATACGAACAACGATACCGCCATCGATCTTAGCAAGATCGAATGCGTGCATTGGTTGACCCATTTCAAGCAATACGTAGTTAGTGATATCTACGATTGGATCAATTGAGCGTGTACCACAACGACGTAGCTTCTCTTGCATCCATAATGGCGTTTCAGCTTGAACGTTTACATTACGAATAATACGACCAAGGTAACGAGGACATGCCGCAGGCGCTTTAACATCGATAGCGATTGTATCAGCCGCTGTTGGTGCAACGATCTCAAATTGAGGCTCAGTCACTTCAGCACGGTTTAGCACACCTACTTCACGAGCAAGACCTGCAATGCTTAGACAGTCAGCACGGTTAGCAGTTAGGTCAACGTCGATAGTTACATCGTCAAGACCTAGGAATTCACGGAAGTCAGTACCTAATACTGCATCTTCTGCAAGTTCCATAATACCGTCAGACTCAACGTCGATACCTAGCTCAGTGAATGAACAAAGCATACCGTGAGAAGGTTGACCACGTAGTTTTGCTTTCTTGATTTTAAAATCACCAGGAAGCACTGCACCAACTGTTGCAACAGCAACCTTGATACCTTGACGACAGTTAGATGCGCCACAAACGATGTCTAGTAGCTCTTCAGCACCTACATCTACTTTTGTTACGCGTAGTTTGTCAGCGTCTGGGTGTTGTGCACACTCAACCACTTGACCAACTTTAACGCCAGTGAATTCACCAGCAACTGCTTCAATACCGTCAACTTCCAGACCAGCCATTGTGATCTGGTGAGCTAGTTCTTCGCTGTTTACTGCAGGATTAACCCACTCGCGTAGCCAAGATTCAGAGAATTTCATAGATTTCTAGCCCCTAGTGCTTACTTAAACTGTTTTAGGAAACGTAAGTCGTTCTCAAAGAACGCACGTAAATCGTTAACGCCGTAACGAAGCATGGTTAGACGCTCTACGCCCATACCAAATGCAAAGCCTGAATATTTCTCAGGATCGATGTTAACTGAACGTAGAACATTAGGGTGTACCATGCCACAGCCTAGTACCTCTAACCACTTACCATTCTTACCTTTAACGTCAACTTCAGCAGAAGGCTCAGTGAATGGGAAGAAAGAAGGACGGAAACGTACTTCAACTTCTTCTTCAAAGAAATTACAAAGGAAATCGTGAAGAATACCTTTTAGTTGTGCAAAGTTTACGTTTTCATCAACTAACATACCTTCCACCTGGTGGAACATTGGTGTATGAGTTTGATCGTAATCATTACGGTATACACGACCAGGAGCAATGAAACGGAATGGTGGTTGACCATTTTCCATTGTACGGATCTGAACACCAGATGTGTGCGTACGTAGCATTAGATCTGGGTTGAAGAAGAACGTATCGTGGTCAGTACGTGCTGGGTGATCTTCAGCAATGTTCAATGCATCGAAGTTGTGGAAAGCATCTTCAATTTCAGGACCGGCTTCAGTGGTAAAACCAAGCTCACCAAAGAAACTTTCAATACGCTCAATGGTACGTGTCACTGGGTGAAGACCACCATTTTCAATACGGCGACCAGGTAAAGAAACATCAACAGTCTCAGCCGCAAGCTTAGCTTCAAGCTCTGCACGTTGTAGGCCGTCTTTACGCTCAACAAGTAATGTTTGTACTACTTGCTTCGCTTTATTGATTTCTTGACCAGCAGTGCGTCGCTCTTCTGGTGGTAATTTACCTAGGGCTTGTAGTTGAAGAGTTAAGTGACCCTTCTTGCCTAGAAATTGAACTCGGACTTCGTCCAGAGCGACTGATGAATCAGCCTGCCCAATAGCTGCCGTTGCGTTGGCAATAATCTCGTCTAGATGTTGCATCGTATCCTCATCCACCCACAGGTGGCGTCCTTAAGGGAGATATAAAATCGCGTAACGATACATACTAAAGAAAGCAGCGTCTAAAACCAAATTGAATCGTAATAAAACAGTAAGTTTGGACGAAAAAAAAACGTCTTTTGCCATTAATATTCGAATTTGTGCTTTTTCAGTACACTCTTGCCATGCGACATAAGACTATAAAACAGATTTCGCACACCTATATTCCATTTTTCTCTCTTCCTTAAATGAGATCAAAAAAGTAAATTTTAGTGATAATTATCTTGGAATAATCATCATGAACACCCAATACTTTTCAGCTTTAATCAAAATAAGCCTATTTGCATCTTTACTCTGTTTAGGTTTGGTGTTGTTAGGTAACTACGGTCTTCTTTCCAACATGCCGATTGAAGTCAAAGACCTGACAACCAATCAAACTCATATTGATTACATCCATATCATTTTCTATGTTGTTTTTAATTGTATGTTTGTAGGATTTCTTGGTTGCCTACTTTGGAGAGCAAGACATACACAACAACAAATGAAGCAATATCTTGCTCACAACTAATTGTTAATATTCACTAATTAGCCAACAGCTATGTTTATATAATCGCCTCTGAGCGCTATATGCTAACTATTGAGGCGTTTTACATGTAATAAAGCTGTGATAAATACGATCTTTTTTTATCAAATTGGTTTTAAAGTTACATTTTTCAGTGTAAATTATGATCAATGTCAATGTTAGGAACCATATTATGAATACTAAAGATCTTGCTGCTCTCTCAAAAATTTCAACTATCGCTGCGATCCTTTGTACTGCTTTATTGCTGCTTGGTAATTATGGCTTAGCATCTTCAATGCCGATTGCTCCAGAAGACGGTTTCAATTTCATTAATCTTGTTTTCTTTATGGGCTTCAACGCATTATTTGTTGGTTTCTTAGCGTTTTTACTTAAGACTCTAGCAACTGCAAACAAAAAACGTAACCAACGTTACGCACGAGCATAAGCGGTAACAACGAAATTCTATTGTAAAGCCAGTAATAATATTTTATTACTGGCTTTTTACCCTCTGATGATCTTTTTATATTTCCTTCCCCCCTATTTCCTCATTTAAAAAATTAAAAACAATACTGTATTGAATTAATTTATCGATCAATTCAATTAAACAGCGCTTTTAATGTGGTTGTAAAACATACTTTCCGTAATTAATTTACACTGCCGATGATAATGAGAAAGCAGCTTAGCTAAAGATCAAACAAACTATCACTACGATACGGGATGTGAGGTTCGAGATATGAGGTGCGAGATATGAGGTGTGAGATACGAGATACGAGGTGTGAGATACGAGATGCGAGGTGCGAGATGTGAGATGTGAGATGCGAACAATAACCAAGAAGAATAACTTAACTATAAACTTAAACGAAAAAAGGAGAGCCGAGGCTCTCCTTTCAACTTAAAACTAGACTGATAAATTACAGTGCAGCTTTTGCCTTTTCCACAAGAACAGTGAAAGTAGCTTTGTCAAATACAGCGATATCAGAAAGGATCTTACGATCGATTTCGATAGACGCTTTCTTAAGACCGTTGATTAGACGGCTGTAAGACATACCATTTTGACGTGCAGCAGCGTTGATACGTGCAATCCAAAGTTGACGGAAAGTACGTTTCTTCTGACGACGGTCACGGTAAGCGTATTGACCAGCTTTAGTAACAGCTTGGAAAGCTACGCGGTAAACACGTGAACGTGCACCGTAGTAACCTTTAGCTTGTTTAAGAACTTTCTTGTGACGTGCACGCGCTTGTACACCACGTTTTACGCGAGGCATAGGAGACTCCTAACTAAAATTAATAAAATATAAAACTAAAAACGATTAAGCGAACGGAAGCATACGAGCAACTGCAGCCACTTCACACTTAGGAAGGATTGCATTTGGACGAAGCTGACGTTTGTTCTTAGTAGTACGTTTAGTCAGGATGTGACGCTTAGTAGCGTGCTTAAACTTAAAGCCACCAGCTGTTTTTTTGAAGCGCTTAGCTGCGCCACGATTTGTTTTCATCTTTGGCATGAGATGATAACTCCGCATTGTTGATAGTTAATAATCATAGTAATAGGGCGAACAAAAAGCGCTACTTAAAAGCAGCGCTTTTTAGCTACTTGAATGCCGTTATTACTTCTTCTTTGGGGCAAGCATCATGGTCATTTGGCGACCTTCTACACGATTAGGAAAACTTTCACAGACCGCAATCTCGTCCAGTTCATTCTTAATACGGTTAAGAAGTTCAATACCAATGCCTTGGTGGGCCATTTCACGACCACGGAAACGTAGTGTGACCTTACCCTTGTTGCCCTCTTCTAAAAAGCGAGTCAGGTTGCGTAGTTTTACCTGATAATCGCCTTCGTCTGTACCAGGTCGGAATTTAACTTCCTTGATCTGGATTTGTTTCTGATTCTTCTTTTGCTCTTTAGCAGCCTTGCTCTTTTCGAACAAGTACTTACCATAGTCCATCACACGACAGACTGGTGGCTCGGCATTAGGGCTAATTTCAACTAGATCCACACCAGCATCAAGAGCAACATTCATTGCTTCTTCAATAGAAACAACACCGACTGATTCGCCGTCAAGGCCAGTTAGACGAACTTCACGTACGCCACGAATTTCTTCATTCAGACGATGCGCGTTTTGCTTAACTGGTGCTTGGGTTCTTTTTCCGCCTTTAATACCTTATTCCTCCACAACATTGAGCTTGCGATTGCTGATTTCTTCCTGCATAAATGCAATTAGTTCATCAATCTTAAATTTACCCAAATCTTTACCCTTGCGAGTACGAACTGCTACTACGCCTGCTTCGACTTCTTTGTCACCGCAAACGAGCATGAAAGGCACTCGCTTCAAAGTATGTTCGCGGATTTTAAAGCCAATCTTCTCATTTCTCAAGTCCGCATTGACTCTAATTCCACTTTTTTTCAATTTTTCTACAATTTCTTGCACATATTCTGCTTGAGAGTCAGTAATATTCATCACTACAGCTTGCTGAGGCGCCAACCATGTTGGGAAGAAGCCTGCATAATCTTCGATAAGAATACCGATGAAGCGCTCTAATGAACCAAGAATTGCACGGTGAATCATAACCGGTGTGTGGCGTTCGTTGTCTTCACCTACATATGTAGCGCCTAAACGCTCAGGTAATGCGAAGTCAAGCTGAACAGTACCACATTGCCATGCGCGATCAAGGCAATCGTGAAGTGTAAACTCGATCTTAGGACCGTAGAATGCACCCTCACCTTCTTGAATATCAAATGGAATGTCCATTGACTCAAGCGCGGTAACTAAATCGGCTTCAGCTTTGTCCCACATTGCATCAGAACCAACACGCTTTTCAGGGCGAGTTGATAATTTAACAACAATGTTATCAAAACCAAATGTCTTGTACGTATCATACACCATTTCGATGCAAGATGTAACTTCTTGTTGTACTTGTGCTTCTGTACAAAAAATATGCGCATCATCTTGGGTGAAACCACGAACACGCATAATGCCGTGAAGTGAACCTGATGGCTCATTACGGTGACAAGAACCAAACTCAGCCATACGTAATGGTAAATCACGGTATGACTTAAGACCTTGGTTAAAGATCTGTACGTGACCAGGACAGTTCATTGGCTTAATAGCATATTCACGGTTCTCAGAACTTGTTGTGAACATTGCTTCAGCGTACTTATCCCAGTGACCAGAACGTTCCCAAAGCACACGGTCCATCATTAATGGGCCTTTTACTTCTTGGTAATCGTATTCGTTTAGTTTTTCACGAACAAATACTTCTAGCTCACGGAAGATAGTCCAACCGTTATGATGCCAGAACACCATACCAGGCGCTTCTTGCTGCATGTGGAACAGATCAAGTTGCTTACCGATTTTACGGTGGTCACGCTTTGCAGCTTCTTCTAAACGCGTTAGATGCGCTTTCAGTGCTTTCTTATCGTGGAATGCAGTACCGTAAATACGTTGCAGCATCTTGTTATCGCTATTACCACGCCAGTATGCACCAGCAACGCTTAATAGCTTAAAGTTTTGACAGAAACCCATGTGTGGTACGTGTGGACCACGACACATGTCAATGTATTCTTCATGATGGTATAGACCTGGACGATCGTCACGAGCAACGTTTTCATCTAGGATTTCGATCTTGTACGTTTCGCCACGTGCATCAAACGCATCACGCGCTTCTTGCCAGCTAACGTTTTTCTTCACAACTTGATACTTAGTTTTTGCTAGTTCAAGCATGCGCTTTTCAATAACTTCAAGATCTTCTTGTGTTAATGATTGCTCTAGATCGATATCGTAGTAAAAACCATTGTCAATCGTAGGACCGATCGCCATTTTTGCTTCAGGGTACAATTGCTTGATAGCATGACCTAGCAAGTGAGCACATGAGTGGCGAACGATTTCAAGACCATCAACATCATCTTTTGCTGTGATGATTTCTAGGCTTGCGTCATTTTCGATAAGATCACAAGCATCAACACGAACACCATCAACACGCCCTGCAATGGTTGCTTTCGCAAGACCAGGACCGATTGAAAGTGCAACGTCCATTGTTGATACAGCATCGTCAAATTGACGTTGACTACCATCAGGAAGAGTAATAACAGGCATTTAAATATCCTTAAACAGTGGTGCCACACACCAAGTAGCACATGTTGAGTTAACAAAGCTTTTAGAGAAGCTTTTATGAATGAAAACGTTTTTACTTTGATGCCGCAATACTGAGCAACATGCTAAGGTAAAAACAGGGAGACACTATACAAACGGTAACAAGATATTGCAAAGGATCCCCCTAATTTTTTATACGCTTATTTTACTAAAACGTAATTCACTACGTACAGTTTCTCGATACCAGGGTAAATATCGTTAATAACCGCTTTTAATTCCGTCAATGTCATATTTTCTTGTTGTGCATGAAAATCATTCAACTCACTGAATGCTATTGGTTCAACACTTAAAATCTCTAAGCGACAAAACCAACGTCCATCCTCATAAGTTGATACCTCAACAGTAGTACCTGGAACATAATGACTTTCAGCTTCATCACGAATCGTTATTGTCTTTTTACCTGATAATATATCGCTTTCAAAACGTGCAAAAAAAGTCATTTCTGTAGGGATAATAGATGTCGTCATTATAATGTCCTTCGTGACTCAATAAATTTTGGTTTAGAGTAGCTACAAATATTTAAAAGTAAACGGACAATTACTAAGGAAAATAAATATTTATTCAAGATTAATTAATTTTCAATTTTAACAAAACAGTAAGTATTTGATTTGTTTTCAGTGTGTTACATAAAGGCACATCAATAATATACTTAAAATAGCACCAACTTCACAGATATATTCAAATGAAATGGACTAAGATGTTGATAGACAAGTTTTATCTAGTTCAATTTTATGCGTGGAGGATGCTATGTGGCAGGCTATTTCTCACCAATTGTCGGAAGTACTTGGTCGGCAGTTCAAAATCAACGAACGTGAGGCCATTTTAGGTGGTGATGTAAACCAATGCTATTGTGTTGGCGATGGCGAAGAGCGCTTTTTCATCAAACTCAATGACAAAGATCAGCTCACTGTATTTGAAACTGAAGCCGAAAGTTTACGTATCCTCAATGAAGCTAATTGTGTTCAAGTACCACAACATTTCCACCTTGGTACTTGTCGTGATAAATCTTTTCTCATTTTAAATTACCTTCCCACTAAAACCATTGATGACGAGGCTGGCTATAAACTCGGGCAACAACTCGCCCAGCTACATTTATGGGGCGAGCAAGTTGAATTTGGTTTTGATTTTGATAACTACATTGGTTTAACCCCTCAACCCAATAAATGGCGTCGTCGCTGGAATAAGTTTTTTGCAGAGCAACGCATTGAATGGCAATTACAGCTGTGTGAGGAAAAAGGGTTACATTTTGGTGATATTGATACAATAACAGCCAATGTCGCGCAACGGCTAATGAATCATCAACCCAAACCGTCATTGCTCCATGGTGACTTATGGCATGGCAACACGGCCTTAACGGTACTCGGTCCGATTATTTTTGATCCCGCGACTTACTGGGGAGATCGTGAATGTGATGTTGCTATGACAGAGTTATTTGGCGGTTTTCCAGCCAGTTTCTATGAGGGTTATCAATCTGTCTACCCTTTAGATGAAGGCTATCAAGATCGTAAGGATCTTTATAACCTTTATCATATTCTTAACCACTGTAACCTCTTTGGCGGCGAGTATATGGGGCAAGCACAGCATATTATTGCTAAATTATTACTAGAAAAGTAATTGCAAATATTTATTTTAATATCGCGCCAGCACTATTGCCACATAGTGCTGGCGCTTCAAACCTGTATTCGCAAAATAGAGAACAACCAACTAGGATTTATACTAATACACAGCACAATTAAACGATGCCTTTCATATTTATATTAAGGATCTATTATGCACAAATATTCAACGCAAAATGTATGCTGCCCACATTGCGGTCACAGCATCAGAATCCCTCTTGATGCGAGTGCTGGCAGTCAAGAGTTTTATGATGATTGCACTATTTGCTGTAATCCTATTCATTTAACGATGGAAGTCGATGAACTCCATAAAACCATTAATCTATTCGTTGATGCTGACGATGAGCAAATATTTTAAAAATGGGTTTTATTTGCCATCATACGTTCAACAGTATCTACAATAGCTTGTGTTTGTGGATCAATTTCCACATTAATAACATCATTTACCGTACGATTTTTAAGGTTAGTGCGTTGTAGGGTTTCAGGAATTAAATTGACATTAAAATGGCCATCTTTAACGTCACCAATGGTTAAGCTAATACCATCAATACCGATGTACCCTTTTGTGAAAATATATTTGATTAATTGTTCTGGCACTGAAAACCATATTTGATGATTATTTTCGGTAATATTTACGGCAGAAACGGTTACTGTGGTCATAATATGGCCCGACATAGCATGGCCTCCAATCTCATCGCCAAACTTAGCGGCACGTTCAACGTTGACATAATCCCCCACATTAAGCAGACCTAAATTAGTCACATTTAATGTTTCCTGCATTAAATCAAACGACACTAATTGGCCATTAATTTTCGTTACCGTCAAACAACAACCATTATGAGCCACTGAAGCGCCCACAACCAGCCCTTGAGTCATCTCAAAAGGTAAACGAATAATATGCGTTTGAAACTGCGTTTTTTTATCAATACTAACGACTTGTGCCGTCGCTTGTATAATTCCAGTAAACATATCTATCCTTATATTATTTTACTCTATGATTAATATATCAATTTATTAAATATTATTAATACAAACACACATAAAAATGGTCGATAAAGTAAGCTTCTTGTCAGCTATAGTTATCAAGAATAACTTTTTGACATTGAGGTGACACTTTAAAACACCATAAGCGTATTAATTGTATAACAATAAAAGTTAGCCAATTTTGACTAACTTTTTCTATTTTATACCTCGTCAATAAATACCATCTATTTAAAGGTGCATCATGGCCGCTAATGCCTCGTCAACCGTTACATTGTCACGACAACAACAGCAACAAACTATTTTGCGTGTGTTACTTATTAGTTTGTTAATGGTGTTATCTGGATATTATGTTTGGGTACTTTATAAAGCAATAACGCCTAATGTCAGCCTTGCTTATAAAGCATACTATATTAAAAATCAGACCTTATATTGGCAGCCTAAACAACCTAACCTTGCGCTAACATTACCAACCACCCTAAAAACAACCAATAATGTGCCAAATTTATCTCGAGCTGGCTGGAGTTTTGATACCAACAACAATATGCGCCAGCTATCGCAGCAAGGTGGTTTATACTTTACATTACCGAATGTGCCTGCAACCAATGTTAAGATTACCTTTACCTTAGCAAAAATGCAGCAACAGCTAAAACCACTGACGTTTACCTTTAATCATCACCAAGGCACATTATTACCACAACCACAGGGAAATACACTGGTTGCTCAACTGCCCAAACAACAATTTTTAGCGACTTCAAAACAATTACAATCATTCATATTAACTACGCCAACACCATTACAAGTTACGACAATAAGTCTAACACCAACGAATGTAGATACTTTACCTCTGCCACATAGTGCTGGCTCTTTTAATCAAAAAATTGGGAACGTCGAATGAATCATAAACCAAACCCACTTGATTACCGTTTATCGCTTATTGTGCCTGTTTATAATGAAGAGGTTGCTATTGAACCCTTCTTAGCGGCTATCAATGACAAACTCAGCAGTATTCGTTCACACATCGACATTGTGTTTATTAATGACGGCAGTAAAGATAATACGCGGCACGTTATTGATAAAATGATTGAACAAGATCCAAGTATCTCATTGGTCAATTTTGCGCGTAATTTTGGTAAAGAGGCCGCAATGACTGCGGGTTTAGATTACGTTCAAGGTGACGCTGCCGTCATTATGGATGTTGATTTACAAGATCCACCTGAAGTCATTTTAGAATTTGTCGATCTATGGTTAACGGGTAACTATGACACTATTTATGGTGTTCGTGTTGATCGCTCACAGGATACTTATGCTAAACGCCTGACAGCTGGCGGCTTTTACCGCTTCTTTAACTTTTTATCAGCTGAAACCACGTTACCAGAAAATGCAGGAGATTTTCGATTAATTAATCGCTGCGTCATTGAAACAGTGAAACAATTACCTGAACGTAACCGTTTTATGAAAGGCTTGCTTGCGTGGTCATCATTACGTGCTATTGGGGTAAATTTTCAGCGTCCAGAACGTCTTGTTGGCGACACCAAATTTAATTACTGGAAGCTGTGGAATTTTGCAATGGATGGCATCACAAGTTTTACTGCTTGGCCATTACGCGTTTGGGGCTTTGTCGGTTTTGGGATTTCATTTTTATCTTTCATCTTTTTAATGTACATCGTTATTAGTGCACTCTGTTTTGGCATCCATACCCCTGGTTATGCGTCTACTATTTCTGTGGTGCTATTTTTAGGCGGTATTCAGTTGATATCTTTAGGTGTAATTGGTGGCTATGTCAGCCGTATTTATACTGAGCTCAAACATCGACCAATCTATTTAGTTGAAGATGTGTATGGCAACTATAAAAACAATCCACCACCATCAAATAATCAATCTCACACGCAAACAACGTTAAATAAACCTAGTCATCATTATGAATAACTCTTTACTTAAACATTTTTGGCAACTTAACCGTTTCGCTATTGTTGGATTATTAGCCACCGCGGTGCATTTGTCGATTGTGCGCTTGTACTTTTTTCAAATGACACACCCCTCAGAATATATTGCCAATATTCTTGGGTTTGCTGTCGCTTTTCTGGTGTCGTATTTTGGCCATCGTCATTTTACTTTTGCCCAAAAAGGCTCATTTTTTAAATTCTTAGCTGTGTCTCTATTTGGTTTTTTAATTAATAACCTTATTTTGGTGACATTGTTACAAACGGCGCATGTAAAAGGATGGATAGCAGTCACTATTTCAACCTTATGTGTACCAATCATTACTTTTATTTTATCGAAATTTTGGGTCTTTAAATGAATCCCTTATCTATTACAGATATTCGTCTTTCCCGCAAAGATTGGTTAAATCTGATCTTTGCTGTCATTGTTAGTCGTATTGTTATCTACGCCCTTGGTCTGTGGGGGGTAAATATGTTCATGACGGGGCATTATGCAGAGCAGCCTTTACTACAAACCGTTTGCCGTTTTGACTGTGTATGGTTCTACCGCATTATTGATAATGGTTATGATCTCGTTCCGCAGTGGCTAGGTCAAAAAAATGCTGCAAATTGGGCGTTTATGCCATTACAACCCTTTCTCGGGTGGGTATTTTCGCACTTAACCACCTTTGAAAATCCAATTAATAACTATCGCTTTGGATTAGCATTTGCGTCTAATCTCGCATTTTTATTTAGCATTCCAATGGTATTAATGGTGCTCAAACAGCTAAAACTGAGTGCAGCAACACGTTCTACCATGGTGTGGGCATTATGTTTTTCACCCTATACGGTTTATTCCTCAGCAGGTTATACCGAGCCACTTTTTATTGCATTAGTGGCTGGCGTGTTCTTATTTAGCTATCGCCAACAGTGGTTTTGGGTCGCTATCTTAGGCATGCTTGCAGCTGTAACTCGTAACCTGGGTGTATTCTTAGTATTTCCGGTGTTAATTATTGCAATTCAACACTATGGTATTCAACGTTTCTTACGCTTTAAAACACCTGCATTAAAAGTGTTAGCGGCTATTTGGGTGATCCCTATTGGCTTTTTTGGCTTTATGACTTACATGTATTTCCATGTTGGAGACGCACTTGCATTTGGTCATATTCAAATAGCTTGGGGGCGTCAACTGACTAATCCATTTCATTGGCTAATATTTGGTTTTGAAACGGGTGGCCCGAAATTATATCTCACCATTGTTGCGCTACTTTCATTTGCACTTAATATTTACTTGGTAGTACGTAAATATTATGCCGAAGCGCTATTTATGTTTATTTGTTTAATACTGCCACTTTCATCAAGCCTTAATGCCATGCCACGTTACGCATTTGGCCTGTATCCAACCTTCCTTGGATTAGCATTACTTGTCGAACGTTACCCTAGTATTAAAACGCCAATGCTGTGTATTTTTAGTGCCGCCAGTACCTTTATCGCAATAGGTTTCTTTGGACATCACTTTTTTACCGTCTAACTCAGTCTCCTTACTGTAAACTTAAGCTAACGGCCTTGATTCTTAGTTATCGAGGCCGTTTGTTTTTATATGCATAAAGTGTTAAATATTGCTTGGCTTTGTTAGTTTTATTTATATAATCCAGCCAGTTTTAGAATGCATTAAAAATAGTACCTAACGGCTATTTATTCCTCCCCTTTTATTTCTTCACTTTTGGAGCCATGCTGAGTGCAAAACTACACCAAAGAAACCACACAACTGCTCAAACTTGCGATACCCGTTTTAATTGCCTCTGTTGCCCAGACATCAATGGGTTTCGTTGATACCGTTATGGCTGGTGGCGTTAGTGCAACCGATATGGCTGCCGTTGCAGTTGCTGCAAGTATTTGGCTACCTTCGATTTTATTTGGCGTGGGTTTGCTGATGGCGATTGTTCCTATCGTAGCCCAACTGAGTGGATCGGGTAAAAAGGACAAAATCCCCTTTGAAATTCAGACGGCTTTTATTCTTGCTGTATTGATTTCTATTCCTACAATGTTGATTTTGTACAATGCAGGGATTTTAATCCATTACATGGATGTCGAACCGGTACTTGCTGAAAAGACCGTTGGCTATTTACATGCGGTATTATTCGCAGTACCTGCATTTTTATTTTTCCAAACTCTAAAAAGTTTCTCTGAAGGCTTATCGTTTACTATTCCTGGTATGGTGATTGGCTTTTTAGGTCTTTTACTGAACATTCCGCTTAACTGGATCTTTGTTTACGGTAAATTTGGTATGCCTGCACTGGGTGGTGTCGGCTGTGGCGTTGCAACCGCTATCGTATATTGGTTCATGTTTTTTGCCATGCTCGCGTTTGTTCTAATCAATAAACGTCTTAACAGCTTAAATGTGTTTGGTGTGCTCTATCCACCTAAATTTGCCGCAATCAGCCGCTTATTTAGACTTGGTTTTCCGGTGGCAGCATCATTATTTTTTGAAGTGTCTCTATTTGCGGTCATTGCTTTATTGATCTCACCTCTTGGGCCAATGAAAGTGGCTTCACACCAGATTGCGATGAATTTCTCATCGTTGGTGTATATGTTACCAATGAGTTTAGCGGCTGCTGTCAGTATTCGAGTTGGCCATAAAATGGGCCAGGAAGATATTATTGGCGCTAAAATTGCCAGCCATTGCGGATTGATTGTCGGCACATCATTAGCATTTTGTACGGCAATTTTAACAGTAATTTTCCGTGAACAAATTGCATTGCTGTATACAGATAATCCTGAGGTTATTATGTTTGCAGGTCAACTGTTGTTATTAGCCGCTATTTACCAATGCAGTGATGCGGTACAAGTTGTTGCCGCTGGAGCACTACGCGGCTATAAAGATATGCGCGCGATCTTCGTTTGTACTTTTATCGCTTATTGGCTTTTAGGACTACCGATTGGCTATATTTTAGGAATGACAGATTTGATAGTAAAACCAATGGGACCTGAGGGTTTCTGGATTGGCTTTATTCTTGGCTTAACATCTGCCGCAATCATGCTTGGTATGCGTATGCGTTGGGTACATAAACTTGACCATCAACGACAAATTGACATGTCATTACGTTAACTGTCAGTTGTATATTAGTAAAAAAGTGATCTAAGGATCGCTTTTTTTTTGTCTAAAATTGTTTAGTTGCATATGCTTAATATACTGTAACCAACGCTAGAGTATAATGAAAATATCATTTTTGGTGCTTTGTTATGTATTGCTACTTACTGGCTGCAAAGAAAACACCACAGAAGTATTATTAGATACTTACCAACAACGACTTGCTAACGTATTAAAGATTACGCCAGCAGAAACATCGCGGTTAAATTTACCCGCCCTTCCCGCCGCCCGCTCTCTCAAACAGCCTGTTGCAGATATTCGTATCGGATTATTAAATGCATATGAATTACGTCAATGTGGTTTATTTCAGTTAATTGCAGAGCGTAATTCGATATTAGGCAAGGTACAGGATCAAACTCGCCAACTGCGTTATGAATTATTATTTTTAAAACAACTCAATCACTGCCTGAACGTTATTGATAGTAGTGACCCTCTACAGTCTCAATTAAGCGATATTTATCATCAAAAGCAACAACAATTACCACGCGTAATCTGGAATATGGCATTTACAAGTCAAGAGTGGCGACAGCAATTTACCTTAGGTCATCAAGTACTAGAACAACAGCAATTTAGCGGTTATATCGAAAATTTAGCGGCATTTGATTATTTAGCAACATTAACAACAGCTGTTACTTCAACGAATATGTCACCGGCATTGGCAACACTGACAACAAAAAATATTGATCTTCTGCTTTTTCATCAGCAGCAAATTCATAATAAACACTATATCGGGCAGCTGTTTTATTCTATGGCACATATAACAGCAGTACTTAATAGCATTACAACTCAACTAAATCAGCACGAGAAAACAGTGCTTTGCGGCAAAAATATTAATAACCAACAGGCGCTATATTTACGTAACGTTTTTTATAAATATTACGTCACGGATATTCAACCTTATCTCAGTACATTAAAATCTCAATATCAACAGCTGCAGCCTTATTTACATCGCTTCTACACCACGCTCGTTAAATACCATATTCAACCACCATCAGCGATGACTTTATACGCTGATGATTATTTTGATGGTGATCTACAGCATCAATTTCAACAAGCTATTCTTGATCATGTCGCTTATTGGCAACGATTATTTGAACGTTGTCAATTTAAGGTTGGGCATCAATAACTTGCTACCAACCTCAATTATCATTTTTGTTACTATTAGTTCATTTTTAGAATAGGTAAGCTAGACTACATTGTAGAGGTTAAGGGAGATAACAATGAAAAAACATAAAAACGAAGCAAAACTTTTAAAAAAAGCATTAGAACTTGGTTTCGCCTTTGCAAAAAAACAAGGATTTAACGATTTAGATCGCGGTGTAGGTTCAACAGATCGTGTTGAATGTATTTATCGCTTGCTAGTAGAGTGCAAACAGATCACGCCTTTAGCTGTCGATAAAGAAGATGGCGTTAACATGAAACATAAACTGGTGTTGTGGATTAGCCGTCTATTACCAGAAAACCACGAACTGCTTCAATAATTCAATTGTATTGCCACTAGTCCTTTACTGGTGGCTCTTACAGCTAAGAATATGCGCGATCTCACATTCGGCTATTTATCCACCACCAAATTGGCTATTGTGCAAGCAAACGCACTGAATTTACTAAAAAACTCCATTTAAACACTTGCCTAGATTACGGTGACTCGCTACTATGCTTGTCATTCGCTGATTACATTAAAACAGTAATTAAGCTTAAATTGCTCGCTTAGCTCAGTTGGTTAGAGTACTTGCATGACATGCAAGGTGTCACTGGTTCGAGTCCAGTAGCGAGCACCAATTTTAAAATAAACGGCTTGATTGCGGTTTATCGCTGTACAATTTGCTCGCTTAGCTCAGTTGGTTAGAGTACTTGCATGACATGCAAGGTGTCACTGGTTCGAGTCCAGTAGCGAGCACCATTTTAAAGTAAACGGCTTGATCGCGGTTTATCACTGTACAATTTGCTCGCTTAGCTCAGTTGGTTAGAGTACTTGCATGACATGCAAGGTGTCACTGGTTCGAGTCCAGTAGCGAGCACCATTTTAAAGTAAACGGCTTAATCGCGGTTTATCGCTGTACAATTTGCTCGCTTAGCTCAGTTGGTTAGAGTACTTGCATGACATGCAAGGTGTCACTGGTTCGAGTCCAGTAGCGAGCACCATCTTTTAGATATAATCAAGCCTGCTTTTTAGCAGGCTTTTTTGTGTCTGGATCATAACAATTGCAATCAGTAGCACTGATTAGCGACAACCGATCAGTAATTAGGTAATATTTATATCAATTATAATAATTGATGATATAACATGAAAATTACTATTGATGGCGGCTCATTTAAAGTATCTGTTGATACCGAATTTGAAGGCTTACTCAGTGAAGCAGCAGCGGTTTTTGATGAAACATTAATCCAAGCTAAATCAAACGACAAAGCTATTTTACGCTTCCTACAGATCATTCTTGAACATCGTGAAAGCGATGATGCAATTGGTTATGCTGTTCTCGGCTTACTGGGCTGGTATAACGCCGCAATTAATCCTGTGATAGATAAAGACATTGAATTAAATTTACCCCAAATCGTACCGCATTTACTCAATCCTGCAGGGGATATCAATGCAACTAGCGACAATGAAAAAACAACATTCAAACATTGATTAACGCCCTCCTATCATTAAAAAGCCACTCATCAAGAGTGGCTTATATTATTAATATCTCTATTAGTCACTTTTCTTAGTAAACCTTAACCGCCGCCAGTATTTACTTATATTCCATTGCCTTACTTTTGCCATTTCCACATAAGCAATTGGCACAACAAACAACGAGAATATCGTTCCTAATATTAATCCGCCCACCAACACCAAACCAATATTAATTCGACCTATTGAGCCTGGCCCGATTGCAAATGCTAATGGTAGCGAACCAATTATCATTGTAAACGATGTCATTAATATGGGTCTTAGACGTGATTTAGCACTAACAAGCGCAGCTTCATACGCATTTAAACCATGATCTTGTTGCTGCTTATTCGCAAAATCAACCAATAAAATCCCATGCTTAGTCACCAACCCAACCAATGTTAACAATCCAATTTTCGAGTAAATATTAAGGCTTTGACCAAAAGCAGTTAACGTTAATAAAGCTCCCACTAAACACAGTGGCACTGTTAACATGATAATTAAAGGCTCAATAAAGCTTTCAAACTGTATGGCTAAAATTAAGAAGACAAAAATCAATGCCATCGCAAAAATTAGTGTCATACCATTTGAAGAATCTTGAAGATCTTTTACAACACCATTAAATTGATATTGCTGACCTTTTTGCAATAAATTAGGCACTTGATGATTCACAAATTGCTGCACATCGCTAGCACTGTAACCCGGCATTAAATCTGCTGTAATTTCCGCACTATCAAGCCCCATAAAGGTTTTAATATGAGACTCTGCCGTTACTTGCTTAATGGTCACAAATTGCGATAACGGTAGGGCTTTTCCTGTTTTTGATACAACATATAATTTATTTAATATCTTAAAATCACCCAGTGACTGTTTATTTACTTGCACTTGAATTGGGTAGGTATAGCCATCGGCCATTTTTAAATCTGCTGCTTTTACTGATCCTAAGAATGTCGATACTGCGCTAGTGACATCTGCATAATCAACATCTGATAGCACTACTGCATTTTGATCAATTTTCAGATCAAACCGTAATAAATCACGATGTGTTGAGTTACTGACATTTGAAACCCCCGCATAACCCTCAAGTGCTTTCTCAACCTTAGATGCAGTATCACTTAATGCTAATGTGTTTTTATTAAGCGTAGTAAGCTCCAGTACTAAACCTGACGGTAAATTAAGGTTATCAGCTGACCGAACTGACATTGATACACCATAAGCCGATACTGTCGCTTTCGCTTTTGTCATTAATCGACGAATAATTTGCTCGATATTTTGCTTACGTTCATTCCATGGTTTCAGTATTAGATGATTTTCAGGAGTCGATTCAATATAGGACATGTTCGCTTCAATGGCAGGATCACCATTAAACACACTATTTAACTGAGCATTATTTTGAAGATGATAAGCTCGCCCTACTCCTGATGGTGATTTAGTCGATACTGAAATAAACCCTGTATCTTCAATTGGCAATAACGTTTTAGGCATCCACCATACTGCAGCAGTTGACACGCCAATAAGTAATATTGCAATAACAGCTAACCACTTTTTCTGAGTGAAAACAAATTTCAATAACTGTAAGTATTTAATTATTAGTTGTTCAACTTTAGCTTCAACCCACACAAACCAAGTTGGTGCTCGAGTGACAGGCTTTAATATATAAGCACTCATCATTGGCGATAATGTTAATGCGATAACGCCTGAAATAAGCACTGCCGCAGCAAGCGTAAAAGCAAACTGGTGAAACAAATCGGCGGTTAATCCCGACATAAAACCTATCGGACAATAAACCGTCGCTAGCGTTAAAGTCATTGCAATAACAGGAGCGACAATTTCCTTACTACTTACTATCGCAGCCTCTAATGGCTTTTTACCTTGCTCTATATGACGAAAACAATTTTCAACCACGACGATAGCGTCATCAACAACCAAACCAATAGCAAGAATTATCGCCAGAATCGTTAATACATTAATGCTAAAACCCAAGGCCGCCATCACTGCAAATACGCCGATAATACACACAGGGATCGTAACCAACGGAATAAGTGCAAATCGAATTGAACCCAAAAACAATACGACCACTGCTGCCACTAATACAATCGCTTCAATTAAGGTTTTAAATCCTTCATCAATTGATGCCTTAATAAAATCAGCTTGGTTATACACCATTTTCATTTCAATAGTGCTAGGAATCGTCATTGATGCCATTGCCGCTTTAACTCGCTGCGCGACCACAACTGGATTCTCACTTTTTAGCGGCAATGTCTGAATTGACATTCCTAACTGACCATTAATATGCAATATTGAGGGGGTCAAGCTGGCGTCATCTTTAACTACATCGGCAACATCACCAACACGCACAATATTGCCACCCTCGTAACGCACCACTAAATTGCGTACATCAGCAACACTGCTGACTGAACTCACAGGGTTTATGGAAAAATCACGCACTTGACCCTGAATTGTTCCAGCAGTAAACGTGGCATTATATTTACTCAAGGTACTCACCACATCGGTAGCTGTAATACCAAGTGCCATCATCTTTTCTGGATCAAGCCAGACATGAATCGCTTGGCTACTCCCGCCGTAAGGCCCCCACACACCACCGACTCCAGATATATGACTAAACTGAGGAATAAGTTGCTGACTGATAAGATCATACATTTGCTGCTTGGTTATTTTTCCCTTTGCAACAAAGGTAATAATATTACTGGGTAACGCATTCTCTGAAGAATCATCTGTCACTACAGGCTTATCGATCATACTTGGAGGAAAATTATTAATCGCCTCGACTTTACTACGCAAGTTATTCATTAAACTGGCGTATTTCACATCTGATACATTATCTTTAAAAAAAACTTTTAACGTACACGTCCCTTGCTGACAGTCAGTGTTCATATTTTTAACAGATTCAAGCCCTGTCGCTGCAGAAATAAGTTTATCCGCAACGTTATCTGACATGAATTCAGCACTTGCACCTGAAATACTCGCTGTCACTGTCGCGTTTGGAGCACGATGTTCTGGAAAATATTGCACTGGTAGACTTTGTAATGCCGCCATCCCTAGCAACACAATCGCAATGCACAGCACACACGAATAAATCGGATGTTTAATACAAATCTCAGGCAGCTTCATGCTTAGCTCCTTGATTTGAGCTTGCTGTTATTTTTTGCATTGGCTTATTTAAGGACGAAGCTGGATTTGTGTTTTTTGGGGGTGAAGATAATGGTAAAACTGGCGTTGTAGGTACTGTGGATGTTTGAAGTTTAACCAAAGAATCTGGCTTTAAGTTTTGCTGTCCTGCAACGACAACTTTATCATTAACACTAACTCCTTGTTTAATAGCAACATAACCATCATTGGTGTTATCACCGAGAACAACAGGTTGTTGTTTTACGCCCTTACCATCATAAAGCCATACATAACGCTTATCGCCATCAATAATGACTGCGGTTTGAGACACAATAGGATAAGTGACATTTTTTGCCGAATGCTGTGTCACTTTAGCAAACATACCAGGTATGAGTAATTTATCGGTATTTTTAATATTTGCTTGAACATCAATACGGCCTGATTGCGAATCCACTTCTGGAGCAATGTAGTTAACGACACCTGTGAAACGTTTATTTTTATAAGCATCAACAGAGATAGTGACCTGCTGATTGGGTGCTGCTTGAGCCAACTCTTGCTGACTAATAGAATAGGCAACTTGTACAGGATCGTTTTTGATTAATGACACCACAACATCATCAGAGCTAATACGACTACCAATAGAGTATTTAAAATTTGTCAGTCGGCCATTAAACGGGGCAATTAATTGATAATTGAGTAAATCATCTTTTTTTTGTTGTACATCTACTTGTAATAAATGGGTTTGTAATTGTTGATTCTCAATATCTTGCTTTGATATCGCATCTGGCTGTTTTTGAATTAGGGCTAACATACGATGTAATTTAGAACGCTCAATCGCATATTGTGTTTCAGCTTTTTGCAGCTCAGCTTTGGGTTGCGTACTATCAAGCTTCGCGATTACATCTCCTTTATGGACATAAGCACCATCAGCAAAACATTTTGTTATTAATTTTTCAGATGCACTAAAGGTTAATGCTGTAGAATCTACAGCGGTAATTTTACCGACTTCTTGAAAGTCTTGGTTGAAGGTTCTATTTTTTATATTCTGAATTTTAATTGGAATTAATGATGTTTTTACCGATTCACTTGCCAGCGACGATAATGTTGTAAACATCATTGGAAGAACCAATATACCCATCAAAATTCTGCTTTTATACTCCATAATAGTGCTCTACTTCATGTAATTTATACCCTCACAATATCAACATTGGCTCACTGTTCGTTAAAATAGTGTCAATATATAAAAGCTATTTATAACTAACATAACAAATACTTGCCTTGTGAATATATTTGCTTATCTTAAAAAGGTCATAAAAAAAGCGGTGATCGCTCACCGCTTACAGTCGTTTTATTAACGATAATTATTCAGATACAACCATTCAACTAACTTAACGTGATACGTTTATTATTTTGCAGCGCTTTACTCTCAGAGCTTTTAAATGTTTTGTTCTCACTTTGAATAAAATAGACCGACAAATTTTGTTCATTGGCAACAATTTTACCCTCAACAGGACCTAAACATAACATTGAGGTTGCCCACGCATCACTAACAATCGGGTTATGACCAAATACAGAAGCCGACACTAAATCATGGGTTACTGGTGCACCCGTTCTAGTATCTAAAATATGGGAATAATCTTTTTTACCATCTTTAAAATTATGGTGGTAAGTGCCAGAAGTATTTAATGACACGCCATCTTCCGCATTAATATTAACGATAGTATAAGGACGAATACCGTCTTTTAATGCTATTGGCTGTTCAATCGCGACCCGCCATTTTTGACCTTCAAGTTTGCGACCTTTAATTTTCATATCGCCGCCAAACTCAACTAGATAATTATTAACGCCATCAGCTTCTAAAATTTTACTTAGCTGACTGATCGCATACCCTTCGCCCATTGACGATAGATCCACTTGTATCTGAGGAATGGTTTTTCTGATACGTAAATTTACTGGATCAATGTCGATCTTATCAATGCCAATATCTTTTTTTATCGCTGCTATTTGTTGAGCTGTCGGCACATTAAGCGTCTCACCTTGAAACCCCCACAACTTATACAAAGGCTGAATCGTAGGATCATAACAACCGTGACTATCTTTATTTAATTTTTTCGCAAGCGACAACATATAAATGAAATCTTTAGAAGCGGGTTGCCATTCGGTTGATGTACTGTGATTAAACTTAGAAATATATGAGTCATTACGATAAGTTGAATATTCTTTATCGATCGCAGCCAATTTTTTATTAAACTGTTCGGTTACCTTCGCAACAGGTACATCTTGTTTTGACCAATATGTCACATGGTAACTAGTACCTTCAGCAAAGCCTGTGATCTTGTGTAATTTTGGCGCTTGACTACAACCAGACAACAGTACGATAGCAGATAACGACAACGCGGCAACATAGCTTCGCTTTGACAATAATTTTGGCGAATAGGTGAACATAAAACGACCTTAGCTCTCTAAATAATGGTCGAAGTCTAACAATAGCGCCGAAAGATCGCTAGGCTATAAACAAATAATGCCATATCAAGATATACCAAAAGAGCATATCTTTTGATGATGAGCTTAATCTAACGTTTTCTTAAATCTAATCGACGCGACGATTAACCCAACAATGGTGAATATAATTAACCATAATGTATCACGCCACAAATCGACTAAATCTGCACCTCGTAACACAATGCCACGAATAATACGGATAAAATGGGTGGTTGGTAATACTTCTGCAATCCATTGGGCGACAACGGGCATCCCTTCATAAGGGAACATAAACCCTGATAGTAAAATTGATGGCAATAAAATAAAAATGGTCATTTGCATCGCTTGTAGCTGCGTGGTCGCTTTGGTCGAAATCACCAGACCTAAGGTTAAACTCGCAACAATAAACAACAACGTTCCAAGAAATATTTGCGTTAATGCGCCATTAATTGGCACATCAAAAATGATATGTCCCAATCCTAAAATAATAATGGATTGAATAAGACCAATAAATATATATGGCGTGATTTTGGCAAGCATTAATTCTAAAGGTTGAATTGGGGTAGTAATTAATAATTCTAAATTACCCTGTTCTCGCTCACGAACAATGGCAACCGAGGTAAATAAAATCATTGTCATGGTCAGTATTACTCCAAGTAACCCTGGAATAATATTAATTGCAGATCGCCGTTCAGGATTAAAATACAGCGTTACCTCAAAGTTATTCGGTTGCACTTTTCGTTGTGCGATCACTGCTGTTAATGGCATTTTTTGTAATTGCATGATGGTAGAGCTAATCAATGCATCAGATCCATCAACAAGCCATTGCCCTAGTGGTTGATGAGTTGCTATTCGTCGTTGAAAATCAGACGGAAGCACCAATACCGCTTTTACTGTGCCATCCATAATCGCTTGTTGCCCTTGCTGAGGTGTGGCATAACTCGCTATAACATCAACAACCTGTGTTGCTTTAATTGATTCCACCAGCATACGTCCAGTCGCAGAGTGGCTCTGATCAACGATTGCAGTAGGTACATTACGGACATTGGTATTGATCGCGTAACCAAATAATAGCAATTGAATTAATGGGATCATCACGATCATACCAAAGGTGATACGATCCCGACTTAGCTGTCGTAACTCTTTGCTAACAATTGCATTGATCCGTAACAGACTCCACCATAAGCGAGTGATCATTGTCGTCTCTCTCCTGTGCAGGTTACAAAAACATCCTCAAGGCTTGGTCGACTAACTGTTATCGTCGCTGTTGCTAAAACGGGAATTTGTGTTTGTAACCAACCAACAGGATCCTCAACCCCCTTTGACACCAACACCCGTAGCCTCACTCCAAGTTGAGCGGCAGATCTAACTTGAGGTAATTGTATAATTTGCGCTTTCAATTGACGTAATTGCTGGGCTTCTATTTCAACAACCGTCACTGCCATCGCCGCCATAAGTGCATTTGGTGTACCGTTAGCTCTTACTACACCGGCTTCCATAATAGCTAAGCTGTGGCACCGTTCCGCTTCATCCATATAGTGTGTCGTGACTAAAATTGTGGTGCCTTGATCCGACAGATCAAATAATTGTTCCCAGAAATCACGTCGATTTTCAGGATCAACAGCAGATGTTGGCTCATCAAGAAGTAATAAGTCGGGTTGATGTATAGTGGCAGCAGCTAATGCTAAACGCTGTCGCTGGCCACCACTTAATTCACCTGCTCGTCGTTTAGCCCGCTGATCAAGCCCATAAGTGATTAATTGTTGTTGAACACGTTGTTGTCGTTGTGCTCTTGACATACCAAAAATCTGTGCCATAAATTCAAGGTTTTCTTGAATGGTTAGATCTTGATATAACGAAAATTTTTGGGTCATATAACCGATACGTAACCGCAATTGTTCGGCTTGACGCGGAATCTCTAATCCAAGCACATTTACATTGCCAGTGGTTGGGGTTAATAATCCCGTTAACATTCTTAATGTGGTCGATTTACCGCAACCATTAGGGCCTAAGAAACCATAAATTGTCCCTTTAGGTACCATTAAATTCAGATTATCGACCGCAACAAAATCACCAAATTTTCGACTTAGATTCGTTGCAATAATCGCATTATCGTTCATGTGGCATCTCCACTTGAACCGGCACCCCTGCTGGTAAATCCCGGCCATTTTCAGGAAAATCAACTTTGGCCAAATACACTAACCGCGCTTTATCACTACCATTGAGAGTATAATAAGGTGTAAAAGAAGGCATGGTTGCTATCCAACGTACTGTGCCTTGAAAAGGCTGTTTAATACCATCCACATGTATCGTTAATGTATTGCCTGCTTGTATATTTACACGATAAGGTTCTGGTACATAAATACGTGCATAAGGGGTTGTGAAAGGCGTAATAATTGCAATGGTTGCGTTAGCAGTAACCCGATCGCCAACATGATATGGCAGACTTTCAACAATACCATCGCGCGTGGCGATTATTGTATAATCTTGCAAAATTTGCTGTTGCAGTGTCACATCATTGATGGCTACCATTAATGCAGCTTGAGCTTGTTTGATATCTTCAATCCGTTCGCCACTGACTATTTTTTTCAGCCCATTAATTGCTGTTTGCAGTTCAGCTTGTGCTATATCACGTTGCGTTTGAGCACGATCACGCTCAGCCGTTGACACAACCTTTTTAGCAAATAAGCGTTGTATGCGTTGGTTATCTTCACTTTTATCGAGAAAATTTGCCTGATATTGTTCTACTTGGGCTTGAGCTGCGGCAATATCTTCAGGACGAGCGCCATTGGTTAAACGCTGTAAATAAGCTTGTGCTTGCTGCTTTACTGCTTGCGCTTTAGCAACTCGCGTTTGTTGTTGTCGCGATTTCAGCGTTGCAACTACCTGACCTTTTTTAATTGCACTGCCTTCAGCAATAGGTTGCGAGGTGATAATTTCATTTGCTGTTGCTGTAAGGGCTATCTGATCACGTTCAACCGTGCCAAGTGCTAAAGTGGCAGCTTGATCATTACATCCCGTAACTACGCCAAATAAGGCAATAAAAATACAATAACGCGGTAATACGTATTTCATAATCAGCTCCATTGAACTCAAATACTATCCCTTTAACTGATCATATCACTGCTAATTTTCAGCACTCACACAGATGCAAACTGACATAAGAGATAGGTTTTTACCAAACATGTATATCAATATTTAGTCGCAATAATATCAATTACAATAGTCATTTATCTTGTCATAACATATATTTGTCTGCTTTATAACCAGCAAAGTATTTAAAAAATTACTAAATGATTAATTACGCATTTTTTTATATTGCTTAAATAGCCTTAAGCATCGATATTAATTTTAACTACCGGCACTTAAATACTACAAGATAGCAGCTAAATAAGCTTATAATTCTTAAACTTATACTGCTAACATTTCAATATTGGACTAAAAAAATGTTTAAAAGTATTTATCGTTTACTATACTGAATCCTTATTACCATTTTTGGTAATCAATATGTCATTTTTGCCTATATACCAACGTAAGCTACAGGCTCTAAAATGCTACTCTTTTTTTTTTTGAATACCGCATTGCTTGCTGTTTTATAACACATTTTGCGGACTTAACCTGAGGGCCTTTAATGGGCGATATCGCAAAATCTGCTGCAAAACTAAGCGTTTTCTCGATAATAATGATCACGATAACCTCGGTAGATAGTATCCGCAATTTACCAGGTGCAGCACTCTTTGGCAGCCATGCCATTTCTTTCTTTTTATTAGCAGGATTATGTTTTTTTGTACCAACAGCATTAGTCTGTGCAGAAATGAGCACCACTTATCCTAAACAAGGTGGGGTTTATCTATGGGGTAAAGAAACATTAGGACCTAATTTTGGGTTTATTACAGTTTGGTATCAATATGCTGAAAATATTGTCTATTATCCACCATTGATCTCATTTATTGTTGCGACTGGTACTTACCCATTTTTCCCTCATCTAGCAGAAAATAATATCTTTATGCTAGTGATGATTAATGTAATCTTTTGGGCACTGACCCTAGTTAACATCTTTGGCTTACGTCTATCATCACTGATCACTAATGTTTTTGGTATGATTGGTCTGATCTTCCCTATTTTGCTTATTATTGCATTAGGTGGCTATTGGACATATACCAACCCAGAATCATCACATATCTCATTACGTCATGTTTCAGATTGGCTACCTGATTTCTCTCAAAGTGGTATTGGCGCAAGTTTCACTGCCGTTGTGTTATCGCTTACCGGCATTGAAATCACTACTGCTTATGCAAATGAAGTTAAGAACCCACAAAAAGCCTATCCTAAAGCATTATTAGTTTCGACTATCATGATTTTAGTATCGCTAACGGCTTGTTCATTATCTATTGCAGCGGTTGTTTCACACAATAACTCAAGTTTAAGTGAAGGTATTATTCTGGCATTTAAAACCTTCTTTGAAGATATGAATTTACCTTTCTTATTGCCTGTAATTGCACTGGCAATTGTATTTGGTAGCCTAGCTAGTTTGAATAACTGGATCATTGCTCCAACTAAAAGTTTACACGTTGCAGCTAAAGATAAGTTTATGCCAATACGCTTATCTAAAGAAAACCGTAATAAAGCACCAGTGCCACTACTACTACTGCAAGGTGCTATTGTTAGCTTATTATCGCTAGTGTTTGTATTAGTGCCCAATGTTAACCAAGGTATGTGGTTACTTAATATTCTGATGACGCAACTTTACATGGTAATGTACATTTGTATTTTCATCAGTTTCTTAGCATCACGTCGTAAACATCATCATATTGAGCGTCCCTTCCGCGTGCCTGGCGGAAAATTTGGTATGATCATCGCTTCAACTCTTGGTTTAATCAGCTGTTTCATCACTATTTTTGTTTCTTTTGATGTACCATCTAGCATTAACAAAAGTACAGCTGCAATTGCATTAATTTCAGGGTTTATTCTTTTTAGTCTTCCAGCGATTGTTGCTATTATTTATCGTAACAAGCAGCTCAAACAGGCTTAATTACTCAAATAATCATCGTCTATAGCGACACAAAAAAAACCGCAGCATTAGCGCTAATGCTGCGGTTTTTTATATTATTACACCTATTAATGTAGTGCTTCATGATGACGTAATTCACGCAAATATCGATAAATGGTATGTATAGAAATGTTCAGCCCTTGAGCTGCAATCTGCGCACTATCTTTTAAATCAAAAATATTCATTTCATTTAACCGTGTAACAATTTCACGGCTTTTCTTTGAGGGTGGAATACTATTATCTCCCATGATCTGAAGACGAATAGATTCTATGGCGCTATGCATCATTTCATCGTTATTTCGCGCAAACGTTTCAGCAGTAAAACTCTGATCACAATGAGACGTGATATTGGGTAAGAAAGATTGGATCATCGATTGAAATGGTGCATCTAAATTGGTGTTAACACATAGCATACCAATTGGGTGTTGAAGATGATTACGAATAATAGTCGTAATTGAATGTAATGTTTTACCATCAGGGCACTTAGTTATATAAGCATCTGAAATATCTTTGCCTTCATTCAGTTTAACTAAGGCAAGATTGGTAATCGGTGCTCCCACTTCTCGTCCGGTAATATGCCCATTCACTATTTTGATTATCGATGGATGACGAATATCTAAGCTATGCAGTAATACTTCTGTATGTTCACCTCGCATTGCAGCAATGCCATCAACAATATTCTCAATTGCATGAAGAATATGGTAATCACTTGGCGTTAATTTTCGTAATAACATTCATCACTCCATTGGCTAAATTATAGATACAAAAAAACCGCCTTCTACTCTCATCACTTTCATGAATAAATATAGTTCAGGCGGTTAAAATGCAGCGATTATGCAGACATAATCTTAATTATTGTTCTGTCAGTATTTGCCATACCTTCAGTAACCATACGACCCACATTACGGATCGTAGTTTCAACATCATTAGCAACGATACCTTGAGCATGTACCCCATGGTTATCAATTGCCATTAACGAGCTCATTACAGCTGAACTAGTTGAACTCTTCACTTTCATCGCACATGTTGATTTAGCGCCATCACAGAACATACCTGTGGTATCACTCAACGTATTTTGAATAGCAAAACAGATTTGTTCAAACGAGCCACCTTGCAGATATGTCATTGCCATAGATGCTGCTGAACTTGTTACTGCACAACCACAAAAAGGTGATAGTGGTGGATAAAAAGACTTCATGTAAATGGCACCTAAGTGACTCATGATAAGTGCACGCGCTAGTTGCTCATCAGTTGCTTGGCAATGATCTGCAAAAACAATCACAGGCATAGATGCACAGATACCTTGGTTACCACTACCATAGTTACTCATTGCAGGTAATGTTGCGCCTCCCATTCGCGCATCAGACGCAGCAGCTGAACGCATTACAGCACGATTAGCCAGACCATCACCTAATAGGCCATTTACGATGTTCTTTTGGTAAGTACGGCCGACTTGCAGTCCATATTTATTATTCAAACCTTCATTAGAAAGCGCAACCGTAAGTTCACGTGCTTGTAGAATAAACTCAATATCTGCAAAATCGGCTTCTGTTGCAAACTCATAAATACCTGCAATAGAGATATCGATATCATCACATACAGAAGCGGTGGATTTTTGCTGTTGCTCACAGCCATTTAAAGCAGTTGTATCATAAACAATCTCACCGTTTAGCGTCTTTTTAATGATTTGTGTATGACCACCACTAATTTCGACAGTAGCAATACTGTTACCCGCTTTTGCTTCTGCATAACAATAAATAAACTCTTCAACATCCTTACGGCCTACGTGTACTTTACCGGCATCAATAAGTTGTTGAGCTTTTTCGACATCTTCAGCTGTAATATTAACTAAAACTTCAAGACCACCTTCAGGGTTACCACCGATAGCACCTACAGCAGAAGCAATTGGCAAACCAATCTTACCTGTACCTGGAACAAACACACCCATCGAGTTCTTAAATAAGTTGTCTGAAACCTTAACTGTTAATTCTTCAACTTCTTGACCCAATAATTGGGCAACAACAGCTGAAGCATAGGCTGCTGAAATAGGCTCAGTACAACCAAATGCGGGTTTAACTACAGTGTTTATGATTTTTTTGTATTGCTTCCATTGTGTATTCATATTGATGACCCTTAATGGCACTAATTATTTTAGTTATTATTTATGAGTAAATTATTTGCGGTATGCAATTGCTTCAATTTCAACCAATGCACCCATAGGTAAATCTTTAACAGCAAAGCAACTACGTGCTGGACACTCTGTTGTAAAGAATTCTGCATAAACTTTATTGAAAGCAGCAAAATCATCAATATTTGCTAAGTAACATGTCGTTTTAACAACAGTGTTCATATCACCGCCACCAGCTTCTAGTACAGAACGTAAATTTTCTAGAGATTGACGAGATTGCTCAGCAACACCACCAGCAACAATGCCACCTTTCTCTTTACATACAGGTAGTTGCCCTGATGTGAAAATCAATTCACCAAATGCATTACCGTGAGAATAAGGACCAATTGCGTCAGGTGCGTTTTTTGAAGTGATTACTTTTGACATGTTTTTTATCTCTCTATCTAAAAATCAAATTTAGTTTAACCTTTAACTTTGAAATTGTGCAACTTTATTTGCGCGCAATATTGGAATCATATGTTCCACTTTTAAATAAATAGCAATTATTCGTTACCAATCAAGGGTTAAGTTGCACTTTAATTAAAAAATAACTAAAAACAGACAGAGAGTATCGTGTAATGTCTTGCAACTTGCATTGCAAACGTCATTTAAATCAAATATATTTGCATAAAATAAAATAGCAAAAAAACACCGTAGACTTATTTTCTGCAATTATTTTTGAATTAGACACACTCATTAAAGTAGGCCGCTCATGAAGAAACAATTAATACAAGCAGGACTAAAAGCTATCTTTCCTCTTTGCGTAGGAGCATTTCCTTTCTCCTTCATTGTAGGTGCGATCAGTATTAATGCCGGCATGTCTGTTTTACAAAGTACATTATGGTCATTAACCGTCTTTGCAGGATCTGCACAAATGGTAGCGCTTGGTTTAGTACAATCATCAACCGAGATTATTGTTATTTTTGTTACCACGTTTGTTATTAATTTACGCCACATTCTTTATAGCGCCTCACTATCCGAATATGTAAAACAATACAACATGCCAACACGAATGCTGATGTCGTATGGTCTAACCGATGAGGTATATGCAGCAACCATTGGTGAAATGAAGCAAGAAAAGCCGGGACGTCAGTGGTTTTATTTAGCAGCAATGTTTGGTTTTTGGATTAACTGGGTCGTAGCCGACTTTTGTGGTGCAATGATTGGCTCTTCATTCCCACATATTGCTGATTACGGTTTAGACTTTGCGATGGTCGCAGCCTTTATTGCGATTGTTATTCCACAAGTTAAAAAGCGTGAATGTATTGTTGCCGCTGTTATTGCAACAGTCACTGGTATTTTATTATCAGGATTACCTTATTCATTAGGCCTTGTGATTGCAGCTATCGTTGGTGTTTACGCAGGTTACAGAATGGATATCTCAACTGAGAGAATGGAAGCAGAAACCAAAGCTGAAGCTAAAAAAATCATTCTCCAAGAATTAGCTGATGAGCAGCAATACCAACAGACCCTTTCATCAACCACTACGATTAATAAATAGTAAGGATCATAACCATGCATACTCACGCACATATTGCTTTAGATAATGATTATGTTCTTTATTTATCACTGGCGATGATTGCAGCCACATTTATTATTCGCTTTGCCGTCATTGGAATGGCTGGTCGCTTTAATATGTCAGAGCGATTCAAAAAAACATTACGCTTTGTTCCTGTGACTGTTTTACCCGCTATTATTGCAGTTGAAATTTTAGGTAAAGGATCAAACTTTGCATTTAATCTTGAGAATCCTAAATTATTAGCAGCTATTGTTTGTACTATGATTAGTTTACGCTTTGGTCTTATTTGGGTGGTTATTGGTGGTTTGATTTCATTAATTTTATTCCAAACTTACCTTGATCCTATGCTGCACTTCTTTCATCATCTAATGTGCTAAAAAATATTACCGACTCTCGATAATAATAAATGTTCCACTCTCTCTTTCCCGAGCTTTACCGCTCGGGCTTTTTATTTTTACTAATACTTAAAAACCTAGTCTGATATCAAACTAGGTTTAATTGACATATCAATATGTATTATTTTTGTGCTAGGCGTACGTGATCAACATCAATTTTAGTATGGTTGAATTCTTTATCGATTTCACCTTGAATAGTGATTTTTGTTTGTGGTGTAACTTGAAGACCGAACCACTTGTCATGATCAATTTCAACCGTCATCGTGCCACTACCATCAGTAAAGGTATAATGCTCACCACCCAGTGATGAAGTTAAGTAACCGGTTAATGTTACAGGCGTATCATCACTAAACATGCCTGCATCTACTACACCTTTAACCGTGTTAATACCATGTGTTGGACCAGAAAAACCTTGTTGTTGTGGTTGAGCAACTTGATTAATAACTTGGTTATTAGCAAATGCAGCTGTTGATGTCATTGCTGCTAGTAAGGTAACCAGTAAAATTGACTTTTTCATATTTAAATACTTCTTAATCTAAGAGATGGTTAATATTAAATGCTTATTCATAATGACATTTAATAGATAATTTATTGATGACGTATTAGAAGAAATACGTTGTATTTACTGTTACGTTACCGCCATTTGCAGTGCTGTCGACGTAATATTCCATCGCTGCACCAATATTGATATTATGGTAAACGTTATAATCAATACCAATGCTAGCTATCACACCAACCTCACTCTTATTCTTGCTTTCGCCACCTAAACGAGGGGTACTATATTCAATATCATCATTAAATACATTTTCATATTCATCTTGAGCCGATGATGAATAATCATATTGTGTATAAGTAATACCTGCACCGGCTTTTAATTGTACATTTTCAGTCAGCGCATAAAAATAAACAGGTTTGACAATAAACTGCTGCACATTAATATCAGCCTCCCACTCTCTTTCGTGAGTATAGCTACCTTGCAGTGGTAAATATTGACTGGTTGAGCCTTCTAATTCAAATTGCTTATAACCCAACTCAATACCAATGTTATTACTACGGTAACCAACAAAGCCGCCAAAGGTTGTCGATGAGTTACTTGGTGTTACAGTTTTAGCATCCGTGGCAAAATGCGTACTAAAACCATGATTAATTGAAGCTGCACCAACCTCAAGACCAACATATGGTCCTGCAAATGCTGGTGAACATAATAAAGCTAACGGTAATAATAATTTATTGTTCATTGTGTTATAAGCATCCAAAGCTCTTTCGTTGGAGTAACTTTATAACCATGCGCGTGAAGAGATCGTGAAGAAAGTGACCAATAACAAATTTAAATAACCACCTAGAGATGCATCACTCAAAAAAATGACACAGGTATCACATTAAGTAACAGTCATTAACGCCAAGGTCACCGCACCGATATAACAATTACTGCGACATAAACCACAACCATCACAACGGCAACTATCGACTTGTGGCTGTTGATTATTATTAATCGTTAATGCTTGTTGAGGGCATTGCTCAACACAGGTTTGACAGTGTCCGGAAACGCGATTGAGACAACCCGCGCTAAATATTGGTCGATATTCAGTATCTGCGTTTGGTGATGATAATGCCGGTGTTGGACATACTCGCTGACATTCTCCACATTGAGTGCAATGATTATAATCAAGATTTAGCTGCGGCTTATTATCATCACCCCATTCAATCACTTGCTGCGAGCATTGCTGTTCACAGGCTTTGCAACCATTGCACAATGTCGTAAATAACGCCTCATCGACTGCTGTTGGTGGTCGAGCAATACTACGGATCACTGTAATCTGTTGTTGAGGCTGACTGTTCTTTAGCCCGCCAAATAAGCCTCGAAATAATCCACGACGGCTCACATGGTAGTGATCCAAACAACTACGGTAATAACGCTCGTCGCGGTCAGCCATTAAAAATAAACCTTCATATCAGCAGGTGTTAGGACTAATTCTTGTTGTACATAATGTAACCACTGCTGCATCGCTACAGCGAGATACTGATAGGTTTGTGTTTTTGCATTTTTCTCCACCAGCTCGAGATAACGATAAGCCCAAGGTAATAAATGTTGCTCAAGTAATTCCCTTGCTGCGGCATAATCTGGCTGTTGTTCAATAAGATTTACTAATGCTAACAACATCAACCCAAATTGATCTTCAGGTTCTCGCATTCCTGTATCTAATGCCATTTGTTGTTGGGCTAAAAACTCGCGGTAGCGTAATAATGAATCGCCAAATATCACTTGCTCACGATCTAAATACACAGATCCCCACGGTGGTGCAGGCATTACATCCATACCTTCAAATAACAATTGAAAATCTGTTGCTAAAGCAATATCACCGTCTACTGCCATTCGCTGAGCCAACCCAGAAAACAAACTTTCCTCATCACTGTCACCCATTGCGTTTACGAGCTCAAGGTTATTTGTATGTGTTAATGGAAAATAAAAAAGGCTACCAAATACACGCGCTAAAATTGTTATTTGTTCCATTAGATATTACTCAACTCAAAATTTTGCAAAAGATAACGTAAAAACAAAAAAAGTAAATTGTTCTGTGACAAATTAATAAAATTAACAATAAAACAAATAAGAATAAAAAGATTAAAATCAACAACATATACCTTTAAGGTATACCAAAAACAGTGACAAATATCACAAATACGTTGAAAATGTATTTATTTACACACAATCATTCATATTTATTGATAAAGAGCAAAGTTATAAGCAATTTTTACCGACATTATCGCGCAAAAATTGCAGCACATAAAAACCATGCTGCTTAATGAAGAGAATGTCGTTCAATGAAAACAAAAATAAAGCAGTTACTCAGCCCTATTTTTACCCGTAGAGATTTTATTAAATCAAGCTCTGCGGTCGGTGGTCTTGCTGTAGCAGCAAGCAGCCTTTCGTTACCCTTTAAAGCTCAAGCCTCACAGCCTGAAGACAGTAAAAACAAACAAAAAGTCGTTTGGAGTGCTTGCACCGTTAACTGTGGCAGCCGATGCCCATTACGCATGCACGTTGTTGACGGTGAGATAAAATGGGTTGATGCTGATAATACAGGTACCGATCAATATGGTGATCACCAAGTACGTGCCTGTTTGCGTGGGCGCTCTATGCGTCGTCGTGTTTATAACCCTGATCGCCTTAAATACCCAATGAAGCGTATCGGTAAACGTGGTGAAGGTAAATTCAAACGTATTAGCTGGGATGAAGCTTACGATGAGATTGCCAACAACCTCACCCGTATTCGTAAAGATTATGGCAGTGAAGCGATTTATCTTAATTACGGCACAGGTACACTTGGCGGTACTGTCACAAAATCATGGCCTCCAGGCAGTACGCTTATTGCACGGCTAATGAATTTAACTGGTGGTTATTTAAATCATTACGGCGATTATTCCACTGCCCAAATTGCAGCTGGTTTAAATTACACTTATGGTGGCTTTGCGGCTAATAATTCATTTTCTGATCTTGAAAATACCAAATTAATTGTTCAATTTGGTAATAACCCGGCAGAAACACGCATGTCAGGTGGGGGGAATATTCACCATTTGATGGAAAGTAAGCAACGCTCTAACGCTAAGATGATCATGATTGATCCGCGTTATAATGACACCGCAGGTGGGCGTGAAGATCAATGGATACCAATTCGTCCCGGTACTGATGCTGCATTAGTGGCCGCTATTGCGCATGTGATGATCAAAGAAGACATGGTAGATCAAGCTTTCCTTGATACTTATTGCGTTGGCTATGATGCTAAAACCTTACCAGCTTCTGCACCAGCCAACTCTGACTATAAGTCATATATTCTTGGTCTAGGTGAAGATAAAACCGAAAAAACACCGCAATGGGCAGCCCCAATTACAGGTATTCCAGTAGATGTGATCATCAAACTGGCACGCGAAATTGGCTCAACGAAACCATGCGCAATTTACCAAGGTTGGGGACTACAACGTACCGCTAATGGTGAGATTGCCTGTCGCTCCATTGCAATGCTATCACTACTAACAGGCAATGTGGGTATTAATGGTGGCGGTACAGGTGCGCGCGAATCTGACTACAACATTCCGTTTGTTCGCTTCCCTATTCCTGCTAACCCAGTAAAAACTGCCATTTCAATGTTCTTATGGACAGATGCGATTGTTCGCGGTCCTGAAATGACGGCGAAACGTGATGGCGTGCGTGGTAAAGATAAACTTGATATGCCAATTAAGTTTATTTGGAACTACGCTGGTAACTGTTTGATTAACCAACACTCAGACATTAACCGTACCCATGACATTCTGCAAGATGACAGCGCGTGTGAAATGATTGTAGTGATCGATAACCACATGACCTCATCAGCAAAATATGCTGACATTTTATTGCCGGATCTTACAACGTCTGAGCAAGCTGATTTCTGTATGGATGCTAAAGCGTCAAACATGCCGTATTTCATCTATGCCGATCAAGCGATTAAACCACAATTTGAAACCCGTGGTATTTACCAAATTTGTAGCGACTTAGCCAAGCGTTTAGGTGTAGAGCAAGCCTTTACTGAAGGCCGTGATCAAGAAGGTTGGTTGCGCCACTTATACCAGCTAACCCGCGCGAATGATCCAAGCTTGCCTGACTTTGAAACAGTGCGTAAACAAGGCATTGTTAAACGTCGCGATCCTAATGGTCACTTTGTAGCGTATAAAGCATTCCGTGAAGATCCACTCAACAATCCATTAACTACCCCTTCAGGTAAAATTGAGATTTACTCCGAACGACTAGCAGCTATCGCTTCTGAGTGGGAATTAGCCGAAGGTGATGTTATTCACCCGCTGCCAATTTATGCTACTACGCCCGAAGGTTGGAATGATCCTAAACGTCAGCAATTTCCGTTACAACTCACCGGTTTCCATTATAAAGCGCGCTGTCATTCAACCTATGGCAACGTCGATATTATTAAAGAAGCTGCTCGTCAAGAAATGTGGATCAACCCAATGGATGCCGAACAACGCGGTATCGCTAATGGTGATGTGATTCGTATTTTTAATGATCGCGGCGAGCTCCACATAAATGCCAAAGTGACACCTCGTATGATGCCTGGTGTGGTTGCACTTGGTGAAGGTGCTTGGTATGCCCCTGATGGACAGAAAGTCGATCACGGTGGTTGTATTAACGTATTAACAACGCAACGCCCAAGTCCGCTCGCAAAAGGCAACCCGCAACACACCAACTTGGTGGAAGTACAACTGGTTAATAAGGCATAAGGTTAGATCATGAAACAATACGGCTTTTATATCGATTCAAGTAAATGCACAGGCTGTAAAACCTGCCAGTTATCCTGCAAAGATAACAAAGACTTAGATGTTGGCGTTAACTACCGTCGCGTGTATGAATACGCAGGCGGAAATTGGGTAAAAGAAGGCGATACGTTCCGCCAAGATGTATTCTCTTACTACTTATCCATTGCCTGTAATCATTGTGATGAACCCGCCTGTGCCAAAGTGTGCCCGTCAGGTGCAATGCACAAACGCGAGCAAGATGGCTTAGTGGTTGTTAATGAAGATATTTGTATTGGCTGTAAGTATTGCACCATGGCCTGTCCTTATGGCGCACCACAATACAACGAAGCCAAAGGTCATATGACAAAGTGCGATGGTTGTTTTGAGCGGGTCGAGCAAGGCTTAGATCCCGTTTGTGTCGGTTCTTGTCCACTACGTGCATTAGAGTTTGGTGATATTACCGAGCTACGTGCGAAATATGGCGCTAATGCTGATGTTGCGCCATTACCGCCATCATCACACACCAAACCCAATCTTGTAATCAAAGCAAACCGTCATGCTCGCCCTTGTGGAGACAAAACAGGTTTCTTAGCAAATCCTACGGAGGTTTAATATGGCTTGGCATGAATGGCCGCTAATCGTTTTTACTGTATTAGCACAAACAGCTGTTGGCGCTTACCTATTGGTGGGCAGTGTTATTTTACGTAACACTCTAACGACAGAAGTCAGTGATCGCTTACATAAAGCGATGTTCTTTATTTGGGTTTTAATGGGCCTAGGTTTTATGGCATCAACCATGCACCTTGGCAGCCCATTACGAGCATTTAATGCGTTAAATCAAGTGGGAAGCTCATGGCTGTCCAATGAAATTTTCACCGGTAGTCTATTTTTTGCATTAGGGGGAAGTTACTGGCTATTAGCACTGTTAAAGTTTGGGCCAGTGGCATTACGTAACATCATTTTAGTGGTAGGTATGTTGGTTGGTATCAGCTTTATCTATTCAATGATCATGGTGTATTTAATTAGCACAGTACCCACATGGAATAGCCTCTATACACCGCTAGCATTTGTACTAACCACTATCTTATCAGGCTTGATTTTTGGTCACCTATTACTGACTATTGCCAAGCATCATAATGCAGACATGGATAATGCATTGCCATTAGTTGGGGCTATTTTTGCCGCGTTATATATTGTGGTTGTGATGGGTCAGATTATTGACTTGCATAACACGACTTCAGCGTTAGGCTCGGCAATGGATGTGATCCCTAATCTAATCCAATTACAAATACTACGGATCAGTTTATTGTTTGCGGCGATTATCTGCTGGTTTATTCCACGCCTCATTAAAGCACGACCAACACTGTTCACCATGTTGTTAAGTTTGATCTTTATCTTACTTGCTGAACTCACTGGGCGTGGTATTTTTTATGGGCTTCATATGACTGTCGGTCTGTAATATAGCTTTATAATATCAACTAGATGATTTTAAGCTTAGGCCTCCAATATTTTTGGAGGCCTTTTTATTTGTGCTACTAAAACAAAAAGTTAGCCAGCATCAACGATTGGCTTAGGCAATACCGCAGCGCTACTGTCCATTGGACGTAGATAATTATTCCAAATCGTTAATGTTCGTTGTTGCGTTAATGCAAGTTTACAAGAAAGTGCCATAACACCACGTATTGTGCCCTGCTGCCACTGAGTATATACGGCATTACATTCTGCTTTTTGATATTCTAGCCATTGCTTTTGTGCTATTTGTATTGCATCAACAAGCTGTTTATCGGTGCTATTTTGCTTGATCGCCTGAGTTAAATATTGTTGCAACTGTTGATTAGCAACATCAAATTTATTCTCAGCACATTGATTAATTTCAAGCGTTGTATAAGCATTATCACAGTCAATCTTTGTCGCTTGTGTCGTCGCCATTGCTGAACTTGAGACCAATAACCCACTTATTAAGCATAACTTTTTCATTTTACCCTCAGCTATTTTGTTTTCATTATTATTTGTCTATTTTTATATTAAATAGTTATTATTAAATCGGCCTATAATGCTAAATTATGGTGACGTTTCAAATATAATAAATTATTTAACTAAAATGTGGATTTTCAATTTTCACATGCGAGTTATAATGAAAATTGAAGTGGCCTAATAGGCGATTCACCCTATTTGGCGGACTTATATACCGATTCTCATCATGAATTCGCCTATTTAATTGTTAGGAGTTTTAATGAGTATCGCTATTCTTGTTTTTCTGGTCATTCTTAATGGCTGGTTTGCTATGTCAGAAATAGCCTTAGTAACATCTCGAAAAAACCGATTACAAGTTCTAGCAGATGAAGGCGTTCCCTCAGCTATTACGGCATTAAAATTAGCCAATAAACCGACTACTTTTTTATCAACTATTCAAATTGGTATTACCATCATTGGTATTCTAAATGGTGTTATTGGTGAAGCTGCTTTAGCCGGACCTATTTCATCATGGTTGAAATCATTTGGTGTTCAGGCACACACAGCATCCATTTCTGCTACCATTATTGCGGTGGTTATTATCACCTATTTTTCAATTGTTGTTGGTGAATTAATCCCTAAGCGCTATGCCCAAGTTAATGCAGAGCCATTAGCATTACGCGTTGCTCGCCCAATTAGTTTACTGTCATTACTGTCACGCCCCTTTGTTATTTTATTAGCCGGTTCAACCGAATTATTCCTGCGCATCTTTAGTAAAAGTACCAATAATAGTAATCATTTAACCGAAGATGATATTAAAGCCATTATTAATGAAGGGTCTCAAACTGGCATTATTCATCAACAAGAGCATGCAATGGTACGTAATGTTTTTCATTTCGATGATCGTAAAGTTTCATCCATGATGACGCCAAGGAGTGACATCAGTTATCTCGACCTTGATCATGCGGTTGAAAGCTATCAACAAAAATTACTCGCAAGCCCTTTTTCGTGCTTGCCGGTATGCAATCATACTATTGATGATGTCAAAGGTACCATCACCGCAAAGCAATTGTTACAGTTTGAACTTGATAATCGTAATGATGACTCAAAAAATATTATTGATTATATCACTCAACCACTCTTTATTCCGGAAACCTGGACTGGTACAGATTTACTTGAAATGTTCCAAGAGTCTGGCAATGAAATTGCTTTTGTTGTCGATGAATATGGAGATATTCAAGGTATTGTAACGCCACTAGATATCCTTGAGGCGTTAACAGGCAAATTTACCACTCAAGATCCAACCGATGTGTGGTCGCAAAAGATAGCCGATAACCATTGGCATCTTGATGGGCTCATTCCTATCACCGTTGTAAAAGATCTCTTAGATTTAAAAAAATTACCTGATGAAGACCAAAATGGCTATCAAACATTGAATGGCATGCTTATGTGGATCAAAGGCGGTTTACCTCAAACCGGTGATATTATTACTTGGCAACAATGGCATTTTGAAATTCTGGTTATTGATCACAATCGCATCGAGAAAGTGAATGTCTACCCATTTGAGACATCTCAGTCTAATGAATAACCATTATTGAGTATCTGCCTTTGTGTGCAGATACTCAGCATGGATTGTATTAATTCACTCGTGACCATGCATCACGCCAGTGTTGAGTTTTACCTGGCGCATAACCTTCTAATTCACACCATGGGGTTGCAGGCCAATCGCGACAACGGTAAATATTACCATTTGGCATTCGCACCCTATCACCAGCACTGTATTTAACTCCGGCACGATAACGGGTAACCTTAAAATTATTTGGTTTAATGTGATTATTGTCGTTATCAATCAGACCTGCTAATTTCCATGGACCCGATGCATCATCACGTTGAGGGCGATCGCCCTGTGTCCACCACTTGGCGACCCATAAACGGCCTAAATAACGCGCACTATCACCTTTAGTGTATACGGTTTCTTTGTTCCATCTTTGTAATCCAGGTCGTTCACTTGGCAATACTGTTGGACGCTCATTGGCGTGTACAACTAACGAAATAGACGTCAGTGACAAGGCACTGAGTGCACACATAACAAGCAATGCGCTTTTTTTCATTATCGTAGCTATCCCTATCTACATATTCGACTCATATTGATTGCTGTATTTTATAAATTTAACACAGAAAGAACAGCAAATTAGCGCATAATATTGTAAGCAAGGGTATCTAAGTGTTTAATAACCGCCGGTTTTACTGTATTCCTGTTCTGCAAACTTCTTGCCTTCTGCTGCTGCAGCTTGACAAGCTTGTGGGTCAACATCACCACGCTGGATAACATAACGTGTTAATTGCTGGGCTTTTTGGTTACGATTGAAAAACTCATGGTAGCCGATGTTACGACATAGTTCCCACGATGACACGCCAGCTGCATTATCAACGGTATAACTGTTTGACGGTGTTCCTGCGCAACCCGTTACTACGATTGCCGCCACCGCCGCTACTATTATCTTTTTCATGTTTATCCCTATTGTGAACAACTTATGAATGACACACTCTTTATTATATTAAAGGGAATGTTTATTTAGCTGTGATTGTAGTCTACAGCTGAACACTATAACAACTGAATCTATTTATCTTACCATCAACAAGATACATAAATATTGCAAATATTTCCTTGGTGACGAGTCCAATATTTGGCGCGTATTTTCAGCGACAACTTCTCTTGCCTACACCATTAAATAATTTACTTTTACGCTAGTAATTAAGCTCAAATTAGCATAAGTTGCGAGGCAATATTAATACTGTGATCAGGATACTTTCCATGAACAATTTTCAGAGCTACTCTCAGCTCCTTCCTTGCTTTGATTGTCGAAAAAATACAGCTGAGTCTGACTTAGGTTGGTTAACACCTGCAATGTATGACAATGTCCAACAACAAATTACCGCAATCATCACAGGTGATACTGCTTTTGGTGATGATCTAACAGTAATTATCACTTGTACCCCAGAAGAAGCGCGTGATTACTTATTATTAAATGCATTTGGTTACACTGAAGAAGAGTTAACCTCAAATGGTATTGATGCTGATGATCTGAAAGAAATTGAACAAGAAATCGCAGCCAACACAACGGCATTAGGTCAAGTAGCTTTTGAACACGAAATCGCACTGCAAGCTTGTAGCACTTGTGAATAATCACAAGTTATAGCATCAAAAAATAAAGCTGTTAGCATTGCTAACAGCTTTATTTTCTTAAAACTATGTATACCAATATTAACCATAAAATTAATTTTAGCGCTTAATATGCTTTTTTATTATACATTGCTTTGTCTGCTAAAATTAACATGTCCCAAAAGTTTGCTATTGACTCATCATAAACAACATAACCTGATGTAATACTAATTGGTATTTGCTTACCATCAAATAATATCGCATCTTGAGTTACATCCTTAACTATATCAATAACTCTATCTTTAATATTTATACTATCATTTTTAAAATTAATTAATAATAAAAACTCATCACCGCCCAATCTAGCAACGATATCATTTTTCCTCAGATTATTTTTAATTCTTTTGCTTAATACAGTTAGAACTGTATCGCCTGCGGCATGACCATAACTGTCATTAATATGTTTAAATTTATCGATATCTATATTGACAATAATAAATGTTCCATCAATATTACCTAGTTTCGCTTGCTTAAATATTTTAGCTAATTTTTTAATTAAATACCGTCTATTGGGTGTTTTTGTTAATGCATCATGGTAAGCACGATGTTCGTTAGTAATATATAATAATGCAATACTTAAAAATAACATGATAAAACAAATAAGTAATGGATATGCGATAATTCTGACATTATCATTAAAATAATCACTATTACGCTTATTGTCTGAAAGATAAATACCCCATTTTCCATATGGCAACTTAACCTCTTCATAAAAAAGGTAATTATCTATTGCTTTTGGTTGACCATAAATAAAATTCTGCTGTTGACTATCAGATACATCAACTATCGATAAATCATATTTTTCAAAGTTTTTCATCGCCGTTAATGTTTCAAATAATTTATCATAATTAATAACACCACTTATTACTCCCCAGTATCGATTATTATTTGGATAATCATAAAATACTGGAACCCTAACAATTAACGCCTTTCCTCCTTGAATTAAACTAATGGGTCCAGAAATTAAAATTTGCTTTGTTATTCTTGCTTTTTTTATGTCTTTCCATTGTTCAGGATTATTTTTATAAACAAGTCCAATCGCTTTAGCATTATTCTCAAAAGGGTAAACAAAATCAATAATATCATTTTTTGCAAATCCGACACTTGTTAGATGTCCGCTTTTAAATATTACAGCTTCAGATATTCTGTTTAATACTTCATTACGGTTTTCAAAATCTATTGTAGCAATATCTGCCAATGTACTTGTTAAATAGATATCATTAACCAAAGTAGATTCTAATTCAAAACGTAATGCAGCTAAGTTTTCTTTTGCTTTGTTATTAATTTCATGAATAAGTTGTTTGTTATAAGTAGAATTAATATTCTCAATAATAACAACACCAAAGATAGTTATAATTAACGTAACAATTAAAAATATTATTGTTTTTTGTTTTCTATCCATGGTCATGTTCTTTAATATAATTGTTGTTCATTTTTACCACTCCAATTAAGAGTCAGGTTTATAACAATTTAGTCGCATTTCCTTGCTACCACCATTCTAGACTATTTACTTTATATTTCCAACCGTATGAAAACAAAACAAAAAAATTGAGAGATGCATCTAAATTCAACAATATCAGAATTTACCACATACTCGCAACGCTAACATTACCCCTAAAAAAAACAAAACAATGATCACAATGTTATTCATAACAATTTACTTTTCAAATTATGGCCTACTATTATAATATCAAACAAAGAGCATATGGTGCACGATAATGTTATCTTCTAACTTAGAACAAGAAATTCAACTTAATTTATCTAGTCAAATCGTCTCAACCACTGATATTGACGGCAACATCACTTATATTAATGATTATTTTTGCGACATATCTGGCTATTCTCGAGAGGAATTAATTGGACAAAACCACAATATCTTACGTCATCCAGATATGCCCGACTGTGTCTTTGGAGATTTATGGAAAAGCATTAAACAACAACGATATTGGCGAGGTGCTGTAAAAAATAAATGTAAGGATGGTAGTTTTTATTGGGTTGATGCTTTTGTTACCCCACTATTTGAAAACAACAAAGTAATAGGCTATCAATCTGTTCGTCTTTGTCTTGATCCAAAAGCAAGAAAAAAAGCTGAAAATTTATATAAAAAATTACACAAAAATAGCAAAATAAAAAATAGTATTTCCCCCATCATAAAGTGGAGTCTATATAGTTTATTAACTGCGATAACACTTACTTTATGTATTAGCATATCAAGTTTCTTTAGCTTATTACTACCAATGCTAACTTTAGCCATATTTTATCGCGAATTAATCTCCTATCCACTTTGGATACAGCATAATGAACAACAACATAAAAGTTTTTCACAAGGTATTTTTAATAAAAATAGCTATAACATTGCGGAATATTTAATTTCAATGAAGGATGCACAAATACGCGCAATTCTAGCTCGAACTCAAGAGGCCTCAATTGAGGTTGATAATGAAATAACAAAGGTAAACACGCTATCGATCAATTGTACTAATAAGATACAACAACAAAATTCTCATTTAGACAGTATCTCTACAGCAATTGAAGAAATGTCATCAAGTATCAATAATGTTGCGGAAAGCTGCCAACAAACATTAGTATCAACCTCTGTCGTGGAGTCTTCTTGCCATGATACTGAAGATTTAATTTCTATCACTACAGAACATATTATGCAGTTAACAACTGATATAAATGAAACGAGTGAATTAACAACCAAACTTGCTAATGAAACCGAGTTAATAACGTCAATTCTTCAAGAGATACAGAGCATTTCAGATCAAACCAATTTGCTGGCACTTAATGCGGCAATAGAAGCAGCACGAGCAGGAGAACATGGGCGTGGATTTTCTGTCGTTGCTGAAGAAGTACGAGCATTAAGTGTACGTACACATAAAGCAACCTCTCAAATCCAACAATCAGTTAATTATATGATTCAGTCCCTTAATAAAATAGCGCTGCGAATGGAGCAAGGAATTAGTAATGCCAATATTTGCGTTACAGATATTAATGATATGACGTCTAAGCTTGAAGATATCTTCAAATTAATCGTTGAGATATCAAATTTATCGATTCAAATATCGACAGCAACAGATCAACAAGCAACTGTATCTAAAGATATTAATCAGAACAGTCATCAAATTTATGATAGTTCTACAAATAACCTCAAAGAAATGGAATCCATTAATCTTAGTATGGGTCACATGAAAAATAGCTCAGTTAAACTTATCACTTTGTCCAAAGCATTTCAGTAATGTGAGGAAGAGCGGCTTGAGGTTTTAGAAGATTTGATGCTGCTTTTATACAAACGAAAAAAAACCGTTAATTTTCATTAACGGTTTTCTTAAATATGGCGGAGAGATAGGGATTTGAACCCTAGATACGCTATAAACGTATGCCGGTTTTCAAGACCGGTGCTTTCAACCACTCAGCCATCTCTCCATGGCAGCTATACTAATCATAACCTTATCAGTTGTAAAGTCTTTATTGAACAACCGCTTAAATATACAACGATCATACGCTTATTTTTGCTTAAACCCACAATCAATTAAAAACTGCATGAAACCATAACGCTCAAGCCACTCTAATTGTTGTTCAGAATTGACTAAAAAGCGGCCACTAAAATTCACCCCATGACCAGATAAGGTTTCGACCTGATTTTTAACCCGTGGAATAATCAACATCCAACGTTCAGTTAATAAAATATTATAAGGTAAACACTCGTTTAAGCCATTCACCAACTTAGTGGTATTTAACTGTAATGATTCCAGCGCATGTAAATAATCATAATATAGCTGTTGAGGATCTAATCCTGAATAACGAAAAACCGCATGTTTAAATGGTAATTGGCTATTAATAATCAGAGACTCTAACGGAATTGGAGTTCTTACCAATTGCATATGCCGATGCATTTGACTTGAGCCTGCAATTCGACCTGAATTAAAAAAACCTAACACATCGCTGCGAGTAATACCTTTAACCCATGCGGTAAAATCCGCTAAGGTTAAAACCGATGTCTGTGGAATATAATCTTTAGCACAAACCAATAAATGCGGTACAACGATGGGAAAACGATTTAGAAGACACACATACTCTGCATCCATATCCGTTATATAATCACAATGTGTATATGGCGCAATAAAAGGGTCTTGTGCTGAAACCGCAGGCGAATGTTTTATTTTCATATTATCAGTGACCAAGTTAACAATATAGTTAACGCCTTGTTGCTGATAAATAATGTCATCACAGGTTAAGGGTAATAAATCACCATTACCCAATCCGATTTTTGTTTGTTCCTCGCAAGCATTCCACAGCATTCTTTTTGTCCATTTAAAATTATCTATCAATCACTTGAGAGCGACACTTACCGTTTTTAAGTGTTATTTCATGGTTAAAAATAACGACTCATTCTCACTCTAAAATTATGCTTCTTTCGTTATTTTTACTAGCATTAAAAATGCAATGTTGAGTTGTAATTAGCGCCACAATGAAAAAGCTTAATCTTCTATTGCAGTGAGTAAAAGCTCAAAACGTTCATTACCGCGCAAGTTTTCAAAATCATCTTCATCTGCCGCTAATTCACGTAATGATAGACTATCTTTTATCGCCCGCTCTAAATCTGAAATAGCTTGCTCTTCAACGCCTAAACAAGCATAAGCACAAGCTCGTTGATATAAAGCATGTGCATTCGTATCATCGACCTCTAATACTCGATTACACAAACTTAATGCCCAGTGGAACTCTCGCATTTCCATTGTCGCATCAGCTTTATAGGTTAACGCTTCTAAATCACCTGGTCGCACTTTTAAAATTTCATCATATATTTCTACTTTTTGTTCCGGTGTTTGAGAACTTTGCGCACGTAACCATAAATTATGCACTTCATTAATCTTTTCTATTTCTCGATTATTTTCACTAATAATGCGTGTCTTACGTTTTAAATCACGCTCTAGCGCTTTAAATTTTTGCTCATAACTTTCAGAAATATCTTTTAATTGTATTTCTGCCATTCGTTTGGTGTTTTCTTTTATCTCACGCATTGACTGCCAGCCAATTAACGCAATTAATGAAGCAACACCAGCAATGATATAAAAGAAATACGTCACAGTTACATTAGCGTAATTCATTGATTTATCAGCGACAGCTAATTCTCTGTCCGTTATATCACGCGTAATTCGACGTTCAAGATCTTGTTGATCCATTCGTAAAGATTTCAATTCATCCAATACATAGCGTTCAATCATAGGTTTTTCATAAATACTCTGCTCAGAGTAAGCCTTAGTTGTCTTTTCATTTGCATGAGTTATAGATACAGGTAACACTAAATAAAGCATAACTGCACTTAACAACATTTTAATCATAACCTACAACCTTTTTGTAACAATTTGATTTTATATAAGAATAATACATAAACATAGCAGTTTTAATTTTTCTATTGTCAGTTTAGATTTAAAATCAATAAAATACGAAAAAACATCATTTTTAAAATAATTCGCACCAATACCTCATTTTTGTCAAAACGTTGCTTTTAGCACCATAAATAATTCCTACTACGCAATAAATACGTCTACAGTTACTACTGAAAGCAAAAGCATTCCCTCTCAGACACGGATATGCAGGAGAGAATATGAAAAGTAACAAGGATAAATCATTATGGTTAATTCCTGCGGGTGTTAGCTTATTGATCGCGTTATTAGGTGTACTCATACTTACACCTATGATGTAACCGCATTAGGAGACGCCGTTTGTCTCCCTTACTCTCAACGCATAAAAAAAGGGATGCTATTTAAGCACCCCCTTTTGAACAAAACTAATTATATCACTTTAAATTTCAATTACTTACTTAAGATTAGTGTAGTAATTAAAGCCTTCAGATAAATTATTAAAGCCATCAATGGTTGGAACAATCTGACGAATAACACGGTTCCAACGTGCAATCGGTGCAGCAGTCACATAAACAATATCATATGGCTGTAGTTCAAATTCAGTACCAATAACCAATGCTGTCGCATCTTTAATGTTTAACTGGTAAACATTAGCAATAGTCTTATCGTTTGAATTTTTCTTAACGTCATCACGTGTTGATCGAATAACGAATACGCCAGTAGCATCAGCTTCAAGCTCGTTAATACCACCAACACTGCTTAGCGCTTCAGTTAAGCTCATACCTGCACGATCAATCTTCAGTAATCTAGGTTGATTAACTTCACCCATAACGAAGACTTTCTGATCGTCGTTACGCGGTACGTGAATGATATCACCATTTTGTAATAAACGGTTTTGAAGTAAATCACCACGCTGCATCAGTGCATATAATGAAATTTTCTGATCTTTACCATTACGGGTTAATGTTACATTACGCCAATCAGCATCTGCTGCTAAACCGCCAGACTTATCGATCGCATCAAGTAATGTAAGAGGTACATTGCTAATAGGTTGTTGGCCTGGTGTTTTTACTTCACCAGTAACATATGCTTTTTGAGATCGGAAAGCAGCAACGTTAACATCTACTTGTGGTCTTTCAATATAAGCAGATAAACGACGAGCTATAATTTTACGTACTTCAGAAACAGTTTTACCTTCTACATAGACTTTACCGATGTAAGGGTAAAAAATCGTACCGTCAGCGTGGACCCAGTTACCTGCTTCACTTGCACTACGGTATGCACCAGCAGGGATAGTTAATTCAGGGTGATCCCAAATTGTAACGTTAAGAATATCACCAGGGCCAATATGATATTCATAATGTGCTAACTCCGCTTCCAAACGTGGATTTTGCTCAGCTTTCACTTTCTGAATACGATACTGATTAACAGTGTTCGCTGTTAAAGGGTAAACATTAACACGATCTGAAATGTTAGTACTGTCACCGTCAGCAACTTTGACAACATGCTTACCAGACAGTGATAAGTTAGAACCAGGTACAGTACACCCAGCTAAAGTTGATGAGATTAATGCCGCTATTAGAATTTTCTTTGTCAAATCCATTATAAATTCACATATGTTGTTAAAATAAACTACCGCAATGCACACCTATCGAATAATTTCAACAATAGTAATATGACACAATAATTAACGTTCTAATTATTGATTACGATGATTAATATCTAGAGTGCTGTTCTTGTTTTACGAATCATTCATATTTAATATAATTCATATTTAATATAATTCAATGTTGAACAACCAGGGGATTCAGTTGCATTACTGAATAGATATTCCCCATTAAGTTTATGCTAGGTAACCTGTACGCGTTTTTAATCACATTATAAAATGAGACGATTACCAAACTCGTTTTATAGCAATACTCGTACCTATAAGGGATCAACTTTTAGATATCAAAATAGCAATCCGTAATAGCTTTCTATCGTTAACGCCGAAAGCTACACATTATAAAATATTCACTATATAAATATGATGTCTCATAAAAAATCTTATTACCACCATAATGATAAAAGCAATAAGCTCTTAATATAGGTATATCGTTAGCGCTGTAAGATACTTTGTAAATCGAGTCTAAGAATATGATATTAGTTAAAAAACAGCCATTAAATTAAAATATTAAATTAAAATAAAATAAAAAGTGGATTTATCACACATAAAAAACAACCAAAAATCAACACTTTAACCAAATTATCAATATAAAAACGTAAAAAAACACAGCTATGAACACGAATATCTCTATACTCAAGTTTTCTGATTTTCAGATTAAATCAGGTCTCATTTATTTATCACTTGAATCAAAAACAAGATAATGATTAATAATGGTAATATAACAGGTATTATTATATCTATTATAAATAACAAAAATCACTTTATGCTAGCAGATAAAATTTGAATCGTACAAAATTAACTCAATATATTATATAACTATTAGTACTATAAACAGTTAACTTGTATAACAAGGCCTAAATGAAGCTTACCTCTAATAACAAAAAATAATAACAAAGTCGTTTTTATAAATGTAACATTCCATTTTTGTTAGTTTCAACCTTTTTACATAAATCTATAATCACTGCCCTAATGATTAGACTATCCTGTCTTATTATTTTTCGAGTATATTTTATGCTAGCTGTGCAATTTGATCGGCAGTCTTCCTCCTTATTGCCAACAATGTACGCCTATAATAAATAAAATATTCATCACCTCAATTAATAGAAATATAAAGAACTATACCCATAATGAAATTGAATAACATAATTAATACTGTCAAATTTTTCCCTTTCTATTTACTTTTTGCTCCTTTTTGGTTTTCTAACGGTGTTGTTGATAAGTTCTACGGCGTATTTTTTGGTACCTATGCTGGTGATAGTTGGTCCGGCTGGAAAGAATATATTGCGGGTAACTGGGCCAAGAAACCGGTAACAGACTTTCTATTAGTACCCTTTTTTGACTACCTTTTCCCTGTACTAATGTTATTGCAAGTATTACCGTTCATTTTGTTAACTGTATCATTCCTAAAAATGGAGTTCATGCCTGGGAAATCAAAGTTATGGTTAAAAGCTGGTATTCTTGCTTCTTTATTTGTCACATCAGCGATGTGCTTTAGCCAAACACTCGCAGGCACATCTGATGTTCAATACTTATTCCAATTCTGGGCTGTTTCATTACTGGGTTTCTGGTATGTAGAAAACCAAGAAAAAGCACTACTGAATAAATAGTTGTGTAAATAAGTAAACAGCACCTCAAAAAAAGCCCTTACATAAATGTAAGGGCTTAATTATACATAGTAGGTGAGTAAATAGTTACTTTACATACTCTCCACGACGTAATGCATCAATGCGTTTTTCTAGCGGTGGGTGAGTCATGAATAACTCTGATAATGATTTCTTACCATTAATACCAAACGCCATCATCGACCCCTCTAAATGTGGCTCTTGACTTACTTTTAAGCGTTCAAGTGCGGCAATCATTTTTTCACGGCCAACCAATTTTGCCGATCCAGCATCAGCATAAAACTCACGATGGCGGCTATACCACATCGTTAGAATGCTGGCTAAGAAACCAAATAAGACTTCCATGATCGAAGAAACAATAAAGTAAGTCATGTAGCTACCGCCACCTTCCCCTTCTTCACTGTTATTATTAACACCACTGATTGCACCAGCAACAAGTCGAGACACAAAAATCACAAAGGTATTTACCACACCTTGCATTAACGTCATCGTTACCATATCACCATTAGCAACATGACTGATCTCGTGTGCTAATACTGCTTCAGCTTCATCACGTGTCATGCTGTGGAGCAAACCTGTTGATACTGCCACTAATGAATCATCACGCTTTGCACCGGTTGCAAATGCGTTGATATCAGGCGCATCATAAATAGCAACGGTTGGCATGCCAATACCAGCTTGTTCTGCCTGACGAGCAACGGTATTCATTAACCAATGCTCGGTTTCATTACGTGGGCTATCAATCACAACCCCACCAACAGAACGTAGTGCCATCGACTTCGACATCATTAAAGACACTATTGAACCACCAAAACCAAACAGCGCCGCCATCACTAACAATCCAGAAAGGCTGCCAGGTTTCATTCCTGTCACCGCATACACAATATTTAGAACAATACTAAACACCAACATTACGGCAAGGTTCGTTGCTAGAAACAAAGCAATACGTTTCATATCTGTTATCATCTCCAATTGAAAGGACATTACTAATCTAGTTTATACCTTATAGACTATATTCTAACGTCTTATTGGTACATTCAGACTTTTATTACTCCTATCTTCAAATAATATGCCTGTAAATTAAAGTGTTAAATTGTTACCAATTCTTATCATCTTAAGATTTACCCCTCTTTGTATCACAAAATAACCGCAAAGCGATTGCGCTATCTCGGCATATATTAGTATTGAACTCACCTTTTTGGTCATCAATAACACCACCTAATGACTAAAATAAATGATAATTAGACTTTGGTCGTATTGCTTTAATAGTATAACTCGATTATTGTTTACATATTGTTATGAAACAATACACGTAAAGACATGAGTACACAGGGAGGATTCATGGCTAATAATGAAAGTTATCAAGTTGCTATAGACATTTTGCGTTGTCATCTTGGTATGTCAATCGATGAAGCGCATAAAGAACTAGGACTTGATAACGCTGGTAATCCAGTATCAATGACAGATACGCAAGAACAATTAATTGGCCTTAACACAACTAATTAATATTATCTTACTTATATTTAAACAAAAGGCACATTGAGTGCCTTTTGTTGTTTATAGCACTATCTTAGTTTTCACTTAGGATACTTAAATCAATATATTGAGCTAGATGCTGATGTATAGGCATTTCTTTTTCTAAGATATTCCCTGCCATATAAGGGATCTCGGCTATTTTTTTGCCTGGTAAATGCAGCTCTAACCACGTTATCATTGCGGTATAGTTATCAGTTATTGGATTGATTTGATTAGCAATCCACCCGACAACAGTAAGGCCATCGGCCTGAATCGCTTCTGCAGTCAATAAAGCATGATTTAGACATCCAAGCTTAATGCCCACGACTAAAATAACCGCCAATCGTTCTTGTTTCACCCACGATGAAAGATAATCAATATTATTAATAGGCACTCGCCAACCACCAGCGCCTTCAATAAGTACATAATCAGCTTGTGCTTTAAGCTTGTTTAACCCTTGTGATAATACATTAAATTTAATTATTTTATGCTCTTCATTGGCTGCAATATGCGGTGATACAGGTCGATAAAAAGTGTAAGGATTAACGTCATCATATGTCACAGAAACGGATGACGCTTGTTGAAGTAATAAGGCATCACGATTACGTAATCCTTGCGGTGTATTCTCACTGCCTGATGCTATCGGCTTGTATCCTACCATCGCAATATTTGCCTGTTGTGCTGCATGTAAAATCGCACAACTACACACTGTTTTTCCTACGTCAGTATCAGTACCCGCAACAAAAAAAACGTTATTCATTGATCAATACTCCAAAACATACTTGATAAGTCGCGGGTAACAAACCATTGTCTAAGCGAAAGTCATTATAAGCGCGTTCTAAATCAATGAATGTTTGTCGACCAACTAACCCAGAACGCCGCTGTTGCTGTAAATGTGTTGCGCCGATACCTTTTAGATCTTTCATCAGTTTCATTGCCGTTGAGTAATATACAGTGATAGGCTTACACTCTAAGGTTTCAATCGTTAATCCGACTTGGTTAATTTCGGCTGTAATTATTGTGGGTGATTTAAAGCTATTCACATGTTGCTGATCATCAATATAAGACCATGCCTGAGTTAACTCACTCAACGAGCCTTCAGCTAGCGTTGTAAAAAATATTTTCCCTTGTGGCTTAACAACTCGTTGTAATTCTCGTAGCGGAACAGAAAGATCATTACACCATTGTAAAGCGAGATTACTAAAGGCAATATCATAGCAGTTATCGCCCTTCGCAATATTTTCAGCATCCGTTTGTAAATATTGGCAATCTTGTCCACATCGTTGCCGTGCTTGTTGCAACATCTCAGCAGACAGATCAGCCGCTGTCACAGCGAATCCTTGCTGATGTAAGGCGGCACTGAAATACCCCGTTCCACAACCAATATCAATCACTGTCGTAGACCGCATAAATGCTGAGATTGGTGACGGTATAAATGATAATAATTGCTGTCCAACCTGCCGTTGAAATGCAGCTGATTTATCATAACCTTTAGCTGCACGACCAAATGCATTAGCTATCGCTTGTTTGTTGTTCTGATCGATAGCGTATAGTGGTTTATTGGCTAATCTATCTAACATCCATCACCTCATTAAGTGCCATAGCAAGCTGACGAACATCGGCGTTATTATGATTTGCAGTAAGTGTAATACGAAGTCGAGCGCTATTTGGCGCAACTGTCGGTGGCCGTATTGCCCCCACTTTAATTCCCCGTTGTTGTAATTGAGCAGCAATTGCCATTGTTTGACCACTATCACCAATAATGATCGGTTTAATCGGTGTCATTGTTGACATCAGACCAATACGCTTATCAAGCTGATGCGCTAAAGACTCAGACAAAGCCTGCAATTTTTCTCGTCGCCAAGCTTGGGTTTGAATCAATGAACAAGCACAGCTTAAAGCAACAGCCTGTGCTGGAGGCATTGCTGTCGAGTAAATAAAATGACGAGCAAATTGAATCAAATATTCAGCCGTTTCATCACTACACAAAACCGCCGCACCTTGTATACCAAAGGCTTTTCCAAAAGTAATAATTAATATATCGGCTTTTATACCGGCAAGATGACAACTACCTTGCCCTGCCTCACCCAATACACCACAACCATGAGCATCATCAACCATTAGCCAGCTTTTATGTTGCATCGTCATTTCCCGTAATGATGCTAATGGCGCACAATCACCATCCATACTAAAAACACCCTCAGTGACAACTAATGATGCCGTGTTTAGTGTCGGTTTTATTTTTGAAAGCTGTCGCTGTAATACTGACATATCATTATGAGCAAAACGCGTCATTTTCGCAGGCGATAACATACCCGCTTCAATTAAAGAGGCATGATTTAACTTATCTTGAAACAGATGATCTTGTGGCTGCAATAACGTAAATAGCACTGCTTGATTCGCACTAAAGCCACTATTAAATAATAATGCTCGTTGATAGCCCAACCATTCTGTAAGTTGTTGTTCTAAATCTGCATGTGGTGATTGAAACCCTGTCACTAAGGGGGAAGCACTACTTCCTGCACCATATTTAGCCAACCCTTGCTGCCATGCAGCTATAATCTCTGGCTCTTGTGCTAAACCTAGATAATCATTACTGGCAAAATTTATGGTTTTTGAAATGGCATCTTGGCACTGTAATTGTCGGTAAAGGCCTTGCTGCTGACGCTTGATAAGTGCTTGTTGATGACGCTGATTAAAGAGAGGCATCATAAAAAATGTCATCTTTAGTTGGACGTGTAGCAACCCGCTCTACGACTTGCTCTAATAATTCTTGTGCTTGAATATCATCAGGTTTTGCTGCTTGATGCTGACTATTGATACCAAGCTTGGCAAATAGTTGCATATCCTTATCTTCACCTGGGTTTGGTGTGGTTAATAATTTACATCCGTAGAACACGGAATTTGCCCCAGCCATAAAACACAGCGCTTGCATTTGCTCATTCATATCCTCTCGACCAGCAGACAGCCTCACTGCAGAATGCGGCATCATGATACGGGCAACAGCAATAATACGTATAAAGTCAAATGGATCGACATCCTGCGCATTTTCAAGTGGCGTACCTTTTACTTTTACCAGCATGTTTATTGGTACACTTTCTGGATGAACGGGTAAATTGGCTAATTCCACCAGCAATCCGGCACGATCTCGCACACTTTCTCCCATTCCAATAATGCCACCAGAACAAATTTTCATTCCCGCATCACGTACATGCGCTAAGGTATCTAAGCGATCTTGATAGGTACGTGTAGTGATCACATTGCCATAATATTCAGGAGAGGTATCAAGGTTATGGTTATAATAATCTAGCCCTGCAGCTGCTAATGTATTTGCTTGTTCAGTGGTTATCATCCCTAACGTCATGCATGTTTCTAAGCCTAATTGCTTAACGCCTTGTATCATTTCAAGCAAATAAGGCATATCCCTGTCTTTCGGATTTTTCCATGCCGCTCCCATGCAAAAGCGAGTTGCGCCTGATTGCTTGGCTTTTATAGCAGCATCAAGTACACGCTCGACTTCCAATAACCGCTCTTTTTCTATATCAGTACGATAATGCGCACTTTGAGGGCAATATTTACAATCTTCAGGACAGGCGCCGGTTTTAATAGAAAGCAAAGTACTTACTTGAACCTGGTTAGGCTGATGAAATTGGCGATGGATTTGTTGTGCTTCAAACACCAAATCCATAAATGGCTTATTAAATAAAGCCTGCACTTCTGCAACAGTCCAATTACTACGAACTTCCACAATGCGTCCCTCTTTTATGCTTTTTATTTATATCTTGAAATAAAACCGATACCGATTGAGGTCACAATCGATTCATCATTAGTTGTTCAATAAACAACCACTAAGACACTTTATTGCCTTGTTGTTGTTGGCTAGTCTACTAACAGCGCGTAGACTGTCAACCACAAAAAATAATTTTGGTTTACAGTAGTGCAAAAACAACCCGACATTGATCTTGCTTTTGATCAGCAACATATCTGGCATCCTTACACTTCAACAGTAGCACCACTGCCTTGTTACCCTGTAACTGAAGCTAATGGTGTCTATCTTACGCTTGAGAATGGCACCCAATTGATTGATGGTATGTCTTCATGGTGGTCTGCTATTCATGGCTATAACAACCCCCAATTAACAGCTGCAGCTAAAACCCAGCTTGATAAAATGTCCCATGTGATGTTCGGAGGTATCACCCATCAACCAGCGATTGATCTCTGTAAAAAATTAGTCGCAATAACACCATCAGGATTAGATACTGTTTTTCTAGCTGATTCTGGATCCGTTGCCGTTGAAGTTGCACTTAAAATAGCACTGCAATATTGGCATGCTAAAGGTGAGCCTAGAGCCAAGTTTTTAACCCTCAGCCACGGTTATCATGGCGATACATTTGCAGCAATGTCAGTTACAGATCCTGACAACTCAATGCACAGTATTTATAAAGGATTTTTACCACAGCATATTTTTGCTGATTCGCCACAATGTGGTTTCTGGGATCAATGGGATGAGAATGATATTGATGATTTTTCAAATAAATTAGCACACAACCACCAACACATCGCAGCGGTAATTTTGGAACCTATAGTGCAAGGTGCGGGAGGAATGCGGCTATACCATCCCACTTATCTGCGTCGTGTTCGCGAATTATGTGATCATTATGGTGTGTTATTAATTGCAGATGAAATTGCGGTGGGTTTTGGACGCACAGGAAAATTATTTGCGTGTGAACATGCAGAAATTAGCCCTGACATACTTTGCGTAGGTAAAGCTCTTACTGGTGGTTATATGACATTATCAGCCGTTATTACCCAAAAGAATATTGCAGATACGGTATGCAGCGGTGAGGCTGGGTGCTTTATGCATGGGCCAACCTTTATGGGGAATCCGCTTGCCTGTGCCGTTGCCAATGCTAATCTCGAACTACTAGAACAAAATAAATGGCAACAACAAGTTGCAGCCATTGAAAACCAACTTGCCAATGAATTACCTCACATTGCCACCCTTGAAAAAGTAAAACAAGTACGTTGGTTAGGCGCTATTGGCATTATTGAGTTACATCAACCCGTTGACATGGTTGCAATACAGCAGGCTTTTGTTAATGAGGGGGTATGGATCCGTCCTTTTGGGCGTTTAGTTTATATTATGCCGCCCTATATTATTACTGCGAGTCAATTGTCGTCATTAACTCAAGCGATATATCAGGTTTTAAACATATAATGCTACTAAGCTAAGCAGCCTTTTATTTTACCTCAGTATCATAAAGCAGACATTATTCTATCTTAGTCTGCTTATACTGATTATAGGTGCCCGAACCACAGAATAATAATGATAATTATATATCGAGCGACCATGTACTTATATTAAAACGTATTAGCTAGGGTTATCATTATGCAGTTACCTCTTTTCCCACTTGATATCTATTTGTTACCCAATGGTATTTGCAAATTACGTATTTACGAACAACGCTATATTCGATTAGTTAAACTCGCGACCACCAACCACCATGGATTTGGTTTATGCATGAAGATTGATGACACCTTATGTCATTTTGGTACTCGCGCAATTATTACTGATTTTGATCCCCTTCCCGATGGATTTATGAGTATCACCATTAAGGGCGTTGAAATGTTTTTAATTAATAATCATTGGCAAGATAGCGATCGTCTGTATATTGGTGATACCTCACCTGTCCCTAATTGGCATAGTAAAGGGGTTAACTTTATTGATCAAAGCATTTCAGACAATTTACAACAACTGTTCCAACAGCATCCAGATCACGCTCGTTACTACCCAGAGCCTAAATTTGATGATATTACGTGGGTATGCCAACGCTGGCTCGAAATCCTGCCATTAGAAGTAAACCAAAAACAGTGGTTTATGAGCCGTAATGATTGCAGTGCTGCATTATCTTTTCTACACACTGTTATCAATAATAATGCGAATTTAAAATAGATAACTACAACAATAATCACTTTGTACATCCGTCAAGTTATGAAGGATTATTCATGATATTTAATAGAACGTTAAACTTAATGCAAATTAATGGTTTTCTGTTATTATTTACTCCTATTAATATATTTAATCACACCTAAATAATACTTGCTACATTCCAAATAACCATTGTAACTGCATTATTAACCATATTTTTGCTTGTTATCCCGCTTAAATAAGCGCTGTACTGATAATCATTATCTTTAATTAAAGTAAACAAATAAAATAGCCACAATAAACACCTAAAATATTAGCTTATGTATGCAAATATATTGTTTCCAATAATGATATAATCATCAGAGCGATTTTTTTCACCCTTTAACCTAACATATTGATTTTTTATGATTAACAACTGAAACAGCTGCCTATTTTTTCATGTTCACATCACATTTAATTAATACGTATGATAAATACGTAAAATAAATAGATAGAAAGTTTCATTTTCCTGCCTAAAATAATATTCCCACTGAGGTAATCAGTACAAAAAATACTATTCACATAGTAATAATAAATAAAAATAAATTTCGTCTGTTTGAATATGGAATAAGACGACTCAGTCAGGGAAAAATACATGCTAAATCTAGCGATATCGATCATTCCAATTTTATTATTAATTTGGATGATGACGAAAAAAAATGCTCTACCTTCACATATTGCATTACCTGTAACCGCATTAATTATCGGTTTTTTGCAATTAGTTTATTTTGGCACTAGTGGACGGCTATTAACCGCAAATATTATTTCTGGCACTTTATCAGCAATCACTCCAATTTCTATTATTGCAGGCGCGATATTATTAAATCGAACTCTCTCAATTTCAGGCTGTGAAGATGTCATAAAACAATGGTTAGAAGGTATTAGTAAAAACCAAATTGGTCAGCTAATGATCATTGGTTGGGCCTTTGCATTCATGATTGAAGGGGCGTCAGGATTTGGTACACCCGCTGCCATTGCTGCACCTATTCTAGTAGGGTTAGGCTTTAATCCACTACGGGTTGCAATGCTGGCATTAGTCATGAACTCAGTGCCGGTCTCTTTTGGTGCGGTCGGTACGCCAACATGGTTTGGATTCGGTAACTTAGGGCTTTCTGATACTGAATTGCTCGATGTCGGCAGCTTATCTGCCATCATGCACACTGTTGCGGCAATCGTTATTCCAGTTATTGCGTTGCGGTTTATTGTTAGTTGGCAACAAATTCGCCGTAACATTATTTTTATTCAGCTGAGTATTTGGTCGTGTACGCTACCTTATGTTTGGCTTGCACAATGGAATTATGAATTTCCAGCCCTAATTGGTGGCGCTATTGGTTTAACGTTATCAATACTATTTGCACGCTATAACATTGGTTTAGAAAAGAAAGAGCTAATAGAGACAGAAAAAACAACGGCTACGTTGCCTTTTGGACACGTATTTAAGGCCATGGCGCCAACGCTATTACTGATCTTTATTTTAATTGTTACTCGTATTAAGCAATTAGGGTTAAAAGGCATGTTAAACGACGCAACGCCAATGTGGAATTTCCACTTAGGCTTTGCTGATTTACATATTAGCCAAGCTTTAATTATTCACATCAATCAGATTTTAGGCACCGATACTGCTTGGGCATACAAAACCTTATATGTGCCAGCATTAATTCCTTTTTTCTTGGTTGTTTTAGTGTCGATTCCTTTTTTAAAAATGAATAAAAAACAAGTAACAACAGTATTTAGCGACACAGCGTCACGGATAAAAACGCCCTTTATCGCTCTTGTTGGTGCGTTAATTATGGTGAAATTCATGATGATTGGTGGCGATCATTCACCGATTATGACAACCGGTAATGCTTTTGCAGCACTTTTAGGTAAAAACTGGCAATACTGTGCCGCTTACCTTGGTGCTTTAGGTGCATTTTTCTCAGGTTCCGCGACAGTTTCTAATCTTACTTTTGGTGCTATTCAGCAAAGCATTGCTCACAGCGTTGGCTTACCTGAAACCATTATTCTAGCCCTACAATCTGTCGGTGGTGCTATGGGTAATATGGTATGTATTAATAATATTATTGCAGTATCAGCCATACTTGGTATTGCAAATAAAGAAGGTTACATCATTAAACGAACAGTTATACCAATGGTTTTATATGGCGTAATTGTCGCGATTGTAAGTGTTTTTCTTTAATCACTTAACACAATAGGTTTACGTACTGTGCCGTTATGTAACAGACGTAAGCCAACAGTATAACATCAATATCTCAGGCGCCTTTACGCCATTGGAGCAATAAAATGAAGGTAAACTTTTTTGTCACTTGTCTTGGTGATACCGTAAAAGCAGAAGTTGCTAAAAAGACAGTGCAACTGCTTGAACAACTCAAGTGTGAAGTGATTTTTCCAGAACGCCAAGGATGTTGTGGTCAACCCGCACTAAACAGTGGTTACATTGAAAAAAGCAAACCTGCTATGAAAAGCATGATCGAAGCATTTGAAATTAACGATTATCCAATCGTGACTCCTGCTGGCTCATGTGCCGCTTCGATAAAGAAATATCCACATTATTTAGAAGATGAGCCTGAATGGGCTGCTCGCGCACAAAAAGTTGCGGACCGTTTATTTGAACTGACCCAATTTGTAGTACGTCAATTAGGGGTAGAAAATGTTGGTGCTCGTCTTGAAGGTAAAGGGGTTTATCACCCGTCATGTAGCCTTATTCGTAAATTAGGCGTACGTGAAGAACCGCTTATTTTATTAAATAATGTTGAAGGACTAGAACTATTACCGATTGATAACCAAGAAACATGCTGTGGCTTTGGTGGTACTTTCTCAGTAAAAATGTCTGAAATTTCAGGGGAAATGGTAACAGAGAAAGTACAGCACATTAGTGCAGTCAAACCAGACTTCTTAATTGGTGCTGATATTAGCTGCCTACTCAATATTGGCGGTCGTATTAGCCGTGAAGGTCAACCAATTAAAGTAATGCACATTGTTGATGTGCTGATGAGTCGTTAAGAGGTCATTATTATGTCAATGAAAACAAGCAACGTTAAATTTAAAGATCGTATTCATCTAAAAATGAAAGATGAGTCAATGCGTGCTGCCGTTGCCAACGCACAAGAGCGTATGTTTAAAAGTCGTGCTATTGCTGCTGAAAAACTCGGTAACTGGGAAGAATGGCGTGAAATGGGCATGGATATTCGTAACCATGTACTTGAAAATCTTGATTACTACTTAATGCAGCTTAGTGAAAATGTAGAAAAAAATGGTGGTCATGTTTTCTTTGCCGCAACCGCTGAAGATGCAACCAACTACATCGAAACAATTGTACAAAAAAAGAATGCTAAAAAAATCGTAAAATCTAAATCGATGGTGACTGAAGAAATCGGTATGAACCAGATGATTCAACGCAATAATTGCGAAATCATCGAAACTGATTTAGGCGAATATATATTACAAGTCGATGATTGTGATGCGCCATCACACATTGTTGTACCTGCATTACATAAAAACCGCACTCAAATTCGCGAAGTGTTCAAAGAAAAGCTTGGTTATGATGGCAACTCAGATCCTGAAGCTATGACCCGTTTTGTCCGTGAGCATATTCGCCATGATTTTCTTGAAGCCGAAATCGGCATAACAGGATGTAACTTTGCCATTGCAGAGTCTGGCACAGTAACGCTTGTTACTAACGAAGGTAACGCACGTCTCGCCACCAGCTTGCCAAAAAACCATATCGCTGTCATGGGTATGGAACGTATTGTTCCTACTTTTGCAGAATTTGATATTGTTGCAAGCCTATTATGCCGCAGTGCCGTTGGCCTACCATTAACTGGTTATGTCACCGCATTAACTGGTCCTCGTGAGGGTGACAATTGTGACGGTCCAGAAGAATTCCACCTTGTTATTGTTGATAACGGCCGTTCAAAGATTCTAGGCTCAGAATTCCGTCCAATCTTACGTTGTATCCGTTGTGCAGCGTGTGTTAATACCTGCCCAGCATACCGCCATATTGGTGGTCAATCTTACGGTTCAATCTATTCAGGTCCAATTGGTGCGGTATTATCGCCTTTACTTGGTGGTTACAAAGACTTCAAAGACTTACCTAACGCTTGTAGTTTATGTCGCGCATGTCATGACGTCTGTCCAGTGAAAATTCCACTCTCTGATTTGTTGCTAAAACACCGCCAAATTATGGGTGAAGAAAAAATCACAGCGCCAGCTGAACGCGCTGCAATTACAGGCTTTAACTTTGTTAACTCTCACCCATTCATCTGGGATAAGACGGTGAAAATGGGGGCTATTGTGGCAGGAAAACTGATCAAAGATGGCAAATTACCGTTCAAAGTTGGTCTACTTAGCGCTTGGACACAAACTCGTGATTTACCAGAAACAGCAGGTCAATCATTCCGTAGCTGGTTTAAAAACAGAAACAATAAATAAGGGACTTCCGCATGTCAGAGCAACGCATTTTTAACCGCGATAGTTTCCTTAATAATATCGCGAAACAACTTGGTCGTGAGCGTATTACAGCGCCTGTAGTACGCCAAAATTTAAAATATAACTGTCATAAAGAGGTTTTGGCGAATAAAAGTCCTGATGAGTTAAAAGCCATTTTAGTTGACTACACTGAAACAACATTAGCCTCCCAGGCTGTTGTTACAACGAAGGATAAGCTAACAGAAACGTTACGTAATGTATGTTTTCACTATTGCACTGATGATAGCGAAGGCCTTAATCCTATCGGAGAAACCATCTTTACAGCGGATAATCGTCTATTAGATATAGTAAATCCGAAAGATTTAGCTGAAAAGCAACATGGTGTCTACATCTGGGATCATAGTGCTGGCTATGAGGCAAATATTGCAGTTGCGGAACGTGCTAAAGTCGGCGTAGTATTTGCGGAACAAGCATTAGCTGAATCAGGTACGATGGTACTGTATAGTCAAGCTGCACAAGGTCGAGCGGTTAGTTTACTCCCTGAAGCGTCTGTATTTATCGTACCTAAAAGTAATATTGTTCCTCGCTTAACCCAAGCGACAGAAGTTTTACATCAAAAAGCACGTAATGGTGAACGTATACCGTCATGTGTAAACTTTATTTCAGGTCCTAGCTCGACTGCAGATATCGAGTTGATCAAGGTTGTTGGTGTGCATGGGCCCGTCTTTGCCACCTACATCATTATTGATGATATGTAGTTTTACCTATCACCAATAGTGATAATCAAACTAGCAGGATGCTAGTGGTTAAGCACTTAAACGGGAATACGAAAAAACGCAGTTATCGGACTGCGTTTTTTTTCGCGTATAATTCGGCAATAAACCGACTCATGGAATATTAATATGCCTGCCATTGATGATCTCGTTCTTTTTACCCAAATTATTGAGCATGGATCGTTCAGTAAAGTTGCTGAACTCAATAACATCACCAAATCTGTTGTTAGTAAACGTATCAGCAAGCTTGAAACCAGTTTAGGATTACAGCTTATTTATCGTACCACACGTAAACTAACACTGACCGAGCCTGGTGAAGTACTCTATCATCGAGCAAAAAGTATCAGTAATATTGCTCAAACTGCCTTTGATTCTGTCACTGGCTATAGTGAAGCACTCTCAGGCAAAATACGGATGTCAGTCCCAACTATTTCGGGTGAACTGGTACTAGCAAATGCTGTTTCTAGTTTTTGTCAAAAACATCCAGGCCTCACGGTTGATATGTCACTTAATAATCACTTTGTTGATTTGGTTGCAGATAACTACGATCTGGTTATTCGTACAGGCTATCTTGAAGACTCGAGCCTCATTGCACGACATATTTTTAACTCTCGCTGGGTTATCTGCGCCTCACCAGCCTACTTAGAACAACATGGAATACCTGAAACACCAAAGGCATTAAATAGTCACAATTGTTTAGGCTATAATCCTCAAAGCTCAGGCCCTTTTGAATGGCAATTTATTCGCCAGAATAAGATCTATACTCATAAAGTCAGTGGTAACTTCTCATCAGATAATGCAGCAGCATTAAAGAAGGCGACTCTCGCCGGTAATGGCATTGCATATTTACCGACTTGTTTAGTCTATGACGAATTACAACAAGGAAAATTGATCGAAGTATTAGCCGCCCATGCTGGAAAAGTCGTTGGCATTTATGCCGTTTACCCTTACACTCGAAAACCTGCTAAACGCATTCAAGCCCTCATTGAACATATTCGAGAGAGCTATATGGAAATTAAAGAACAATTTTAGCCATCGATCAATTTCATTAATAAATGACCGTCATACAACGCTTGTTTAACTAGAGCGGCCCCAGGCATGGTTGCTTGAGTATAAAAACAACTTTCTTTAAGCTCTAAATCGCGATTATAAATCGGCAATGTTTGACCAATAATGCATTCCATTATTGCAGGATATAAAACCGATTTAGCGCGATTTAACTCGCCGCCAATGAGGATCCGTTGCGGATTAAACAGATTTACCATAATCGCTATTGCTTGCCCGAGGTGATGGCCAAGATCAATGATAATTTGACGAGCAAGGGCGTCACCAGCGACTGCAGCATCACAGATAGCTTCAATGGTTAATGTCGATGCGACCAATGTTGATGCATGCCCTTCTTGTAAACGAAGCGCTGTCTGTTCTAAGACTGCCGTTAAACTAGCGACAGTTTCTAAACAGCCATGATTACCACAAAAACAGCGTTTACCATAAGGTTTAATCTGAATATGGCCTAATTCGCCAATGTTACCAGTTCGACCTTGAAGTACCGTATCATCCAAAATAATTCCTGCGCCAACACCATGATGGACAGACACTAAAATAGAATTTGAAACCCCTCGCGAATTACCAAACAATTTTTCAGCCAACGCCCACGACCGAGTGTCATTACCCACAAATACAGGTAACCCCGTTTCCTGATGAATAATGTCACTTAACGGTAGATTTTTTATGGTGTAATGCGGCATTTGTAATACGATGCCTTCATCAGCATTGACAAGACCAGGTAATGAAACTGCAATGGCTGATATACGATCAAGTGCACTAACGTGATTGGCAAAAAATACGTTAATTTCAGTTAATAATTTAGACACTACATCATCTTGCTGCAATTGCTTAATGTCTTGTCGTTCCTCAACCAAAACATCACCACTGAGTGAGTGTAATGCGATGGTCAAATAACCTCTACCTAATCGAATCGATAAAAATTGCCAGCCTTCATTGGCAGGTACAAGTCCAATTGCAGGGCGGCCACGACTCGTCGATTCTTGATATTGTGTTTCTTTTATTAAATGCGCTTCGATTAATTCACGGGTTATTTTGGTAATACTCGCAGGAGCAAGCTGACTACGCTTAGATAATTCAATCCGTGAAATAGGTCCGTACAGATCAATAAGTTTATATACGCTCCCGGCATTATTTCTTTTAATATGATCAATATGACCTGGCTGAGCGACGTACATGTCGATACTCCTAGGGGAAAAACAGCGCTAAATATCATTCAGTTTCTAATTTTTTTACTTTGCGAACTAATTGTGAAGTCTCTTGTTCTCAGGACGTGACAGACGTCACGAGGAATCCCTAAAGACTTCCGCTTTAGGTTCTGACATAATGATAAATCGACATTTCGTCGAGTATAAATTCAACTAGCAAATTTAATCTCTTGCGTACTTTTACTCAGCGTATTTACTATGGTTCTCATTAGTAATGGTAAAAGTAGCACTAGAGAATATGAGGTTCCACGTGTACAAAATTAATGAAGTCTTTGAAACCATTCAAGGTGAAGGTGTATTCACCGGCGTGCCTGCTATTTTTGTTCGCTTACAAGTCTGTCCTGTTGGCTGCTCATGGTGTGATACCAAACAAACATGGACAGCTGAGCCAGAAGATTTAGTCAACGTTGAGCGCATTATGGTAAAAACAGAAGACTCACCACTTTGGACACAGCTTGATGCTGACGGTGTTGTAAGTTTATTAATAGCTCAAGGTTATACGGCTAAGCACGTTGTTATCACCGGTGGCGAGCCTTGTATTTATGATTTACGTCCATTGACTGCTGCATTAGAAACCGCAGGCTTTAATTGCCAAATAGAAACCAGTGGGACTTCCGCTATTTTAACCACAGATAATACCTGGGTTACGGTATCACCAAAAATCAATATGAAAGCGAAATTACCGGTCTTAACCTCTGCACTAGCCCGTGCTAACGAAGTTAAACATCCGGTTGGTACACAAAAAGATATTGATCAATTAGACGCTCTTTTGGCAACGGCAACATTACGTAATGATGTCACTATTGCTTTACAACCTATCAGTCAAAAGCCTCGCGCGACTGAGTTATGTATTTCAACCTGTATCGCACGTAATTGGCGTTTATCAATTCAAACCCATAAATATTTAGCGATTGCTTAACTACAGCCTTTAAAGTTATCACACTATAATTTCAACAAATAATAGTGCAATGATAAGGCTCTGTTTGATTATTATTGCCAAAGTGATCATTTCTTAACCAACCTTATGTATAAATTATCACTTTCCCACATCAATTTATCAATCTGGTGAGATCAATGCTTGATGCTTGACGTAAGAAAGGTAATATTACTAACACAACGATATCTTTAAGCACGTCATACTTTAATTCCAAAGTGAGTGCCTAAACGGAGAATAACTTAAACATGACTTACGCGCCTGTAACAGACGTACTAAGCGGTAAGCTAGCAATTGACAGTGAAATTACTGTTCGTGGCTGGATCCGTTCACGTCGTGATTCCAAAGCTGGAATTTCTTTCCTTGCCATTTATGACGGCTCTTGTTTCGACCCGATTCAGGCCGTGGTCTCTAATGAGTTAAATAATTACCAGGAAGAAGTACTTAAATTAACAACGGGTTGCTCTGTTGAAGTCACTGGTACTATTGTTGCCTCTCCTGCTAAAGGTCAAGATTTTGAGCTAGTAGCAACCGCAGTTAAAGTTGTCGGTTGGGTTGAAGATGCTAACACTTACCCAATGGCGAAAACACGTCACTCAATTGAATATTTACGTGAAGTTGCCCACCTACGTCCACGTACAAACGTGATTGGCGCAGTGGCACGTGTTCGTAACTGTCTATCTCAAGCAATCCACCGCTTTTATCACGAGCAAGGTTTCTTCTGGACATCATCACCACTTATCACATCGTCTGATTGTGAAGGTGCCGGTGAAATGTTCCGTGTATCAACACTTGATCTAAACAACCTTCCTTTAGACGATAAAGGCAGTGTTGATTACGATAAAGACTTCTTTGGTAAGGAAACATTTTTAACCGTTTCTGGCCAATTAAATGCTGAAGCTTATGCATGTGCATTAAGCAAAGTTTACACGTTCGGTCCAACATTCCGTGCTGAAAACTCAAACACTAGCCGCCACCTAGCTGAATTCTGGATGGTTGAGCCTGAAGTTGCTTTTGCTGATCTAAACGATGTAGCAAAACTTGCTGAAGACATGTTGAAGTATGTTTTTGCCGCTGTTCTTGAAGAGCGTCGTGATGATCTTGAGTTCTTTGCTTCTCGCATTGATAAAGACGCTATCACTCGCCTTGAGCATTTTGTTAACGCTGATTTCGCACAAGTGGATTACACTGATGCAATCCAAATTCTACTAGATTCTGGTAAGAAATTTGAGTTTGATGTTGAGTGGGGCATTGATATGTCTTCTGAGCACGAGCGTTACCTTGCTGAAGAACACTTCAAAGCACCTGTTATCGTTAAGAACTACCCGAAAGACATTAAAGCTTTCTACATGCGCTTAAATGATGATGGTAAAACAGTAGCAGCAATGGATGTTCTTGCTCCAGGTATTGGTGAGATCATCGGTGGTGCACAACGTGAAGAGCGTTTAGACATTCTTGATGCACGTATGGTTGCTATGGGTATCGACCCTGAGCACATGGGTTGGTACCGCGATTTACGTCGTTACGGTACAGTGCCTCATGCAGGCTTCGGTCTTGGTTTTGAGCGTCTAGTTTCTTACGTAACAGGCATGGGTAACGTACGTGACGTGATTCCATTCCCACGTACTCCACGTTCAGCAAACTTCTAATTTTCGTAGTAAGTTCGCAGTTCAAAAAGCCACTTTTAAGTGGCTTTTTTTATACTTAATTAAAATTGCCAATAAAGCACTCTACTACTCAAAACACAATGGCAGAAATCAGTACACTATTGTCTAATAAATAGTTTAATAATCATTCTGTTACAATTTTTATTATACACAAAGTGCCGTTTGATACCCACAAGGCATCTTTATACTAAAAACAAAAAATATTAATGGATATGACAAGTATTTTTCATTTTAACGTGCTGTATGAATCTATAAAATGCAACCATCGATATTTTCAACCTCATGGATAGTAATGATTATAAATATAAAAGCTTTTTTCAAGAAAACGCTACGTCACTTTAAGCTTTTTAGTTTCTTTTTTATAATCTGTTCTAGCCTTTATTTTATTTATAACATTTATAATATTAATAAATTACATGGCCAATATCTCACAACTTTAAATAATATCTATTCTGCTGCTCGTCGCTTTGGTTCTTTTTATAATAATACCGGTACAGAAGATTTAAAAGAAGGCCAATACTTATTTAACGGCGTTTCTGTAGTTGTCAACACGTCAACACAAGCAAAAATATTATCAACAGGCATAAACAAGCTACGTTTACAAATAGATAAATTATCTGAAAACCATATTTGGACAGTAGCTGTTTTTGAAACATCTGCTAAATATTCACATTTTGATCCACTTCGAGCTATATATTTAAAACTCTATGATCATGTGGTACTTAACACTATTGTTAAAAATGAAGGTCTTATAGATACCTATCAATCTTTTTATGGCTGTAATATAAAGCTAACGGATATATACACTGAACAAGGTACAGATGAAATTCTTCGCACTGTTTATTTTCCTATATATAATAATAAAAAACTAGACGCTTTATTAGCTATTGATATTAATAATTCAATATTCAAGAACACATTAGATAATTATAATCGTAATAAAATGACAATTATTAATATGAACAATAATAACTTTTATCAAACCCAAGAATTATTACCATGCTCTGAAGTTGATCCTATTCATTTAGGCATTAATTTTTATACCCTGCTAAAATTCACCTTTTTACCATCTATATTATTAATGTTTTTATATCTTTCTCTAACAAAACTTATTACAAATAAAAACTTTATTTTACGTTATGACCAAATGACTCACTTTTATCGTCGTGATTTTTATGAAACAAAACTACTTAATCAGTCTGATTTTAATTTATTAATCATCGATATTGACCACTTCAAGAAAGTGAATGATACCTATGGTCATGAGGTTGGTGATGAAGTTATTCGTGCTGTAACTAAACGAATTAATAATTGTATTCGTAGTAATGATATTGCAATTCGTTGGGGAGGAGAAGAATTTATGCTTTCATTCCCAAAAATGAATAGCGAGCAACTGACTAGAAAAGCCCAACAAATATGTGACTCAATTGCGTTATACCCTATCTCCGATATTGATATTAGTGTATCTATTGGTGGTGTTAGCGCAAAAAACATCCATTTTAATGATGCTTATAAAGCAGCTGATCAGGCCCTCTATCATTCAAAAAATAATGGCCGTAATCAAGTTACCATCGTTTAAATTTGGTATTCATGCAGCAACATAGCAATACCATCACTTATGGTGAACGTAAAAATGTACAGAAAATATAAATATATATTCACAATTTTGTTGCATCCTCTTGTCAAGGTTCTATCACTAAGGGTATAAATAGAGACATAACTATTTACTTACCCATGGATGAAAAATATGTTTGAAAAGATTACAGCTGCACCCGCTGATCCCATTCTCGGTTTAACTGATGACTTTAAAGCTGATCCTAGAACGCATAAAATTAACCTCGGTGTAGGTATTTATAAAAATGAAGCAGGCAATACTCCTGTTTTAGCGACAGTAAAAAAAGCAGAAGCGATTCTATTAGCACAAGAAACAACCAAATCTTATTTAGGTATTCCTGGTACACCTGAGTATGGTCTAGCTGTGCAACAGCTTCTCTTTGGCGCAGACTCTACCCTCATTGCAGAGAAACGAGTTCAAACAGCACAAGCGCCTGGTGGTACAGGCGCTCTACGCGTTGCTGCTGAATTTATTAAACGTCAGTTAGGTGATGATGTTGCTGTTTGGATCAGTAATCCTACATGGGCTAACCATCATGGCGTATTTGGTGCCGCAGGTTTAGAAACTAAAACCTATGGCTATTATAATGCTGAGACAAAAGATATTGATTTTGATGCGACGATTGCAGATCTCAATCAAGCAAAAAAAGGGGATGTAGTCCTACTTCACGGCTGTTGCCATAACCCAACAGGTATTGATCCTACCAATACCCAATGGCAAACATTAGCTAAACTGTGCCTAGATAAAGGCCTATTGCCGATGTTTGATTTTGCATACCAAGGTTTTGCTCGTGGTGTGGAAGAAGATGCTCAAGGGCTACGTATTTTTGCAGATCAAGTACCTGAACTGCTTGTGGCAAGTTCCTTTTCGAAAAACTTTGGTCTTTATAACGAGCGAGTTGGTGCTTTTACCTTAGTCGCTCAAAATGCACAACAAGCGACAATTTCTTTTAGTCAAGTAAAGTCAATTGCACGCGTTATTTATTCAAACCCACCAGCACACGGTGCTGCTATTGTTACTCAAATTCTAAACGATGCTGTCTTGCGTGCTGAATGGGAACAAGAAGTTGCTGACATGCGTGATCGTATTCAAGAAATGCGGGTACTTTTTGTAACGACACTTAAACAATGTGGCGTCGACGCTGACTTTAGTTTTATTGAACGTCAAAATGGCATGTTCTCATTTTCAGGTCTTAACAAAGATCAAGTTAATCGTCTTAAAAACGAGTTTGCTATCTATATTGTTGGTTCTGGCCGTATTAGTGTTGCTGGCATGACAAAATCAAACATGCTGCCATTATGTCAGGGAATTGCAGCCGTTTTATAACCAATAACAGCTAACGTAAACGATAAAAAAGAGGATATTTATCCTCTTTTTTATCGACTATTGTAATAATAATATTAGCCTGATTTGTTTAAGGGTAGAACATTACAATAAAGATCATGTTCATAATGTTTCTCTAGTTGTTCACGCCAAGGCCGCTGTGTTATTGGTACCAGATAAAACATTTCTCTTGTTGTGTCAGTGACAAATGCCATCCCTTGTCGCATTACTTCATAATGTATATCGTGAATATAGCCAAGAGAAAAACTCTGTCTCCCCGTCAGCATGTTGATATCTTCGCGACTAAAAGATACTCCCTGTGTGTCACCTGCAAATCGTTCAAGTAGCCAACCAGAAAATTCCTTTGCACTTATCATCGTCATAAGATCAGTTTCTCCGAATTTTACGCACTCCTTGAGAATCATTCTCTATCTAATAGTTATAGCAGAGTACAAAACAACCGTAACTGTTATTTATATAAAGATAATAATAGTCTAAATAATTACAGTAGTATTAAAGAGATGAAAAAAATAGCATTACGGAGAGAATTGAACCAAACAGCAAAAGACCCGCTTCTTAACGAGAAGCGGGATTGGCATCTCTTAAAGTGCTTTATACAACACTTTATTCCCTGCCAACTGGATACGCTCCACTAACCCTTCTTCAGTTAGTTTTTTTAACGCACCGGTAGCCCAAGAGGCCGCTTTTGCATCTTCCTGACCTGCTTGTAAACCAATACCTTTTGGATTTAATCCATCGATATTATTAACAATAATGTCTAATACCTGTTGTTGTTTAGGCGTTAATGTCACCACTGGTTTAGAAGCAACAATAGGCTCAACAGTAACTGCAGCCTCTACTTTTTCAATAACTGTTTCAATGTTTAGAATATCGTTAGCTGCAGAGGTGGTGTTGGTTAAAAGGGGTTTCTGTTTATGCAGTTTACGCTGGATATTACGTTTGTGAGAAATTCTCATGGTTTTATTTGCTCCGTTACACTACTTTCGATCACCACTATTTTCAGCGAGAAAAAGTGAGCGCGTTTTATACCAAGGTTATTTCACAATTACCAGTAAACGATTATTTATCCATCAATAAAAATGATCACTCGCAAATGATAGTCAAATAATCATGAGTTTTGGCATGGTATAAGTAAAAAAAAGCTTAAAAATCGCCATATTTATCGAAATACGTTTTAAAAATACACGTCTAAAATATATTTGATAACAGCATTGATAGAATTATTATAGCAATAATGGTCAAAGGAGGTCGCCATGGAGACGCTTCATATTCATACTGAAAAATTAACACCCAAACATTATATTGGGCTGTTTGTCGCCATAGTAACAATAACCCTCGCTTTTATAAGTTATTTCAAATCGCAATTATCAGCACTTAGCGTTAGTATTATGGTTATCTTAATGATGTTAATGTTGCTGCTGATAATAAAGCTGATGAATACGCCAAGTGTCAGTTTTACCTTGTCTTTTATGCACTGCCAATACCATAGTCGTTACGGTGGATGGACAACAACCTGGCACAATATTACCGATATCGGTCATGCAACGCTTGGCACTCAGGGGTGGTACACCCCCCTACCTTGGATTGGCATTCGCTTAACCGATTATGATGATTTTATTGGCTCCATTTGCCCACGGGTCGCCTCAAGAATTTTACTGGAACAACGCATTTTATTGGTTATGGCACTTAAATCTCAGCCAGATTCCCCCTATCTACTTGAAGACATGCTATTTGATGACTCACCTTTTATAACAACCAATGGCGAGCAATTTCGTGGACTACAAGCCATGCTTGCCAATCGAATGCGTTATAATAGAGTCTTCTTTGGATTTGATTTTTTTATTGCTGACGATGTGATTGATCGACCTGTAGCTGATTTTATTGGCCTATTACGTCGTTATAAAGCGGCCGCTTAACATTAAGATAATGGTATTTTTGCGACCGTTTGTACTTTAAGAAAGGGTAATAACAATAACCCAATAAAAGCTGCCGCCACAGATATCACCACAAAAAAACCAGTCCAATGGTAATGATTCATAATGAGCGCCAGTGGATATCCAGCTAACGCAGCTCCCATATAAGCAAATAACCCCACAAAACCTGTTGCGGCACCAACAGAGTCTTTATGAGAACACTCAGCAGCAGCCATACCAATTAACATTTGTGGCCCAAAGATAAAAAAACCAATCGCAAAAAAGCAACCAGATTGTAATATATAACTCGTCACAGGCATTATCCATAATGCGGCAACAGCTAAGAATATGCCCATCGCAAACAGTAAAATCATTGGGCCACGATTGCCGCCAAATAATTTATCAGATCCCCACCCACCAACCAGCGAGCCTAAAAATCCACCCACTTCAAATAATGACAATGCGCCATTCGCAGATAGCAAACTATAGTGATGCTGCTCGGTTAAATAGAGGTTTCCCCAATCATTAATTGCCGTTCGCACGATATAAACTAACACATAGCTCATCGCAAGCAGCCACAAATACTTATTAGTTAATACATATTTAAATAATATTTGTCGTTGAGAAAGACCAATTCCTTCATTTTCTTGCGCTATTTCTAAATGATCACGGCGCCATGAACCAATACTGGGGAGCCCCATCGCTGTTGGCTTATTTCGCAATCGCCAACATAAACCAAGACCAATCACAATCGCGATAATTCCCGGAATAAAAAAACCATAGCGCCAGCCATAATGCAGCGTTAAAAAGCCAACCAACAGCGGAATAAATGCACCGCCAACATTATGAGCGGTATTCCAACATGACCACCATAATCCACGCTCAGAACGCGAATACCAACTCGTTAGCAGTTTAGAACATGCTGGCCACCCCCAACCTTGAAACCAAGCATTAGCGACCCATAGTAACGTAAACACCACAATCGAACTTGAAAAGCCAAAACAGATATTGATAATACCGGTGGCAATTAAACCCGTGCCCATAAAATAACGCGGATTAGAACGATCAGAGATCATTCCTGATATAAATTTTGAACAGCCATAAGTAAGGTAGAACAACGTCCCCATCATACCGATGTCTGATTTATCCCAACCTAAATCAGCAATCATTGCTGGCATAGCATAAGTGAAGTTTTTGCGGGTTAAATAGAAGCCTGCATAACCAATATACATACTCACCATAATATGCAAACGCCAATATTTATAACGTTGTTCTATCGTTGAATGTGATAAATCGGCCATGCTACACCTGAGAATATAAATACATTTATGGTTATGCCAACGGTAATACAATGACTAATGTTGTGCCTGTTATTTGTTTGGGTAATACACTATGTTGAGATTCATCGTGATGATTACTGATAATTGAACATTGACCACCTAATACTTCGACCCGCTCACGAATACCTCGTAAACCAAACCCCTTGAAGGCATCCTCAGCTTTAAATCCAATACCATTATCTTCAATTTGTAATCTGATTTTATGATCAATATTTAATTCAATAATCACTTCTGTTGCGTGTGAATATTTAGCAATATTGTTTAATGCTTCTTGGCAAATACGATATAACGTCACACTGGTGGTATCACATAATGGCTGCTGAGAATGTCCCCATGCCATCGCAACATCAATGCCTTTATCTTCTAACTTTAAATCACAGACCACTTGCTCAACCGCTTTCTCTAAGCCAAGGTCATCCAATGTTTTGGGCCGTAATCGTGATAACAAGCCTTTAGCTGTATCATAAACATTAAGCGATAACTGCTCGATAGTCGAAGCACATTGTTGAGTAACAGGGGTTGTTTCAACCCGCTTTAAAATGCTCGCTTGCATTCTTATTGCGGTAATATTTTGGCCAATTTCATCGTGTAATTCTCTTGCGACATCTCGTCGTACTGATTCTTCTGTTTTAATTAACTGTCGCGATAATACATGATTTCGCCCTAACTCTGTAGACAGTTTGCGGTTAAGATCACGCTGACGCTGAATACCTAGACCTAACAAAATACCAGTTAGGCTTTGCGCTGATAGTGATAACAATAAATCAGTGATTTCCATATTATTAACATCACTTCGCGCCGCAATTAAGGCTATACTGTTAAGTAATGTCCCTAATAATGCCCCTTGCCATCCATGCCGAAAAGCAAACACAATGATGGGTATCGCTAAACAAAATGGCGCAAAGCGACTTAATTCTGCAGGTAAGTTTATTTGCAAAAAGATATTAGCAATAAAAAGTAATGCATATAAACATAGATCACGATAACGTAATTCTAAAGGACGAGAAATTAAAGCAACGGTCAGCGGAATCCACGAGCGGCTAAATAAAAAGCTCCATAATAAATAACATGTTGGCACTAACATTAAGCCGCCAGTGATACTAATTAGCAAGATCATCCCAGCAGGCGATACCGAGATTACATTAATAGAACTAAACACAATAAGGACAGCAACATTAATCATGGCGGTTGATATAATACTCACGGCCATTACTAATAATTGTCGCCACTGTTCACCATAATAGTAACGTCGTAAACACCATAATAATGGCCACGATAAACCACTCGCTATTAATATTGGCCACCACGGTAAATCATTCAACACTTTAGCCAATAAAACAATTAACCCCCACTCTACTATATAAATAATAAGCCAATAACGAGCAGCGGTATGTAACGTTATGCCTAACCGTAATGCAAAAGGAAACAATAATATAGCAAGTGCAGGATCACCAACAAAATAAAAAGCAATCACCCACAAACAAAACCAGCTACAAATAAAAAATAGACATCCGCCTAATGAAGTTAGTAAATATTGTCGCATTACAGCACTTCTTGTGGAAAATACTTGGCTAATTCAACATTATTACTCACATTAAGCTTATCCATTGCATTAGAACGGTGTACATGAACGGTTTTATGGCTCAGTCCTAATTCAATCGCAACCGCTTTCACATCTAAGCCAGTTGCAAGCATTTCACTTATTTGACGTTCACGCTTGGTTAAACAAGCAATAGATTGTTGGTAAGGATCAATGTTACCCAGCTGAGTTGTTATGTCTGAGGCTAAATAACATTGACCAATGGCGACTTTTCGTACTGCTTGGATAAGCTCATCAGGGCTACAGCGCTTGCTTAAATAGCCTTTTGCTCCGGTCGTAAGTGCTTTATTCACGACCGTTGCTGTATCATGGACACTCAACATAATACATGCCATATGTCGTGATAAGTCTTCAAGTAATGTCAAACCGCTCTCATTTGGCATGGAGATATCGATAATACACACATCAACAACTTGCTTAGCTAATCCATCACGTGCCTCTTGAGCAGAGCTAAATTGACTGACCACTTTGATATCTGATTCTAATGATAATAATTGCGCAAAACCAGAGCGGACAATAACGTGATCATCAACTAAAGCAACAGTAATCATGACGATATATACCTATATAAGCATTAAAAAGAACAAATCCAACCCTAATGCGCATAAAATACCGTTTACAATTACCGCACGCAAGTTTTTGGCATGTTAATTATTACGCAATAAAAAAACCCATAAAAAAACCACTGACAATTAAACTTATCAGTGGTTTTAAGTTAATCTATTTCGATCCTTTAGCTAACACATTGTTAACTAGGTTATTAATACAATGGCATTTCATCGGCTACAAACGGGTTTGTTACACGCTCATGGCCAAAAGTAGACAAGGGGCCATGTCCAGGAACAAATGTAACCTCATTACCTAAAGGCCACAGTTTCGTCTTAATTGAATTAACTAATGTTGGATGATCACCTTGTGGAAAATCAGTACGGCCGATACCACCTTTAAATAGCACATCCCCAACAAATGCTACTTTAGCATCTGCACTATAAAATATAACATGCCCAGGTGTGTGGCCTGGAGTATGAAATACTTGTAGGGTTTGGTTACCAACCTTAACGATGTCACCATCATTTAACCATTGCGTTGGCGCAAAAGGTTCCGTCAATGGAAAACCAAACATTTCACTTTGACGAGGTAAACCTTGCAACCAAAATTCATCATCTCGCTGAGGACCAATAATCGGCACATTCAATATCTGAGCAAGAGGCGCTGTACCACCGACATGATCTAAATGTCCGTGGGTTAATAATAATTGAGTAACGTTAACACCAAGTTCTTCAACCACTTGTTGAAGCTGCTGAATATCACCACCGGGATCAATAATCGCTGCTTGGTGAGTTTCATCACACCATACAATAGAGCAATTTTGCTGAAATGGTGTTACTGGCACAATTTTGTATTGAAGACTCATTCATGGTTCCTAGCTGAGACATTATGCAGCGCAGCATGCCACGAATATGACTAAAAATACAGATTGATACAATAATAAACTAGCCTCTCCAGCTACGCACAGGCCCTGTATCAATATGAACAAATTGACTATTTGGATAATAACCTACGCCACCAATATTTAAATCTAATGCCGCCTTACGAATCTTTGCTAGAGGAACACCTTCAAGATTAAAGTCGATAGCCTGCGCCTTCATATGGTAACTTTTCTTTGCAACACCACCACGCTTTGCCAACATCTTATTAGTCTTCGGTGAACGATAACCAGAAAAGAGCTGAGCGTAGCCTTCATGACCAAGATAAGATTGAATTTGTGCAATTGCATCATATAAACGACGATCTATGCGGGCAATTTCATTTTGACGAAAATCACGGCAAAGATGATCTAAGCGTCGAACTTCTTTACCAACATAGGTTTTTCCATTGAAATATTTGGTTTCTAACTCTTCACCAGTATGTAAATTGCGCACTAACATTGTACGAGGTGTTGTTGCTTGAAAAGGACTAGCAATTGCAATATTGGGTAATACACATACACCTACTGCTAATCCACCTAATGTTAAAAATTTACGACGACTAATATCTAAATTTGACATATCTTACACAACCGAAAAAATGACCTTTATTTCTAAAGCAATTCATATACCAATGTCGCAAAACATTATCTTCAGTTATTAGAACAGTCAAATGCATGAGTCACATAAAATAAAACTTATATCTCGATTTTTAATATATCATTAACTTACACTCAATTATTATTGTAAGCAGAAATTAATGGCACTATATTTTGTTGTTTTCTATCATATTCATAAATATCAAATCGATAGTTAACTTCCCCCTCATCATTAATCCATGCTGTTTGATAAATAATTTCTACTGGAACTTTTTTGTTTTTACTGAGTCTAATTGTGCGCGTTTTTTTACTTCTAGAATATGTATTAAATTGCGATTCACTTTTTCCAGAATATTCTAATAATGCTAATGCCAGTGATTTAGACTCAAGTACTCGCACACAACCTGAGCTCAGTGCACGATCATGCTTATTAAATAATACCGGGTATGATGTATCATGCAGGTAAATAGCTTGAGTGTTAGGTATATTAAATTTGTATAACCCTAATGCGTTTTTTTTACCCGGCTTTTGACGCAAACGGTATGGAAATTTATCTGATGAAAATAGATAATAAGGAATTGAATTGATATTTATTTTCTCAGAACTTCCCCAGCTACGAATAACCTCATAATTATGGCGTTTTAAATAACTGCGACTGCGTCTGACCTTTGGCAATATATCTCTTTTAGTGATGGAATTAGGCACATTCCAATATGGATTAAATACCACTGAATTAATCCTTGAGTTAAATATAGGTGTTTGTCGTGTTGGTCGACCTACAATCACTTTACTGTTCATGATCCAACGACCATCAAGCCATAAATTCATATAATAATTAGGGATATTAACAACGACACCAGTATAAATAGTTGTTGACCATAGCCGTAACCGCTGCGCATTTAATGCTAATATCCGTACTCGCTGAGTAACATTTAATGCAAGCCATTTTTGAGTTTGAGTGCCAATAATACCATCACTCTTTAAACCATGCCGTGCTTGAAAGCGCTTTACCGCTAACACCAAACTGCCTGTATAACGCGATTTATGTTGCTGTTGATAACGCTTGGCTTCCCGTGGGGCAAGATCACCTAACCGCTCAAGTACTGTAACTAAACTCGACATAAATTGGATGTCATTACCTGGCTCAGCGTTACCTTGAAAACTAAATACCGGCCAACTAAAAGTCGGATTAGATTCAAGTCGATTAATGGATGCCACTAATTTTTTATATTCGGACGTGTGTGGTTTTAACCGAACAATAAATTGATTAAATTGTCTATTTTCATAATTCATCAGAATATCTTCAATGACAGTCTGACTAGGTTTTGGAAGTTGTAATGGTGTCTTTTCACCAAATAACCACATTTTTCCCTTACCTTGTAATTGTTCAATAAAACTGAGATAAATTAATAAGGTATCCATTGCAACAACATCATATTGTTGCCAATTTCGTTGCGGCTGTAATTGAATAAGTAAATGGTATCTTGCTGTTAACTCTTTATTAATTTGAGATAAACTAATGATTCGTAATTGATCAATAAAATCATTAATTGTTCGCTCGTTTTGCCAAAATTGACTAAAACCTGTCGATGTATATAACTCAACTAAGGTTTTAGTATATCTAAGCCGGGTTATATTTGCATTGGCATCTGCGACCCATTGTTGAGCATGATTGAGCATATTTCGTGGTCGTACAGCAGTCGATGTTTTATTCAAAGACCGCAAATTATCGTCACTAACAATAGGCTGAGAATAGGCGCTGGATATCTGCCAAGAAAAACTAACACATACCGTGATGACAATTAACAAAGTATCTTTTACTACCGTCATTAAATACCTCCGCAACCCATTTCAAACAGTTCAAATAAAAATTTATTTGATGATTAAATGTAGAAGAAGATAATGTTCGTAATTCTTAAATATACAACAATTAGCCAACATTTAAGATAATTAGCTCTTTTAATGATAAATATATAATTTCGGAATTAAGTGACAATATGTAGCAACGATTACTCGCTTCAAGTTAGATTACGATGGTATAACTTAGCCGCTGGTATTGAGCACCAATGATTATCCCAAATAATAGCTGTTTGAATAAATTTCAACTGTCTAGTAATAGAGACATCAACTTACAGTACCGTCTGAACACTGGTTAATGATTACGGAGAATGACTAACACTCCTACAATTGATAATCATTTGCATTAATATTGTATAATAAGCACATTACTGAAACACTTAAGCGAGAACTTAATGGCCTATAATTACATTTATCTACAAAAAATTTAATCAGATACCGATAAACAGCAATGAAAAGACAAGAATTCTTGTATACTCTCACCCATCAAAATACCCTATACATCACGATGTTTTATATGGTTATTACGTACAAATTTAATTGGGAGAGTTAGATGGATAGGCACGAAGAAGTACTTATTGCTCTAAGACAAATTATTCGAGCAATAGATCTACATTCTAGGAAATTAAATAAGAATGCCGGACTGACTGGCCCACAGTTGGTATTAATGCGTGCAATCCGTGGTTCAGGCGAAATTACTATTCGCCAACTGTCTAACAACACTAATATGAGTCAAGCAACAGCTACGACTATTCTTGATCGCTTAGAAAAACGAGGCCTCGTTGTTCGTAAACGTAGTATCCTTGATAAACGTAAAGTGCATGCACACCTTACGGAAGCAGGACTGGCCTTACTTGATAAAGCACCACTGCCATTACAAGATAGTTTTATCTCTCAATACCAAGATTTGGAAGATTGGGAGCAATCATTATTGCTTTCTTCAGTGCAACGCATTTCAACCATGATGAACGCTGAACACCTTGATGTCGCACCACTACTTGAAGTCGGCAGCATCACCAAGCAAGAAAAAACCAATAGCGAATTGGACGAATAAACAATTAATAGTTCACAACAGATAATAAAAAACCGATCACTTGATCGGTTTTTTGTATTTGCTAATTTGTATTGACTAAATAGCCGCTAAGCAATTTATTACCAATATAACACGCTACACAGCACACTATTCTTCAGTCCATCTAGCCCATTGACTCATCATTCCGTATCATTGATTCCTCTCTTTCATCAATGGAATGAACCGATGTTGCTTGAAGGTATTGAAACCTTATTAGTATTAGCTGAAGAAGGTACCATGAGCCGTACTGGCAGCCGATTGTATATTAGCCAATCGGCAGTGAGTAAACGGATTGCCAAACTTGAAACGACATTAGGGACCAAACTGATTATTCCCGCAGGTCGATTAATTAAACTTACCCCCGATGCCCATGCGCTAATAAAAAACGTTGGCCCAAGTTTTAATGAAATTCGCGGCTTAATTTTTGAGCATCAGAATCTAGACGATCAAACGATTATTACGTTAGATTGCTCTGAAACCTTGGTTGCAGGCTATTTAGCCTCGGCATTAGGCAATTATTTTCGGCGTGATAAGTATATTTCAATTACCACTCACCACACGCCTGTCATTGTTGAAAATATTCAATCCGGTCAAGCTTCTATTGGTTTTTGTGCTGGCCATTTGCCAGCAAATTATAACTTTATTGCAGAGCATTTAATGGATGAGCCGTTTAAGGTTATATTTAATCAACCGCTGTCTGAACTGCCTAAAGCGATTGTCGTGAATGATTTAAAAAATCCGTCCAACATATCCCAAGCAGCAGTATTACAAAAACATGGCATCACACCATTAATGGAGATGGATTCTTACACCGCCTCAGCTCAGTTAGCATTGGCAGGCATGGCGCCTGCCCTCGTACCAACGTCTATAGTCAAAACCTTAGCAATTGACGATAAGTTCTGTTTTGAGTTTGAGGAGTTAGCCGAACTCACTCGCCCTATTAACCTCATTTATCGTCAAAATAGTTATAAATCACCGCGGGTTAAAAACCTAATTGAAACCATTGCGGATGTTGTTGCCACAGCAATTTAATCGCCATTCCCATCGACATGATGACCACCATAGGTCGAATGAAACGCTGGCCTTTACTAATAACAATATGCGCACCTAGTCGTGCGCCAATAAAGCCACCAGCAGCCATAATCAGGCCTACTTTCCAAATTGGTAAGCCTGCTAGAATAAATAAGATTAATGCCGCAATATTAGAGGTGAAATTTAAAATTTTAGTGCGAGCCGTTGCTTCAACTAACCCTAATTGCGCAATAACAACAAAACAAATAGTAAAAAATGAACCAGTACCTGGGCCAAAAAAACCATCATAAAAACCAATACTTGTTCCTACAGAAAACGCAAAAGCCGCTTCTGATAACTTAGGTATACCACCACCAGCACCGGTATTGGGTGAGAATAAAAAATACAGTGAAATACAAATCAGTAATATCGGTATGAGGCTCGTTAATATCGTCGCATCAATATGTTGTACTAGTATTGCTCCGGTTGCTGAGCCTGCAAATGTGCATCCAATCGCTAGCCGCATTTGCTTTAAATTCACCAGTCCATTACGAACAAAATACCAAGATGCTGAAAAGCTACCAAATGAACTTTGTAATTTATTGGTGGCTAATGCTTGAGCTGGAGGAATACCAACCGATAATAGCGCAGGGACTGTCAACATACCGCCACCGCCAGCAATCGCATCAATAAACCCAGCAGCTAATGCCACTAAAAATAAAATCGCAAGTAGATCTACACCTAATTCCATTTACTATCACTTTTATTAGTTAACACCTTGAAAGCAGAATAATAACGGTGATTTTAAACAGAGAATAGTGAAAGCTTGGATAGCAATCCATTCCGGTTTGGAATTGATTAAATAAAGATGCTCATCCTCATTAAACTAATTTCGATTTCGACACATCTCCGCAGGAAAAGATAAACGAACCATAATAAAGCGTTTTAATAATTCATCATAAGATGGTTGAGCATCTAACGCTTTTTGCATACAAGCTAACCACGCTTGCTTCTCAGTAGAACCAATATCAAGATGGCGATGAGCACTGGCAAGGTTCATGTGTCCATAACGTTCAACATAGCGATCTTCTCCTCCCATCCAGCCAATAAGAAAGGTGGTTAACTTTTGCTGTGATTGCGTAAGATCATCACTATGCATTGCACGTATTATTGCAGCTTCTGGCTCATGCTCCATATAGTAATAAAAATCAGCGACCAGCTGTCGAACACCCGCCTCACCACCCGCTGCAATCAAGGTACTATCGCCTTGTCCGAATTCTGGCACATCACGCTTTTTTACACCTGAAAAATCATCGCTCTCAGGAAACTCACTGTTATTAACCATGTTTTAATTATCCTTTTCTTTATTACTATCCTTTATTAATTGTATAAGAAATGAATAAAGAGCCACCGTAGTGACTCTTTATTATTGATGGTGGATCACGTTCTACTCGGCTATTTTTAATTAACTCACATAGATAGGACCACTGAACGAAGTGACTGGAGGAACTTTGCCAGTAAATTTTTCAATATCAACCACAACAGTATTAGCACTGGTCGCTTGCGCTAACTGTGAAGTTGGAATATCAATGGTGACAGTATTAGGATCGCCATAAGTATCGATTGCACCAATGTCGTTATTCAATGGCCCAAACCATGCCCCTTCGTAAATTCTTATTACACCTGTTGGATAATCTTCCGATAATACCGCTCCTGCTAATAACTGGCCGCGATCATTAAACACTCGTACAATATCACCGTCTTTAATGCCTTTTTTCTTAGCATCATCAGGGTTGATATAAACAGGCTCATGATCTTTTACCGCATAGGTATTACGGTATTTTTCAGAATCACACATTTGTGAGTGTAAGCGTTTATTTGGATGGCATGATTGCAGCCAGAATGGAAATTGATTAGATTTCGGCCCGCCATGGGAACGCTCTTCTTTTTCAAACCACATTGGGTGGCCTTGGCAATGTTCATAGTTATAACGCGCTATTTTACGGCTATAAATTTCTATAAATCCTGACGGTGTTCCCAGTGAGTTAATTTCAGGATCATTACGGAATGCTTCGTGACTCACATAAGTTTGATCCGTTTTAAATTCAACGATACCATTTTGCCAGAACTCGTTAAATTCTGGCATTGGGTTTTTATCTTTATTTGCATCACGACAGTTATTATATAGCTCTTGTATCCACTGCATTTCTGTCATGCCACGCGTATATTGCTTACTTTTACCAAATCGCTCAGTAAGTTCAGTGAAGATCTGAAAATCTGTTTTTGAGTGATATAACGGATCAACCAATTTATGCATCGCTAACACACCAGAGGTGGAATACGTGCCGTATTGGTCGAGATCATTACGTTCAAACTGCGTACATGCAGGTAATACGATATCGGAGAAACGACAAGTTGGCGTCCATGTATAATCAATATTGATAACGGTTTGTAGCTTTCTAAACGCTTGTTTCATTCGATTACGTTGTTGATGGTGATTCCATGGATTACAACCGCTAAATACCATCATTTTAATATCGGGTAATACGACATTACCGCCGTTATATTTGATCTTTTTCCCCGGTTCCATAATCGAATCAATCCACCGAGCAACAGGAATCACCGCGCTATAACCTTTGAAATCATTGTTATTCCAAACGGGCTCTTGCCCTTCATCAACATTGCGAGGAAAACCACCCGGCCCTGCTGCGGTACTAAACGGCAACCCAACACCACTGTAGAAATGAGAATAAGAAATTCCACCTCCGGGTAGCCCAATTTGTCCGAGCATGGATGCCAACACTGCTCCCATCCAATACGGCTGTTCACCATGTTGCTGGCGCTGTACTGCCCAGCCAAACATTATCATAGTGCGATCTTTTACTAATCGGCGAGCAAATTTACGAATGTCATCGGCTTTAACGCCACAAATTTTTTCAGCCCATTCTGGCGTTTTCTCGATTTTATCTTTACCTGTACCAAGTAAATACGGCAAAAATTCATCGAAGCCTAAGGTATAAATTTCTAAAAATTGTTTATCGTAAAGGTTTTCTTTGTACAAGGTATGAGCAATACCTAACATGAAAGGAACATCGGTTTGGGGATTGACGTATTGGTGCTCACAGCCGAAATATTTTTGGCTTTTCGATATCACAGGATCGACAGATATCATGGTGAGCTCACCCTTTGCTACTTTGTCTTTTAATTGGGCGTAATAACCATAAGAGCCATGGGTTTCACACTGCCAACCAACTTGGCTATTTTTGATCGGATCATTAGACCACCAGATTAAGGTTTTAGTCTCTTTTAAGATTGTTGTCCATGTTGTTGCTTGCGCATATACCTCGGTAGAACCGAGTACATAAGGTAAGATCGTTTGCCCAGCCCCCGTCGAGTAATCCCCCACTTTTTTAATAAAGTTACCATGCATACCCACCGCACGTTGCATGTGTGAGGTACAACTTTGGAACTGCCCGGTTTCACGCCAGCCTGTTTGCCCCGCATGAAGAGCCCAAGGACCATAATCTTTTTGGATTCGTTGTAATTCTTGATAGAAAAGATCTAACGCTTCATCCCACGTTACTCGAACAAAACGATTATTACCTCGAGTTTCACCACTGTATTTGTTTTTCTTTAGCCAGTCTAAACGTACCATCGGATAACGAATTCTTGAAGGGCTATAAATTATCCCTTTAATACCGTTTAGCATATCAGTTGGGTGCTTATCTAATTCAAACGGCTTAATTTCAGCGACTTGACCGTTATAAATCCGCGCTCTGAAAGCTCCCCAATGTGAACCTGTTACTTTCCATACACCCGGCGGCTCTGTTGACTGCGTGACTTCTTCAGCAGCCTTAGCAGCTTGCATCAGCAACCCAGGGCCAATAACAGAAGCCGCACTTGTCGTTGCCAAGCCTTGCAAAAATTTACGTCGACTCAGTGACATAAAAAATTCCTCACGATTAAAACCTAAAAAGGTTGCTGAACATGATGTTTGTTTAGCAACCTTTAGTTTGATTAATGTTCAGCTTTAGAAAAGTCTGACGAATGGTTTTGTAGGTATTTCAAAACAATCGCTTCGCTATCAGTATCAAAATTCACAAATGCAAGCATACCGTTAAACATGCCAGGCCAAGTATTTGCGTCAAAATGGTTTTCTGCTGGCTGTGTATGACATACGCTACAATTGGTGTTATATGCTGATTTTGCTGCGGTCCAAACGGTATTTATATCGCTGACAAAGTTCTTTTTCTCGACCCATAGTGTGGCAGTCACTTGTTGCCATTTTAGTCCTGTAACATCATCTTCTTTTTGTTCAAAGCCTTTTACAATATCGGCACTTTGTGCGGCGTTTTTACTCAATGCTGCGGTAGGTATATTCATTCCGAAATCTTGATTAATCACTCGACCAAAGCCTTTTTCTTTACGCCAACCATTTAGTTCAATTTGCAGCATATCGTCTTTAATCGCCACCACTTTCACCGCTGATGCGGGCTCTAAAGACCCCCCGTCTTTGGTTTTTGCTTCATCTTCATAAAGAGGTAAAAACTGTACGCTGTAATAAGTATTGCCGCTGGAGTAATCGGTACTATGTGATGCAGCAGTCAGTTCAGAGACAATACCACCAGACGAAGCCATATCAGCAGGTAAATGGTGTGCAATACCTTTATGACAATCAATACAACTTTGATCTTTCGCTGCTGCTTGTTTCATTTGTGCCTGTGCTCGTGGTGACATTTCATCCCATTTCATGCTGGCATAGCTGTGGCAACTCTTACATTCTAACGACCCATTAGCCGCAAAACGTTTCCACTCATGTTGAGCCAGTTCTAATCGCTTCGCTTCAAATTTTTCTGGCGTATCTATAGAACCAATAATTGCACCAAAGACTTCTTTACTGGCCTGCATCTTACGGGCAATTTTATCGGTCCAATTATGTGGTACATGACAATCAGGACACGTTGCCCTTACACCTGCATTATTTTCCCAATGGATGGTACCTTGTAATTCTGGATAGACGGTATCGCGCATTGAGTGACAACTAATACAAAACTTTTCAGTGTTGGTAACTTCAAGCGCTGTATTAAAACCACCCCAAAAGATAACACCTGAAATAAACCCACCGAGGGTAAGTACACCAAGACTTATCTTTGCTGCTGGACGCCAAAAAGTTAACCATAATTTTTTGATGAACGTCACCATTGTTCTCCCTCCGTTGCTTATTTCATCGAAACGCTAATGCCTAACCATGCCCTGGAGGACCAAAAATAAAGACTTGTAACGCCCAGATAGTAAAACCATAACCACTCACTAATGCTATGGATAACAATGGAAATAACAGAATAATAATGAATAAAAAGGCCCACCATTCATAGCGACCTCGTTCTTGCTCAGTGATCTCAATATTAGCCATAATCAACCTCTCAGTGCTCATTACAAAAGTGATATACCATTTGCAAATAACAATTGAATGATAAAATTATAGTCAATGATAATTAACCTTCACGGTCTAAGTGCAAATAACTGCCTTAGTTTTTTATTAATACTTCAAATTACAGCTATAAAAAAAGCCAGCATCACTGCTGGCTTTATGCACATAATCAATAGCGTGTACTGATATATATTGTTTATACTGGCTCAATATCCAATAGCGTTTGTACTGGTATTTCTACTTTCGGCTTATTGCCAAAGCCGCGTAAACCCACCACGTGTACGTGTTCGCGATCTTTGAAAATCTTACGTACCAGTTTATAGGTTGTACCCTTCTCTGGACTGATATTTTCAGGTGCCGCAATCAGTAACTGCATGTCTAAGCGTTCACATAACTCAAACAAGGTTGCGATTGATTTACCATCAAGTCGTGCCGCTTCATCCAAGAACAATAGTCGACAAGGAATAATATCTTTACCACGTAAACGGCGCGATTCTTCTTCCCAGCTCTGAACAACCATTAACAGAATTGCCTGACCGGTACCAATCGCTTCACCTGTCGATAACGCGCCTGACTCGGCTTGCAACCAACCATCGGTACCACGGTTAACTTCAATACTCAGCTCTAAGTAGTTACGGTAATCAAGTAACTCTTCACCCAGAATTTGTGGTGAACGCTGACCCATATCAATATGTGGATTTAAGCGTTGGAACAGTTTTGCAATCGCTTCTGAGAACGTTAAACGATTATTGCCAAACAAGTCATTATGCTGATCTTTTTGATCAATTAATCCAAGCAATAATGATTCGTGAGTATCACGTACTTTAACGTTAAGACGCACACCACGCACTTGACCAAAACCAATATTTTGCAAACCTTGGTTAAGCATTCGAATACGGTTTTGTTCACGTTGAATCGTCTTACGAATAATATTCGCTACCGAATCAGAACTGATTGCTAAACGTTGTTCACGTGCTGTAAGTTCCTCGGTTAAACGTGCCAATTCAACTTCCATTTCTTCAATGGCTTCAACCGGATCATCGGTACGAATAATATCGTGACGAATACGCTCACGCAGATGTTGATATACCGCGATATAGAACAATACCTTACGCTCAGGACGAGCTACATCTTCTGATGCGCGTAATGCGTCGCGTAAATTTTCGTTATCAGCGACAGCTAAACGTAATGCACCTAAAGCTTTATCTGATAATGAACGCAGTTCGTCAGCTGACATATAGGCCATTTCACGACGATGCAAACGGCGCTCAACATCACTTTCACGCGCAAGACGCAATACTGCACACCAGCCCGCTTTAGCATTAACAACCAGCTTACGGAAGTCTTGGTAATCTTTACCTACTTTACGTAAACGTTTCATCAAGCCTTTCATTTCAAGCTCAATAGAGGTAGTTGATTTTTCAAGCATACTACGGCGGTTACGAGAACTGTGTAAACGTTCATTGAGCTCATTGCGACGAACTAATGCGCGCTCTTCAGCTTCAACATCAGCACGTACACCTAGCTCTTGCAACTCACGTTCAAATTCAAGTACGGTTTCATTCTTGGCTTGATGCGAACTTTTCAGTGATGCCATCAACTGATTATACTGGTTCGCCTGTGCACGTGACTGCTTCAAGCTCGCGCGAGCACTATTACGTTGTTGCTCAGCTGTCGCAAGTTTTAGTTTTAACTGCTCATTAAGCTCTGAACTTTTATTCAATAGCTCGACTGAATCGGCATAACTAAAGTGATGACGACGTTCAGCTAAATCTGCAACTGCAAAAATCAGAGTTTTAAGTTGTTGCAGTTTTTGATCGGCAGCTTCGTAATTAGCTTGTAATGCATCAAACTGCTCTGGATCAGCATCAAGTGCTGACACTAAACCTTCAAGTTCAGTTAATGCTTTACCGTAACGATCAAGGTAGTTACGCGCTTCGTCCATTTGCGATAATTGCTGTTCAACCTCAGCAAAACGTGCTGTTAGCGTTTCATCTTCAAGCAAGGTCACCACAGGGTTTAATTTACCCAATAAGGTTAAACCTTCACGCGCAGCTGCTAATTGACCGCGTTGCTGTTGCTCTTGTGCTTGTGATTCTGCTAACTGACGCATGATCTGATTACGTTGATCACGTGCTTGTTTCAGTTCAACTTCTGGATCAGCATTAAATGCAATCGCCATATGGGTAGCAACAAAACTATTAAAGCTTTGGTATAAACGCTGCAGCTTTTGGGAATCAAACGCTGCTTTAGCGTGATCTTCAACCACTTGATCGCGTTCATCACGTAAAAACTCTAATCGTTGCTCACGCGCTGCACGACCAAATAATGGTACTTTCGGAAAACGAGAATAACGCAGTTGGCGATCATTTAGATGAACACAAACAGCATTCTCAAGCTCATCAACATCAAAACCACTGTCATCAAATGAATCAGCATCGCCTTCAATGATATACAAATCATCAGGGCAATCATCTAAAGCAATTAGCTTGTCCTTGATGCCACTTAAATCAGGAACCACAATTGCATGACGCGACGGACCATACATCGCACTGAAATATGGTGCATCAGCAAGGGTAATGTCATCATAAATTTCAGATAACATGGTGCCGCCAAGAGTATCAGCTAGCGCACGTAAACCTGAATCATCACTACCGCCTGGCTGTGCTAAGCGTTCAATGTCTTGCTCTAAGGTTTGCTTTTGTTGCGCTAACTGGTCGCGTTTAGCTGACACTTGACGTTCATTATCAAGTGTTGCTTGCATCGCATCCATAACAGCTTGGCTGCTAGTTAACTCAACATTAGCTTGATCAGAAAGTGTCTCTAATGCATCTGACGCTGCAATCCACGCTGGAGCAGAAGCTTCTAATGCTGTAATACGTGCTGCCAATCCTTGCTCGTTATGACGCATATCGTTGCGCTGTTCAACTAAGCTTGCTTGATCTTGCTCTAAGCTTTCTAAGGTTGCTTCATGCCGCGCTTGCTCTTCGGCTAATGCCAACTCACCATCAATAGTGGTCGCAAACTTTTTAGCGTAAGTTTCGGCAAGTTCAATCGCTTGACGCTGGCTACGAACACTGCGCTCTAAATCGCGATATTGCGCTTTAAGCTGTTCGCCACGTTCAGATACTGATCGTAATTGACGGCCATGTTCAATCAATTGACGTGCTTTATCACTCGCATTGGTACGATCAACGGCACCGGCAATCGTCGTAACAATCGCTAAGCCTTTTTCAAACTGCTGCGCGGCAGCTGATGACATATCAAGCTTGTGTTTTAATGCTAATAACGCGGTCGTTTGTTGCTCTTGCTGCTGTTTAAGCTGCGAAAGATACGGTGGTGCTTGATCAGCCAGCATTTGTGGATCGCCTGATAATTGGCGTGCCTTTTCTAATGCTTGTAATGCTTGTTGATATTGCAGTGCACGGGTTTGCTGCATATCAAGTGCTTGCTGATAATCGGCTAATTGGGTTTTTAGGCTATCAACTTCTTCTTCAGTAAGTTGTGATTGTTCTTCAGCAATAGCCAGTTGTTCAGCGGCCTCTTCAACCACCATCACTTGCTCTTCAAGACGCTCAGTCAGCTCTTCAAGATCTTCTTTATAACGTGCAATTTTTTCAGCTTGACGAACCGCGGCTTGCACTAGTTGTAAGTGATCAGATGCTGATTGGTGATCTTGCTCAAGCGCCGTTTCTTGATCGGCTAATTCTGCTAACTCAGCGTTCATGTTATTTAACGATGATTGCTGATCAATCAAGCTTTGGCGCGAACCCATTAGCTCACCACGTAAACGTAGGGTTTGCTCTAGCTTCTGCTGACGCTCATTAGCATGGCGCATATAATCGGCAGCTACATAGTTAGTTGCTTCTGAGATTAAATGCTTAAATAGGTCTCGATCACTTTGGGTTAATTTAATTGCTTCCAACGTCATGCGGTTTTCACGCAACGCTGCTTCCATATCTTGGAAGGCTTTTTTTACCCCTGAATTATGCGGTAATAAATAATCACGTAATGAACGGGTGATCGCACTTGAAATACCACCATATAAAGAGGCTTCAATTAAACGATAGAACTTTGAACGATCTTGGCTATTACGTAATTTCTTTGGCAGTACACCCATCTCAAACATTTGTACATGGTAATCTGTTACCGAGTTAAATGTTTTAAACTGCACTCCTTCGTATTGGCTAACAAGATCTTTAACATCATTAAGCTGACGTACACGCGCTTGATTATCTGAAATCGTTTCAACTAAGATTTCAGCGGGCTTGATATGTGACGGTAAGCCTTGAATTAAAAATGGTTTGATATCCACCTTCTTATCACGGCCAGCAACTTGCTGTAATTTAACAGCAAAAACAATACGTTGTTGCTTTGAGTTAACCACATCAAGTGCCGCGTAACAGGCGCCTGGTTTTAATTTACCATGCAGGCCTTTATCGCGTGATGCATTTGAGCTACCGGCTTCGGTGGTGTTACGAAAGTGAAGTAAACTTTGATCAGGAATCAATGTCGTGATAAACGCCGCCATTGTAGTAGATTTACCCGCACCGTTACCGCCTGAAAGCGTTGTCACCAGGTTATCAATATCAAAGGTACGTGCAAAAAAGCCGTTCCAGTTAACCATGGTGAGCGATTGATACTTGCCGCGTTCCATTAAATACTACTCTCCTGTACCGCTTGCTCTACATCTTGTTGCATTTCAAGCTCTTCTTGATTGTTAGTGTCAACGTCATCAAGCAAACTTGATTGACTTGACGGTTGCTGATGCACTACGGCTTCACCGTCACGAATCAATCGTAACTGTGCTTCACGCACATCATCGCCAGTACGAACATCAGCACCAAAGCGGAATACCGATTCGCTGATACGGAATTTACCATTCTCACCAATTGGAATAAGCATTCCAAGGCGACGTAAACGGCGTAATGAGGTTTTTACTTTATCAAACAACTTTTCACGATCAAGATCAGAACCTGAAGCGCGGTTAGTGACTAGTTTCATAAGCTTTTGCTCATCAGCTAATACTAATAGCTCGTCAAATAGCTCTTGATTGGTGAAGATACCCTCGTGTGCTAAACGCTCTGGGCTAAGGTAAAGAAAACACAATACCTTACCAACCAGCATGTCAATTTCAGACAATACTGAACGTCCAATCAGTGACGTTGAACGAGGACGTAAGTATAAAAAGCCTTCTGGTGCACGTACTAATTCAGCATTGTAACGACGATAAAACATCGCTAATTCTTTCTCAAACTCAATTAAGTAAGCGTGGTTATCTAAATCTTCACTTGAAACATGGCGACCAGAACGCAAGGCGTTATCTAGTGCAGGGAAAAGTGGGTTAGCAATCGCTTTTGCCAACTTTTCCGGCATAAATTCTTCAATATTTGTCAATGACATGGGCTTGTACCTTAGCTCCGTATTCGTTAATTGCTTCCCAATCAGGCTGAATGGCATTGAAATCAGCTTCGGAATACCCCATTCTTACGGCCTGATCTATCACAATCCGTGCTAAATCAAAATGTTGTGCATACGGATGTTGTGACAAATAGTCTTTAAGTAACGCACTCAAATTAATCGGTGCACCCGTCGCTTTATGGGCCTTTAACATCAAACCAACTTTTTCAGCTAGCTGATCATTAACCAAATCGAGCTCTTCAAATTCCATCTCACCAGGAACAATACCTGTAACTTCATCATCGCGTAACGTTAGCGTTTCATCACGCATATCAAGTAAACGTTCGGCATCTGCAAATGTAAGTAACCAAGGTGCATCAAAGTAATCGGTAACCGATTGACGTAACCGTTGACTAAAGGCACGGTTTTTATCCATATCAATCGCAGTACGAATAAATTTATGCACATGGCGATCATAGCCGATCCATAAATCGATAGTTTGCTGACCCCAACTTATAATGCGATCTAGCTTCATTTGCAGGATATAAACCATACCATCAACGAAGTCGAGATCATCATGCCCTTGGGTGGCTTCTTGAATCGCGAGTAGTTGACTTTGAAGTTGATCACCTGCCGCTTGCAATGTATCTTGCAATTCACGCAAGGTCGATGATGTTTCATCAAGCAATGCTTCACAACTACTGATCGCTGCTTGCCAGTCTTGATTTAATAATTCGGCGATATCGAGCTTAACTTGTTGCTGCTGCTCATCCATTGCACGCTGGTTTAAATCAATGCGGTCAAATATTTCAGCCACTGAGTATTTTAAGACTGCATGCACATTATTGCGCCAATGCTTCTCATCACCGCCTTCTTGTGCTGCTGTCGCTGCCTTATTAATCTCATCCGCTACCATTGCTAATTGAATAGATAGCTTTAGCGTTGAAAACTCACGTTGCCGCACGTAATAATCCGTAATACCAAGCGCTAACGGACTTAATCGATAAATGCTAGTACCGTCAGTCACCTCACTGGTAAAGCGTGAGATTAGCCGCTGTCTTACCAATTCATTTATGGCGTTATTGGCACGAAAAGCTAGGGTTTCCTTGGTTTGGCCGAACATATCGCTCACAATGCGAAATGCATCAACCAACTCACCTTCCCCGAGTTCTTCATCAAAGCGATCGCCACTTAATATCGCAATCGCTAGCAAGAACGCCAGCCGTTCAGTGGGTAAATTAAGGGCAAACTCATTATTTTTAACCCAATTTACCAACTCAGGAACAGTCTGGGTAACGTCACTCATCCCTTGTCCTTATTACTATCATTTAAATTTGTTGTTAATGGCGGTATTACTTCAGTAATAGGCTTTCGCGCATACACGTGAATATAACGCCCTAACGACAAAAACGGTTCCTGACGACAAAGCTTTTGCTCCATATCAAGAACTTGCTCAAAAGTATAATCACCCATTCGATCATGCTGCATGTAGTCATGGAATGTGCGTACGCCGGTTTTCCCCATTATGTCAAACCCAGCCTCTGTTAAACACTGATATACTTCATCAGGTTTGATACCTTGCTGAGGTTGTAGCTTAAACCGTTTACGGTGTGGCATGCCTTGTTCTATGTGAGTCAAATTTCCACAAATCAAATTCTTAAACAATAACCCGTTATAGTTATAAAACATGACCGAAATAACACCACCGGGTTTTACGTTATCTAATAAGCCAGCCAATGTTGCTATAGGATCAACCAACCATTCCATCACTGCATGGAAAAGAATTAAATCAACGGGTGCTTCAATGTGCTGATTGATTTCTTGTACTGGTGAATGCACTAACCGATATTGCTCAACTAAACCGTTTTTAGCAATTTCTTGTGCAGCTAATGTCAACATTTCGCTAGAAAGATCACATAACGTCACTTGATGACCAAGCGCTGCTATTTTTTGAGAGATCTGGCCAATACCACCACCAGCATCTAAAACTTGCAGCGATGCATCAGCATTCAATTGTTCCAATATATATTCAATATCTTGCCAAACAACGGTTTGTCGTATTTGGCCTTTCGCTGTGCCATAAATATTTTCAGCGAACTTTTTCGCCAAATCGTCAAAATTTCGGTCTTTTTTCATGGCTCATTTACGTTATGATAGCGACTCTAGAATGTGACTTATTTTCTCACAAGCGGTAAAGGAATAAAGGCTTGTGATCGGTTTTATTGCTCAACTGCTGAAATTTCGGACGACATACTATGTTTATACTTAAAAAAATCATCTCTGCGCTGCTGATGCCACTGCCGTTTCTATTATTGGTGGGTGTTATCGGTCTATGTGTACTGTGGTTTACACGCCAAAAGAAATTGGCCTCTATTTTGGTTAGTGTATCTTTAATAGGTATCTTTTTATGTTCTTTCCAACCATTAACCACCGCACTATTACGGCCGCTGGAACAAGAGAACCCAGCCTTTGTGAGTACAACTAAGCCTATTAGCTACGTAATGGTATTAGGTAGTGGTCAAGTCATTGATAAAACTTTCCCGATTACCTCAGAATTATCACCAACTGCAATTACACGGCTGGTTGAAGGCATTCGAATTTTCCGCATGTACCCTGGCGCTAAACTGATTTTATCAGGTTACGGTGGCATTGCTTCTCATGGTATCAGCCATGCTCGATTAATGGCTCACCTTGCAGTGGCATTGGGTGTTGATAAGCGTGATATTATATTATTTGAATCCACTAAAGATACCAAAGAAGAAGCTTTCCAAGCTGCTGATGTCGTTAAAAATAAAAATATGATCTTAGTAACATCAGCCAGTCAAATGTCACGCGCGGTTTACTATTTCCACCAAGCTGGATTGCAACCAATTGTTGCACCAACTAACTTTAGAGCCAGTAATCAAATGCGCAGTTTCGTGCCTGATTCAACCTATTTAACGCAAATGGAAATTGTTGAACATGAACGTTTAGGCCAATTATGGCAACGTATTACAAGCAAGCTTTTAAACCCAAAAACTGAACATTTACAGGCTGAAAAAGTAAAACCTGAGACATTATAGGTTTTTCAATGTCATCTTTTGGTCAATTAATATAAAACGAGCGGCGGCACTAAACCGCCGCTCGTTTTTTTTAAAACAATTCCTTTTTGCATAACTATTAAAATTATCCTGTCCACAATAATGTTAATCTGATTATTTCATTCCAATCTCAGCATCCTTTTCTGTATTTCATGGTAAAATAAATTGTTTATTACTTAATAAAGAATTTAATTCATGAAACTTTTAATCCGTAATCTTTCTCGCAGCACAACTGAAAACCAAATTCATAAAATGTTTGAAGAGTTTGGCAAGGTTAGTACGTGTAACCTTGTATTAGACCAAACGACAGGTAAATCAAAAGGATTTGCATTTGTTGAAATGGCTGATGATGAGCAAGCAACTCGCGCAATGAAAGCACTTCATGAAATGATGGTTGATAAAAGCCGTATCCGTGTAAAAATCGCTGAATAATCTCTGTTTATAGCGTAATTTGAAGACAAAAAAACCGAGTAAATTCTACTCGGTTTTTATTATATGGTATTAAGCATATACGCTAATTAGCCAACCAACTGACGTACCTTTTCTAGATCTTCAGGCGTATCAACCCCAGCCGGTGGTGCGTCTATTGCTACATCAACATGAATTTTCTCGCCATACCACAACACGCGAAGTTGCTCTAAAGATTCAATGTGCTCTAGTGGGCTTGGCTGCCAATTAATGTAGGTATTAATAAACCCTGCACGGTAAGCATAAATTCCAATATGGCGCAGTAAATTATGATGAACAATACGTGGTTGCTGAGCAAAATTATCACGATCCCAAGGAATAGCTGCACGGCTAAAATACAACGCGTAACCGTCTTTATCAGTCACAACTTTAACTGCATTGGGATTAAAGATTTCATCATGATGATCAATCTCTACCGCTAATGTTGCCATTGGTGCATTAAAGTTAGCAATATTGTCGGCCACTTGACGAATAATCGTATCGGGGATCAATGGCTCGTCACCTTGCACATTCACCACAATATGATCATCAGCCAGTTGATATTTCGCTACAACTTCAGCTAAACGTTCAGTGCCTGATTGATGATCAGCACGCGTTAAGCACACTTCCCCACCAAAACCTTGCACTACATCGACGATACGCTGATCATCTGTTGCTACAATCACTTGATCGGCACCAGATTTAGATGCTTGTTCATACACCCATTGCACCATAGGTTTACCAGCAATATCGGCTAACGGCTTACCCGGTAAACGGGTTGATTGGTAGCGCGCTGGTATAATAACGGTAAATGCCATTATTTAACCTCATCAGAACTTAATGTACGTGCATCTGATTCAAGTAAAACTGGAATGCCATCATCAATAGGATAAGCAAGACGATCAAATTTACACACTAATTCATTATTTTCTTTATCGAAATTCAATTTGCCTTTACATACAGGGCAAGCAACGATTTCAAGCAGACGGTGATCCATACTTTTCCTTAACCTCTATAATCCGTTTAATAATAGCTGATGCTTGTGGTTCGGAGATAACTGCGTCAACAGGCAAATACCACCAATTATCCTCAGCAAATGGGTAACATTTTACCGCATCTTTTTCAGTCATTACTAAGTGTTGCCCTTGTTGGGCTAAATCTAACAACGCCTGATGTGTAAAGGATTGATGATCAGCAAAGGGCTGACAAACAATGGGCTTTACACCTAGCGTATTCAATGTCGTAAAAAATCGTGGCGGGTGACCGATTCCTGCCATCGCTACAACTGCGGTTAATGATGCTGCAGCACAACGAGCACCAGTCTTAATATTAATTAATTCTGATGGTGCTAAGTGCATCGTCGCTTCGTTAGTGTGCGCTTGACCACCATTACAGATAAGAAAATCAACCTCAGTTAATCGCTGACATGATTCACGTAGTGGGCCTAAAGGCAATAACTGTTGATTGCCAAATCGACGTTGACCATCAATGACAACCAACTCAATATCACGGGCAAGAGCATAATGTTGTAAGCCATCATCGGTAATAATGACATCAACATCATGTTTCAAAAGTAATTTTACCGCTTCACTGCGCACTGGTGCAACGGCAACAGGCACACCAGTTCGACGGCGAATGAGTACAGGCTCATCACCCGCTATATCGGTACTGGTATCACTCTCAACAAAATAAGGATAATACGGCGCTTTCCCTCCATATCCACGCGATACCACGCCAGGTTTTAATCCTTGTGCTAATAGTTGTTCAACTAGCCACACCACAACGGGCGTTTTACCATTACCACCTGCGGTAATATTACCGACAATAACAACCGGAACAGGCGCTCGATAGGCTATTTTTTTACCGTTAGCATATTGCTGTCGTTTACGACGACTTATTACACCAAATAGCGCACTAAGCGGCCACAATAATGGCCATAGCAGCCAGTAAACAACCCGTACTTTTCCACTAAGTACAGGTTGATACCAGATAGCTTCAATCAATGAGGCCACGATTAATCACCAAATTGAATACGATGAAGTTGCGCATAAGCACCATTATGGCTAATTAACTCACCATGGGTGCCACGTTCAATAATTTCACCATCATCAACGACTAGAATCTGATCGGCATTTTCAATTGTTGATAAACGGTGAGCGATCACTAATACAGTACGATCTTTTTGTAGTTCATCTAATGCGCGTTGAATCGCACGCTCAGACTCGGTATCCAACGCAGATGTTGCTTCATCAAGTACTAAAACAGGCGCGTTACGTAGCAATGCACGTGCAATAGCAAGACGTTGGCGCTGTCCGCCTGACAAACTCACACCATTTTCACCGATAACAGTATCCAGCCCATGCTCCATGTCTTTAATAAAGTCCATCGCATAAGCAAGCTCTGCTACTCGTTCAATATCTGCACGAGTGTAAGTGTCACCGCTGGCATAAGCGATATTATTAGCAATAGTGTCATTAAATAAATGCACATTTTGCGATACTACCGCCACCTGAGAGCGTAAGTTAGCTAAGGTATAATCTTTTAGCTCGACACCATCTAGATGCAGTTCGCCAGAGTCAATATCATAAAAACGAGTCAATAAGTTAGCAATGGTACTTTTACCAGAACCAGATCGACCAACCAATGCTACTGTTTTACCAGCAGGAAGTTCAAAACTAACATTACGTAATGCTGGTGTATCTTTCGTCGGGTAAGTAAAAGTTACATCTTTAACTGATACATCACCATTAACACGCTTAACTTCATGTTTGCCGTTATCTTTTTCAGTTTCTAAATCCATTAACTCAAACAATGTATGACATGCAGCCATACCACGTTGAAACTGAGAAGTAACATTAGTTAGTGATTTTAACGGGCGCATCAAACCAAACATCGCACCAAATACAACCGCAAAGGTACCTGGTGTTAATGTTTCTCGTAATGATGGTGTGTTCGCTAGAATTAACACCACAACCAATGCTAGTGAAGCAATAATTTGAATAATTGGGTTTGCTATTGCTTGTGCAGAGACAAGTTTCATGCTTTGACGACGCATTGAGTTACTTACATAATCAAAACGTTCTTTCTCAACTTGTTGACCACCATAGCTTAATACGACTTTATGGCCTTTAAGCATTTGCTCTGCTGAAGAAGTTACCGATCCCATTGCATCTTGCATATTGCGTGAGATTTTACGAAAACGTTTAGAAACAACACTAATGCTAATCGCAACCACAGGCGCAATAACAATTAATATCGCGGATAACTGCCAGCTATTCCAAAACATTAATGCCATTAAGCCAATAATAGATGCACCTTCACGAACGATACTCACTAATGCGCTACTGGTAGCAGAAGCAACCTGCTCAGAGTCATAAGTGATACGTGATAATAATGCACCAGATGCTTCTTTATCAAAAAACGCCACTGGCATTTTCATAAAGTGTTGGAATAATTGGCGACGAAGGTTCATTACAACGTTGCCTGAAACCCATGATAAACAGTAGGTTGAAACAAACCCACTGACACCACGCATGATCATGAGGCCAACAAGATAGATTGGCATCATAGCAAGGAAGCCAGAATCCATGCTATCAAAGCCACCAAAACTTTTATCTAGTAATGGTTTAATCATCGACAGCATTAACGTGTCACCCGCTGCATTTATGATCAGCGCAATGACAGCTACAATAATACCGGCTTTATAAACTTTGATATAAGGCCACAGTCTTTTATAAGTATCTTTGGTTGATTTTTCTGTTAATTGCGTCATGAATGCCAATTTGGATGAAATACAATACTGCTATTCTACCCTTAACATTGCTATCAACCAAATTTGTCCTTACTCCTTTTTTATTAAAGGGTTTTTTCTGCTCATAAAAACACCACTAACACCCTATCACGGTTATTATTTCATGGTTTAGTCAACCAGTGTGGTCGATACCAATCTTGAGAATAATGTCGTTGTCTTTTTACACTGTAGCCATCATCTGTCATTGTAATCGTTATTTGACCACTATCTTGAGTGCTGAGCCAATTAATATGGTTATCTTGATAACGCTTTTTAACTGCTTGTGATGGCAATCCCCACGGATTAAAGTGACCAATGGAAGCAACAGCAAGTGATGGTGAAATAGCACTCAGTAATGTTTGAGTTGAAGAGGTGTTACTGCCATGATGTGGCACTATAATAATGTCAGTTTGCCAAGCTTGAGTTTGCATTAACATTACTAATTCTGATTTAGCGTCAATGTCCCCTGTTAATAAGATACTTGGCCCCTTACCCTCTATCGCTTGAATTCGAATAACACAAGAATCTGAATTAGCCGCTCGACTTGTTGCTTTAGGTGGCCACTTAACTGCAAACTCAAGACCTTGCCACTGCCATGTTTGCCCTATAACACACTCAGAAAACGCTGCTCGTTGATCACTGCTGTATTTTGCAGCAGGCTGATAGTGCTGAATAAGGTACTCGCTACCACCAGCATGGTCGCTATCAGCATGGCTCAAAATTAACCCATCGATAGCTGTTATTCCTTTATTAGCCAATATTGGAGTAATAACAGATTTTGCAATGCTGTTTTCATTCCATGCATTCCCCGTATCATAAATAAACGCTCGCTGTTGTTTTTCAATTAAGATAGCTAAGCCGTGACCCACATCTAACACACTGAGTGTCCATTGCCGTGGTTGATGATTATTTTCCCAACGCCAACTCATCACAATAAAAATCACACTGCAATAAAACCATCGAAAAAAACATATTGGTAATAATGGCCATACAACGATCGTTATTGCACCAATCACCAGCCATGGTGTTAATGCTGCAGGTAACATCATCCATGCACCATGACTCCATGCTGCAATATTTAAAATAGGGCTTAGTGAGGCGTCAGCCAGTAGCCAGCACCATGATGATAACCACGGCAACCATGAGGTGATAACCCCCATTAACACTAAAGGAACGGTAATCATACTGACCCAAGGCACGGCAACTAAATTCGTTAATGGTGCCGCTAAAGATACACCACCAAACCACCACCATTGCATTGGCAGCATCAAGAGTAATAAATAGCCTTGTAACTTACAGAGGTACTTTAGCTTTTGATACCCACGTTGATACCAAGGTAACGTTACCAGATCCGGTGAGTTATCAGTCATCATCATGGCTAAAAAAATAATAACCGCACTAAAAGACAGCCAGAACCCAGCGCTGTAACTAACAAAAGGTTGCCACAACAAGCAGAGGCCGACAGTTACTAATACCACTTGCCACGGTAGCCAATAGATTGCAGTTACTCTTAAAATGCCGACGATTAAACACATTAACAGTGCACGCAAAGTGGGTAAACTAAACCCCGCTAACCATGCATAACCTAATGCAAACGCTAATCCACTCAATAACGGTAGCCATAACCAATAATGTGTTTGAGGAAGACATAACCGCAATAGATAACCTAACCACCACCCCATTAACATCGCAAGTCCAATATGAAGACCTGATATTGCTAACAAATGCGCCAAGCCACTATCACGAAGGTAAATCCAGTCTTGCGCTTTAAGTCCATTTCTTAGCCCAAAGCTTAATGCGGTTAAGTAACTTTGATTATCACGATGTTTAAGTAATGGCGTAATTTGGTCTAACCATTGTTGTCTCAGTGAAGTGGAGGAAGAGAGTCGTATTGGAATCACATCACCGCTGTTTACTACCGCACTGCCATGAATACCGCGACTTAAAGCATATTGTTCACCATCAAAGCCAGCTTGATTAACTCGACCGACAATACGACTTAACCTTACCGGTAATCGCCATACTTGCCCTTGCTTCAACGGTGGCGGATCTTTCCACACCACCATTAATCGAACAGGAAAAACAAAGTCAACATTAGCGGAATGTAGATTGAGTACTTTTACCTCAAAATTCTCAGCGGGTATATTTTCATTAAAAAGCGTACTAACGCTAACATCTATGGTAATATTAGTTCTGTTTTTTGGAATACTATCTATATCGTTAATATATTGATTAGCATCAAAAACAACCCATAATATAGCGAGTGAAAAACAAATAACGATAACATTTCGACACATTATAAATATAATACCGCCAACAGCTATTAGTAAAAATAGATACCAATATGGTGGCAGTATATTAAAAAAATGTAACGATAGAAAACCGCTGATACTCGCTATAAATATTTGAACCATATGGCCTTAGCCAGTTTAAAAAAAATCATTATGCCAAGACATTTCATTAAAAAATTTCTGCCTAGCCATGAAGTAATTAAACGCCAAAAAGCGTTGAAAATATTTGGGAATCTACTTTATAACCCCAATCTATGGTGTTTGAACCGCCGCTCAGCGTCTGGTGCATTTGCTGTAGGCCTGTTTATGGCTTTTGTTCCACTTCCTAGTCAAATGTTAATGGCTGCAGGTTTGGCTATTATGTTTGGTGTCAATTTACCGCTCTCTGTCGCGCTAGTATGGGTCAGTAACCCTGTCACTATGCCGGTACTCTTTTACGGTGCTTACAAACTAGGTGCGTGGGTTTTGCACAGTCCAGATGTAGGATTTCATTTTGAATTGACATGGGATTTCTTGTTAAATCAAATGAGCCAAATCGGTCCTCCATTTTTACTAGGCTGTTTTATCTGTAGCGTTTTAAGTGCGTTAATCGGATATTTTGGTATTCGCTGGCTATGGCGCTACTCAGTTGTACGTAGCTGGAATCGCCGCAAATTTCGTATTCCTAAAGCTCGCTAACAATGCATTTTTATCATAATAAAACTCCATCACGGTGGAGTTTTATTGTTAACCGTTTTTTTTGAGAAATAGCCCCCACTGTTTTTGCTGCACTTACTCACTCTTTCACGATTAGCCGATCTAGCCCACATCTATTTATCATTTGCCCTTTAGACACTCCATCAAAAACTTATTTTGCTAATTAGTTGCATTTTATGCCTAGTAATTATTATTGTTCAGTCTACTATTGAAAAATAAAATACATCCTTAAATAGCAGTCACTTACTAACAGCTAAAAAACATTCATAATTTAATTAAAGGGAAATAAGATGGAAAACCCAGTGAAGAACTTACTGACCAAAGGTTGGAAATGGTTTGTTATCGTTGGCGTAATAGTGGCACTTGCAGGTATTTTTGCCATTAGCTTGCCTGTTGCAGCAGGTATGACGATCACCACTATTATTGGTGTGATCTTTTTAGTGATTGGATTGGTACAGGTTTATCACACCTTCAGTATTCCACAATGGAAAACCAAAATATGGTATGTCATTAGTGCACTCTTTTACCTCATTGGCGGCTTATTTATTTTAGGGCAACCTTTTATTGGTTTAGTCACGATTACTGTACTAATGATTGCAACTATGATCTTTAACGGTATTACGCGAATGGTATTTGGCTTTAGCAGCAGAGAGCATCTTGCTGGCTGGCGCTGGATTGTATTCAGCGGCTTACTGTCTACCGCAATTGGGGTATATTTCTTTAATTTAATGCATAACCCTGAATTTTCAATGTCATTATTAGGAATTTTTGTTGGGGTTTCATTAATATTTGAAGGAATTAGCTTCATTTTCATTGGTTCACAAATGAAAAAAGCACTTCATAAATAAAAATAACATTAAAAAAGACGATTAAAGCTTCAGTTGAACACTGGAGCTTTTTCTTTATAATTCAAGTAATAACTTACTAAAAACAGAACCAACAAATCATTTTCGTTACAATTTATTATAAAAACATTGCCTTTAGCTAAAAATTTAAGTAAAAGTGTTTTTTTTATACTTAGGCGATACTGTTGATGGGCTACCTTACTCTATTTAGCTTACTGCTAAGTGTTTTATTAATAAACGCAACGAGTATGACTACGCCAGCAACAGCTTCCCAGTATGCTTTACATTCAATGTCAGCATTTAGCGTTACCAGCAATGAAGAAAACTGGAACGATAATGTCATTATTTTATCGAATAATACGCATAAAACACGACAGCTATCAAAAACCGAGAAAAAGAGTTTTGTTCCAGCTCTTAATTGTGACAACAATGCCATTCAGCGATTACACCCAATAATAAGTCATTATTCTAAGCAGCAACGGTATCCACTTCTTGAGCTTGCTAATTTTCAATACCGTTTTACCCATAGTCGTAGGCAGTTAAGGTTACTCAATTACCGCGACATTTACTTTAATTATGACTCTGACTACAAGGACTACATAGATGCTTGATTCATTTGTATCTATTTTTTCAGCGCTATGGCAACAAGATTTTGCAGCATTACAAAATCCAGAAAGTATTGTAATGATCTATTTTTGTGTCACTTTTGTTATTTGGCTAGAAAGCGCATTTTTACCTGCTGCACCGCTACCTTGCGACAGTATTGTTATTTTAGCTGGCACATTAGGTGCAATGGGGATCATTGATTTTAAACTGATTGTATTTTTATTGATTGTTGCTGCTGCAATAGGTAGCTGGTTTGCCTATTTACAAGGTCGGTGGCTCGATCATTTACCCAAAGTTAAACGATGGGTAGATATGGTGCCACCTCATCGAATGCAGACAGTCGATAAGCTGCTTATTCGTCATGGTATCGTAGCCTTGTTTACTGCACGATTTATTCCTGTTGTGCGACCACTATTGCCATTAATGATGGGGTTTAGGGTTAAGAATCAAGCGCATTTCTTCCGCTTTGCTTGGCTAAGCGCTACGGCATGGGTATTACTGCTAACAGGACTAGGTTACTTATTAACATTATTACCAGAAAATGTGGCGCGTGTGACCACCATGGTGTTGATGGTTGCGCCTTTTGTTACTTTAGGTATCGCAATCATTAGTCTGTTAAGTAGTTGGCTGCTTAAACGTTTTAAAAAAAATAATATCGCTTAATCTCTGTTTACAGTAACAATATACTAATCAATAGCCATAAAAAAACCCGCTAACAATTAGCGGGTTTTTTATCATCTGTATACGGGCTTAAACTTAGAAGTAGAAGCGAGTACCGAATACGATGTTTGTTAGGCTGTCTTTAGCTTTGTTGCCAGAGAACTCAATATCGTCAGTTGCGATGTTGTAGTTAACTTCTGCGCTTAGAGCAACGTTAGGGTTGATGAAGTACTTAACACCACCAGCTAGTTTAAGGTTAAGTGCCCAAGAATCGCCATCTTTACCAAGATCGCCATTAGCACCGTCTTTGTTGTTGTAGTTTAGAGCAGCAAGCTCAGTTGCAACACCTACGTAAGGAACCCAGTTAGTAGAGTTAACAAAGTTGTACTCAGTGAATACACCTAGCTTACCGCTAATTGCATCGTTTTCATCTTTAGCTGCAACAGATGCAGTACCACCAACTTCCCAGTTGTCTTTTACGAAAGTACCGTAAGAACCGTTTAAGTTTAGATCCCAACCGCTACCAAGCTTAGCATTACCTTGAACACCAATCTCTTGTGTGCCAGCTGGAAGTTGAACTGCTGCTTGTGCTGCTACAGGAGCCATTACAGCAAAAGCTACTAATAAACCAAGTGCATTCTTTTTCATGTTAATTCCTAAATTGTGTTTTTTATAAACAAATAGCTGTCCATTATAATTAATAGTCATATCGATGCAGGATAAATCCCTTTCCAATAACGACAACAGCGTACTCGTATTTAAGTAATAACAAATTATCACGTAAAAATGACACTGTTAAATTAAAAAATATAAATTCACAAAAAAAAGAACAGTGTTCGTAATTTATATATAACAAATTTTCTGATCAGCAATCATTGATAAACCTCAACCAGCATCAGCACTGACTATTGGTACTTTTTTATAATCCCGCCAACGAAAACACTGAAAATCACAGCGCATAAAATAAAAAAAACAATGTTTATTATTGTCAAAATAATCACATATTTGGTCAAAAAATAACCATAAATATCAATTAACCGTCAAAATAATTGCTTTTAGATCTTATTTTTATGTTTATTTATCTATTAAAATGAACTTATTTGCTGATTGATAATCCAAAATCAACATCTTACGAGAGAGATAATAGTTACTATTACTTCAATAGCCAATATCGCTAAAATACTCCCATAAAAAAACGAAGCCGAAGCTCCGTTTTTGTATTATCCACACCAATATAACCCAAATCAGTTATTACTTTGCACTTAAGACACGAGCTGGTTGTAATCGACTAGCGCGGGTTGCTGGATACCATGTTGCGAGTAAACTCAATACAATCGCTGTTGTCGTAACAATAGCAACATCTTGCCAAGCTAATTGCGTTGGTAAGAAATCGACAAAATAGATATCACCTGATAGGAACCTATGTCCGATAATTTTCTCTATTACTCGTACAATATGGGTTAAATTAATTGCAACTAATGAACCAAATATCGAACCAATAATACTGCCAAGTACGCCTGACAATACACCATGCCAAACAAAAATAGCTTTAATCAGCCGATCACTCGCCCCCATAGTGCGTAAAATGGCAATATCTGCAGCACGATCTTTTACTGCCATCATCAACGTTGAAACAATATTAAAACAAGCCACACCTATCACTAATACCATCACTAAATACATAATGGTGCGTACCATTTGAATATCACGGTATAAATAGCCGTATTTTTGTGTCCAGCTCTTTAAGTAGACATAAACAGGTAAAGTATCGCCAACTTCTTTTACTATTTGTTGAGCATCAAGCACATTATCAACATTCATCTCGATACCAGAGACGCCCTGCCCCATATCTAAATATTGTTGTGCATCTTGTAACGGTACGATCGCTAAACTGTGATCGATCTGTCCGCCTAACGCAAGCAAGCCCACAACTTGTAGACGAATACGTTTAGGCGCTCTTAACTTCATTTCAGGATCGGTATTTGGAATCATCGCGGTGATCCAATCACCGACCTTTAATTTCAGTTTAGTTGCAACACCTTGCCCTAAGATCACCTCGCGCTTACCTGCAGTAAAAGTTGACCATGCATTATTCTTTACATAATGAGGCAACTCACTCACTTTAAGCTGTTCTTTAGGATCAACACCACGCACTGCAACGGCTTTTAGTTTAGCGCCCCTTTCAAGTAATGCTGTAAATTCAACGTAAGGCGCAGCAGCTGTAATATGTGGGTGCTGCTCAACTTGCTTTAATAGTGGTTTCCAATGATTCAATGGCGGTTCTACTGCTTGTAACTCACCTTGAGGAATAACAGACAGTACGCGTGTTTGTAATTCACGTTCAAAACCATTCATTGCAGATAAACCAATGATGATCACTGCAACCCCAACCGCAATACCAAGCATTGATGACAATGAGATAAATGACACCATCCGATTGCGTTTTTTAGAACGGTTAAATCGGCTACCTATATAGAGGGATAAAGGACGAAACATTACTTCTCCTTAACCTCTGCTAAAATGCCATCTTGCATGTACATACAACGATCAAGTTTTGATGCTAACTGCCTATCATGAGTTACCACTAAAAATGCAGTACCAGATTCTGCATTTAACTTACGCATCAAATCATAAATATCTAATGCCGTTTGGTGATCTAAATTACCTGTCGGCTCATCAGCAAGCACAATTGCAGGGTTATTAACGAGTGCACGGGCAATAGCAACCCGTTGTCGTTCACCACCACTCAATTCTGATGGGCGATGTTCAAAGCGATGATCCAATCCAACCATCGCCAGCATATCTTGAGCGCGGGTACGCGCCTCAGTAACGGCGACACCACCAATCAATAATGGCATTGCCACGTTTTCTGTGGCAGTAAAATCAGCTAGCAAATGGTGAAATTGATACACAAAACCAATATCTTGATTACGAATTTTTGCTTGTTTATTTGAACTTAATATATCTAATCGCTGCCCTTTAAAAAACACTTCGCCGTTAGTCGGCTCATCTAGTGCCCCTAAAATATGCAATAAGGTACTTTTACCCGAGCCTGAAGAGCCAACAATAGCAACTAATTCATGATCTGCTATTTCAATATTGACCTGTTTTAATACTTCAGTTTGTAACTGACCTTCTTGATAGGTTTTACATAATTGCTGACAAGATAATAAAGCATTATTCATAACGAAGAGCCTCAGCAGGACGGACAGCGGCCGCACGATAAGAAGGAAAAATTGTCGCTAATAAACTCAATATAATAGCGCCAACAATAACAGCCAAAATTTGCATCGGCTCAAAATCTACTGGTAGAGAACCACCAATTGCAGCTAGGTTAACACCGAAAAATGCCATAATTGGATTAATGTAATGAGACAGTATGACACCCAAAATACCACCTAATAACGCGCCAATAACACCACTACTTGAGCCCTGAACCATAAATAATGTCAGTACCTGTCGATGGGTCATACCTTGGGTTTTTAGAATTGCCACTTCCGCTTGCTTTTCCATTACAACCATTATCAATGCGGAAATAATATTAAACGCAGCGACACCAATGATAAGTCCTAACATTAGCCCCATCATGTTTTTTTCCATTTTAACCGCTTGAAATAATTCACCACGTTGTTCACGCCAATCTGACCATTTCCAATCATTTGGCAATGGTATTTTTGCAAGTTCAGTGACGGCAAATGGATCATCAAGGTACAACCGCCAGCCTGACATTTGATCTAGTTTATAATGTAATAACCGACCAGCATCAGAGATATTCGTGAAAACTAACTGTTTATCAACGTCAGATCCGGTATCGTAAATTCCAGACACCGTAAAATTTCGCTGACTCGGTAAGCGACCTAAAGGGGTAAATTGGCTGGCACTGGTGACCATAAGACGAATTTTATCACCCGGTTGAATATCTAATTCAACAGCCAGTGCTTGACCAATAATTACGTTAAAACTACCTGGCTGAAGGTCTTTTAATGACCCCACCATCAAATGATCAGCAATCGGATCATATTGATTCGGTTCAATGCCTATCATCATACCAGCGGCTAATGAATTCGCACTTTGAATGATAGTTTCACCCCGTGTAATTGCTGTAACTTTAGTGACATGTGGTAATTGTTTAAGTACTGTTGGAACCTGCTCAGAAAGTGGGACTCGCCCATCAGCATGTGTTACTACAGCTTGCGGTAACACACCTAAAATTCGGTCTTTGAGTTGTTGCTCAAAACCGTTCATGACCGACATTACGGTAATTAATGCCATCACTCCAACAGTAATACCCGCGGTTGACATATAAGAAACGAAGCGACTAAAACGGTCACCTGAACGTCCTCGTAAATAACGTAAACCAATAAAAAAAGATACAGGATGAAACATAGGCTTAAAAAACCACTCCTTTATTTGATGACTCAAGAATACGCGTTAACGGCACGGTTTACCATCAAGCAAGGTAAATGTAATGTAAAAACAGTGAGTAAAAGATAGCCGCTTAACGGAGATCACTTGCTCGTCGATACGCTCTAAGTAATAATTACTCCATCTGTCACCGATATAATCTGGGTACATAACCTTAATAGTGACAATGTCGATGACAACTAACAGGCAGTGAGTAAGTAATGAGACAAGATGAATATTTTTCAGTTCACTTAGGACTAACAATCAATGTCGAACCATTAACTGATGGAAAACCACTCCCCGATGTCGACGCCTTTCGTGCTGAAATACCGCCACTATTTCGCATCGCCAGCGAATGTAACACGCTCGAAGAAAATGCAGAACGTCTATTAGCAGGATTTGGCAAACAAGACAGTAAACTATTAGTCGATTACCTTAGCGCTCAAAATAGTAAAATAAACCTACTGTTATCTTACGTGCTATCTCAACAAGATAATGCTACTTATCGATATATAACTGAAACCTTTGGTGCAAGTAATGTAAGCTTTTATAGCTCACATGAATTTCCAATTGGGCAAAATGTCACCGTTAAACTATTTTTAGATCACCCTGCGGCGGCAATTTATTGTTATGCTGAGGTGGTTAACTGCTCCGTTTTAGAGGATCGTTTTTTAGTTCAACTGCATTACACGCGACTATTAGAAGACGATCGTGATTTATTAATCCGTGCCGCACTGCATTGCCAACAAAAGCTTTTACGTCAGCGGGCCCAACAACGAAACATGAATAATAACAATGACGAATAAAACATTACTTTCCATTCCCGTACCTAAAAAATCTGGGGATAATCGTTACATCGGTAATTTATCAGGTTCTGCGTTGGCGTTGTCATTAGCAGAAATTGCGGCCAAACATAACGGGCCGATACTTACCGTTGTTGCTGATACTCAAACAGCACTAAAACTGCAGCCTGAAATAACCCAATTTTGTGATATTGATGTCCATGTTTTTCCTGATTGGGAAACACTGCCGTATGATAATTTCTCACCCCATCAAGATATTATCTCTGAGCGTCTCGCACGTTTATATAAAATGCCAACTCAAAAAAATGGCATTATATTAGTCCCTATTAGCACACTACTGCAGCGCCTTACGCCTCAAGAGTTTATTCATCAACATGCCCTAATTGTCAAAAAAGACGATCGTATTTCACTAGAAAAATTACGACTTCAATTAGAAGCATCTGGCTATCGTCATGTTGATCAGGTAATGGAACATGGTGAATATGCAAGCCGAGGCTCGTTAGTTGATCTCTTTCCTATGGGTAGCAACGCCCCCTACCGAATCGATTTTTTTGATGATGAAGTAGATTCTATTCGTCAATTTGATCCTGAAAATCAACGTTCAACGGCAGAAATATCCACGATAGATCTTCTACCTGCACATGAGTTTCCAACAGATGAATTAGCGATTGAAAACTTTCGTATGCGCTGGCGTGAACGTTTTGAAGCACGCCGTGAGCCTGAATCTATTTATCAACAAGTCAGTAAGAAAATCTGGCCAACAGGTATCGAATATTGGCAACCACTATTTTTTGATCATACCGAAACCTTGTTTGATTATTTACCTAGTAATGCACTATTGGTGACATTAGGTGATTTAGAGCCAGCGGTAGATACCTTCTTACATGATGCAGAGTACCGCTATGATCAGCGTCGCGTTGACCCGCTACGACCATTACTCACTCCTAAAGAATTATGGCTAACTAAAGATGAAATGTTTAGTGGCTTTAAACAACTGCCGCGAGTAAGAATACAACGCGATCCAATTGATGATGAAAAAGAGGGGCGCTATAACCCGGCATTAACTGCTGTTCCAGCTATCACCATTAATCATCAACTCAAAGAGCCGTTCGCTGAACTGCGTCAGTTTACAGAGCAATTTAAAGGAAAAATTATTTTCTCTGTGGCTTCAGAAGGTCGCCGTGAAGCATTATTTGATTTGTTAGCTCGAATAAAACTTCGTCCAACTGTTTTTGATAGTCTTGAAGCGGCAATGGCTGATAAAAAAGCCAAACATTGTCTTGTTATTGGTGCGGCTGAAAATGGATTTATTCTAGAAAAACCTGCTGTCGCTTTTATTTGTGAGAGTGATTTATTGGGTGAGCGTATTCAACAACGCCGCCGCAATGATAAAAAGACCACCGTTAATGCTGATACCATTATTCGTAACCTAGCTGAATTACAGCTTGGTCAGCCCGTAGTACATATCGACCACGGTATTGGCCGTTATCAAGGTTTACAAACGCTAGAAGCTGGCGGCATTAAAACCGAATATGTCACCCTTGAGTATCAAGATGGTGCCAAGTTGTATGTACCTGTTGCTTCATTACATCTGATCAGCCGTTATTCTGGTGGCGCTGAAGAAACTGCCCCGATTCATAAATTAGGTGGTGAAGCATGGGTTAAGGCGCGCCGTAAAGCTGCAGAAAAAGTACGTGACGTTGCTGCTGAATTACTGGAAGTTTACGCCATGCGTGAGCTAAAACCAGGCTTTAAATTTAAACTTGATCGTGAAAGCTATGCTGATTTCTGTACCAGTTTCCCTTATGAAGAAACCTACGATCAGGCATTAGCGATTAACGCAGTACTGTCTGACATGTGTCAACCTAAAGCGATGGATCGTTTGGTATGTGGTGATGTTGGTTTTGGTAAAACAGAAGTCGCAATGCGAGCTGCTTTTGTGGCAGTTGATAATAATAAGCAAGTTACTGTACTTGTTCCAACAACATTGTTAGCGCAACAACATTTCGAAAATTTTCGCGATCGCTTTGCCAATACGCCAATTCGCGTTGAAGTACTATCGCGTTTTAAAACAGCTAAAGAACAAAAACAGATTCTGGCAGATGTTGAAGAAGGTAAGATTGATATTCTTATCGGTACTCATAAACTGCTTAATAGTAGCGTTAACTACCATGATCTTGGATTACTGGTGGTTGATGAAGAGCACCGTTTTGGTGTCCGCCAAAAAGAAAAGATTAAAGCGATTCGAGCAGACGTTGATATTCTAACGCTAACTGCAACACCCATCCCTCGAACGCTCAATATGGCGATGAGTGGTATGCGTGACTTATCGATCATTGCAACGCCACCAGCGCGTCGTCTAGCTATCAAAACTTTTGTTCGTCAAAGTGATGAAAATATTATTCGCGAAGCAATATTGCGTGAAATTAGCCGTGGCGGTCAGGTTTACTTCCTGCATAACGAAGTCGATAGCATCGAGCAAACCACAGCAGATTTAGCTAAATTGATTCCAGAAGCACGAGTTACTTTTGCACATGGCCAAATGCGTGAACGTGAACTTGAAAAGATCATGGGTGATTTTTACCACCAACGCTTTAATGTCTTAGTTTGTACTACTATCATTGAAACGGGTATCGATGTACCTAGCGCTAATACTATTATTATGGATCGTGCAGACAATCTCGGTTTAGCCCAATTACACCAGTTACGCGGTCGTGTGGGTCGTTCTCATCATCAAGCCTATGCTTACTTACTGACACCCCACCCTAAACGGATGACCAAAGATGCAGTTAAACGTTTAGAAGCCATTGCATCATTAGAAGATCTTGGTGCCGGCTTTACTCTAGCAACCCATGATTTAGAAATTCGTGGTGCTGGTGAGTTATTAGGTGACGAGCAAAGTGGTCAAATTCAATCCGTTGGTTTTAGCTTATTTATGGAAATGCTAGAACAAGCTGTTGAATCATTACGTGAAGGTAAAGAGCCAACACTTGATGACTTACTCAAACAGCAAGCTGAGGTAGAAATGCGTATTCCAGCATTGCTACCTGATGATTATATTCCTGATATTAATACCCGCTTATCGCTCTATAAGCGTATTGCTAGTGCAACCAATGATAATGAACTTAATGAGATTAAAGTTGAGTTAATTGATCGCTTTGGTTTATTACCAGAAGCAGCAACTAACCTATTAACAGTGAATAGTCTTAAACTCAAAGCTGCCATTATTGGAGTTAAGAAAATAGAGAGTAATGAAAAAGGTGGTTATTTTGAGTTTAAACAAGATGCAGCTATTAATCCTCAGTTCCTAGTCAGCTTACTGCAAACACAACCGCAGCATTTTAGAATGGAAGGACCAACCAAGCTTAAAATTGTATCGGAACAACCAGATCGTAAAAAGAGAATTAAATTCATTGAAGATCTGCTTAACCAATTTAGAGAAAATATGATCTAATACCAACTAACCCTAGACACTCGTCTAGGGTTTTTCTTTAGTATTATTACCTTACCGACTATCACTTCATGGACCACTATTATCATGAAACTTGATTACCAACTTACCACATCGCGGCTTATTTTACGGCCATTTAAAACTGCGGATTTAAACGCCTTTTTTGAAGCTGTTAGTCAATCAGCGCCTTACCTGAAACCTTGGTTAGAATGGTGTGATAGTGATTTTGACCAACAACAAGCCCATGAGTGGATAGCTGCTAGTCGTTTAAGTTGGCAACATGATTACAGTTATGAATTAGCCATTTTTGATCGTTTTAGTGACAATTTTGTAGGTACAGTTTCGCTTAGTGCGATTACGCCTTTATTTAATTCTGCCAATCTTGGCTATTGGATCAGCCACAGTTATCATCGCCAAGGTATGGCAACTGAAGCAAGTCTCGCTATTATTCAGTTTGGCTTTCAAATATTAGGTCTTACTCGACTAGAAATTATTACTCATATTGATAACTACGCCAGTCAAAAGACCGCATTAGCTTGTAATGCTATTTTTGAATGCGAAGCAAGAAATCGTATTTTTTATAGAAATAAACCAATCAATGGCTATGTGTATTCTCTGATACCACAAGATTTATATTAAACGTCATTATCAGCATTGATATTAGTATGTATCAATCTTTGATTCCCTCGTATCTGGTAACATTACCGATTCTTTATTCAATAAATAGTTACTTATTATGCACACTACAGCAAGCCGCCATGGTCACGATGTTCTCAACCTTATTGCCGATGCATCAACACCTTTCACCCTTGAAACATTACACACCTATGTCGAACAACACTGGGGCTCCGATGTTCGCTTTCACACCTGTAAACTTAACGAGCTTTCATTAGATGCATTGCTGACGTTTCTTTTATCTCGCAATAAGATCACTGTTAATGGTGATCAGTTACATACTAATAAAGATAATATTTGTCAGCATTAAGACAACTATCGTTCAATTAGCATATACCCCAACTTATTTAATGGGTACTCAGCGCTGCTTTACCAATATTTACTCGTCAATATTGGTTATATTTTACATTTACAAATAAATTTTATAGAACAGTTCTATATTACTAAGATCACCACCTGTACGACAAATATTTGAAGTACAGGCGGTATTTCATTTTTCTGTCATGTCAAAAACAGCAAGCAGTAGAAGATGCTATGATTAATCAATTTTAGTTATTATTTTTGAAATTTTCGTATCAAATAATAACTCTGCTTCTTCTAACCATTGATAACGTTTGGTATATAGCTTTCTTTTATTTCTATTTAAACTTTCTAAATCTTTTTTAGGAACCTCTAACGGTATTTTATAAAAATCACCATCAAAAACCTCTGCTCCATATTCTTGCCAATGACTATCATAATCAAAGGTAACGGCATTACGTTTACGACCAATATATCGCCAAGATTGATACATATGTGATTTATTACTTATCCCAAATAGCACTTTTAAATCTAAGCTGTGTGCAAGCATAATAGCAAATTCAAGAATCAATGCTTTTGGTCGAAGTCCATGGCACCCTTTTGTTAAGGCTTTTATTACATCATTTCTATTTTCAACATCATGATTAGGTCCTTGTATAGAGCCTATATACATTGAACCTTGATATTCGGGGCTTAAATTCATTGTTATCATATAGATACGTTGATTTTTATCATTCACTAAACGTAAACCTAACGCTCCTTCCCTATTTTGTCCCCGATCTAATATCAGTTTATATTTAGCTTCATTACGATCTTCTATTTCTAATACACAATAACCCTCATCTCGATAAATTAAGGGTAAATTAGACGAGAATAGCTCTGACATGCATTGAAAATGTTGAGTTACCGATGTAATTCTTTGCTTTTTATTCCAATTAACGCATAAATAAGGTTTAAATGGTTTTTTTACAATATGTGGATGTAACGCTAATATCACACTAAGATTGGGTGTTAAAAAAGTATTTATTAAGTGCTTTAAGCGTGAGTAATGCAAATAGCTCCATATTATAAATCGCGTATCTTTACGCTTTTTCTTCCATCCAGAAGATTTATAATTAAGACTATTAGCAATATTTTTTATATTGTTAAAAAAACAATTATCAGAATTTAATTTATAGCTCGCATCAGTCAACTCCCCTTGATGAAGTAAATTTATATCATTAAGATTATTGTTCATTTTCTATCTATCAACCTTATGCTTATAATTTCTTGTGAAAATAAACCACCATCACAATATTCAGAATAAGCATACTACAGTAACAAGAATTCAAATCAACTAGCAGAATAATATATAAAACGTCACTAACTTTTTTACGAATAGTTATGCTAACAATATGCTATAAAAACTAAAAAGATTGTATCTTCCACTTTAACATTTAATTCTTATATCGTTATTTCATACTGTTACTTCTGAAAGAGAATGATATTATTAATTAAATTTATTCAGTAAGGACACACTAGTGCCAAAAATTATTATTGCAGTGGTTATCGCTGCCGTGGTTGCGTTTTTTCTTTATCGCTCTTACAACAACAAACAAGCCGCACAAGAAAATATTAAGATTGGACAGGAATTTCTAGCGGCAAACAAACTAAAACAAGGCGTACATACTACTGCCTCTGGTTTACAATATTTAGTATTACAACCAGGTACTGGTACTGAACATCCAAAACCAACAGATACAGTAACAGTCCATTACCATGGTACATTAATTAATGGCACTGTATTTGATAGTTCAGTTGATCGTGGTGAGAAGATTTCATTCCCACTCAATCGAGTCATAAAAGGCTGGACAGAAGGCTTACAACATATGGTTGTTGGCGAAAAAATGCGTTTGTTTATTCCTGCAAATCTTGCTTATGGTAATAATGGCGCAGGCAGCATTCCACCAGGTTCAGTACTGATCTTTGATGTTGAGCTATTTAAAATTAATTAAATTATCAACAAAAACGCCAGTATGGAACTCTAGCCAAAGAGTTATAACCATACTGGCGTTTTTTATTACTTAACTATTATTACACTAATCTATTAGTGCAATTTCAAACTTGGGCGAAGTACACGGTTAATTCGACTTACTAACATGATCAAACCAGTTTTAAACATTCCATGTAACGCCATTTGGTGCATACGATACAATGAAATGTAAACCATACGAGCAATACGACCTTCAACCATCATTGAACCCTTTGACAAGTTACCCATTAAGCTACCAACAGTCGAAAAACGGCTTAATGATACTAATGAACCATGGTCACTATAGATGTAAGGTTTTTGTTCGCGATCAGATAATTTAGCTACGATATTAGCAAAACAACGGCTTGCCATTTGGTGTGCAGCTTGCGCACGTGGTGGCACAAATGAACCATCTTCCTGCACACATGACGCCAAATCACCAATAACATAAATGTTATCATCACGGGTTGTTTGCAGCGTTGGTTTTACCACTAACTGATTAATACGGTTAGTTTCAAGACCTGCAATATCTTTCATGAAATCAGGCGCTTTAATTCCTGCCGCCCACACCATAATTTGCGCAGGAATGTGTTCACCCTCTTTGGTGGTTAAACCCGTTTCATCAGCCTTTGTTACCATCGTTGCGGTACGTACATTAACACCTAACTTAGTTAGCTCATTATGTGCCGCTTGAGAAATTCGTGGTGGTAAAGCTGGTAAAATACGCTCGCCAGCTTCAACTAAGTTGATGTTTAAACGGGAACTATCAAGATCACCAAAACCGTAGTTATGTAATTCTTGTACAGCATTATGTAACTCAGCAGAAAGCTCTACGCCCGTCGCGCCGGCACCAACAATCGCAATATCAACTGTTTTTTGGTCTTTGTTAGCATGTAACTTCATGAACTGGTTATTCATTTCACTACGGAAACGGTGTGCCTGCTCTGGACTATCAAGGAAAATACAGTTATCACGTACCCCTTGAGTATTGAAATCATTTGATGTGGAACCAATCGCCAATACTAGAATATCGTATTCCAACGAGCGCTCAGGTACTAATAATTCATTATGTTTGTCATATAATGCCGCTAACGTGATCGTTTTAGCATCGCGATCAATGTCCTGCAATGAGCCCATTTGGAAATCAAATGAATGATTTTTAGCATGAGCACGATAACTAATTGCATCAACACCTGCGTCCAACGATCCTGTTGCAACTTCATGCAACAACGGTTTCCATAAGTGGCTTGCGCGACGATCAACTAATGTTACTTCAGCACGACGCTTACGGCCTAATGTACGACCCAATTTAGTGGCTAACTCTAAACCACCAGCACCACCACCAACAACGATAATACGCGTCAAGATAGCTTCCTCTCTATTTATATGATTTTTAAAAACTGACAAAGACTCAATTGCATAACAGTCTGATAATCGTAAATAATCAAGCATCTAGACCGCTAGGCGAAAAAGTATCTATATGTTTAAGTTCACGTACGTAGGCAGACGGATCTACGACCCGTCTGTGATATGTAGGAGGTAATGGTTCCGTTGTTACTGCGCTTTAAACGCTTTTATTTTTTGTAGATGTTGCGAGATTTTTGTAAATTTATGGGATTCATTTTCATCCCATATAATATCGTAAAATTGATCTAGCTCATCTTTTGTTTGCTGATTATCTAACACTTCATCATGAGTTGAAAGGATACAAAGGCAATTTCCTGTATTTTTTTTACGAAAATTTGTTACACACTTTGTCAAAATGTCCTCGTATTCTTCTGGACGGTCTATTTTTCCTTCCATATTATGCTCAGGGTGCAAGTTAGGATTAAACATTACTTGTTTTATACCTGATAAGAAGCCAATTCGTTCCGCCCAATACCCACCAAGACCAACACCACAAATGAGTGGCTGTTTATCATTACAGGTTTCTAGTAATTTATGCACTTCTTTCAATAAATGTTGCATATCATGCTTAGGATGCAGCGTACTATAATTTAGAAACCGAACATCAGAATCAATAAATTGTAATTGCAATACTTTTTCATGATTACCAGGGCTTGTAGAATCAAAACCATGTAAATAAATAATCATTGTTGCCCCTCACTATCTAATAATAATTTTACGTACTATCTATACCGATATAGCGAGGTTAAATCCATAATCTAAGTAGTGTTTTAACAAATTTAAAACAAAAACTATGATCTCGTCTACAAAAAATTGCTCTTCAAGATAATAGCCATTACAACTCAAGTGTTTTTTTTAATAACTTACTTATTGTTTTTAAACAATATTATCTTATATATCACTTAATACTTATTAATGTATTCAATAAGTTGTAACTGTAATTGCGAAGCATATTGTAAATATTGTGGTTGATGCCAAACATCATAACCAACGTAATACCACAATAATGCCAAATATTGGCACCACGGTTTCCAACCAATAACAGCTTGTAACCAGTCTTGTTTATTAAAATGTGTTTCTTTGTCAACCAACTGCCTATAGTCACAATAATCACTTACAGCTAATTCATCATCGAGATCATTGGCAATAATTGTCATGGCTAAATCTAAACTCGGATCACCTGCAGCAGCATATTCCCAATCGATAATTTTGACATCTTCCACCGTTGCCCCCTGCTTCGAACATGGCACAATAACGTTATAGCGCCCAAGATCAAAATGACAGCAACAATCAGCAAACGCTGTTGGTATCGCGTGATTTTGAAAGAAATTATAGATGGCGGTTAATTGCGGTGTTTTATGTTCAGTATTAATATGTTGCCAATAATGGTGTCCTCGTTGTTGAATATCTAGCCGCCAACAAGGTACTGGTAATTGATGCACTTTTGCCTGTAATTGACACAGTGCGGTATCAGAAAAATGGGGGGATGCTTCTATACCAGCAAGCCATTCAACAAACAATCCTACTACTTGCTCTGTTGATGAGTCAGTGTTAACAACCAATTGCAGTGGTTTAGGGGCTAAACCCGTCTCAGTGATCATTGTTAGTAAATCGTATTCATGTTGACGTTGAATACCAAATACATAAGCCGCTGTAGAAAATGGCCGCCATACATAATATTTGGTTTGCTTTGTTGAGCTATGAAATAACTCGACTTTCCAACAGCGGTTAGTTAATCCTCCCGCTAACTTTGATGCTGAAACAAATTCAGTATCGGGTAAAGTCCGTAAAAGATCATGATTAAAATGCACATGATCACTCATATTATTGCTCCTCACCCGATACCAATATGTCTAAATTACCAAGCAGCACTGTTGGTTGCGGCAGCTTGTACAATTTGATCTTGGCCAGACCATTCAATCGTACCTGATTTTAAATCCATCAAACGCATTGTCATTTTATAATATGCCTGTTTACCGTTTGAGGTCGATTTCATAACCGTTGATACGTGTCCATACAGCATATATTGCGCGCCAACCATATTGCCAAATTGAATCGCTGTGCTTTGGTTAACAAAACGGTCATCTTGACTAAAATGTAATTGTTTACGCACCGCTTTAACACGCGCAGGATCAACAAAACGGAACTTACCTGAATCTTGAAGACGCTCACTGATCATTGCCGTTAAAGCGTTAGTATCAACATGACTACGGGTCTGATTTTTTATACTATCAACCACAACAATCGGTTCGCCACTCGCTGTTATTGAGCGGATCGCAGCTGAAGCCAACATTTTATCGATCATTGATGATGATAATTTTTCTAAGTCACTAGCACCAAAATTTGTCACCGCACTTTCAATACCATGCAATCCACCACCGTAATTAATTGGTTGAGCACACCCGCCTAATAACGTTGCTGTTGCTAATAAGGCTATTACACTCTTTTTCATTTTTATTACCTTTATAATGTTATCTACTGTTGCTTAATTTTGTGTATCATGCATAACAATGCGGTATTGTGTCGCTGTTGTGGTCGGTGCCAATGCCTGCAGTGACAATCTTTGATTCGGTTGAATAACCAATGCTTGCGAGGTTGGTATCGAATGACTGATCTCTAACCCCCTACTATCATACCAATAAAAACGATAGCTCAATGATATAGCTGCGTCAGTTTTATTGATGACATCAACAGATGCATGCAAATAGCCATGCTGCAACTCTGTTTGTGAACGACTAAAATCAAGTTTATTGGCTAAGGCAGTATTACCAATCACAACATGGTGATTACCCTGCTCAAGACTAATTCCAGGTATTGTTACGCCACTACACCCCGTAACCAGAATGGCTAACAATATCGATAACGCATATCTATACTTCATGCTAGATTCATATACTGCTAGGCTGCAGCCTCCTCAATTTGATAACCTATTTTATTAATACCCTATTATCAGTTTACTCAATAGCATCAAAAAAGCTTGAGCAAATCACCACTATTTATTATTTAGCAGTGTCATACTCAAGCTTTTTTATCAACGTATTTGATTACAGCTTTGTGCTAGCAATTATCAATGATTAACTGACAACCATTGGGCCTAATGGACGACCGCCTAATAGGTGCATATGAATATGGTAAACTTCTTGACCACCAAAAGGATTGCAATTTACAATCAAACGGTAACCATCTTCAGCAATCCCTTCACTTTGTGCAAGTTTACGTGCAACGGTAAACATACGTCCCATCATTAATTCATCTTCTACTTCAACGTCATTTACTGTTGGCAGCAATTTATTTGGAATAATAAGAATATGGCTTGGCGCACGTGGGTTTATATCACGAAATGCCGTGACTAGTTCATCTTGATATAAAACGTCTGCTGGTATTTCTTTGCGAATGATTTTACTAAAAATAGTTTCTTCAGCCATATCTGACTCCATTAAATAATCAGCTTAAATAAATTCTTGGTTTAGTATGCGCTACCAACGCCTACAGAGCAATATTGAACACTGTTTTAAACTATTTTTTTCGCTGCTCATTTCATCTTTTACCGTTAATTTTGCAACAACTGTCAAAATATTCACCAATGTCGCTCTTAAACAGTCAAGATTTTGAAGTTCACGTCGATAGGTAAATCAAACTGACGTAACATTATAAATATCAATAATGACAGCCAAGATAATTGATACTGTGATTAATTGAAACCAGCGGTAATTGTAATATAAGGACAATTCAATTCTTAAATATACCGTTATCAGCCTTTATGAAATTAGGGATCTTATGAAAAAAAAATCTCAAACCTCTGTCATACGCCGTATGTACTTAGGTTTTGCTATCTTAGTAGCACTCTTTGTTGTCACTATCATCTTCATGCTTGATGGTGTCGGCCGCATTCACAACCAATTAAAATCCATAACTACTGATGCTCTTCCTCTCGTTTCGGTTTCAAATAATGTTAGCGTACAGTTATTGGTTGCAGACAAGATATTTAAAGATTTCCTTACCAGTCAAGATCCTCAAGTGATGGCGACCTATAGTACTGAGTTTGAGAAACAAAACGCTGTTTTTCAACAAGCTCGTAATAAACTTGAACAAGTAACAAAAAATAACGCTCAGTTAACAACCTCAATTCAAGCCTTAACAGCCCTTGAGCAACGTTATTTTACTGAAGCTACCGTTGCCATGACAAACTACCGTTTATTACTACTTGCAACCCATGAACGCCAGCAATCATCCCGTCAATTTCAACAACTGCAAACAGAACTTAATATCGGCATGAAGGAGTTTATTAACGAACAAGATAATCTTGCCGTTAAGATGCTGTCTAAAAACTACTTTGTGAAGTTAAAAGAAACTGAAACCATTACGCTAGATGCATTGGCTTCTGATAATACTGCTGCAATTGAAAAAGCAATTAAAAGTAATAAAGTCAGTGTTAATCACCTCAGAAATACCTTTCGCTCTTTAACGGTATTACTACCAAAATTAAAGCAAACATTTGGCCCATCGGTAGAACAATACGCACTTGATATTGGTCGTACTGGTGGCGTTCTTGACCAACATTTTGAATATATTCAAGCTCAACATCGTCTCTACAGTAATATTGCAACTTTAGCCAAAGAAATAAATCAAGCAATGACAATTATTGGTGATTTTACTCAACAAGCTAACAGCCAAATGACTGACACCATTACCACTGCCGACACAACCTATACTGATGTCGTCACCAAAGCTGTGATCATCGGTATCGCCGTCATATTGCTCGCTATTATCGTCGGTTGGTATTTAGCTCGCAGTGTACGCCGCCCATTAATGGCAATGTTAAGCACCCTAGAAGCATTAACAGCAGGCAATATGACTCAGCGAACTGAAGCGAGTAAATTTATTGAATTTAACCAGCTAAGCCATCATATCAATATGTTAGCTCAAAACTTACAACAAATATTAAGTCAAATCAGCCATGCTTCATCTGAATTAAGTACCGTTGCAACTGAAAATCATGCGACTACCGCAGAAGCGAAACTCCGGTTAAATAGCCAGCGTCAACAAACTGCATCAGCTGCAACGGCAATGATAGAAATGGAGCATTCCGTTACTGATGTATCAAAAAGTGCTCAAACAACCATGGAGCGTGTTAATGAAGTAGAACAAGCATCTGCAGCTGGGCGTAAAGTAATGACGAGTAATATCAATACCGCCCATCAGCTTTCAACTCGCTTAGATGAATCAGTACAAGCGGTTGAACAACTTCAAAAAATGAGCAGTAATATTGGTTCAATCTTAGATGTTATTCGTAACATTGCAGATCAAACCAATTTATTAGCTCTTAATGCTGCAATTGAGGCCGCTAGAGCCGGTGAACAAGGACGTGGATTTGCAGTTGTTGCTGATGAGGTACGAGTATTAGCTAAACGTACCACTGATTCAACATCTGAAATTGAAGCCATGATCAAAAATTTACAAACCAGCTCAGGTCAAGCAATGAATATGATGCAAAGCTGTGTAACAGAAATGGATAACAGTATTGGGCTTGCTTCTAATGCCAATAGCTCAATGGAAGAAATTCAAGCTATTATTATTGAAATTAGTGATATGAGTAGCCAAATTGCACAAGCTGCGGAAGAACAACGTTGTACGACGACAGAAATTGCTCGTAGCTTAGAAGATATTAGTCATATTGCCGATAATAGCTATAACGCGATGGAGGAAATGGCTGATACTGGTGTCAAACTTGAACATTTAGCCACCGAGCAAAATACACTAGTTAGTCGATTTAAGTTATAACCCTACCACTCACCGGTATTTATATCGGTGAGTATTTCATCGATTTCACCCTCTTATAGCAATCGATTGCGATTTAAAGTCGCCGCAAACCACATTGTTTGATTTATCAACTTTACTTCAAAGGATGATACTTTTAGAATCGGGCAAATTTTTTGGTAGGGAAACAAAATGACAACATTAACGATTACTCGTCCTGATGACTGGCACACACATTTACGTGATGGTGATGTATTACAAGATACAGTAAGAGATATTAGCCGTTACATGGGCCGTGCGATTATCATGCCTAATTTGATCCCTCCTGTTACTGATACAGAATCTGCTTTAGCTTACCGTGACCGCATTCTTGGTGCTCAACCAAAATCAACGTTCTCTCCGCTTATGGTTATCTACCTGACAGATAACACATCACCTGAAGAAATTAAAAAAGCCAAAGCATCTGGTCATGTATACGCCGCTAAGCTATACCCTGCAGGTGCAACGACTAATTCAGACTCTGGTGTTACTTCAATTGATAACATCCGCCCAGCATTAGTGGCAATGCAAGAAGTCGGTATGCCACTGCTTATTCATGGCGAAGTCACACATAATCACGTTGATATTTTTGACCGTGAAAAAGCATTCCTAGAAACGGTACTTGCTCCTATCGTTGAAGAGTTCTCATCTCTAAAAATTGTCCTTGAACACATCACAACGGCAGAAGCTGTAAAGTTTGTGCAAAGTACGGGCGACAATATCGCAGCAACGATTACTGCACATCACTTACTGTTTAACCGTAACCATATGTTAGCAGGTGGTATTCGTCCTCACTTCTACTGCTTACCAATTTTAAAACGCAACACCCACCAACAAGCACTGATTGAAGCAGCAACTAGTGGCAGCAAGAAGTTTTTCTTGGGAACTGACAGTGCACCTCATGCTAAAGGTCGTAAAGAAGCAGCATGTGGTTGTGCAGGTTCGTACACAGCTCATGCAGCGATTGAACTGTATGCTGAAGTATTTGAACAAGCGAATGCACTCGATAAACTAGAAGGCTTTGCGAGTTTTAATGGTCCTGATTTTTATGGTTTACCACGTAATACAGATACCATCACTTTAGTTAAAAAATCATGGGAAGTGGCTGCAGAAATGCAATTTGGTAATGATACCGTTGTGCCAATTAAAGCCGGTGAAATGATGAGTTGGACTGTTAACCCATAAGTTAACTTTTTCTATCAAAAAAGAAAGGCTTCCAAAACGGAAGCCTTTTTATTTTCAATATAGTAATTAGGCTATGCCGTTTGATCTGCTGGTATTTTCAATTTATGAAATAAACGATACAACACCGGGACAACGATCAGTGTTAACACTGTTGCAAAGCTCAATCCAAACATAATCGTTACTGCCATCGGCTTAAAGAAAACATCAGGTAATAAAGGCAGCATTCCTAAAACAGTCGTTATTGCCGCCATGCATACAGGACGTACACGACTTACCGCGGCATCAACCACCGCTTGATACTTTTCTTTACCGCTTGCTATCTCGATTTCAATTTGATCTAACAATACGATACCGTTTTTCACCAACATCCCTGACAGACTCAAAAATCCCAATAATGCCATAAAGCCAAATGGCGTATTTAATAGCAATAACCCTACCGTTACCCCAATAATTGCTAATGGGACCGTTGCCCATACAATCAGTGCTTCTTTAACTTTATTAAACAGCACAATAGTAATTAAGAACATTGCTAAATACCCCATCGGCATGGTTTGAAACAGTGACGCTTTTGCATCTGCTGATGATTCATATTCACCACCCCACTCCAAACTATAACCAGCTGGTAAATCAATCGCTTCTATAGCAGGTAAAATACGCGCTTGAACCGATGCCGCAGTTTCATCACCTAATGGATCAGGATCCGCCATAATAGTTAGCATACGCTTACGATTTTTACGCACAACCAATGGATCTTCCCAGCGCACATTCACACCTAATACCACTTGTTGTAATGGAATATAACCTTGAATTGCTGGGCTCCAAATCTTCATGCCTTCTATGGTGCTAATATCAACCCGTTCTTCTTCTGGCAAACGTGCCACTATTGGCATCACGTTTGTTCCTTCACGATACAAACCTATGTTGATCCCTGAAAATGCCATTTGTAGCAATTCATCGACATCTTTTTTGGTAATACCATAACGCCTTGCTTGGCTTTCGTTAAACACGGGTTCAATAACTTTGGTACGCTCTCGCCAGTCATGGCGAATATTAAAGGCACCGGGATCTGCATTCATAACATCAACAACTTGCGAAGCAATACCACGAAGAATCGTCGGATCTGAGCCGACAATACGAGCTTCTATTTTAGAACCTGATGATGGGCCTAACATAACCTGTTTAAGTTTGTACTCAACCTCTGGATGATCTTTATTCATCGTTTGGCTAAATTTACGCATAACAGGGAGTACATCTTCAAAACTATTTACTCGAACGATCAACTCACCATAAGAGGCATAACTTTTCTCTGGTGCATAAGTTAGCATAAATCGTTGTGAACCTTTGCCTGCACTTGAACTAACATAATCAACACCATCTTCGGCATTCACCACTTTCTCTAACGATTTCAAAGTAGCATTTGTTGCACGAATATCAGTCCCTTCCGGTAACCACACATCAACCATAAACATTGGCGTTGTAGAAGCAGGAAAGAACGATTGTTTTAACAGCGTGAAGCCATATAAGCTACCGCCAAGCATTAAGATCAATGTTAATACCGTTAACCATGCGCGACGCATACAGAACTCTAGCGACTTACGGTATATCACAAAGAAAATACTGCCATAGGGATCTTTTTGATTTTCGCTTTGATCCACTTTGACATTTTTAAAGAAAAGATCAGCAAAGAAAGGTGTTAATGAAATAGCCGTAAACCAACTCAACATCAGTGAAATTAATAATACCGTAAATAAAGTTCGACAATATTCACCAGTTGAATCTTGTGATAAACCTATAGGCGCAAAGGCCATAACTGCAATCACTGTCGCACCAAGTAACGGCCACTTAGTTTGGGTCACAATATCTGAAGCAGCTTGCATTCGCGTTCGCCCCTTTTGCATTCCGATGAGAATGCCTTCAACGACCACAATGGCATTATCCACCAGCATACCAAGCGCAATAACCAATGCACCCAATGATATACGCTGTAGATCGATTGCCATCCATTTCATAAACACAAAAGTGCCAAGTACCGTTAATAGCAGAATAAGACCAATCAATAATCCTGATCGTAATCCCATAAAAAACAGCAAAACAATGATAACAATCGCAACGGCTTGACCTAAGCTAACCACGAACCCACTGACTGATTTATCGACTTCTGTTGGCTGGCTATATACTTCATCAATATCAATACCAACCGGTTGTTGCTGTTTCAACTCGGCTAATCGCTGCATCACTCGTTGACCGACTTCAACAACATTCACTCCCTCAATAAAAGAGACTCCAACGTTAAGTGCCTGATGTCCATTAAAACTGACGAGGTTATCAGGAATTTCTTTAAAGCCTTTTTTAATCTCAGCCACGTCACGTAAATAAATCAGCCCATCAGCACCTTTATCGGTAATGATTAAATCGCCCAGTTCATCAACATTCTTAAACTCACCCGTCGGATGAACACGTACATATTCATCGCCAATGCGAACTGCGCCCGCACTTGTGACTAAGTTTTGGGTAGCTAAAATGTTGTAAATGGTATCCAGTGAAATGCCTAAACTGCTTAGACGTTGCATCGATATTTCAATGAACACTTGCTCTTGCTGGTTACCAGTAACAGATACCTTACCCACGCCACTAACCAACTCAATTTCACGGCGAAGATAATCAACATAGTCACTCAACTCTTTATAGCTATAACCATCGCCAGTTATTGCCAACAAAATGCCGTAAACATCACCAAAATCATCAATCACTTTTGGTTTTGCAACTCCTGGAGGCAAGTTTGACGAGATATCATTGACCTTACGGCGTAATTCATCCCAAATTTGAGGTAAATCATCAGGCCCATAATTATTTTTCATCGTGACAGTGATTTGCGATAGCCCTCGGCTAGAGAGTGAGTTCACTTCGTCAACATAAGTCAGTTGCTGAATCGCTTTTTCTATCGGATAAGTAACTTCTTCCTCTACTTGCTGTGGCGTTGCACCAGGATAAGCGGTAACCACCATCGCATCTTTAATCGTAAAAGCGGGATCTTCTAACTGCCCGAGACCAAAAAAAGATACGGTGCCGCCAACTAAAAATATCAGTGTCAGCATCCAGCTAATCACCTTATTTTTTATAAAATAGGTCGCGATATCTTGTTTCATTATTGCGTACCCTCCTTAGTAAATATCACCACTTTCTGTCCATCTCTTAAGCGGTTAACGCCTGTTACAACAATCTGCTCACCTTGCTTAACACCAGATTTTAATCGCACACCTTCTGGCACGACTTTATCCGTTACAACTCGACGTTTCGACACCGTATTATTTGGTGTCACTATCCAAACATATTTATGATCTGAAGCGATATCATCACCATCTAAGTTAAATAACGCTTCAAGTGGCACGATTTGTTGTCCAACCTGATAAACTTGTAATTTCTGAGCATCCGCTTCAACTTCAATCGACATCCCTTCTAAAATAAACTGCTCTTTGGGCATCGGCATGGTTAACGTCACAAGAAATGAACCCGATTCTGGATCTGGCTCAGTGGTGAACTCTTTTAACGTCACTGCATATTTTTCGCCATTAGGTAAAATGGCCTGTGCGGTGGATCGCTGCCCTTTATCTATATCCAATATACTTTGCTTGGAATAAATCATATCAGGCGCTTGGATCTCGATATCAACAGAATCCGTACTATGAAGATTCATCATTTGTTGACCAACTTTAATATTTTCAAATTTCTCAACAGGAATAGTTGATATCACGCCTGAAAAAGGCGCTTTGAGCGCAGTAAAACTTAATTTCAATTGGGCTAAATCAAGGTTGGCTTTAGCAATACTTCGCTTAGCTTTTAATTCATCAAATTGAGACTGGGGTAAATAGCCATTTTTTAATAGTGTCGCTGAACGACGATACTGGCTATTAATGACATTATATTTTGCCTGAGCATCATCCACTTCTAATCTGTAATCACGCGGATCCAATCGAGCTAAAACTTGGCCTTTTTTAACTGTGTCTCCTGAACGAACCAAGATCTGCGTCACTTCTCCTGCAATACGAAATGATAAAACAGATTTATCTGCAGCAGATGCCATCGCAGGAAAGGTTAATTTCGGTGATTGCTTACCTGATTGCACTTGCTGCACTTTCACTAGTGGCAACTCTTGACGTGGTGCAATCGTTGGTTTATCACAGCCTTGAATTAATAAGACTGTACTGATTGCCAACACTAATAAACTATAACGTTTGATCATAACCCGCGCTCCTTGATCCATGAGCGGACCTTTTGACCTGATTGCAATTCAGAAACGCCAGATGTGGCTATAACATCACCATCATTTAACCCTGAAATAACACGGTTATTTTTATCTAATGTGACTTCTGTTCTAACAACCTGCTGCTTATCATCAACACGCCAGACATAGTTTTTATTATCTTCAATAATGATTGCTCGCTGCGGAATGGCTCCCGCTTTACCTTGCGGCAGCACAATCATTACGCGACCAGACATGCCTGGCATAATATTGCTACCATCAGGACGTGCCATGGAGAGTGTTACTTTATAACTGGAGGTTTTAGTGTCTGGCTCAGTGTCGATTTCTTTAAATTGAGCCCCAAAAGTTTGATTAGCTAAAGTGTCAAACGCAACGGTTGGATTAATATTTTCAGCATGTCCTTGAAAACGAGCGAGAAGATAATCAGGAAGTTGAAATGTCATGTTAATTAATTGGGCACTTTGAATATGCATTACTGGCTGTTTAGCAGCAATATATTCATAGTTTTCAACCATAGATAACGATATATGCCCGTCATAAGGTGCTAGTAATTGGGCATAACTTAAATTTGATTTCGCTTTATCTAATGCGGCTTTAGCCTGCTTAAGGTTGGCTTTTGAGGTGTCGTAATCTAATTCTGAGATGACATTGGTTTTACGTAATGCTTTATCACGTTTAAATTGTACATTTGCTAAATCATATTGCGCTTGTGCTTGCTTAACTAACAGTGATAATTCATCACTATTTAATGTCGCAAGTATCTGCCCTTTCGTCACAAATTGACCTGGATGTACATCGACACTAACGAGTTGTCCTGCAACTCGAAAAGCTAAAACAGCTTTGTCACCCGCTTCAACAATTGCAGGAAACGCACGTTGTGATTCATTATTACCGACCGAAACTGATTGTAATTTTACCGGGCGAGATTCAGGCTCAGCTATCACTGCTTGATCATCCTTGCACCCACTTAACGCTAAGCATATAAATAATGCCGCAATAAAGCGATACCTCATACTACTCTCCATGATGTTTTATACTGAATCCTTACCATTGTTAAAATATAGTACAAAAAATTGCTATCATAATGAATAATATAGACTAATGAATTAACAATCCCGTTTCATTTTCAAAGTGAAGCCGATATCACAATACCTATCGATATAAAAAAGCAATAAAAAAAGGAGCACAAGGCTCCTTTGTTTATATTGCTTAATGTCTTATTTTGCCATTTCAGCTATGTTCACACGCCATGTATCAGGGCCTGTTTGGTGAGCATTAACACCTTCAGCATCGACGGCAACTGTCACAGGCATATCTTCAACTTCAAACTCATAAATCGCTTCCATACCTAAATCAGCAAAAGCGACCACTCGCGCCTTTTTAATGGCTTTTGCAACTAAATATGCGGCACCGCCTACCGCCATTAAATACACAGCTTTATGCTGCTTAATCGATTCAATGGTTGCTGGCCCACGCTCAGCTTTACCGATCATGCCAGTTAGCCCAGTTTCACCTAACATCATTTCGGTAAATTTATCCATACGGGTTGACGTTGTTGGCCCTGCTGGCCCTACAACTTCATCACCAACAGCATCAACAGGGCCCACGTAATAGATAAAACGATTGGTAAAATCAACACCTTCAGGAAGACCTTCGCCATTCGCTAACATTTCTTGAATGCGTTTATGAGCAGCATCACGACCAGTTAGAATCTTGCCAGATAACAATACTGTTTCACCTGAGCGCCACTCTTGTACATCCGCTTTAGTTACGTTATCAAGATTAACACGACGCACATTATCACCGACTTCCCACGTTACTTGTGGCCAATCACTCAGTTTTGGCGGTGTCAATTCTGCAGGGCCACTTCCATCTAATGTAAAATGTACATGGCGAGTTGCCGCACAGTTAGGGATCATACATACAGGCTTTGATGCCGCATGGGTTGGTGCACTTTTAATTTTAACGTCCAACACCGTTGTTAAACCACCTAAACCTTGAGCACCAATACCTAATTTGTTAACACGTTCATAAATATCTAACCGTAATGCTTCTTCTGTTGTTTTAGCACCACGTTGCTGCAATTCATGAATATCTACCGCTTCCATCAATGATTCTTTCGCAAGCACCGCAGCTTTTTCGGCTGTACCACCAATACCAATGCCTAACATGCCCGGTGGACACCAACCAGCCCCCATTAGCGGTACTGTTTTTTCTACCCATTCAGCAACATCATCAGAAGGGTTAAGCATTACCATTTTAGTTTTATTTTCAGAACCGCCACCTTTAGCTGCAATCTGAATTTCTACTTTATCGCCAGCCACCATCTCAACATGAACGACAGCTGGTGCGTTATCTTGGGTGTTCTTACGCGCACCAGCAGGGTCAGCAACCACAGAGGCGCGCAATGGGTTATCAGCATTTGTATAAGCTTGACGTACCCCTTCATCGATCATCTGTTGTACCGTTAAATCACTATCCCACTGTACATTCATACCAATTTTAACAAAACAGGTCACAATCCCCGTATCTTGACAAATAGGGCGGCGTCCTTCGGCTGACATACGAGAGTTAATTAAAATTTGGGCAATGGCATCTTTCGCCGCTTGGCACTGCTCTTTGTTATAGGCTTTTTCTAATGCTTGAATAAAATCCAAAGGATGGTAGTAAGAGATATATTGTAAAGCATCGGCGACACTACTGATTACATCTTGTTTACAGATGATGGTCATAATTACCCTCGTTAAATATTATTATTCCATGGCGCCCTGTATTAATCTTCCTGAATGTAGGGTATTAAACAACAAATAGTGCTGTTCAATCTTGGGCGTCTTTCGTTGAGTATGATACTCTTGCCCATAACATTGCGCTATGCGCCAATCAAACCTCTTGTCACAAAAAAGAAAATGATTTGTAAATCACACCCAGAATTAAGCATTACTTCATTACCCTACTCAAAAGATGCCGCACTTTCATGGTTTGCACCATTATCGAGGTTGCCATGGGCAATGATATTACGTTCAGCAGCAACTGCGCACCCAGATAATCGTTATGATATTTTAGTTGCCGATCCTTTAGCCATTATTGAGTCACAAAATGACACAACTTATATTAAGTTTTCAAATGGTGACCAACGTACCACTACCGATGATCCTTTCAGTGTCATAAATACCTTACAAAATGAACTATTACCGACACTTAGCCCGCTTAAGAACCTACCTTTTATTGGTGGAACATTAGGCTATTTTAGTTATGATTTAGGTCGTAGAGTAGAAAAGATCGCAGCGACTGCAACCCATGATATTCCATTACCTGAAATGGCTGTGGGGATTTATGATTGGGCATTAATTGTCGATCATACATTACAAAAAATATCGCTTGTTGAACCTAAAAATAGTCAGCGCTTATCGTGGCTAAACCAACAGCAATCTCAAATAACTGCGCCAACAACAGTACAAACCAGCAACCATAACACTGCATTCAAATTAACATCTTCATGGTCATCAAACATGACTAAAGAGGATTATTGCAACAAATTTAACACCATACAGTCATATTTATTATCTGGTGATTGCTATCAGATTAATCTTGCACAACGATTCAGTGCAAGTTACCAAGGAGATGAGTGGCAAGCCTATTGTCGTTTAGAACACACTAACAGTGCCCCTTTTTCCAGTTTTATTCGCACCGATAGCAGTGCCATTCTTTCTGTTTCACCTGAGCGTTTTTTACAATTAAATCAAGGCAAAATTGAAACTAAACCCATCAAAGGTACTCGCCCGCGTAGTACTAACGCGACTGAAGATGCGGCCAATGCTAAAGCACTGCAACAAGCACCTAAAGATCGCGCAGAAAATGTGATGATCGTTGATTTACTACGTAATGATATTGGTCGAGTTGCAATACCTGGTAGTGTTCGTGTGCCTGCATTGTTTGCTATTGAAAGTTTTCCCGCAGTACATCATTTAGTTAGCACTGTTACCGGCCAGCTCGCTAGTGATTTTTCAGCGACTGATCTATTACGCGCTTGTTTTCCTGGCGGATCGATTACAGGTGCACCCAAAATTAGAGCAATGGAAATTATTGAAGAGCTAGAGCCTCATCGGCGCAGTATCTACTGTGGCAGTATTGGCTATATCAGTCGTTGTGGCAGCATGGATACAAATATTACCATTCGCACACTGGTTGCTTATCAGCATCGTTTATATGCTTGGGCGGGAGGCGGTATAGTCGCTGATAGTGATGCTGAGAGTGAATATCAAGAAACTCTCGACAAATTAAGTAAAATTCTGCCAACCTTATAATAGCGCTAAATTTAACAACAAATTTGTTATGGAGAGTTTATGAATGAGCAGCAGCAACTTCTAACGCGGTTTATGATGGCACCCAGTCAACAATATGATAAAAGCCATAAGCGTAGGATTGATCATTATTTCAGCAATGATATTAATTTCAAACCCGCTGCTGTTCTCATTCCATTAGTTCCTCGAAAGCAAGGTTTTAATGTTGTATTAACACGTCGTGCAGAACACTTAAAACACCACCCAGGACAAATTGCATTTCCGGGGGGGCGTTTTGAGAATACTGATAATGATTTAATTACCACAGCATTACGTGAAACCTATGAAGAAACAGGGATTATTTGTCAACGTCATAATGTTATCGGTCAATTAACACCACTCGCAACAACCAGCGGCTACATTGTTACCCCTTTCATCTCAACCATCAGCAGTAATTATAGCGCTAAACCAGATCCTGGTGAGGTTGATGCTATCTTTGAAGTACCACTCAATTACTTACTTGATCCCCAAAATATTAAATCACATCAGTTCCACCTTCGAGGTGAGTCTCACCGTGTTTACGCGATACCCTATAATAATTATTCCATATGGGGCGCAACAGCTCAGATGATTAAACTGTTATCGAACCAAATTTGGGAAGATAAAAAATAACCAAATAGATGTTTTATTTTAATCTTACAAGCTCATTTATGTGATGCAGATCTTATTTATTTGTATCACAAAATATTCGTATTACAGAACGAGATCTTTATCCTTGTGTTCCCCCAATAAATAGCGACAATGCGCCCATTCCTATATTCCGTTCCGTTCCCTTTTATTGGATATCACAGCATGCAAAATACATCGACAGCATCAGCGACAGCAACTGGTGCGACAAAAGCCAGATGGACCTATAAAGATTTCACTTGGGCTCTTTCTCTATTTGGTACTGCAGTAGGTGCCGGTGTTCTATTCTTACCAATTAAAGCGGGTGCGGGCGGTTTTTGGCCACTAGTTATTCTTGCTCTTATAGCAGCACCAATGACTTGGTTTGCACATAAAAGCTTGGCGCGTTTTGTATTATCATCAAAAAATCCAAATGCTGATATCACCGATACTGTAGAAGAGCATTACGGAAAGACAGGCGCAAACCTAATTACCTTTGCTTATTTCTTTGCTATCTATCCTATCGTATTAATTTACGGCGTAGGTATTACTAACACAGTTGACTCATTTATGGTTAACCAACTGGGCATGGAATCAATCCCTCGCTGGTTACTATCAGGTGTATTAATTGCACTGATGACTGCGGGTGTTGTGTTCGGTAAAGAATTAATGCTAAAAGCAACATCAGCGATGGTTTACCCGCTGGTTATTATTCTACTGGTTCTTTCTGTCTACCTTATCCCTGACTGGAATATGTCAATGGTACAAACAGAAGCCGATTGGTCTGCAATGCCTAAAATCATTTGGCTAGCAATTCCAATCATCGTGTTTTCATTTAACCACAGCCCAGTTATTAGTCAGTTTGCGAAAGAACAACGTCGCATTTATGGTGATGGTGCGGTGAAGAAAACAGACATGATCACTGGTGGTGCAGCGATGATGTTAATGGGCTTTGTAATGTTCTTCGTATTCTCGGTTGTGCTTTCAATGACACCAGAGCAATTGAACATGGCAAAAGAACAAAATATTTCAGTACTTTCATACCTAGCTAACGTAAAAGATTCACCTGCAATCTCTTACTTAGGTCCACTGGTTGCTTTTGCAGCGATTACTTCAAGCTACTTTGGTCATTTCCTTGGTGCTCATGAAGGTCTTGTTGGCCTAGCAAAATCTCGCTCTAAGATGCCGGTTGCTAACATTGAAAAAATCTCTCTAGGTTTCATTGTTATCACAACCTGGATTGTCGCAATCATCAACCCAAGTATTCTAGGCATGATCGAAACAATGGGCGCACCTATGATTGCAGGTATTTTATTCCTACTGCCAATTATCGCAATGCAAACAGTACCAGCAATGGCTAAATACAAAACATCTGTATTTGCTCGTATCTTCACTGTTTTATGCGGTATCGCTGCAATCACTTCTGTAATTTACGGCGCATTTTAATAAAACAACTATAAATGTACCGTTTGCGAATAATTAATCGCATAAAAGCAAAAAATTGTGCTAGTACTCATGGTGTTTACTAGCACAAATAACGTAAAATAGACGATACTTAAGAGTAACAGTGCAGCAAGCATCATTACTCTTTTAGTTTAAGTGCGCTCGCCAAGGAAGGAGCGAGGATATCAACGAATAACAGTCTTACTCGGAAGCAGAATCGCCTCCCTTTGACTGAGGTAATAACATGATCAGTATTTTCGATATTTTCAAAATTGGTGTCGGTCCTTCTAGTTCACACACTGTAGGCCCAATGAAAGCAGGTAAAGAGTTCATCGACGATTTACGCTCGTTAGGTAAACTACGTGACGTAACTAAAATTACTGTTGATGTTTATGGCTCTTTGTCGCTAACAGGTAAAGGCCACCATACTGATATTGCTATCATTATGGGTCTCGCTGGCAACTCTCCTGAGCATGTTGATATTGATAGCATTCCTGGATTCATCTCTCGTGTAGAAGAGACTGAACGTCTTCCTGTTGGCATGCACTGCCATACTGTAGATTTTCCACGTGATGGCGGTATGAACTTCCATACGACTAACCTATCCCTTCATGAAAACGGCATGTCTATCCATGCTTGGATTGGCGATGAGGTTATTTTCTCTAAAACTTACTACTCAATTGGTGGTGGTTTTATTGTTGATGAAGAAAACTTCGGTAAAGAGCAAACCAACACAGTAGAAGTTCCTTATCCATTTTCTTATGCATCAGAGCTATTAGACCAATGTAATACACATGGGCTTTCTATTAGTGCTGTTGTTATGGCTAACGAACGTGCAATGAATGCTGAAGATGAAATTAGCACGTATTTTGCTAATATTTGGAAAACCATGCGTGAATGCATGGAACGTGGTATGAATGAAGAAGGTATTCTTCCTGGGCCACTGCGTGTTCCTCGTCGTGCAGCAGCTTTACGTCAACAGTTAATCACAACAGAAAAACTTAGTAATGACCCAATGACAGTTGTTGACTGGGTTAATATGTACGCGTTTGCTGTTAATGAAGAAAATGCAGCTGGTGGTCGTGTTGTGACAGCACCAACAAATGGCGCATGTGGTATTATCCCTGCTGTTCTAGCTTACTATGATAAGTTCGTGCAATCAGTTGGACCAAAAGAATATACTCGTTACTTTGCAGCATCAGGTGCTGTAGGCGGTTTATATAAGCGTAATGCTTCGATTTCTGGTGCGGAAGTTGGCTGTCAAGGTGAAGTTGGAGTTGCATGTTCAATGGCTGCAGCAGGTTTAGCTGAGTTAATGGGCGGAAGTCCTGAACAAGTATGTATGGCAGCTGAAATTGCAATGGAACACAATCTTGGTTTAACTTGTGATCCTGTTGCAGGTCAAGTACAAGTACCATGTATTGAGCGCAATGGTATTGCCGCAGTAAAAGCAATTAACGCAACCCGCATGGCACTTCGTCGTGCATCAGCACCACGAGTATCTCTGGATAAAGTCATTGAAACGATGCTTGAAACAGGTAAAGATATGAACGCTAAATACCGTGAAACATCACAAGGTGGCTTAGCGATTAAAGTTATTTGCTAATTCTAGAGCACATAATTTAGTAACAATAAAAAAACTATCTTCGGATAGTTTTTTTGTTTTCCGCTCAAAAATCCGCCCTAAAGCGCCTCTTTATATACAACAAGATTCATCAAAATTCATATCACAACACTATGCAATTAAGATATATGCCTATATTATATCAATATAACTATTACCTTCATCCATTGTTCTTTATATAACCAATTGTATCTATTCTTTCGTTTCTTTTAGTCCTATACTCACTTATGTGTACACATTATCCTTAATGTCGTATCAGCATGGATGCGTATATCGCCTTTACATCATTGATGTACGATATGTAATGAAGGATTTATTCCCTTTATAGAGAAGCAATATTGCTATGAAATATAAGCGTATCCTCTCGCAGAGCCATGTTGTTCTGAAAGAGTTTTATGTCGATCATCATCTAATTGTAAAATTATCAAATGCAGAAGGTAATATTCATATTAATGGCCACGCCATAGATATAAAAAATGATAGCATTTTAGCTATACCTAAATTCAGTCACATCTCTTGTTCTATTAATCAATTAAATACTCAAGAGAACATTGAATTGCAAATCTTAATGATTAATGAAGATGCGATCACTACAGCATTCAAATATATTAGTGCTCTAAAGCAACCATCATTAACAAGCTCAAATTGCTCGCCTATCTATCTCATTGACTCATCAGAAATTGTTGAGCAAAATTTCGCATTATTTAATCAACTATTGCCAAGCATTAGTGGATCAACAATGGAGCAAACTTTGCTGAGCCAGTGCTTAGTTTTCATTTTAATTGCACTTAATGATACTGGTATTGATGTTTTCAATGTTTACCGCTTTAATTATGACGAACCAAAAGAACGGACGATTGCACGCTTAATCACCCAAGATCCGCAACGAAAGTGGAGCGTTGATGATATGGCAAAAGCACTATTTACAACTCAATCAACGTTACGTCGCCACTTAGCAAAAGAAGGTGTCTCATTTAGCCAATTATTACTTGATGTTCGAATGGGATTAGCGCTTAACTTTTTGACGTTTTCTAATTACTCTATCTCACAAATAGGTAACCGTTCTGGTTTTGGTAGTGCCGCCTATTTTTGTGATGCATTTAAACGTAAATATAATGTAACGCCATCACAGTTTAGAAGTAGTTCAAGAAAAGAAAATGATATGGATACTGAAGGATGCTTTACTGGTATAGAACACACGCAGCATTTACCAGAATTGTGCCATTAAAAAATACGATATCAATTTAACACTCACATCAAACCTCGCCAATGCGAGGTTTTTTATTATTGGTAAATACCTGATATAAAAAAGCCCTGCTTAAACAAGCAAGGCTATTTATCAAACTATAAGAAATTACGCAGCAACTTGTTGTAGCTCACGATCTTTAGGTGCGGTGCCAATCGGTAAGATAACACGACCATATTCAGCATTTAATACTTGTGCCATTGCAAAATAAATCGCACTTAAACCACAGAAAATACCTTCAATACCCGCAATGAAACCGATTGTTGTATTACCAGTGAAGTCACGAGCAGCTAGCAAGAAGAATAAAATCGTTAAAGAACCAAAAACAACTTGCTTAGCAGGCGGGTAACGTAGTGAGCCAATAAACATAAATGCTGTAAATAGACCCCAAAGTGCTAAATACCAACCCATAAAGTGCGCTGGGCTTGCAGCAAAACCCATTTTAGGTAATACAATTAGACCCACTAACGTTAGCCAAAATAGGCCATAAGAAGTAAATGCCGTTGTACCAAATGTATCACCACGCTTAAAGCACATCATGCCTACAAGAATTTGACCAAGACCACCATAGAAAATACCCATCGCTAGAATCATCGAATCTAGAGGGAAAAAGCCAGCATTATGGATATTTAATAAAACGGTCGTCATACCAAAGCCCATTAGCCCTAATGGTGCTGGATTTGCAAGTTTTGTAGACATCTTCTTCCCCTACAGGATTTTCAACAAAAGTGATAAAACTTCAAAATGTGTTCGCATATTTATGCGCCGCGAATTCTAATTGAAGCGGAGATACAGATCAATGCCTATATCGTGAAAAACAGCATCTAAATCAAAAAACGCCATTAAAGCATAAAATATGTAAAGAACCTTTGTGATACTAAAGGCATAAAATTGTTAGTAATCATTAAAAATATTAAAACCAGTTACATTCTCATAAAGCACTCACAGAAACACACGTAACTAACTGATTAAAAACATATTTAATTTTATTAATATTCTCAAATAAATAAGAAACAAAAACAAATATACTGACTTATTTTGCCACTTAAACTACAGCTTCAAAAAAAAACTCCGAAATATCGATTTTTTTAAAATATAGCGATAAAAAAAAGCGACCTAAGTCACTTTTTAATGTGGAACGAGTAAAATTCGATACAATCACAATTGTGTTATATCGTTGCAGTTATTATTTAACGCAAAATCATGGCTGTTGATAATCACAATTTAAATGGCAAACTTGCTCTAAAATCGTGATGAGTCGCTGTTGATTTAACGGTAATGGATTACCTTTTATCGCATTAGTGCGTAATGCATCATCAGCAACCTCTTCAAACATGGTATTGCACAATCCATACTTCGATAATAGTGGCAGCTGCAATTTTGTTAAGATGCGATCGACCCATTGCACACTGTCTTCTATATTGGCATCACTATTCATCGTCAATATTACCGCTAATTTTTGATAACGAGCTAGCACATCACTACGCCCTAACTCGATAGCCACTGATATATTTTCAGCCATTACATAGGGAGCTAACCGCGCAGTGATCAACCCATGTGGTGCATTTAAACGTCCACTTAATGCTGATGCGAGTCCATGAGCAGCACCTAATTTAGCGTTTGAACGTGCCATGCCTCCAAGCATAGCAGCAAAAGCCATATCACTTCTTGATGGGTAATGATCATCTCGACACGCCGCTAATATTGACATTGAAATCCGTTTTAATCCCTCTTCACAAATCATATCGGTTAATGGATTTGGCTCACCACACACATAAGCTTCCATCAAATGGGTAAACGCATCCATTGCACAGCACCCAGACAAAACAGTATCCATACCATAGGTAAGCGTCGGATCAATAATTGCTAAGTCCGGAAAAAGTTCAACGTTACTTAAATTAACTTTTACTTGTTCCTGCGCCGATTGTAACACCGCACTTTTGCTCACTTCTGCTCCTGTACCTGCAGTTGTTGGAATAGCAATAAATGGCAATGATTTAACTTGTAATGGCACATTGCGCCCAACAACATCAACATAGTCATAGACACTGCCTTGATTGGGAATTAATGCAGCTAATGATTTAGCGACATCAAGCACACTCCCACCACCAATACCAATAACCATATCCGGACAAAAAGTACGCCCCATTGCAGCTAACTCTTCGATCATCGCAATTAATGGTTCGCCTTTGATAACTAATCGTTGATAGCGCATATTCTGCTGTTTAAAATATTGCTCAAGCTGGTATGAGCGCTGCTGATCCTGACCTGTGACTAATAATGCACTGTAACCAAACTGATTCAGTAACGATAAAGAATCATGCAAAGCACCTTCACCAAAGATAATCCGTGTTGAAGTCATAAACTGAAACATAGGCTATTTACCTCACCCTAAATCACGTCAATTAAATAAAAATATCAACTCTGCTGTAGTCAGTATTTTTATTTGCACACAACTAGATTCAATCAGATAAGTTAGCCTAATATTGATTACAGACAAATTTTTGCTTGTTTCAATAACTACACCGTTAAGATCAATCCTTACTCACAATAGCGATAATTAATCACTAACAAACAAATGTCGTAAAAGTGACTTTTTGCCGCAATAGCAGCGTAATATTGCATTGATAGGCTGCGTAGAGTTCATCGGCAATGAAGCCATATAATGATTTTACGAGGAATGAACCATGAAACAAGCAGCAGTGGTCGCCGCTATTTTTACCAGCTTATCAACAACCGCAACCGCAGCAACGGTGTATGAAAATAACGACACTGTGATTGACGTTGGTGGTAGAGCAGAAGCACGTTTTAATATCTCAAAAAAAAATAAAGGTATTAATAACGACAGTAATGAATTTAAAGATAAAAGCCGAGCTCGCCTTGCTTTAAAAGGAAAGTCTGCAATTAATCAACAGTTCACTGCTTTTGGTAAATATGAAGCTGAAATTTCAGATAATAAAAATAGCACCATCACTACCCGTTACCTTTATGCTGGATTAGACGCGCAATTTGGTGCCTTTTCATATGGTAAACAAGATTCAGCACAAGTAATGATCACTGATTTTACAGATATTTTATCAACCTTTGGTGGTGATGCTGTTGATCTGGTTGATGGTAATAAAGACAAGCGCGAAAATAATTTTTTATATGTCGGTGAGTTTAATAATCTTACCATTGCAACTAACTATATTGCAGAAAATAACCGTGGCACTAAGGACAGTAATAGCGTTGGTATCGCAGCCCAATATAGCTTTCCTTTTGGGTTAAGTTTAGGTGCGGGCTATGTTAATGGTAATGACGGGGTCGATATAGATGCCAACCAACTTAACCTCGCAATAAGTTATCAACTCGATAATATTTATGCGGGTGCGGCATACGCTAACGGTAAACATGGCGATGCCGACTTAAATGGTTATGAGTTAGCAGCAGCATATACATTTGATCAGTTTACCGCACGAGGCGTTTACAATTTTCAGCACTCAGAAACTAACAATATCACCACCGATGAAGTCGACTATTTTGCATTAGAAGGTCTCTATAAATTCAACAAAAGCCTACGCACTTACATCGGTTATAAATTCCAACAGCTTGACGCAAAAGATGATGAGTTACAGGCCGGTATTCGTTATGACTTTTAAATACGTTCATTAAGCATTATCACTAAGCCAGATAAAATATCTGGCTTTTACTTTTTTGGACGCAATTAACACTTACATAAGCGATATCGCTTTTATCTATTGGTTTAACAGAAAAAACCCTCTTCCGCTATTGCGACAGTCACGCTATAGTAACAACAAATTATGCAGGAGAAATTTATGTTCGTTGTTATTTTTGGTCGTCCCGGTTGCCCTTTTTGTGTTCGTGCAAAAGAACTAGCAGAAAAAATTAAACAAGAGCGCGACGATTTTAACTTCCGCTACGTTGATATCCATGCCGAAGGTATCAGTAAAGCCGATTTGGAAAAAACTGTCGGTAAGCCAGTTGAAACTGTGCCTCAAATTTTTGTTGATCAAGACCATATTGGTGGTTGTACTGAATTTGAAGCTTATGCAAAAGAGCATAACCTTCTTTTTAAGTAAGCATTAATACTGATTAACAAAAAGGCTGACATTGTCAGCCTTTTTTATATTGGCATGATTATTTTTGATACTTAAAATACTCTTTTTTAACGTATGCTCCCCCTTTAAAAGTCTCACTACAATTTAAAAGGCAATTTATCTTAACAAGTTCCTTTAGAAGATATATTTTCGCTATTTATTTATAATATAAACTATAACCTCTTCCCAAAATCAGCTAGACTTTATACCTCTTTTATCTTTCCATTATTTCGGAAATCCGTCGTGAACATTGATGTAGCCGCACTTCTACACCAAAATGATATTTTATTACTCTTTGTAGTCCTTGCTGTTGGTTTAAGCATTGGTAAGATCCGCTTTGCTAAAATGACACTAGGTAACTCCATTGGCGTTCTACTGACTGCTTTATTATTTGGTAATGCGGGTTTTACGTTCGATACTGATGCACTCAATATTGGCTTTATGCTGTTTATTTTTTGTGTTGGCATAGAGGCTGGACCAAACTTCTTTGGTATATTCTTTCGCGATGGTAAGCACTATTTGCTACTAGCATTAGTCGTTTTACTGTCATCCATTGCTATTACCATGACCATGGCACGTTATTTACACATGGATATCGGTTTAGCAACAGGCTTGATGGCAGGCTCATTAACCGCAACACCTGTACTTGTTGGTGCAAAAGACGCACTAAACAATGGTCTTGCGGGAATTACCGATCCTGCAATAATTAAGCAGTTAAGCGAAAGTTTAAGTGTTGGCTATGCCATGTCTTATCTTGTTGGCTTAGTCAGCTTAATTTTCCTTGCGAAACTAATGCCTAAATTACAAAAACAAAACCTTGCCGAATCATCACAGCAAATAGCACGAGAGCGCGGTATTGGTGAAGTCGCACAACGCAAAGTATATTTGCCAATCATTCGTGCTTACCGCGCAGGACCTGAACTGATTAATTGGATTGATGGCCGCAACTTACGTGAGCTTGGTATTTATCGTCAAACGGGTTGTTATATAGAGCGTGTACGACGTAATGGTATTTTGGCCAACCCTGATGGTGATGCCATTTTACAAGAAGGCGATGAAATAGCATTAGTGGGCTATCCAGATAGCCATGCGCGTCTAGATCCGAGCTTTCGTAATGGTAAAGAAGTTTTTGATCGTGATTTACTCGACCTACGTATAGTAGAAGAAGAGATCGTAGTGAAAAACGATGGCATTGCCGGTAAGCGTCTATCAGAATTAAATTTATCTGAATATGGTTGCTTCCTTAACCGTGTTGTTCGTGCCCAAATTGAAATGCCAATGGATCATAATATTCTGTTGAACAAAGGTGATATCCTGCAGGTCAGTGGTGAAAAAAGTCGTGTATTAGGACTCGCTGAACGAATTGGTTTTATCTCTATTCATAGTCAAATAGCTGATCTACTTGCGTTCTGCTGCTTCTTTATTATTGGCCTATTAATGGGGTTAATTACCATGAAATTTGGCCACATTGCATTTGGTTTAGGCAGTGCCGCTGGCTTGTTGATTGCCGGTATTACCCTTGGATTCTTACGTGCTAACCACCCTACTTTTGGTTATGTTCCCCAAGGCGCCCTCAACATGGCTAAAGATTTAGGCCTGATGGTATTCATGGTCGGCATTGGTTTAAGCGCAGGTTCTAATTTGTTTGCTTCTATTGCACATATTGGTTTAACTGTATTTGTTACCAGCTTAATGGTCAGTGTCATTCCTGTAGTATTAGCCTACCTTTTTGGTGCTTATGTACTGAAAATGAATAGAGCATTATTATTTGGCGCAATCATTGGTGCACGTACTTGTGCTCCAGCAATGGATATGATCAATGAGCATGCGCGTAGTACAATCCCTGCATTGGGTTATGCTGGTACGTACGCGATTGCTAACGTACTGCTCACTATTGCCGGCACCTTGATCTTTATTTTCCAATAACACCATTCAAGATACTATTTATCCAATCTTTATAGTGGGTTAACTCATTAATTTATTAATGAGTCAGCCCCTATTCAGTCTGACACTCTACACTGGTTATTAGCGTAAAAATGTAACTAGCAATGTAATTATTTGATTTTTATCATCCAATTTTCTGCAGGTTTACATATTCAAACATGGGATTATGGTAACAATAACTAATGCGCTTTATTATTAGATACTTTACCATAGCTCATTAATACCATCCGTTATCTCTGGTGCCCAATCTATGCGTATTCTTATTGTCGAAGACGATGCCATTCTTAGCCATCACCTTAAATCGCAACTCAGCGAGTTAGGGAATCAAGTTCAGTGTGCTAACACAGCTGAAGAAGGACTGTTTTTTGCACAAAACTATCCTAACGATATTGCTATTGTCGATATCGGTTTACCTGATAGAGATGGCATCAGCTTAATTAAAGACATGCGTAAAAAGGGACTACGTTTACCAATAATGATCCTAACTGCACGTTCAAATTGGCAAGACAAAGTCACAGGACTTGAAGCTGGTGCTGATGATTATTTAGTCAAGCCGTTTCAAAAAGAAGAGATGGTTGCGCGTTTAAGTGCACTTGTTCGTCGCAGTGCCGGTTTTGTAAAGCCAGAAATGACAGCGGGTGATATTCGCGTCGATTTATTAGCTAAGCAAGTTTATATTTGTGAAGAATTATTAGAATTAACCGCATTTGAATATGACTTATTAGAGTATTTAATGCGACATAGCCGTCAAGTTGTCTCTAAACAACGTTTACTTGATGTTCTTTATGAAGATCAGGAAGGCGATCCTAATACAATTGAAGTTATGATCAGCCGCTTACGTAAAAAATTCACTAAAACTGGACAAAATAACCCTATATCAACCATTCGTGGTCAAGGGTATATTTTTGAACTCAATGCCCAATGAGTCGATTTTTCCAACCTCGATTAAGACAACGGGTATTGATTACGTCCGTCGCTATTATTGCACTTGTCACATCAGCTCTTGCTGCGGTCATTAATAAACTTTATTCTCAAAGTTATATGGCATCATATTCATCGGAACTGGTTGCACAAATGCCGATGGTTGTTGCACAGCTTAATCGAGCTGGATTAATTAAAGATGTCGACAAGTGGATTGATTCACTCGATCCTTCAGATACCGATTATATTGCCGTTGTTTGTGACCAAAGTGACAAAACAACCTGGGTTTCCAATAAAGCATCAGCAGAAAAATTGCGTGATGTTTGCCGGTACTTACCAGAAAATATATCGACGCCTACCCTTATTACGATGAAAAATCATCAAGGATATATTGCTTATAACCTCAGCCGTAATAAAGAAAATGGTACAATTTATCAATTGGTTGTACTACGTTCAGCTGATGCTTACGAACACTCCCTTGCTCAGTTACATAAACGTACGGCTTTCTATTTAGGACTCTTTGTTTTAATTGCCGTAGCATTTCTGATTGCAGCCTTTCACTGGGGTTTCCAACCATTACGAAAATTAGCTTTCCAGCTTGATCAAATGGCAGAAGCTAAACGAGAAAAGCTAGATGATAATTACCCAATGGAGCTGCAAGAAGTTACCATGGCGGTAAACCGTTTAAGCCGTATTAGTAATGATCAACAGGGCCGTTATCGTCATGCGATGGATGACCTTGCTCACAGTTTAAAGACGCGGTTAGCAGCAACAAACGCCCTACTTGATGATGCAAGCATAGATCGTCGTGAATTAAATCAACGCATAATGGAACAAATCAGTCAAATGGATGATTTGGTACAATACCAATTAAAACGGGCTATGGTTGGTCAACAAGGGTTACAGAAAAGCAACGTCGAACTCAAACCAATCATTACGAGTCTCGATAGAATGTTAAGTAAAATTTATGCTGATAAACACGCAACATTCTACTATCACTTTGATGACGACCTAAAATTACCGATTAATAAAGATGACTTAATGGAATTGTTTGGCAATATGCTTGAAAACAGTTTCCGCTTTTGTATTAGCCAAGTGAAATTATCAGTTATTGAAACTAATAATGATTTTACCATTATGATTGAAGATGATGGCCCGGGAGTAAAACCTGAGCTACGTGAAGCGATTTTTCAACGCGGTGTACGCGCAGATCAACTCAACCCAGGTCAAGGTATTGGTTTGTCTGTTTGTAATGAAATTATTGATAGCTATCAAGGCAAAATTAATGTCGAAGATTCAGAACTTGAAGGCGCTGCATTTATTATTAAACTGCCTAAAAGCTAAGCTTTAACAATCAAATAAATCAGCCAGCGCCTATCGCTGGCTGATTTTCACCCATTAATAGGATAGATACGATCATAAATAAGATTGTAGCCATAGGCATAGAATAAATAAAATACAACCATGCCAATATCTAATACAAATGCATGCCATAAGCTAACATTAAGCACCCATGCTAATACTGGAATAGTAAAAATAACTAATCCAGCCTCGAATCCTAAACTATGCAGTAACCGTATTCTGACTGTCTTCTGCGTCGTACTATATTTTTGCTGCATCAAATTATCAAACCATTGGTTATAGACATAATTCCACAACGTCGCCACGATAGAAAAGAACACACCGACAGCACCTACATGGCCAAGCTCGAACCCAAATTGACTCAATATACCTACCATCAATAGCAAACCAATAACTTCAAAACCAATTGCATGACGAATGCGATCAAATGTTGTTCTCATTTTTATATCTCTTTCACAATTACCGATAAAATATACGCTTAATATATCTATGAATAACTAGAAACAAAGTCAAATACCATCCGATTTAAAGATAGATCGAAAATAGAGATATAAAAAAACCGCCATGATGGCGGTTTTGTAAAGTATTTATCTGTCAATACGATTAGATATCTTCTACATCAAAATCAACAACAGGATTTACATCAGCATCGTAGTCAATACCATCAATGCCAAAGCCAAATAGCTTTAAGAACTCATCTTTGTATTGTTGGTAATCAGCAACATCGTACAAGTTGTCATTGGTTACTTTTGACCATAGATCACGACAATGCTGTTGAATATCTTCGCGCAACTCCCAGTCATCTAGACGTAAACGGTTTTCAGCATCAACCTCAGCTGCTGTACCATCTTCTTTGTATAGACGTTGGCTAAACATACGTAAAATCTGCTCCATGCAGCCTTCATGTACACCTTCTTCACGCATCTTCTTAAATACCATCGCAATATACAATGGCATCACAGGAATAGCAGAACTTGCTTGCGTCACAACACTCTTAAGCACTGCAACATTGGCAGAGCCACCTGTCGCACTTAACTTAGTGTTTAGCTCTTTCGCTGCGCGATCGAGATCCATTTTGGCTTGACCTAATGCGCCATGCCAGTAGATAGGCCATGTTAGCTCAGTACCAATGTAGCTATAAGCAACTGTCTTACAACCGTCAGCTAATACACCAGCCTCAGCTAACGCATTAATCCATAGCTCCCAGTCTTCGCCACCCATAACGGTAACAGTGTCTGCAACTTCTTGTTCTGTTGCAGGCTCAATGCTGGTTTCAATCAATACGTTTTTATTCGTATCCACAGCTGTTGTTGTGTACGTTTCACCCATTGGCTTTAGGCATGAACGAACGACTTCACCTGTCTGTGGCAATTTACGCACTGGTGATGCCAATGAGTAAATAACCATATCAATTTGACCAAGATCTTGCTTAATCAAATCAATTGTTTTTTGTTTGGCTTCGTTAGAGAAAGCGTCACCATTTAGACTTTTTGAGTACAGACCTTCTGCTTTTGCAAACTTGTCAAATGCTGCTGAGTTATACCAACCTGCAGTACCTGGCTTTTTCTCTGTACCTGGTTTTTCAAAGAAAACACCAATTGTCGCAGCGCCACCACCGAATGCTGCTGCAATACGTGATGACAAACCGTAACCACTAGAAGAGCCAACCACTAATACACGCTTTGGTGCATTGGCAATAGGGCCTTGTGCTTTGGTGTAGGCAATTTGCTGCTTTACGTTATCTTCACAACCAACTGGGTGCGTTGTTGTACAAATAAATCCACGAGTTTTAGGTTTGATGATCATTTTCAACTTCCCTTACATAATTGTGAATAGGATAAAAGGTTAATGACAGATACGCATTAAATTTATGCCATAAATGAACAAAAATCACAGTGGTTGGAGGTGTTACGCCAATTTTTGGTCAAAAAAAGTGCCACGTATTTACGTGGCACACGGGAGATTCCAGGTTTATATTTCACTGGCTAAGTAACCCTAAGCTGCCTTCCCTGGTTGCAAGCTTACTTGTTTAAAATGGTCAGCACAAAAATGATCCACTTGAATCGCTCTTTGTCTTAGCTTGTCAGCATTTTCTATTTTTTTGCGGTCATCTTCTGTGATCACTCCCGCATCCACTGCTAACTGTAACTTTTCAATCAATGAAGCTTTGCGTGGGATCTCACCGTTACGTGTCGCTTGCATTAACTTACGCTCTAAAGGTTTGATCTCATCCAAAGCAATAAATGCACGTTCCATTATCGCAATGGGATCATCATCTTTGGTTCCGACGTAGCACAAATGCGTTAATCGGTCTCGATGGGCACTTGGAGTCATCAGTAACGCTGCAATACTGATACTTATATCATCGGTTGGTGCTGAATAATGAATCCCAATAGGAAAAGTAAGTAAACGTAATGCTCGACCAACACCTCTGCGTGGAAAATTACTAAATACACCGTCAAACGCAATACCGCATTGATGTAAGCAATACTGTAATGAATAATGAACCATAGGTAAATCTTGCTGCTGACGACCATCGTCCTCAAACCGTTTTAATACTGCTGACGCTAAATATAAATGGCTTAACACATCACCTAAGCGTGCTGATAACAATTCTCGACGTTTTAATTCTCCACCTAAACTTAACATTGATACATCAGCACACACCGCAAGTGCTTTTGACATTCGCGATAAATGACGATAGTAAGTGCTGGTTTCACCACTGACAGGAGTACGATTAAAATAGCTACCACTGACGGCATTTAGCAATGATTTAGCCATATTTCCGGCAGCAAAACTAATATGTTTCATTAATAAGCCATCAAACTCTTTTGCAGCTTGCTGTTCATCAGGATTAGCAGCAGCAGCCATTTCATCGAGTACATAAGGATGACACCGAGTCGCACCTTGACCAAAAATCATTAAATTACGGGTCAGAATATTGGCACCTTCAACGGTTATTGCCACTGGAATACCAAAATAGTGATGGCCTAAATAATTCATTGGTCCAAGCTGAATACCACGGCCAGCATGAACATCCATTGCATCATTAAGAACGGTTCGTGACATCTCTGTCATATGGTATTTAGCAATGGCAGTAACAATAGCGGGGGTTTGACCTGAATCTAATCCGGTCGTGGTCAATGTTCGTGCAGCTTCTAACATATAAGTAAAACCACCAATTCGGCCTAATGCTTGTGCAACACCTTCAAAATTACCGATTGGCATTCCAAACTGCTTACGTACAACAGCATAAGCACCCGTTGTTTTAGCCGCTAAATGGCCAATAGCAGTTCCTAATGCAGGTAATGAGATCCCTCGCCCAGCAGATAAGCATTCCACCAGCATTCGCCAACCTTTACCAGCATAATCCTGACCACCAATTATCCAATCTAACGGAATAAAAACATTATTTCCGCGTGTCGGGCCATTCATAAATGCCATATTTAGTGGATCATGACGTTCACCGATTTCAACCCCAGCATGGCTCGTTGGAATCAAGGCGCAAGTAATACCAAGATCAATTTTATCACCTAGTAACCGCTGTGGATCTTTCATTTTAAACGCTAATCCAAGCACAGTTGCCACAGGTGCTAGGGTAATATAACGCTTATTCCAAGTTAACTTTAACCCTAATACCTGTTGGCCTTGATGTTCGCCATAACACACAATACCTTCATCAGGGATCGCGCCTGCATCCGATCCTGCATTAGGCCCAGTTAATGCAAAACATGGTATATCAACACCATCAGCCAATCGTGGTAGCCAGTAATCTTTTTGCTGTTGTGTACCATAATGGGTCAGTAATTCACCTGGACCTAACGAATTAGGAACCATCACACAGACGGCCGCACTTAAACTGCGCGTTGCTATTTGCGCCACAATAGTAGAATTAGCGTGTGCTGAAAAATCGAGTCCCCCATATTGTTTACCAATAATGAGTGCAAAGAATTTTTCACGGCGCAGGTATTGCCAAACTTCAGCTGGTAAATCTTTTTGTTGTTGGACAATTTGATAATCATTGAGCATTGATAATAACGTTTGCAGCTTAGTATCTATGAAGTGTTGCTCTTCATCGCTCAAAATTGGTTTTGGATAATTGAGTAGCGTTCGCCACTGTGGATCACCACTAAATAACTCGCCATCCCACCATACACTACCAGCTTCCATGGCTTGTTTTTCAGTATTTGATAGTGGTGGCAATACTTTCTTAAATAATTTAAAAGCAGGATCACTCAAATAACGTTTACGCATGCTTGATAACGAGCTCATAAGACATATCCTTTTGTGATTCAACGACAAGTAGTCATGATGAATTAGGAAATTTTGTTGACTAATAGTTCCTCATTAAGTGCTATCGGAGCGGTAACCCCCGCGGCAAGGTAAGGCACTAAACGATTAATTAAATCTTCGGTATTAATTCGACTTGAAAAATCATTCGCTGCAATGGCAAGTAATGCAGTACTTGAGACCATCGTAAACACCGATGCTCCAAGAGTAAAATGTAGCCGCCAGAATAATGTTTCAGGATCTAAACATGGGTATGCACGCCGAACCGCTCTCACAAATAATTGAATAACATCATCATAATGGGTCGTTATAAACCAGCGTAAATGCCCTTGAACATCGGCATAACCACGGCCGATTAATGACATAAATATCGTAGTACCATTATGTTTAAAACTATTTAATCGAAGTAATGGCTGCTTAGTGCATAAAAACACATCATTCATATCAAATTCGTCACGTTGATGTAGTGTCAGTAATTCTTGTTTGAATGCAGGAATGAATTGCTCAAGATAGCGCCCTAATACTGCTCGAATAAGCCCTTTTTTATCGCCATAGTGATAATTGACCGAAGCAAGATTAGCACCAGCCGCCGTCGTAATAGCGCGTAAAGAAGTTTCTTTAAAACCACGCTCGGCAAACAGCACTTCTGCAGCATCTAGAATGCGATGTTTAGTCGTTTTTGGCTGTGACATATTATTCATCCAATTTAAACGCTTGTTTAAATATTACACAACCACAGCAATATTAACAATTGCGCTACATCACGAATTGTTATTTAAAATACCACACCAAAATAAAAACCAATAAAATCAAAGGAGAATAACTATTGTATTCGAAATATAAAATAAAATGGAACTAAGGATATAAAAACGTGTCGTATACGTACCACTGCTTTTTTTAGAAGTTTTTCCTTCATTACCCATCAACAAACATTTGTTGGTGGGTTTCCTTTATTTACAACACCATTAATCAATAACAAGATAATAATTTCAAATAAACGCATTTTTTTTTGAACTTTCTTCGTAATAACAACTCTTACTTATGTATTCAATTTGATAAATCGTTTTTTGCTCAACAGTAATCGCTTTTTATTGAATGTTTAATTCACTACTGCTTTAAATCCTAATTGTATTTTTTTTTGGATAATCTCCTTCCCGCTGATATTTTCAGCGGGATTTTTTTTGCCTGAAACTCCAGCAAAGATTCACCCAAATTATTATCTTTTTTTTCGATTTAACTGAACTTTGTTATCAATAGACAGTCTGACTATATAAGAATTGAAATTATAGGTAAGTATTTTGTTTTTCTGGCCGTCAAACAGGCCTGTAATTTAAATTGCTACTACTGCTTTAACTCCTTATTGTATTTTTATTTGCGCTGAAATGTTTATTTCAGCGCTTTTTTTTGTCTATTTTTTACTGATGCAGTTATATCTCTGGCGTGCCTTGCAGTAAATCATCATATTTCATCGTCACCCCAAGGTAGCTAAGCGTTTGATTTGAATTTATTTTCTTACCATTTTCTCCTTCGTTATCTTGATTAAAATTAGGAAGTGGTAACTGAGCTTTTTGTGCCATTGCCGTATAATATTGCTCTCGACTAGGATGAGAACTAGCAGCAAGGTGCATGATCGGCATCGACACTGGCTGCTGAATAATCGCTGAGATAACTTGAATACAATCCTCTAAATGAACCAAATTCACCGGCTGCTTACCTGCACTTAGTTGACGCCCTGATAAAAATTTTACTGGATGTCGCGCAGGACCAAATAAACCCGATAGCCGTAGTACAGTTAAATTATGCTGCCATTGTTGGCGTAACAATTGTTCTAATTGATAATGTAATATACCTGAGGTCGTGTTTGGTCTAACTGGTGTCACTTCAACAACTTCACCTTGTAACGGATCGTACACTGACGTAGAACTGATAAAAACAATTCGTTGGCATCCTGCTCGCTGAGCTGCAACTGACAATGAGATGATATTTTCAATATGCGTTTGTGGATTAAGATGCTTACGCCCAGGTGGAATCGCAATAATTAAAACATCTGCAGCTAAAAATTGATGAGTTGCTGTACTGAGTTCTCCGCTAAGAGGTAATGTTAATAAACACCCCTCAATTCCCTGCTGTTTTAATGCCTTTACACCCGCTAAGGTTGTTTTTGATCCCCAAACCTCAATCGCTTGAGATTTTAATGATAACGCCAACGGTAATCCGAGCCAGCCACAACCACAAATACTCACTTTCATTGATGATCCTTAGCACCATGCATTTATAATTTTTCATTACATTTTAAAATTAAACGCCACTAAATTATTTTACAGCACGAAATAAATCACTTTTTTTACTGTAAATACTGATAGTTATAAAAATAAAACAAAATATTCCAACAGATTTGTTTTATAAGTTTCAATTCTGAAAATAAAAAGTCGATCTCGATCAAAATCTAATAAAAACGCCCTGAAAAAGACCGTCAATGACTAGGTTATGTTAAGAGTTAAGTAGTATAGTTTCAATATATGGGCAACTTGATGACAAGAATGCTACAAATGAAATTTAATAACGAAGTGCATAATGACTATGAATACCATAGAAAAAATACAAAATAACTTAGAACACTTCAGTAAATCTGAACGAAAAGTAGCAGAAGTTATTATTGCCTCACCACAAACAGCGATTCACTCAAGTATCGCCACATTAGCCAAAATGGCTGATGTCAGTGAGCCGACCGTTAATCGTTTTTGCCGTCGCCTTGATACCAAAGGTTTTCCTGACTTTAAATTACATTTAGCGCAAAGTTTGGCAAACGGTACCCCTTATGTGAATCGTAACGTTGAAGAAAATGACGGCCCTGATGCTTATACCGCCAAAATATTTGAATCGACGATGGCTTGCTTAGATGTTGCAAAAAATAGCCTTGATCCGATGCAAATTAATCGCGCAGTTGATTTACTTACCCAAGCCAAAAAGATCTCGTTCTTTGGTCTAGGTGCTTCAGCATCTGTTGCTCATGATGCTCAAAATAAGTTCTTCCGTTTTAATATCCCTATTGTTTGTTTTGACGATATTGTGATGCAACGTATGAGTGTGATCAATTGTTCCGATGGTGATGTTGTTGTCGTCATTTCACATACTGGACGCACTAAAAGTTTAGTTGAGATTGCGCAAATGGCGCGCGAGAATGGTGCAACAGTAATTGGAATTACAGCCAAACATTCACCACTCGAACGAGAATGCTCGTTATCAATTTGTCTTGATGTACCTGAAGACACGGATATTTATATGCCAATGGCAAGCCGTGTTGTGCAAATGACAGTCATTGATGTATTAGCAACTGGGTTTACCTTACGCCGAGGCTCCAGTTTTCGTGATAATTTAAAACGTGTTAAAGATTCACTCAAAGACTCCCGTTTTTCTAAAGAACGTTTTTCTTTATAACTACCGACATTAAGCGAGGTTTCGGCTTCGCTGATATAGCAGATGTACTCAAATTTATCTTCTTTGCTGTTTATCATACTTACCAAGTAGCCATCGCTATTAATGGTTTATTAAACCGATATCAAATATTATGCATTGATTGATATCGATTCGATTAATAAGCCTATTTACCTTTATGGAGCTTACAATGTCAGAACGACTAAGACGTACCAAAATTGTTACCACCCTTGGCCCTGCTACAGATCGCGATAATAATCTAGAAAAAATCATTGCAGCTGGCGCTAACGTTGTGCGCATGAACTTTTCGCATGGTAGCGCAGAAGATCATATTCTTAGAACACAGCAGGTTCGTGAAATCGCGGCACGCTTAGGTAAACATGTCGCTATTTTAGGTGATCTTCAAGGGCCTAAAATTCGCGTATCAACCTTTAAAGACGGTAAAATTCAACTTAACATTGGCGATAAGTTCACTCTTGATAGTGATTTACCTAAAGGTGAAGGTCATCAAGATGCTGTTGGACTTGATTATAAAGAATTACCTAATGATGTTATTAGCGGTGATGTGTTGTTACTTGATGATGGACGTGTACAACTTCAAGTAACCGAAGTGGCTGATAACAAAGTGCATACCGTTGTTACTGTTGCTGGTCCTTTATCAAATAACAAAGGCATTAATAAAAAAGGGGGCGGACTATCCGCGGCGGCATTAACCGACAAAGATAAAGCAGACATCATTACTGCTGCTGCCATGGGAGTAGATTATCTTGCGGTCTCTTTTCCTCGCAATGGTGAAGACATGCACTATGCACGCCGACTGGCAACGGAAGCAGGACTTACGGCAAAATTAGTCGCTAAAGTAGAACGCGCAGAAACAGTGGCAACCACGGAAGCCATGGACGATATCATTCTGGCTTCCGACGTGGTGATGGTTGCTCGTGGTGACTTAGGGGTTGAAATTGGTGATCCTGAATTAGTTGGAGTACAGAAAAAGCTGATTCGCCGTGCACGCAGCTTAGATCGAACTGTGATCACTGCCACTCAAATGATGGAATCGATGATCACAAGCCCGATGCCAACACGTGCTGAAGTAATGGATGTGGCTAATGCGGTTTTAGATGGTACCGATGCGGTAATGTTATCCGCAGAAACCGCCGCGGGTGATTTCCCCGTTGAAACCGTCACTATCATGGCCAGTGTTTGTCTAGGTGCAGAAAAAGAACCAAGTATCAATGTCTCTAACCATCGCTTAGATCGTAAATTTTCAACACCTGAAGAAACCATTGCCATGGCAACCATGTATGCTGCTAACCATATGGTGGGCATTAAAGCGATAGTGGTAATGACAGAATCGGGCCGTACACCTCGTCTGATGTCACGCATTTCATCGGGCTTGCCTATTTTTGCACTTTCACGTAATAAAACTACGCTTAATCGTGCTGCTTTATTCCGTGGAGTCACACCGGTATTTTTTGACCGTGATAGTGATGCCGGATTGGATGCGGCAAAGCATGCTCTTGCTGTCCTAAAAGACGCAGGTTATGTACAAGCAGGAGATCTCACCATTATTACTCAAGGTGATAAAATGGATACTATTGGCTCAACTAACAATATGCGTATTTTAACCGTTGATTAGAATATCATAACGGTAGCAATAGTAAGCTAACATAACAGCTGAGAGCACCTATATAACAAAAGTTAACTCTCAGCTTTTTTATACCTAAAAGTCTATTTAACTTATTGGTAATGACCAGTTGGGATTAATCAATGACGTTAACACGTGATCTTGCCATTGACCATTTATCAATAAATAATCTTTCGCCAGACCTTCTTTCTCAAACCCTACAGCTGTTAATACACTGCCACTCTTACTATTATGAGGCATATAGGCCGCTATAATACGGTGAAAATGTTTATCAACAAACATCCATTCACATACTGCCGTTAACGCACGACGCATCACTGCTTGTCCTTGATATTCTTGGTCTAAAGAATAGCCAACATGGCAGGCATAAAATGGTGACTTAACTAAGTTACTAAAATTTATGACTCCAATAATATCGTCAGTTGTGCGGTGCTCTATAACAAAATAGAAAGCCATTTCATGGCGATGTAGCGTCGCAATTTGTTGCAGCCGTTGTTGCCAGCCAGCTAAACTAAAGAAAGCCTCATGTCGTAAGGGTTCCCAAGGAGCTAGAAAATGACGATTACGCTGATAATATGCGCTAATTTGTTCTGCATCTCGCGCTTCAATCAAGCGAACTTTTATATCATCAAGTACAATAGTTGATGAGCGATGTATAATTGAATGAAACAAGTATTACCTCGGCATGACAATGTTAATTGATATAACGCACATTTTGTGAGTTTACATGATAATGAAAGCAAGCCACATTCAATATTCGATATATTAGCATGCCGTTGTCTGTTAGTATTTATCAGTCAATGTTATTAATTATTACGCCTTTAGTGAGTTATTGATGTATTACGATTGTATTGAAACAGAACTGGGGAACATTATGCTGTTGGCCGATCATCAAGGTCTGCGACAGTTATCGATTACAAGTCCCAGCTATAGTCCGAATGAAATATGGCAACATAACCCAGAGTTTATGGCCCCTTTCATTAAACAACTCAAAGAATACCTCACCGGCTCTCGGAAAAAGTTCACCTTCCCTCTCGCTCCCCAAGGCACTATCTTTCAACAGCAAATCTGGCATGCCATTGCCGATGTTCCTTATGGTGAAACCGTCACTTATGAACAAATAGCTGAAAACCTTGGTAATACTAAAGCCACTCAAGCCATTGGTATGGCAAAGAATGTTAACCCTATTCCTATTATTATCCCTTGTCATCGCGTTTTAAATAGTCATAACTCATTATGTGGTTATCGCTATGGCGAAGACATTGTTGCATTACTATTAGCCTTGGAATCTGGCGACACAATCTTGCTTGAGGCTCATCAGGATATCTAATTCACATCGATAAGCTTAAGTGCTTATGATTAAAGTAAAGAGATAGTGTTTTATCGCTATCTCTTTTATTTTTGGCGATTAATTTCGCTTACTAAGACCATACTCGCGCAATTTATTTGCGACTGCAGTATGAGAGACCCCTAATCGTTTTGCTAATTTACGTGTTGATGGGTAACTCTGATATAAGTTAGATAGGATGCCTGACTCATAACGCTTCATAATCTCATCCAACGATCCAGTCAATGTCTCTTCACTGATAACAGTGCTTGACTCATTTTCAGGTAGCTGTACATCAGCACATGTCATCTCAGCGCCTTCAACTTGCGTCATTGCACGAAATAATACATTACGTAATTGGCGAATATTTCCCGGCCAAGCATACTGCTTTAACGCTAAAGCTAATTCTTCAGATAGCATTGGTTTAGGTTGATGTAACTCTTGTGCAAATTGCGCCAAAAATAATTCTGCTAATGGCACAATATCAGCAGCACGTTCACGTAAAGGCGGCACAACTAATGCGAGTACATTGAGTCGATAATAAAGATCTTCTCTAAATTCACCTTCAGCAACTAACTCCGGTAACTTTTTCTGAGTCGAACAAATGACACGTACAGAGACTTTTATTTCTGCTTCTTCACCCACACGACGGAAAGTGCCGTCTTGAAGAAAACGTAATAATTTAATCTGTAAGTGTTTTGACATTTCGCCAATTTCATACAAAAAGACCGTACCGCCTGCAGCTTGTTCAAAAATACCTTTTTTAGCCGGTTCATTGGCACTCTCTACACAACCAAAAAGCTCGGTTTCTGCTGCATTATCTGGCATAGATATACAGTTAACCACAAGAAAAGGTTTATCTCGATGTACCGAGCGCTGATGACAAGCGCGCGCTAACATTTCTTTACCTGTTCCTGTTTCACCTTGTATAAGTAATGGTGCATCTAATAATGCTAATTTCTTGGCTTGCGCTAATAAATGCTTAAAGCGTGATGAATGACCGATCAAATGCTCAAAGCCACTATCACCATTTATGGTGCGCGTAACAATCGGCATTTTAGCCTCAGACAGTGATTTTAATAAAATTAGCGCGCTTGCAAGCACGGGTTCTGGCGCTTCATCACTGACATAAACTGGCATGATATCCATTTGATAATCAAGCCCTGCAATAACCACTATTTCACTGTGCTTTTGAGCCTGATTTTTATCAAGCCAACGGGTAAAATTAAATCCAAGCAAAGTCTGAATATTTTCACTGAATAAATCTTCACTACGATGGCCGATTAATTGCTCTGCTGCTTGATTCGCAAAATCAACTTTGCCATTTAAATTAATAGTAAAGAAAGGATCGGGTAGGGTCTGCAATAGCGCAGATAATTCAGTATGCTCACGCTCACTGGGCATAAACTGAATTTTACGTACATCTGTCACGCCATCTAACTGCCGAATTTGTGACATAAGTTGACTAAACTGTTCAAATTCAACTTCAGGACAATTTAAATAAATAATGCCAATTCGATCAATTTCAATACCGCGTAGATCGATCTCTTGGCTAGTTAAAATATCCAATAATTCGCGGGTCATTCCGACTCTATCTTCGCAAAAGACCTGTAATCTCATTGTTTACACCTTCTTATTATTCATCTTATGTGTATTTGATTAATTACAGCTATCTATTTATTCAACATCTATTAATACTAATAATAATCATAGTGTTAAGCTTTATTTTTGAGAGGCTCAATCCACATAACGAAAACCATATATAAATAAACACTGTCAACAATTCCTGACAGTTGTGTCAGTGTGCGACTAACCTTTTAATGAGTCAAGCCACGAGATCGCATCTGCACAGATTAAATACAAAAATCACGCTGTTAAATAAAAAAAAGAGAACCATAGATTCTCTTTTTTGCTACTTTTTGTCACATCTATGCCGCTATTGGCTTTTATTTTTATTGCCTAATTGGCTTAATAAATCACGACGAATTTCACTTAATTTTGGCTGTTCACCTTCCATCCACGGCAATGGACGCATGAGGTTAATCGCTTTAAGGCCTAAACGTCCGGTCAGTAACCCAACGCCAACACCTTGTGCCACACGGGTAGACATTCTTCCGGCAAGATCCATTGAAAGCATATCCATACCTAAATCAGCAACCACTTCAGACGCACCTGCAAATGCCATATTCGCAAGAACTAATTTTACTAATTTAATCCGCGACCAATAACTAAGCTCGATGCCATACACTGCTGAAATTTGCTCAATTAAACGAAAATTTCGCCATGCCACCAGCAACATGTCGGCAGCCGCTAATGGACTCAAAGCAACCATTAATGCCGCTTCACTGGAGTATCTTGCGACTAACTTTCGTGCTAACTTATCTTGCTGACTTACCACCATTTGATCATAAAGTGCTAATACTTCTCGATCATTATGAGTTGCAGCTAACGCGTGTAACCAGCGATCATAGCCATGATTATCGGTTGGAATTTGGCTTAGTTTTGCTAATTTCACACAAAATGCTTTACCCGATCCAATCCCATCGGCGGCTAATAATTGCTGTGCTTGGTCGCGTTCATTTTGACGCTGTTTTAAGCGACGTAAATTAATCAACTCACGCCCAAGCGCACCAATACCCGCCACCGCAATACCAGCAACAATCGCACTCCAGCCTAATGATAACCAATTACCCGTTTGATAAGCCGTTGTTACATGATCAACCGTCTGCCAACCAACCATAGCAGCACCTGCCACTAACACCCCTTTAAACCAACGATAACGACGTTTAGGCTTAGCTGCCAAAATATGATCGAGTGCTTGCTCTGTCTCAACTTCTTCTACTTCAACAGTATCAGGTAAAAACGCACTCTGCTGTTCGAAATTCATTTTTGCAGTCAGATCTGGTTGTTGCTGACTTAATGGTTGATCTAACTCATCAAACACTATTTTTGCTTTTAATGGCTCTGTCATTGCAATTTATCTCCCAATAGATATTCCAACGCTTTATCCATTCGAATATGCGGTAAAGGCTCATCACTCTGCTGTGGTAAAGGCCGTAAATTAATAAAATCAAATCCATTTTCATTCCAGAACTCTTGATTTGGTAACCGCTTAGGTACCTCTCCTGGAAAAAAGGTTTGCGCATTACCCGCTATATCAGTACCGCGTAAGGCTGGAACCTGTTGACCTTGATGATTGACAAACCCAGGCTCACTCGCCTGAATAGAAGCCAAACTGACACAATCCATAGCAATACCTTCAAACGATGCTGTTTGCCATGCTTCATTAACTAATTGTTGTAATAACCCGACTAAGTTTGAATGCTGCTCAGGGGTAATATGGTCCGCTTTTGTTGCTGCAAACAGCACCTTATCAATGCGTGGCGAAAACAGGCGCCGCAGCATGGAACTGCGGCCATATTTAAAACTTTGCATCAATTGATCTAACGCTTGACGCATATCATTAAATGATTCATAGCCGGCATTTAATGGTTGTAGACAATCGACTAATACAATTTGACGATCAAATTTAGAGAAATGAACATTATAAAACGCCTTTACAACATGCTGCTGGTAGTACTTATAGCGTTGTTTAAGCATGCCAAAGTTACTGTCATCAGTCGCTGTAGCTAATTGTTGTTCGGTATATTTATTGGTCCATACCATCGGGAAGAATTGTAATACAGGTGCTCCTGCTAATTCTCCTGGCAACACAAATCGCCCCGGTTGCACCCAATGTAAACCACCTTCAGCTTTACATTGGTGTAAATAATCCGTAAACGCAGCGGCAATAGTTTCAATTAAGGTTTCATCAGCAGGAGCAAAAGGATCAAATTGCTCCCCCATTGCTAACCATGATTGCGCTAATGCTAACCGTTGACCCTTCAATACTTGTGCCTGTTGCTTTGACCAGCTAATAAAATCAAGATCAAGCAAAGGTAAATCTAATAGCCACTCACCGGGATAATCAATGATATCAAGATACAACGTCGCGGTGTCTTGAAATAATTTAAGTGGTCCTTTTTGTGGTTTAAAACGCAATGCAAGTCGAGTTTGACTCACATCACTGGTTGGCTGAGGCCATGTTGGTGGCGATGATAACAATGCATTCATACCGTCATCATAACCAAACTTAGGCACATGCATATCCAACTGTGGTACTCTTTTAGATCCTAATAAATAGCCTTCCCGTACCGCTGAAAACATCGGTAAGCGAGGATTGGTACTTACATGCAACAATTGATTGATCAGTGACGTAATAAAGGCCGTTTTTCCTGCGCGAGATAAACCTGTTACCGCAAGTCGCACATGGCGATCAAGGCTGCGATTAACCCATTTACTCACTTCATTACTCATTCGATTCATTACGCTTCCCTATTCATCTATACGGTCTTATAACTGACCATAAAAAAGCAGGCCTGAATACATCAGTACCTGCTTAATATTGATATTATTTATAGACTTTTTCTAGATAAATAACATCAAGCACTGTCGATTTGTGCTCTAAAGTTTATTAAATTCACGATCAACTTTAAAGGCAGATGAGGTGACATAAGCTTCCATTTTTTGAATACTGACTTCACTACGTGCGAGTTCTGTTTCAACATTATCCAAAATCTGTTTCGCTGATTGCCCCGTTTGCCATGGTTTTTGCTTTACATTATGTTCAGTATATTGATGTTGTTGTTCTTTTCGCTGTGGCGGCATTTTATCTAAAATTAACCAAGCAGCAATATAAGCAACCGTCGCAAAAAAACCGACGCCTAATAAAAAAGCAGTTACGGCTAAAATACGCATTAACCAGGTTTCAACACCAAAATATTCAGCTAAACCTGCACAAACACCCCCTAACTTACCGTTTTTAGGATCGCGATATAGTGTTTTACGCATTATTTCTGTCTCCATTGTGGCGCTTCAGCATCTAAAATTCGCTCTAGAGTAACAATCCGCTCTTGCATCACCTCTGCGCGTGCCACTAAGGTTTCTAACTTTTTATGATCTTCACCAGACAATCCCTCACCTGATTTACGCTTACTGCGGTAATGAAGAATTAACCACAATGGTGCGACAACAACCATAAACACCACTAATGGAACACTAATAAAACCCATCGACATATGTTGTTCTCCTTTCACGCAGGGGTAATAGCACTATTATTATTGTTATGTAATTTAAAGGACAATTATCCCGCGATTACTGTTGTTTATCGTTCATGTTTGCTTTTAAACGCTCAAGCTCTTTTTCAATATCATCTTGCGCTTGCAGGTCTGCAAACTCTGACTCTAAGCTTTTTCCGCGGCCAAAACTATAGCTATCCGCTTCGGCTTCCATTTCATCAATGCGGCGCTCATATTGTTCAAACTTCGACATTGCTTCATCAACTTTACTGGTATCAAGTTGACGGCGAACATCGCGACGTGTTCCTGCTGCCTTATGGCGTGCAACTAATGCTTGTTGGCGAGCACGTGTCTCTTGCAGTTTACGCTCAAGTTCAGCCACTTCTAACGATAATTTCTCAATTGTTTCATCAACTAATTTATATTCTTCATTTAACGTTAACGCCACATCAGTCAATTTTTGTTTTTCAATCAATGCTGCACGTGCCAGATCTTCGCGGCCTTTTTGAATCGCTAAACTGGCTTTTTGTTGCCAATCTGTCGACTGTGTTTCAATCGCGGTAATACGACGACGTAATTCTTTTTTATCCGCGAGTGCTCGTGCCGATGATGTACGCACTTCAACCAATGTATCTTCCATTTCTTGAATAATCAGACGGATCAGTTTTTGTGGATCTTCTGCCTTGTCTAATAATGAATTGACGTTAGCATTTACGATATCTGCAAAACGAGAAAAAATACCCATAATAAAGCTCCTTGGTCAACCGTCTTGAATCATGTCAATGAACGGTTTATATCATTAGACTAACGTTATGTTGTCATGTGAGGTGTCATTGTTTTATATACATATCAACTTGCGTGCCAACTTTTAAGTTATTGTTTTATAAGAACTAAATAAATAACAGTCGATATTAACAAATAATGATATAGTGAATATAACTAACTTTTAGTGGAATTGACCAATGAAAAAGACCGAAAATTTAATCGGCGAGTCAGATGCTTTTTTAGCTGTGCTTGATCATGCCTCACGACTTGCCACCCTTAATCGTCCGGTGCTTATTTTAGGTGAACGCGGTACAGGTAAAGAACTGATTGCACAACGAATCCACTATTTATCTACCCGCTGGGATCAACCACTCATTAGTTTAAATTGCGCCGCATTAGCTGATGGTGTTATTGATTCAGAACTGTTTGGCCATGAGGCTGGATCTTTTACTGGTGCTAAAGGCCGCCATCAAGGACGGTTTGAACGTGCGGAAAATGGCACACTCTTTTTAGATGAGTTGGCAACAGCACCAATGGGAGTGCAAGAGAAGTTATTACGTGTGATTGAGTATGGTGAATATGAGCGTGTTGGCGGTAATAAAAGCTGTCAAGCCAATGTACGATTAATCTGTGCCACCAATCAAAACTTGCCACAGCTCGCTGCAGAAGGGAAATTTAGAGCCGACTTATTAGACCGACTGGCCTTTGAAGTGATCCACTTACCCCCATTAAGAGCACGGGTTGATGATATTCTACCACTGGCTGAACACTATGCTGTACGCATGTGTCGTGAAATGAATTTTAGCTATTTTGCCGGTTTTAGTTACCAAGCTCAGCAACAATTATTAGGTTACTCATGGCCTGGTAATATTCGTGAATTAAAGAATGTTGTTGAGCGCTCAGTCTTTCGCCATGCTCAACAAGATGAGGTTATTGATACCATTGTGATAGATCCCTTCACAACCTCATGGAATAACGTTCCTCTTCAGCTTGCCTCTCAATCGACTCCGGCTAAATCATCACAAAATCAGAAGACTGATACACTGACATTTCCAATCGATCTCCGTCAACAGCTACAACAGCAAGAAATCATTTGGATTCAACAAGCACTCACATTAGCAAAGTTTAATCAAACTAAAGCTGCTGAATTATTACGCCTTAGCTATCATCAACTAAGAGGCCTAATTCGTAAATATAACATCAATATTAATGGTGATTAATCGACCAAAATAAGGCAAAAAATCAATATAATTGATGCTTTTTGACTAATTTAATTTAAAACAGGCAGGATAACTTGGTGACCGAGATGGAAAATGATAAATTTAAAAACTTAATTTCAAATAACGCCTATTAAATATGAGCGCTTACTATCGTTTTTTTATCGCTAGTTTGGTTTTATTAACCCTTAGTGGTTGTAAACAACCTGCAAAAGATTCTGTGACTCAACGTCGCGGTTTTGTCTATTGCGGCCAAGATACACCGACAACACTTAACCCCCAATTAACAGACGGTGGATTAACAGCAGAAACCCTTTCGGCACAAATTTTTGACCGCCTGCTATTACTCGATCCTGTTAGCCATAAACCATTACCTGATCTCGCGAAAAGCTGGACCGTAAGTGATGATGGCTTGGTGTATACCTTTACCTTACGTCAAGGGGTAAAATTTCAAACAACAGCATGGTTTACGCCAACACGCACCATGAATGCTGATGATGTTGTGTTTAGCTTTGAGCGCGTCATTAACCCTGATAATCCTTTTCACCATATTTCAGGTGGCCGTTATCCGTGGTTTGAAAGCCTCGGCTTTGCCAATGATATCGAAAGTATTAAAGCACTGAATCCACATACCGTGCAATTTAGCCTACGCCGACCAGATAACTCTTTCTTATCCAATTTAGCAACCAGCTATGCGGTGGTATATTCTGCTGAATATGGCAAACAACTGTTAAAATCAGGTCAAATTGGTCAATTAGATAACCGTCCTATTGGTACTGGACCGTTTTATGTTGATCAGTTTATTCCAAATGATCTGATTCGATTAAAACATCATCATGACTATTGGCAAGGTGCTGCGCCGATGGAACAAGTGGTGTTTGACATATCTTCGCGTGGTATGGGGAATCTGACCAAATTATTAAGCGCAGAGTGTGATGTACTAGCCTCGCCTGTTGCAAGTCAGTTACCAGTTATCACTGACAATAATAACTATGAATTATTAGCACAAAGTGGCATGAATGTGTCTTTTTTAGCGTTAAATACCAGCTTAGCACCTTTAAACAATCTTAAAGTACGCCAAGCTATTAGTTACGCCATTAACAGAAATACATTATTAAATTCAGTTTATTACGGCACGGCAACCAAAGCTAAAAGCTTATTACCGCCGACATCATGGGCTTATAATAATGACAGTAAGGCCATTAATTATAACCCTAAAAAAGCCAAAGCATTACTTAAGCAAGCAGGTTATAACCCCGATCAAGTATTGACCATGTGGGTGCCGTTAGAATCTCGACCTTATAATCCGAGCCCACAAAAAACAGCTGAGTTGATTCAAGCTAACCTCAAGGCTATAGGCGTTAATGTTATTATTTATCATCAAGATAACATTGGTCGTCTAGGGGTAAATGACATGAATAAATACGATATGATGTTAGCGGGTTGGATTGCAGATAACGGTGATCCTGATAACTTTTTACGGCCATTATTATCATGCAATGCCAAACATGCCGGGCTCAATGTTGCTAATTGGTGTGATGTTCAATTTGATAATCTACTTGAACTAGCATTACGTACCAATAAAACTCAGCAACGGGTTAATTATTACCAACATGCGCAGGATATTCTTGATCAGCAGGTGCCAATCATTCCTCTTGCTCATGGTGTATATTTTCAAGCACACAACAAAACACTCGGTGGACTACAAATGAGTCCTTTTGGCTCACGTTCATTTTCTAGTGTCTATCGGACTGAGTAAAGTATGTTTATCTACACTATACGTCGCTTAAATCTGTTTGTTATTACATTACTCATTCTAACGATTGTGAGTTTCAGCATTTTAAGGCTTGATACCCAATTGCAGTGGGCTTACGAACCCTTTTGGCAAGGTTGGCTTATTTACCTCCAAAACTTGCTTACAGGGAACTTAGGGATTAGTGCAACCGGAATACCGATGAGTACCGAAATACTCAAAGTTTTTCCAGCAACATTAGAACTGTGCTTTTTCGCGTTTATCCTATCTTTAGTCGTTGGTATTCCGTTAGGAACAATTGCTGGTGTTCGCCGTGGACGCTCTATTGATACGGTAATAAGTTCGATTACATTATTGGGCTACTCTATTCCGTTGTTTTGGCTAGCAATGTTACTTATCTTATTGTTTTCACTTAACTTAGGTTGGCTACCCGTTTCTGGACGCTACAGCTTATTATACCAATTTAACCACGTAACAGGTTTTGCCCTGATCGATATTTTATTGTCAGATAAACCTTATCGTATGGAAGCTTTCTTTGATGCCGTTAAGCATCTTGTGCTACCAACGATCGTATTAGCGATGGCGCCTACCACAGAGGTAATTCGTTTAACACGCGCATCAATTGCTGAGGTTATGACCAAAAACTATATTAAAGTCGCACAGACAAAAGGCCTTTCAACCTTTGAAATTGTCCGCCGTCACGGTATGAAAAATGCGATTCCACCTATCATTCCTAAGCTTGGAATGCAGTTTGCAGCAATGATGACATTTGCCATGCTAACCGAATCTATTTTCAACTGGCCGGGTATTGGCCGCTGGCTACTCAACGCAATTGCAGCCCAAAACTATGTCGCCATTCAAGCCGGTGTCATTACTGTCGGCAGCTTTATTTTATTAGCCAATATTTTATCTGATGTTGTTGGTGCAATTGTGAATCCACTGGTAAGGAAGGAATGGTATGCCATCAAATAGCGTTTACCAAGAAGCCACGATTCCGACCCAATGGGAACGGTCATGGCAAAATTTTCGTGCAAATTCATTAGCCATGTTTGGTTTGTGGAGCTTATTAGCACTATTGTTAATTACTATAAATGCGCGTTGGTTAGCCCCTTATTCAGCAATAGAACAAGTTGGCGAACTCCTCATGCCGCCATCATGGGATAACTCTGGCCATGTCTCATTCTTTTTTGGCACTGACGATCTTGGACGTGATATTTTATCGCGATTATTAATCGGTAGTCAGTTAACCTTTGGCTACGCCCTATTAGTTGCCCTAGCATCAAGTGCAATTGGACTATTAATTGGTATTTTAGCCGGCATGAGCAGTGGTCTAAAATCGAGCCTTCTTAACCATATTTTAGACACGGTGTTATCTATTCCTTCATTACTACTAGCAATCATTGTTGTTGCATATATGGGGCCTGGAGAAACACATATTTTACTCGCTATTTGGTTAGCACTCATTCCACGCTTTATTCGTGCTATATATACCGCCGTTCACGAAGAAGTTGCTAAAGACTATATTATTGCAGCGCGTCTTGATGGCGCTAATAACTTTTATCTGCTCTATAACTCGATTCTGCCTAATATTCTAACCACAATTACCACTGAAATGACACGCGCTATCTCTGTGGCAATTATGGATATTGCAGCACTCGGTTTTCTGGGTTTAGGTGCACAAGCCCCTTTACCAGAATGGGGAGCAATGCTCGGTGATTCAATCGATCTTATTTATCTCGCACCATGGACAGTCACCCTGCCCGGGCTTGCGATTATGTTTAGTGTCTTAGTCGTTAACTTAGTCGGTGATGGTATGCGCCAAGCACTTAACGCAGGAATTGATTAACATGCCATTACTTGATATACGAAACCTCACCATAGAAATCGATACCCCTCAAGGTATGGTAAAAGCGGTTGATCGCATGAGTCTCACCATTAATGAAAGTGAGATTCGAGGGCTAGTAGGTGAATCAGGCTCAGGTAAGAGTTTGGTTGCTAAAGCTATTGCTGGCGTGTGTAAAGATAACTGGCGCGTTAACGCTGACCGCATGCGTTTAGGGGATGTTGATTTATTAGCATTATCACCACGTCAACGGCGTAAAATTGTTAGCCGTGAAATTGCGATGATTTTTCAAGAACCATCAACCTGTCTTGATCCCTCTGAGCGCATTGGTGAGCAATTAGAAGAGGCAATACCATCATCATCATTTAATGGTCATATTTGGCAGCGTTTTCATTGGCGTCAAAAACAAGCCATTGCTTTACTGCATAAAGTCGGTATTAAAGAGCATAAACGCGTTATGCGCAGTTATCCTTACGAATTAACCGATGGTGAATGTCAAAAAGTGATGATTGCGATGGCAATCGCTAACCAGCCTCGATTATTGATTGCTGATGAACCAACCAACGATCTTGATCCGATTACTCAGGCACAAATTTTTCGACTACTAAGTCGCATGAACCAACTAGGCAACACTACTATCTTATTGGTTAGCCACGATTTAAACACCGTGACTCAATGGGCTGATCGGATCACCGTGATGTATTGTGGGCAATCGGTAGAATCAGGCACCTCAAAGCAATTGCTAGAGCTTCCTCATCACCCTTACACAGCGGCATTAATGCGGGCAATGCCTGATTTTTCAATGGATGTCAGCCATAAATGTAAACTAGAAACACTGCCTGGCTCAATTCCCCCGCTGCAGCATTTACCCATTGGCTGTCGTTTAGGACCACGTTGTCCCTACGCACAACGAAAATGTGTTGAAGTACCTCAACGTCAAAAAATTAAAAGTCATAAATTTAGCTGTCATTTTCCGCTAAATATGAAGGATGACAACAAATGAGTTCATTACTTGAAGTTGAAAACCTAAAAAAAGATTACCATTATCGCTCAGGGTTATTTCGCCGTCGTACGATTGAAGCAGTAAAACCCGTCTCTTTTCACCTTGAAGCTGGTGAAACAATAGCGCTGCTAGGGGAAAACGGTTCAGGAAAATCTACATTAGCAAAAATGTTAGCAGGCGTGATCACGCCAACCGAAGGTATTGTGCGCGTCAATGGTGAACAACTACATCACCATGATTATCAAACCCGCTGTAAGCTAATACGAATGATTTTCCAAGATCCTAATACCGCTTTAAATCCACGGATTCAAATTGGTCGTATTCTAGAAGGTCCGTTAAAGCGTAATACTAACATGACGCCACAAGCCCGCGAAAAACGCATCATGGATACACTTAAGCGCGTAGGGTTATTACCTGAACATGCTTATTTTTATCCACAAATGCTGGCAACAGGCCAAAAGCAACGTGTATCTTTAGCTCGAGCACTGATTCTTCAGCCATGTATTATCGTTGCAGATGAAGCGTTAAACGGACTTGATATGTCAATGCGCTCTCAGATGATAAACCTATTATTAGAGCTGCAAGAAGAAATGGGATTATCTTATATCTATGTGTCACAACACATGGGAGTAATAAAACATTTCAGCGACAAAGTGATGGTGATGCAAGACGGTGAAGTGGTCGAAAAAGGCCGAACAGCAAATGTATTTGAAAATCCAAAACACTCATTGACTCAAAAGCTGCTTGATAGTCACTTTAGCTCACCCACACGAGAAAAAAGTGGTCAAATACTTAACAGTACACCAAAAATAAGCTACTAATAATAAAACTAAACGCCAGCATAATTACCCATTAGCGTAAAAATGCTGGCGTTATCGTTTGCTTAATCGTTAAAAATTAAGCCAGTGTTTTATTAATTGCAGCCAATACAGCAGCAGGATCACTTGCTTGAGTAATTGGACGGCCAATAACTAAATAATCAGAGCCAGCTGCCATCGCTTCAACAGGTGTCATTACACGGCGCTGATCACCAGCTTCACTGCCAACAGGACGAATACCTGGTGTTACCAACTTAAATTGTTGACCAAGTTGCGCTTTTAGCAAACTCGCTTCTTGCGCTGAGCACACCACACCATCAAGGCCACTGTTTTTAGTCAATGTTGCTAAATTCAGTACTTGTTGCTGAGGCTGGCATGAAATACCAATACCGGCTAAATCATTAGCTTCCATACTGGTTAATACTGTTACACCAATTAATAGTGGGCGATCTTTACCATAAGGTTCTAAGATTTCACGCGATGCGGTCATCATTCGCTCACCACCACTGGCATGCACATTAACCATCCATACACCTAGCTCTGCAGCAGCCTTTACCGCTTTTGAACACGTGTTTGGAATATCATGAAATTTTAAATCCAAAAATACAGAATGACCACGATCATGTAACTGACGTACAAAATCAGGGCCAAAAAAGGTGAACATCTCTTTGCCGACTTTTAAACGGCAACTTCCCGGCTCAATACGATCGACAAAAGCGAGTGCCTCATTATGATTATCATAATCAAGGGCAACGATTACTTTAGGGTCTGTTACTTTAGCGTCTAGCATTGAGGCTCCTATTATGTCTAAATACATCCATTGTGCGGTAATCCCAACCGCCGGCAGGATTCTACATTAATTGATTAAATTTGGTAGCTACAACTACAAAAAAACCAGTACATTACTGCACTGGTTCTAAAAAGGTATCTGATGGTATTTATTCACCATCAAGTCCTCGAATCGGTTTTATTTGTCCCCAGCTCTTGCACGATGGACACTGCCAATATAAAGCATGGGTAGCAAAACCACATTGACGACAACGATAGCGCGGTTTTACTTTCAGCTGCTCACCCACTAAATGCCGTAAGCTAGTTAAACTTTCTTTAGCACGGCCTTCTTCTGCTTCATCAAGGTGATACTCCATCAACTGATAAAAGCCTTTCATGGTTGGATTCTTTTGCAGCTGGCGCGTCATAAATGATTGTGCTGTCACAGCCCCTTCATTTTTAGCAATTTCATCAGCAAGCATTAACTCTGCACTTGCCCCTGCTTTTTGCTCAACACAGTGTTGTAAGTATTTTAGCCATGCATTTTGATTATGCATCGCTTCATAACACTCAAGTAGCAATGGTAAAGCTTCACCAACAAACTCAATATCTTGATCTGAGATCCGTTCTAAAATTTTAGCTGCTTGTTTATATTCTTGTTGTTTGACTAAAATTTTAGCCATTGCAATCGAAGCTCGAACACAATGCTTATCAACTGAGAGGGCTTTTTTTAATAGCTGAATCGCTTTATCTTGATTTTGCGCGCTCAACTCCAGCATAGAGAGTTCACACCAATAATGGGCGATATCATGCTTGAGCTTGGTTTTACCTAATTTTACTAATTGAGTAGCCATTTCAATGGCTTTTTCCCACTCGCGTGTTTGCTGGTAAATCGCTAATAACTGCTGTAATGCTGATTTTCGATAATCAGGCTCATCCAACAACTGCTCAAAAATACGCTCAGCACGATCAAAAAAACCGGCAGCCATATAATCTTTAGCTAATTGTTGTAATGATAAATTACGCTGTTCAATAGATAAGTTAGGCCTTGCTATCAAATTTTGGTGAATACGAATGGCGCGATCGACCTCTCCTCTGCTGCGGAATAGATTACCGAGAGCAAGATGAGTATCAATAGTTTCACTGTCAACCTGAAGCAACTCAATGAACAGGTCTACTGCTTTATCAGACTCATCTGATAACAGCATATTAAGACCTGTTACATATTGGCGAGATAAGTGGTCAGACTTTTCTTGCTTTTGGTTACTTGCGCTCCTGTTACCCATATACCAACCATAGGCAGCTGCAATAGGTAAAAGTAGGAACAACAATTCAAGCATTAATTCTTATTCCTTAATAGGCTTAGCACGAAGCTGATCAAGCTCTTGTTGTTGCTTGGTTACTTTCTTCATTAGACGATTTTTAGCAAAGCGCGCTTTAAGATATAAAGTACCACAAATTACCCAACCAATAACAAAACCAGCACCAAATGCTGTGCCTAATAGCGTAGAAAGTTGGAATTCACCCTGAGCGATTAAATAATCAAAACTAACCATTATTTGATTTTGAGCACCAAGAGCCAGAGTGATTAAAAAGGCAGCTACTAGAACAATAATTCCTAAAATCTTCATCGTGAATCCTCTCACTAAATCTAAATTATAATTACTGATTATGCAGTAATTTTACTGATCAAACCATGATCTATAGACATAAAAAAACGGCATACCGAGAGTATGCCGTTTTTTTGTTCTATTCGCGGTTAAGCAGCTATTGATGCATTAACACGGTCACGTAATTCTTTTCCAGGTTTGAAGTGAGGTACGTACTTGCCGTCCAACTCAACTTTATCACCTGTCTTTGGATTACGACCAACGCGAGGAGCACGGTAATGCAAAGAGAAGCTACCAAAGCCACGGATCTCAATGCGATCACCTTCTGCAAGTGTGTTCGCCATATGTTCAAGAATATCCTTGATTGCATCTTCTACCTGTTTGGCAGAAAGATGTGTTTGTTGACTGCATAGTCTTTCAATTAATTCAGACTTTGTCATAAACACTCCGTTTTAGTAAGTTTCTCAATAGTATAGCCGTTTAGAGGGAAAAAGCTAAAGCGATTTCCCTCCAATGCTCAATTATTCGCCTTTAGCAGCTTTGAAAGCGTCAGCCATAGCGTTACCAAACGCAGCATCGTCTGCTTTGTTTAGTGTAGCCATTGCTTCTTGCTCTTCAGCAACGTCTTTAGCACGTACAGAAAGGTTGATTACGCGGTTCTTACGGTCAACGCCAGTGAACTTAGATTCAATAGAGTCGCCAACAGAAAGAATTAGAGTTGCGTCTTCAACACGGTCTACAGATGCTTCAGAAGCGCGTAGGTAACCTTCAACACCTTCAGCTAGCTCAACAGTTGCGCCTTTAGCGTCAACAGCAATAACTTTACCAGTTACTAGAGCACCTTTCTTAGTGTCAGCTACGAAGCTGTTGAATGGGTCTTCTTCGATTTGCTTAACGCCTAGAGAGATACGCTCACGCTCTGCGTCAACTGCAAGAACTACTGCAGAAATTTCGTCGCCTTTCTTGAAGTCACGAACTGCGTCTTCACCAGAAACATTCCAAGAAATGTCAGATAGGTGAACTAGACCGTCGATGCCGCCTTCAAGACCGATGAAGATACCGAAATCAGTGATTGACTTGATCTTACCAGTTACTTTGTCGCCCTTAGCTTGCATTTCTGCAAATGACTGCCATGGGTTCGCTTTACACTGCTTAAGACCTAGAGAGATACGACGACGCTCTTCGTCGATATCAAGAACCATAACTTCAACTTCGTCGCCCACGTTAACAACTTTAGATGGGTGGATGTTTTTGTTAGTCCAATCCATTTCAGAAACGTGTACTAGACCTTCAACGCCTTCTTCGATTTCAACGAAGCAGCCGTAGTCAGTTAGGTTAGTTACGCGGCCAGTAAGCTTAGTGCTTTCTGGGTAACGCTTAGCGATTGCAACCCATGGATCTTCGCCAAGTTGCTTAAGACCTAGTGATACGCGAGTACGCTCACGGTCGAACTTAAGTACTTTAACGTTGATTTCATCGCCAACATTAACGATTTCAGAAGGGTGCTTAACACGCTTCCAAGCCATGTCAGTGATGTGTAGAAGACCGTCAACACCGCCAAGATCAACGAATGCGCCGTAGTCAGTAAGGTTCTTAACGATACCTTTAACTTCCATGCCTTCTTGTAGAGAAGCAAGTAGCTCATCACGCTCTACGCTGTTCTCAGATTCGATAACTGCGCGACGTGAAACAACAACGTTGTTACGCTTCTGGTCAAGCTTGATTACTTTGAACTCAAGTTCTTTGTTTTCTAGGTGAGCAGTGTCACGAACTGGACGTACGTCTACTAGTGAACCTGGTAGGAACGCACGGATGCCGTTAAGTTCAACTGTGAAGCCGCCCTTAACTTTACCGTTGATGATACCAACAACTGTTTCAGCATCTTCATAAGCTTTTTCAAGCTGGATCCAAGCTTCGTGACGCTTAGCTTTCTCACGAGAAAGTTTAGTTTCACCAAAACCATCTTCGATCGCGTCAAGAGCAACGTCAACCTGAGCGCCAACTTCGATTTCTAGTTCGCCAGCAGCGTTCTTGAATTCTTCAGCAGGGATAGATGACTCAGATTTTAGACCAGCGTCAACTAGTACGTAACCGTTTTCGATAGCGATTACAGTACCTTTAACGATTGCACCTGGGCGAGTTTCAACTTGGTTTAGCGACTCTTCAAAGAGTTGAGCAAAAGATTCAGTCATTTAATTAATCTTCAATATGATAAACAACCATGGGTATCCTACCGCATGGGGTTGATAATAAAGTCAGTTATCATCCATGACACCGACGTTATTTAGCCACTTATGCAGCTAAATATGGATTCTTTATTTTAGCTTAGCATCAACATATGCCAAGACTTTTTCTAGTACTTGTTCAATCGACATTTCAGTCGAATCAAGCACTAAAGCGTCATCTGCAGGACGTAAAGGCGCTACGGCACGATTGCGATCGCGGTAGTCTCGCTCCTGGATTTCACTTAAAAGGCTGCTAAAGCTAACATCTAAGCCTTTTTTTTGCAACTGATTCATACGACGAGTTGCACGTTCTTCGGCACTGGCGTCTAAGAAAATTTTCACTTCAGCAGATGTGAATACCACCGTGCCCATATCTCGACCATCAGCCACTAAGCCTGGTTGCTCACTAAATGCACGCTGACGACGTAATAAAGCTTCACGTACTCGCGGTAATGCGGCAACTTTAGAGGCAGCATTGCCTACTTTTTCAGTACGAAGTGTATTTGAAACGTCTTCGCCTTCAAGAATAACTCGAACCAACTCACCTTCAGCAACAAACTGAACATCAAGATGTGCAGCCAGTGGCACTAAAGCATCCTCTGATTCAGTATCTACACCATGATGAAGTGCTGCAAGTGCAAGAACACGGTAAATCGCACCAGAATCGAGCAGATTCCAGCCAAGTTTTTCTGCCAATAGCATACATAGTGTGCCTTTGCCGGCGCCACTTGGCCCATCAACAGTAATGACTGGAGCATGAGTAGACATAAGTTTTCTCCGAATATGTATCCGTAATAGCAGTAACTTAACCCAAATTAAGGTTAGCCATCAAACGGTGGTGCATTATACGGAAAAAAATCTTAAATTTATAGAGTTATTACCTTTCAATACGACCTTTTTACACCAATTAAAAAGCCTGATGCAATCACATCAGGCTAGTACTACTGTAAACTTAAATATCAACAATCGAACAATAAAAACTAAACACTTAAGCCCTGAAGCTTAGTAAAATAATCAGGAAAAGTTTTTGAGGTACATTTAGGATCATTAATTGTTACAGGAGTATCACTTAAAGCCACCAGCGAAAAACACATTGCCATACGATGATCATCATAAGTGTCAATTTGAGCATGGTTCAATGTTGTTGGTGGTGTAATAGTAATATAATCACTGCCCTCTTCAACTATTGCGCCAACTTTACGTAATTCAGTCGCCATAGCAGCTAAGCGATCTGTTTCTTTCACACGCCAGTTGTAAACATTACGAATCGATGTTGTGCCTTTAGCGAATAATGCCGTTGTTGCAATTGTCATTGCCGCATCAGGTATGTGATTAAAATCCATATCAACAGCAGTTAATTCACCACAACGTGCAATAACATAATCATCGCCCCACTCGATATCAGCCCCCATTGCAGCCAATGCATCTGCAAATTGAATATCACCCTGAATACTCTTTTTACCAATACCGGTAACTTTCACTGCACCGCCTTTAATCGCAGCTGCAGCTAAGAAATACGACGCCGAAGAAGCATCGCCTTCAACCAATAAGTCGCCAGGGGAAACATAGCTTTGATTACCTCGAACGACGAACTGTTGATAATTATGATTGTCAACTTCAACCCCAAACTGGGCCATAATATGTAGCGTAATATCAATATAAGGTTTTGATACTAAATCACCTTTAATACTAATTACAGTATCAGCTTGCGCTAAAGGTGCAGCCATTAAGAAAGCAGTTAAAAACTGACTTGATATCGAGCCATCAATTTCAACTTCACCGCCTTGCAGACCAGTACCAATAATCTTTAAGGGTGGGTAGTTTTCATTCTCAAGATAGGCAATATCTGCACCAGCACTACGGAGCGCATCAACAAGGTGACCAATTGGGCGCTCTTTCATGCGCGGTTCACCGGTTAGTGTATATTCACCAGCCCCTAGGCATAGTGCGGCAGCTAAAGGACGCATTGCCGTGCCAGCATTACCTAAATATAACTCAAGCGGCTTTGACGAGCTAAAGGCCTGACCTAAACCATCAACTTCACATTCTGTTTTATCGGCAGATAAACGATAATTAACCCCAAGTTGCTTTAATCCATTAAGCATATGGCGAATATCATCGCTATCTAATAAGTTAGTTAGCCGTGTAGTTCCTTTCGCTAATGCTGCTAATAATAAAGCACGATTCGATACACTTTTTGAACCCGGTAGGTTCACTTCACCGTTAACTTTGGCAATCGGCGCTAGGGTTAAACTTTCCATTGATTATTCTTCCAATCCTAATTTTTCTTATCTAGCAGAGTACCCAATAATGTCACAGTTATCTAGCGGCAGTTTTTTTAGTATTTGATAACTTGGTTTAATATTGTTCCACCATCAGCACAGTAATTACGGTAAAGTAGTAAAATATGACAACGGTGAATATTGGAGTAAGAATGAGTGCCGTAACACCGATGGTTGGAATTGGAATTATTATTGTAAACCAGCAAGGACAAATATTAATCGGTAAACGTAAAAATAGTCATGCACCGTATTACTCGATTCCAGGTGGCCATATGGAGTTAGGTGAGACGTTTAGCCAATGTGCTATTCGTGAAGTAGAAGAAGAAACCGGGCTAACTATTTACGAACCACAAGTGATTGCTGTAACGAATAACCTCGCCACCTATCACGAATCCGGTAAACATTATATTAGTGTCGCTCTACTCGCGACACAATTTAGCGGTCAATTAACCTTAAAAGAACCGGATAAATGCGAGGGATGGTTATGGGTTGATCCGACTCAAGTGCCCTCACCACAATTTGATGCAAGTGAACAATCAATTCAGTGCTATTTAGAACAACAATTTTGCATTAATGACTAATCACCATCAATAAAAAATCGAAACTCTTAAATACCTCAAGCGTCTTAAATATAAGAGACGCTTGAGGTTCGAGGTTATTTAATCATCTTCACGCTCGATTTCACGTGCAACGTTTTTACCGTTAATGATTACCCCCTCAACTTCAACACGGAAGCCACCGATATTATCTTTATTTAAACCATCATCAAACTCAGTGTAAGCATCAATATAGATCTTTCGTTGATTTAAACCAATAGTAAACATACCTTCACTATCGACGTTTGATGCAATACCTTTGTATTCAAATTCATGCCAAGAGTCACCAAAATCACCATCGAAATCATTTTCAAATTCAATCTCGCGCGCGATGCCGTTCAGTGCTGTAACTTCAATCCTCACTCCAACATTTAAGTTAGCTTTAGTGCCATCTTCAAAGCGAGTGACTCCTGTCACCATAAATCGACCACGGGCATTTAACTCAAACTGGCTTTTATCACGGCTAACCCAGGTTACAACACCTTCAATTTCATTGTCATTATCAAAATCATCATAGGTTTCGACTTCAACTTCCGCGGCATTAAAGGTGTTACCACTCATTTGACCTTTTACTTCAACCCACTGACCATTTTGCAATTTCGTATTATCTTCAATTACGGCACCGCTATAATCAACGTTAGTTGCAGCACCTAATACAAATGATTTAACGTTCGAATCTAGTGCTGATAAGCGCCCTTCAACTTCATACTGCCCAACAATACCCTCATGCTCAAATTTCACGACTGAAAGTACTTTATAGCCAAGGCCAGCGTCAGTTGCTTGTGGTAGCGATGACACCATCACCCAATCGCCAACGTCAATATGTTGATTAAGGCGGAACTTTAATGTCGCACCATTAACAACAAATGTTGACTTAGCACGATCAATATTTGTAACCCTACCCACCATGGTTGGTTCTAATTGAACTTGTGCCCCGACTTTTGATGAAGTAGAAACAGCAACCATCATGTCTTGTTGAAGATCATTAATTGTAAACTGGGTATCTGTACCATACGCGACTGACGCTACATTATAACTGTGACCATTAACTTCTATCGTATTAGCGCCAACATTAACGGCATTAATTGTACCTTGAACAGCTTGTGGTTTTGTCTCAACAGGTGGTTGAGGTGCTGCACTATCATCACCGCCGCCACCGCCACAACCAGTAACAACGAGACCAATTAATGTCGCCAATGTGATTTTCTTCATGAATACAAACCTTTTTATGAACAAATTATGAATATTGTTTTATTGGAGCGTATACTACTGCCTCAAACGTGAAGTATTCGTGAAGAGCGAAATAAAAAAGATGAAAATTCTTATTGTTGATGATAATCATCAGATTGTTGAAACGATTGCAGATTACTTAGAGCTAGAAGGTATAACTGCTGATTGTGCTTATCATGGCCAAGCAGCACTCTCTTTTATTGAAAATAACCATTATGACGTCATCATTATGGATATTATGATGCCTAAAATAGATGGTATTGTGGCCGTTCAAAAAATCCGTAATGATCTCTACTGCGGTACGCCAATTTTGTTCTTAACCGCCAAAGATACTCTTGAAGACAAAGTTGCTGCATTTAAAGCAGGTGGTGATGATTACTTATTAAAGCCATTTGCAATGGAAGAACTGTGCTTACGCTTATATGCTTTAGCTAATAGAGGTCCAAGACAAGACATTGGCCTATTAAAATTCGCTGATATTGTAATGAATAACCGCAGTGATGAAGTCAGTCGCGATGGAAAAATCATTAAGTTAAGCCGGATTCAATTTAAAATACTCAAAGTATTACTGCATCATGCCCCCAATATTGTTAGTCGTCAGCAAGTAATCGATGCTGTTTGGGGCGATGAATCCCCGTCTAGTGATGCCCTACGCAGCCATATCTATGGATTACGAAATGCGATTGATAAAGATTTTGCCACTTCACGATTAGAGACCATTCATGGACAAGGTTACCGTATCAAAGCAGCATAATTTCCCCAGCATTTATCGTAAAGTCGGTTTAAGCTTTGGATTAATGACATTTGGCATGTTTGTTCTATTCTGGGTTGTTATCTATATCGCAGAAAACCAATTAGAAGTAATTAGCCTTCATCATTGGTTAGACAAAGAATCAAGCCAATATGTTATCGACTATAAAGAAATGGGTGATAACGCTCCACTGCCTAATAACAGTGAGTTTAAAAGTTACTGGAGTGAAAAATCATTACCAAATTGGTTAAAAAAATATAATCAACCCGGCTTTTTTGAACATCTGCGCGGCACTGAGGATAAACATTTTTTAGTATTTGATCATCCCTCAGGAAGAGGGTTGATGTATGTTATTTATCAAGATGATGCTGATGATTACCTTGATGATTATGAAGATAGTCTCCATTATTTCACGTTTATTTTTGGGCTATTACTCTCATTAATCATGGGGGGATACAGCTTTTATTTTGTACGTTCTTTATCACAGCCATTAGCGAAAATAGATCAGAAAATTCGCCAAATGCCACCAGATCAACCCTCTTTTGAGGTTGAAACCCAGTACCGGGAAACTCGTGAAATTGAACAAGCATTACTTGATAGTAAAAATAATATTGCTGGATTTTTTCAACGTGAAAAAGAATTTAGCCGTTTTGCATCTCATGAACTGCGTACACCAATCATGATTATTCAGGGATCGACAGATTTACTCAATAAAGTCCCTAATCAACCCAATGTCGCTAAAAAAGCCATTAATCGATTACATCAAGCCAGTGATGATATGCGGATTCTAACTGAAACTTTTCTATTATTAGGCAAAGAGTCAATTGAGGGGCATCATTTTACTCAATGCCATCTTGCCGATCAGCTACATCAGCAATTAGTGGTTATGGAACCTTTATTTGCCAAACAGGATGCAAGCTACTATCTTGAGATTAATCACGCCGCAACGATTAATGCGCCGCTCAGTTTTATTACTATTATTATTAATAATCTAATCAAAAATGCATTTAGCTATAGTATTGGAGATATAGAAATAAAATTAACCCATGATCGCTTAACAATCATCAATCGCCATGATGGTAATGAAATTTATAACCAAGGTTATGGGTGTGGATTAGTGATTGTGCAACGTATTTGTGAGCGTATGCAGTGGCCATTCACGATAACTGATAACGAGGTTACTTTTACCGCCGAGGTCACTTTTTCACATCCACAAGCATAAGTTAAGGAATAATGGATGCCTACTTATATTAAATGGTTTTATTGTATTTGTTGCTTGAGTCTACTAACTGGCTGTACAACTGGTAAGCCTAATAACGTTGAACCTATTACACATTTTGATGTAAATCGCTATTTAGGCCAATGGTATGAAATAGCAAGATTAGATCATAGCTTTGAACGCGGTTTAGAACAGGTAACGGCCACTTATAGTTTAAATCCAGACAAGAGTATTAAAGTGATTAATCGAGGCTTTAATATTACCGACCAGCAATGGCAACAAGCACAGGGTAAAGCAAAATTTGTCGAACAGCCTAATATTGGCCATCTAAAAGTATCCTTCTTTGGGCCTTTTTATGGTAGCTATATTATCTTTGCGCTTGAAAAGGATTATTCTGCAGCATTGGTGAGCAGCTATAATTATGACTATTTATGGATTTTAGCACGCAACAAAACCCTCTCCTCAACAGTACTTAATAAATATCTTACTCTTGCACAACAAGCAGGGTTTAATACCGATAAATTAATTTACCCTCAACAGTAACATCGCTATTTTTATGTTCAATAACAGCTTAATTTGCAATATAAGCTGCTATTGTTCTAACTAAACACATGTAAACCTTGTGATAATGAAACGACTGCAGATAAAGAGCATAGTACTAATACGCCGTATTGCATCACCTGCTTTTTAATTTTATGACGAACACGAAATGCAATAACACTGGCAATAATAGGTGCAGGCAGTAGCCAAATAATGCTAGTAAAATCAACCATCGTAAACCGTCCAGAATAATGCAACGCAATCAATGAAATAATATTGGTTAAACAGAAAAAAGCCGCCAAATTAGCACGAATAGTTTCTGGTTCTTCATTCTGCATTAATAAAGCAATTGGTGGGCCGCCAATACCGGTCGCAGTACCTGTCACACCTGAAATTAAACCGCCAATAAATAAATTAATTGATGTTGGCGCTAATCGTAATTTCGCTAAACTTAAAATTACCGCTGCTAAAACTGTAACTCCCAACATGATTTCTAATTGATCGGTAGTGATTACCATCAGAACATAAGCAGCAATCAGTGTTCCTGGTAGTCGCCCCAAAAAAGCAAAAATTAAAAACCGCAATGATAAAGCATGCCGATATTGATACCACACAATTGCCGACATAAACATGCCGATAACAACAATCGCACTCGGCATTAACCGTGGCTCAAGCATCAAAATAAATGGTCCAGCAACGACTCCCATGCCAAAACCAAGTGTACTTTGGATAAAACATCCACCAATAAAAACTAATAAACAAACAAAAAAGATAAGTGGATCCATAACATTCTTATACAGTGAAAGAGTGTCAGTGATCCTACTCTTTATTTTTACTCATAAAGTAAAAACCACACCATAAAAATGAAATATTACATTGCAACTACACTACAAAATCATTACTAGATTCAGTTACTGTTTTCGACCACGTTAATGCATCATCAAGTGGCATCGGTTTAGCAAAATAAAAACCTTGGCAGATATCAATACCACACTGTTTGACAAATTGTTTTTCGGCTCGAGTTTCAACCCCTTCAGCAACCAAAACACAACCGGTTACTTCACTGATTTTTGCTAATAATTGATATAAATTTCTCTCGCGTTCATTGTCAATATTAAAAAGTAATGAACGATCTAACTTTACTTTATCAAAGTTAAACTTGAGTAAATGTGGAAAAGAAGCATAACCTGAACCAAAGTCATCAATCGCAACAGTTATCCCTAATGCTTGTAATACAGCAATATTTTCAGAAACCAGCTTATCATTATCAATAATAGCTTCTTCTGTGATCTCTATTTCTAAGTTTAATGGTGAAATGTTATAAAAACTCAACCGCTCAACAATGTAAGCCACGATATGTTTATCTGAAATGGTTTCTGTTGAGATATTAATAGCTACTTTGCAATTAAGTGTTAATGGCATTTTTTGCATGTCGACCAACACTAAATCAATGACCATTTTATCAAGTTGTTTCATCGCACCTAATTGCTGAAAGTCTTGAATAAAGAGTGGCGGTAATAGTTTACCATCTGAATCTTTATAACGAATAAGTGATTCAAAAGAGAAACCTGGATTATTATTCAAATAGATTTGAGGCTGATAATACATGACAAATTCACCGTGACTCAGCATTCGGCTGACACGACGGCTAATATCATGCTTACTTATATAGCTAGTCATTGCTTGAGTAACATCACCTAAAAATAATTTTAGTGTACTACGGCCTAATTCATGCTGCCGGCTTATAGCCATATTATTGCTTTCGCTTTGTCCAACGAAATGTAAATAAAATGGTCGATAAATAGCAATGCCAATAATAACTACCACCAGCTGTAATACCACTCCAGAAAAACTGTGCTGAGTAGCAATATAACCACTAATCAATGGCGGTGTCATCCAATCAACAATGGTACTCACAGGGTTTACCAATCCAATCGTCATTGCGCTATACACAACTACAAAACTCACTAATGGTACAAATACAAAAGGAACAATTAATATAGGATTAAAAATAATGGGTAAACCAAATAACAACAGCTCATTAATATTAAAAATGACTAACGGTAATGCCGATAACGCTAATGTAATATGCCTTCTTTCTTTTGAAAATAATAATACACATAATAATAAACTTATGGTATTTCCTGAGCCTCCAATTGATAAAAAAGCATCATAAAAACCCTGCCCTAGTATATTTAAAGCAGCGTCTCCAGCTTGCCAATCGGCAATATTTTGCTGAGTATTTTCAAATAACTGTTGTTTTGCTCTGAATAGAAAGTTATGACCGTTTATACCAATGGCCCCTAATAAGCCTAAAACAAATTGATAGGCTAAACCACCATAAAAAGTCAATGGATTGAGAGAGATATCATGGCGAACGTCTCTACTTAACTCGATAATAATCGTTGTGAATTTTGCTAAAAAAACAGTTAACAGAAGAAAACAAAAAAAGTGTAATACATGTTTATAAAGCGTACTTACAAAGTCAATTCGAGATGGATCTAATGGAAAAAGACGAAAAGAAATACAGCAGATTGCAGAAATCATTGCAGCGAGTAAGGCAATCAACGGATTATTAGGTAATCCTGTCTGTGCTGATACTAATGCATTAGGCACTGATACTGCAATGAAGAGTAGTAATGAATATGGTACAACCACCATTGCATTTACGCCATGCTTTGTAGCGATATAATAACTAGTGATCAAACATAATGCTATCGGGTAGATACCAATTAAGAGATTAGAAAAATAAAAGAAGATATTAGCTAAATCGCTAAATTTAACCCAATTTAAGCCGTAACCAACAAATAACGTAATCGCATTACAAATAATCAGAGGCAGTAATAATAAAAATACAACTGAAATATCACGAATATATTCGTTGTAATATGATTTTAATACTGGGCTTTTGCGCATATATTCACATAACAAGAGAAATGAATGCTAGATTATATATATCAAATATTAATGCTCAATCAAAAACATTGTAACTAGATATTATTTTGATGCTTTTTATAAAAAAAAATACACACTCGCTGTGTGTATTTTTATTAATGATAACCAAAACTTTTGTTTTAATTAGGCGTTATTTTTTTCAAACATTAGCATAAAGTCAACTAACGCTTGTACACCTTCTAATGGCATCGCATTATAAATAGAAGCACGCATACCACCTACCACACGATGCCCTTTCAATGCTTTTAATCCTGCAGTATCTGCTTGAGCTAAAAATACATCATCCAGTTCGGGATTTTTCAATTGAAATGGTACATTCATCACTGAGCGATTATCAGCATGAACGTCATTAATGTAGAAATCAGAATGATCGATAAAATCATATAATAATTTTGCTTTTGCTAAATTACGCTGCTCCATTGCAGCAACGCCACCAACACTTTTAAGCCATTTAAACACTTCACCCGCTAAATACCATGCAAAGGTAGGTGGCGTATTAAACATCGATTCTTTATCAACTAAAACGGTATAGTCTAAAATACTCGGTAGGATTGATTTTGCTTTACCTAATAAATCATCACGCACAATAACAATCGTTAATCCCGCAGGACCAATATTTTTTTGAGCGCCCGCATAAATGACGCCATATTTAGACACATCAATTTGACGTGATAAAATAGTTGAAGACATATCAGCGACAATAGGTTTATCGGTAATAGGTAAGTCACGGATTTCTATGCCATCAATGGTTTCATTAGGACAAAAATGCACAAAGGCTGCATCTTCTGAAAGCGTCCACTCACTGGCAGGTAAAATAGCCTTTTTACCGTCTTTAACGTAAGTAATATCAACACTGTTTGGTTGGCAATATTTCGATGCTTCTTCTATAGCACTGTGTGCCCAAAAACCACCATCCATATAATCGGCTGTTTCAGCATCACCTAAAAGGTTTAACGGTACTGCTGCAAATTGACCTCGCGCACCACCATGACAGAACAGTACATGGTAATTAGCGGGTATATTGAGTAGTTCACGTAGATCTCGTTCTGACTGAGCGGCAACCGCAAGAAATTCTTTACTACGATGGCTTATTTCCATAACGGAAGTGCCTAACCCCTGCCAGTTAATGAATTCTTGCTGGGCTTGCGCCATTACATCAGCGGGGATCATTGCCGGTCCGGCACAAAAGTTATAAACCTTATCCATAATGTTGTACTTGCTCCTGCTCGAGTTACAAAATAAAAAGTGACTACTTCATAAAGCTAATAACACCATACGTTATACTGCTTTTAGCATTACAAAACAGACATTAACAATAAATCTCAACATTGTGATAGAGATCATTTATTTATTTTTACACCTTTATTGCGCAACTTTAAAGGTTTAATTCAAGATTCCTTAGCTTATCAATATGAAGATAAAAAAAACGCAGCTCAATGGCTGCGTTTTATTTAGAATAAAGCCCTATAAGACTTATTCTTGCTCGGTTGAATCACCTGATTCTGCGTCTGTTGCTGGTTGTTCTGTATTTGCAACAGCTTCACCATCAACTAATTCTGCATCGTCAATTAATTCTACTTCAGCAGGCTCATCAATACGTTGTAGGCCAACAACTTTTTCATCTTCGGCTGTACGAATAAGCGTCACACCTTGAGTATTACGACCAACACGGCTAACTTCAGCAACACGAGTACGAACCAGTGTGCCACCGTTGGTGATCATCATAAACTCATCGCCCTCTTCAGCTTGAACAGCACCAACTACGCTACCGTTACGCTCAGAGACTTTAATTGATACCACACCTTGCGTTGCACGGCTCTTTGCCGGGTACTCAGCAAGCTCAGTACGCTTACCGTAACCATTTTCAGTTACTGTAAGAATATCACCTTCATTGTGTGGAACAATTAACGAAACAACTTTATCGCCTTCAGCAAGCTTGATACCACGAACACCAGCTGCTGTACGGCCCATACCACGAACACCGCCTTTCGCGTTGCCTTCAGCATCAATCACCGGGCTTTCGTAGAAACGTACTACTTTACCAAATGCCGAGAACAGCATGATATCGCAATCGCCGTCAGTTACGTCAACACCGATCAATGAATCGCCTTCACGTAGGTTAACCGCAATGATACCGGCACTACGAGGACGACTAAAGTCAGTTAATGGTGTTTTCTTAACAGTACCATCAGCTGTTGCCATGAAGACAAACTTATCTTCACTGTATTCACCTACAGGAAGAATAGCGGTAATACGCTCATTTTCTTCAAGCGGTAGAATATTCACAATAGGCTTACCACGTGCTGTACGACTTGCTAATGGTAATTGATATACCTTCAACCAGTACATACGACCGCGGCTAGAGAAACATAGAATCGTGTCATGGGTATTAGCAACCAACAAACGTTCAATGAAGTCTTCTTCCTTCATGCGCGTTGCTGCTTTACCTTTACCGCCACGACGTTGTGCTTCGTAGTCGCTTAAAACTTGGTACTTAACATAACCTTCGTGAGAAAGCGTAACAACAACATCTTCTTTAGTGATCAGATCTTCTAAATCGATGTCGTTACTTGCCGCAGTGATTTCAGTACGGCGCTCGTCACTAAACTGATCTTTAACTAGCTCTAATTCTTCACGGATCACTTCCATCAAACGCTCAGAGCTAGATAGAATGAACATTAGTTCAGCGATTTCATCAAGTAGCGCTTTGTATTCTTCAAGGATCTTTTCGTGCTCAAGGCCCGTTAGCTTGTGCAGACGTAGATCAAGAATCGCTTGAGCTTGTTGCTCAGTTAAATAGTATTGATTATCACGAATACCAAACTGCTCTTCTAGCCAGTCTGGACGCGCGGCATCGGTACCGGCACGCTCAAGCATTGCTGCAACGTTACCTAACTGCCAACCACGAGCAACTAAAGCTGCTTTAGCTTCTGCTGGTGTATTTGTTTGACGAATTAATTCAATAATTTCATCAATATTCGCTAGTGCAAGAGCCAAACCTTCAAGGATATGAGCACGATCACGCGCTTTGCGCAATTCGTAAATAGTACGACGCGTCACCACTTCACGGCGGTGATTAACGAAGCACTTAATCATTTCTTTAAGGTTAAAGATCTTAGGTTGGCCATTATCAAGCGCAACCATGTTGATACCAAATGTGGTTTGTAATTGAGTTTGAGCATAAAGATTGTTTAAAACAACTTCACCAACTGCATCACGCTTACATTCGATAACAATACGCATACCGTCTTTGTCAGACTCATCGCGTAGTGCACTAATTCCTTCAACTTTCTTATCTTTAACAAGCTCGGCAATTTTTTCAATTAAGCGCGCTTTGTTAACTTGGTATGGAATCTCATGAACAATAATGGTTTCACGACCATTTTTTTCAGTTTCGATTTCAGCTTTGGCTCGCATGTAAACTTTACCGCGACCAGTATGATAAGCGTCAACGATACCTTTACGGCCATTGATCATTGCAGCTGTTGGGAAGTCAGGACCTGGAATATATTCCATTAGCTGATCAATGGTGATGTTCTCATCATTAATATAAGCTAAACAGCCATTAATCACTTCGCCAAGGTTATGAGGTGGTATATTCGTTGCCATACCAACCGCAATACCAGAAGAACCGTTCACTAATAAGTTAGGGATCTTTGTTGGTAAAACTGCTGGTATTTGCTCGGTTCCATCATAGTTAGGAACGTAATCAACCGTTTCTTTGTCTAAGTCAGCCAATAATTCATGGGCAATTTTAGACATACGGACTTCGGTATAACGCATCGCAGCGGCAGAGTCGCCATCGATTGAACCGAAGTTACCTTGACCATCTACGAGCATGTAGCGTAATGAAAACGGTTGTGCCATACGTACAATAGTATCGTATACAGCACTATCACCATGTGGGTGATACTTACCGATAACATCACCTACCACACGGGCAGATTTCTTATATGCTTTATTCCAGTCATTGCCTAGCACATTCATCGCGAATAAAACGCGGCGGTGCACAGGCTTAAGGCCATCACGCACATCAGGAAGAGCACGACCAACGATAACTGACATCGCGTAGTCGAGATAAGAGCTTTTCAGCTCCTCTTCTATATTTATGGGCGTGATCTCTTTTGCAAGATCGCTCATGGAGCCAATATCCCTCAGGTAATTTCTGTCGTATTTTTATACGTGCAAGGTGCAATAATATAGCATATTTCAGCCTAAATAGACCACCTTTCACGACTTATGTTATGAGTAATTTAGCGGAATTTAAAGAAAACAGAAACAAACATCGTCACATCTGTGGATTAACCGCACTCCACTGTTTATTTATTGCTCATTATACTGACCACCTACACTACTCTCTTTTAACCTACAGAGTGTGTAACCATTTGTAAAAATAAGATGTAACACAGTTTTATAGGTGGAATGGCTTAAAATTAACAAAATAAAATCAAAAATGCGACATTTGACCATTTATCTATCATCATAATTGCACACACTATATAAACTATTTGTTATTGCGCTAAAGGGCCTATTTCGCAATAACGAATATATTGATGTTTAAAATAACGCCAACGTTACATTAAACATTCCGAGCTTGTTAATGCATAAACTTACTGAGGATAAAGTAATGGGTGCAGCTATTAACATAATTGGTCTATCAATCATTATAGGTAAATACATTTTAATGCTCATTCTTGCTATTACTACTGTGTTTGGCGGTATGTTCACACCAGAACTGATTCCAACCACAATAAATGGTTTTAATGAGTAATACTTCATTTCGCCAAGTAGCATAATTGTACTTGGCGACCATATACTTTTGTTATTATCAATATCCTCTTCTCAATCAGCGTTTATCGCAGTTATCCTTTGCAACTAGCGCTTTATTTCGCATAATAGTGACTATCAATTAAGGAAAATGGCCCCACAATCATGACCAAATCACGCAATGTTGACCTTGCAGAAATCGAAAAATTTGAACAAATAGCCTCACGCTGGTGGGATCTAGACGGCGAATTTAAGCCACTTCATCAAATTAATCCGTTACGCTTAAATTACATCATTGATAATGCTAATGGCTTATTTGGCAAAAAAGTACTTGATGTTGGTTGTGGTGGTGGCATTTTAGCCGAAAGTATGGCGATTGAAGGGGCTAATGTTACTGGCCTTGATATGGGCAAAGAGCCATTAATGGTAGCAAAATTACATGCTTTAGAGACCGGCACTAAACTTGATTATGTTCAATCTACAGCAGAAGAACATGCAGAGCATCACCATCAAACTTACGATGTCGTCACATGTATGGAAATGCTAGAACATGTGCCTGATCCTGCATCAGTGATTGCTGCATGTGCCAAAATGGTAAAACCTGGCGGACATGTTTTCTTCTCAACGTTAAATCGCAATATTAAATCGTATTTGTTTGCCATTGTTGGTGCAGAATATGTCATGAAATTAGTTCCCAAAGGAACACATGACCATCAAAAATTTATTCGTCCATCAGAATTAATGGCGATGATTGATCATACACCACTACAAGATCGTCATATTATTGGACTTCACTACAATCCGCTCACCAACAGCTATAGTCTGGGTAATAACGTTGATGTGAATTATATCGTTCATACCATCAAGCCATTGTAGGCAACCCAAAGCGAATATTAAAGGAGATGACTTTATCTCCTTTTAGCTACATAGTGCTAACAAATGCAATTCTATCTAAGATTTTCAAATCAAAAAAAATCAATAAGATCAAGGGCTATTAACACTTTATTTAGTTAAAAAACCACCATTTTCTTAGTTCAAATTCGCAGCTAAAAAGCAATAAAAATAAATTTTATTTATCTAAAAAAATAACTGAGAAAGCATTGATTTTTACTATCTATTTGATGCTATTCGCTACATCAGTGAGTTGGTACTAACTTTTTTTTTAAATCCCCATGTTATCCACAGCCGCTCAAAAAATACCATCTTGCAAAACCACTCATTCACCACTATCTTGTAAACACTTTCGCTAAACACCCCAACATATAGTGTTTTAGCTAAATAACAGTATTTATAATAAAGATCACATTCTTTGCTAATCTAATAGATAAAGTGCAAAAAAATATCATCTGCAAGGAAAACTGGGAAAATAACAAAAAATGACTCAACAACTAACAGTTACTAAGCGCGACGGCCGTAAAGAACTTATCGATCTCGACAAGATTCACCGTGTTATAGATTGGGCTGCTGAAGGCCTAGAAAATGTATCGGTCTCTCAAGTCGAACTAAAGTCACACATCCAGTTTTATGACGGTATTCGTACTGATGATATTCACGAAACTATCATCAAAGCGGCAGCTGATCTTATTTCAGAAGAAACGCCTGATTACCAATATCTTGCAGCTCGATTGGCAATTTTCCATCTTCGTAAAAAAGCCTATGGTCAATTTGAGCCGCCAACGCTATTTAAGCATGTTAAAAATTTAGTTGCTAAAGGTAAGTATGATAGCCACTTACTAGACGATTACACTGAAGAAGAATTTGCAGTGATGGATACCTTTATCGATCACTGGCGCGACATGAATTTCTCTTATGCTGCGGTTAAACAACTTGAAGGTAAATATCTTGTTCAAAACCGTGTATCAGGTGAAATTTTTGAGAGCGCACAGTTTCTTTACTTATTAATTGCAGCAGCACTATTTAATAAGTACCCGAAAGAGACTCGTCTTGATTACATCAAACGTTTTTATGATGCGTCTTCAACATTTAAAATTTCACTACCAACACCGATCATGTCTGGTGTGCGTACGCCTACACGTCAATTCAGCTCTTGTGTATTGATCGAATGTGACGATAGCCTTGATTCAATCAACGCCACAGCAAGCTCAATTGTACGTTATGTTTCACAACGTGCAGGTATTGGTATCAATGCTGGCCGAATCCGTGCTTTAGGCTCTGAAATTCGTGGTGGTGAAGCCTTCCATACCGGTTGTATTCCATTCTATAAATACTTCCAAACAGCAGTTAAATGTTGTTCTCAAGGCGGTGTTCGCGGTGGTGCAGCAACGTTATTCTACCCGATTTGGCATCGCGAAGTTGAGTCTCTATTAGTACTTAAAAACAACCGTGGTGTAGAAGAAAACCGTGTTCGTCATATGGATTACGGTGTACAAATTAACAAATTAATGTACACCCGTTTAATCAAAGGCCAGAACATCTCATTGTTCTCTCCATCTGATGTTCCTGGACTATATGATGCCTTTTTTGCTGATCAAGTAGAATTTGAACGTCTATATAACTTGTACGAACAAGATGAAAGCATTAAGAAACAATCGATTAAAGCGGTTGACCTATTCTCATTGCTAATGCAAGAACGCGCATCTACTGGTCGTATCTACATTCAAAACGTTGACCACTGTAATACCCACAGCCCATTTGATCCGGCTGTTGCACCGATTCGTCAATCAAACCTATGTCTTGAGATTGCACTACCAACCAAGCCATTGCGTAATGTTGAAGATGAAGATGGTGAAATAGCATTATGTACATTATCTGCATTTAACTTAGGTGCAATTGATACCTTAGATGACTTAGAAGAGCTTGCTGAGCTAACAGTGCGTGCACTTGATGCATTATTAGATTACCAAGATTACCCATTACCTGCAGCTCGCCGTTCAACCATGAACCGTCGAACATTGGGTGTTGGTGTTATCAACTTTGCTTATTACCTTGCTAAGCATGGTGTACGCTATTCTGACGGTAGTGCTAATAACCTTACTCACGAAGCTTTTGAAGCGATTCAATACTACTTATTGAAAGCATCGGTTAATTTGGCAAAAGAACAAGGCCCATGCCCGTTATTTAACGAAACTACTTATGCTCAAGGTATTTTACCAATCGATACTTACAAAAAAGATATCGATAATATCTGTAGTGCAAAATTGCATTACGATTGGGAAACCTTACGCGAAGAGATTAAAACTCACGGTTTGCGTAACTCAACCTTATCTGCATTAATGCCATCAGAAACATCATCACAAATATCAAATGCGACTAATGGTATTGAGCCACCGCGTGGATACGTTTCCGTTAAGGCATCAAAAGATGGTATCCTCAAGCAAGTTGTTCCTGAGTTTGCTAAATACAAAGACAACTACGAGTTACTTTGGAATATTGGCAGCAACGATGGCTACCTACAACTTGTTGGCATTATGCAGAAATTTATTGATCAGGCTATCTCGGCAAATACTAACTACGATCCGAGCAAGCAAGTTGGTGGCAGAGTTCCAATGAAACTGTTACTAAAAGATCTGCTTAATGCTTATAAATTAGGTGTTAAGACACTGTACTACCATAACACTCGAGATGGCGCATCTGATAGCCAAAGCGATCTGAGTGGCGATGACTGTACTAGTTGTAAAATTTAAGCATTCAAAAGGGAGTCTTATGGCTCCCTTGTGATTTGAGGATATCATGGCCTATAGTACTTTTTGTCAAACTAGCAACGACCAACTTAAAGAACCAATGTTTTTTGGTCAATCAGTCAATGTTGCTCGTTATGACCAACAAAAATTTGAAATTTTCGAAAAATTGATTGAAAAGCAATTATCTTTCTTTTGGCGTCCAGAAGAAGTAGATGTCTCTGGTGATCGCATTGATTACAATAATTTACCAGATCATGAAAAGCATATTTTCATCAGTAATTTAAAATATCAAACTCTACTTGATTCCATTCAAGGTCGTAGTCCAAACGTAGCATTGTTGCCTATCGTTTCGCTACCAGAATTAGAAACATGGATTGAAACATGGTCGTTTTCAGAAACGATCCATTCGCGCTCTTATACGCACATTATTCGTAATATCGTTAATGACCCATCACTTATTTTCGATGATATAGTCCGTAACGAACATATTATTAAGCGTGCTGGTGATATTTCTAAATACTATGATGATTTAATCGCAGCAACCAATGATTATCATCGTTATGGTGAAGGTCAACATTCAGCTGATGGAATTGCTTTCACTGTTGATCTGCATGACATCAAAAAGAAACTTTACCTATGCCTAATGTCAGTCAATGCATTAGAGGCGATCCGTTTCTATGTTAGTTTTGCTTGTTCATTTGCTTTTGCTGAGCGTGAGCTAATGGAAGGCAATGCTAAAATCATCAAGCTAATTGCACGTGATGAAGCATTGCACTTAACGGGAACTCAGCATATGTTGAACCTGTTACGTAATGGCCATGATGATCCACAAATGGCAACCATTGCAGCGGAATGTGAAGAAGAGTGCTTCAGTATTTTCAAAGCGGCAGCTGAACAAGAAAAAGAGTGGGCAGAATACCTATTCAAAGATGGCTCAATGATTGGTCTCAATAAAGAAATATTATGCCAATATGTTGAATACATTACTAATTTACGTATGGTTGCAGTAGGTCTACGTCCTGCTTATGACGGCGCAAATCAAAATCCAATTCCATGGATCAACTCGTGGTTATCATCTGATAATGTTCAAGTTGCTCCTCAAGAAGCAGAAATAAGTTCATATCTTGTCGGTCAAATCGACAATGATATTAGTGCTGATGATCTTGGTGATTTTGAATTGTGAGTCAACTAACCTTTACGGTTAATGGTATTAAGGTTTGTGGCAATCGCCATGAACCTTTATTAACCCAACTAGAAAAAGCAGGCATTAAGCCAGAATATCAATGTCGTAATGGCATCTGTGGCGCGTGTCGATGTCAGCTTATCTCAGGCTCAGTTACTCAACAAGATGCTCTCGCTTTTATTGGTCCAAACGAAATCTTAAGCTGTTGTTCTATACCGCAACAAAATATTGAAGTTCATTTTGATTATCAACTTAATACTGCTCTCCCAGCAGCTAAAACTAAAGTAGCTCTTTAATGCTATGTGATTATTTCAATCACGAACAACAATAAAGAGCTATTATGTTTATTTGTCAGGACGGTCACTAACTACTTCACACACATTACGTGATAAATGCCCTCTTCAACTTCAGTCCCTTCCGTTTCATGCTCAAAACCAGGAAACTCTTTATCCCAAATTTCTAAGCTATGTAAATATCCAATCTGAGGACTATTAGCATCGCCAAAATTCTCACCTGACATCAGCATCGGAATACCTGGTGGATAAGGAATAACAGCATTAGCGGCAATACGCCCTTGCAGTTTATTCGATGGCACCATTTCAACGTTGTCAGCCACAATGGCCTCAAAAGCGGCTCGAGGTGTGATCTCAGCCTTAGGTAGCGTTGAGTAAGCAGCATTTAACATTTCTGATGGCGTATGGGTCTTTAGGTAACTAAACATCTTATTACCTAAGTCTTTTAAGCCTAGATCACCATATACATGAGGATAGCTTGCGGCTAAATCAGGTAGAACTGATTTCAGAGGGGTATTATTGTCATAATGGGTTTTAAAACTGAGTAAGGTATTAACTAGCGTTGCCCACTTACCTTTGGTTATTCCCATTGAAAATAAGAACATCACTTGGAAGTCTGTCGTTCGAGTCGGCACAATTCCAAAACGCGTAAGATATTGAGTCACTAAAGCCGCAGGGACACCAGAATCAAGTAACTTACCATCATCTCCCATTCCTGGAGCTAAGATACTGACCTTGATTGGATCAAGCATACACCAATCTTGCGGAATATCATCGAAACCATGCCATTTATCACCGGGCTTCATGATCCAAAAATCTTGATTCGTCGCCAATAATTCAGCAGGGGCATCTTCAAACGCATATTCAATTCCGGTATCGGGATCAACAATAGACTCCGCATTCCATGGTTTAAAGAACCAATCACCATCAGCAACAAACTCACGATGTAAACGTCCCATCGCTTGGCGATAATCAACGGCTTCTTTGATGACTTCATTGGTTAACGACTCACCACGATTACCCGCCATTTGTGACACTGCGATATCATTTGAAACACTGATTGCATATAACGGTGATGTGGTTGCATGCATCATATACGACTGATTAAAGCGTTCAAAATTAATATGATCTTTACCATTACGGACATGAATCCATGACGCTTGAGAAAGTGCATTTAATAATTTATGGGTCGAATGGGTAGCAAATACTGTTGGTCCATCATCAGGCGCATCTTGTGGCTCACCACGCATTGCAAAGTGATCGGTGTAGATAGGATTAAAGCGAGCATAACCATACCATGCTTCATCAAAGTGAATTCGATTACTACTTTCACTTAAAATATCTTGCGCACGTTTAGCGTTATAACATAAACCATCATAGGTACAGTTTGTCACCACAGAATAAGTGGCCATGTTACCTGCTTTATCTTTGGTTAACTCGCTGCTTTCTGCTGATTTTTTCAGCCCTTCCGGTGACATTTGATCGGGATAAATCGGCCCGATAATACCGTAGCGATTACGAGTAGGAACCATATAAACAGGCAATGCCCCAGTTAACATTAACCCCTGCTCAATTGATTTATGACAATTTCGGTCACAAATAGCGAGGGTATTTTCTCTCATACAAATTTGCATGATAGTACGGTTAGCACCAGAAGTACCGGTGACTAATGAATAGGATTTATCAGCACCAAACACTTTTGCGGCGTAATCTTCACTTTCACCAAAAGCACCAGTGTGATCAAGTAATGAGCCTAAAGAGCCACGCTCGATACCCATATCTGAGCGGAAAAGTCCTTCACCGTAATAATTATAGAAACGTTGACCTTCAGGTGTTTTTAGAAAACCGACCCCACCTTGGTGACCTGGTGCTGCCCATGAATATTCATGCACACTGTCATATTTCATCATTGCGTTAGCAAGAGGCGGTAATAACTGCTCACGATAACGTTGCATTGCAGCAATTGCACGGCCAGCCATAAAATCAGAGGTATCTTCTAAAATCCATGCAAACTCACTCACTAATGACATTAAATGACGATCAACGGTTAAGGTCATTTTTTTACGCTCTGCGAGTAAAAAAACAGGTACACCTTGTTGGCGTTGATTCAATTTATCAATCAGAGAAAAAAACATATCATTCTCTTCTTGTTGTTGGCCCGTCATACTTGAGGTCAACATAAAGCAATCAATCGCCATATTAACGTTGAGCATTGAGTAGCAATCATCATAAGTAGATGCTTTGACGACAATAATTGATTCATCTTCAAATTGTTCAACTAATCGGTCGATAGCATTTGCAACTACTCCCGTAGCTTGAGAGTTATCAAAAATTAATACTCTCATATGTTTACCATAATTCAACATATACAATCCTTTAATATCAGACTAGTAATTAATATTTCGCTTACGACAATACAACTCACGATGACACTTTATTATTAATAGCTTCGCGGCTAGCAATAAACCCATAGAAGAAATAACCTAGCAACGTAATAATAGCGCCATAAAATACCGCCTCCTCACCGGTAGAATATGCACCATAAATGCTATATAACACAGCAATTGAACCAACAAATATACCGTTATTATATTCTTTCTTACTCACGTTACTTTGTCTCATAATTATTCCGAGAGCAGTTAACGCTAATACATAAGGCACCATATTAATAAATACAGCTAAGTTTACTAATACATTAAATTGTTTTAATAATGTTGGCGAAATAGTCATAACTGCAAGTAATAATTCAAAGGCTAACATGATCATCATGCCTTTAAATGGCGCATCATATTTATTTACATCACCAAAAACTTTGGGAAATAGGCGCATATCAGCTGCAACTTTTGATACCTGTGCATTGGTAAATTGCCACCCAAGTAGCGAGCCTACACAAGCCATAATCGCCATTGCTGTAATAATTTCTCCCACTAATGGACTAAACATTTGTGCAAATACTAGCCCAAATGGAGAATCAGATTTTGCTAAAATTTCGTTAGGAATAATGCCTTGAATAACCGTTGTTGAGGCTATATACGTCGCCGCTGAAAATATCGTCGCTAACATACATGCAAGCGGAACATTGCGTTTAGGATTTTCAACTGTACCTGAGTTTGCCCCCGCCGACTCAATACCTAAAAATGCCCATAATGTTAATGCCATTCCCGAGTAAATTGCGCTTCCAACTGAGATATCATGGGGGTTCCAAGCTTCTTCAAAAATTTTAGCATCAAACCAAAACCAACCAATAATTGATAATCCAAGTACTGGAATTATAATTCCCCATACAGTGACTGTGGATATTTGTCCGGTTATTTTGGCACCTTTGACGTTGGCAAACATAGTAATAATAAGGATAGAAATAACACCAACAAAGGTATGAATTGGCGTTTCTTTTAACCACGGAATAAAATATTCTAAGTAACCGACACATGAAACAGAAATAGCGACAGCACTAATAACAAGGCACACATAATAAGTATAAGAGGCAATAAAAAAACTGGATTTACCATGTGCTTTTTCAGCGTAGGCGGACATACCACCATCGTCGGTACAATACATACCACATTTAGCAAAAGCATAAGCGATTGCTAATGCTCCTATTGCGGTAACACCCCATGCAAGTAATGCAATTCCTCCTGTTGCAGCTAGACTGGAGGGTAATAATATTATCCCCGATCCCATCATATTAACGGTAACTATGGTCGTTAACCCCATTAGCCCCATTTTGTTACTGTTTCCACTCATAACGTAAACTACCTTATTAATTATTTTAATAACAATAATATTTCGATAAAATTACCTATCACTGTGGTATATCGAAACAAGTATAATTTAAAATTTTAAGGTCGGTTTATTTGTTAATGATATATTTAAATATTCTGACTTATACAGAAAAAAATAACCTTTTTTTTTGCATGTTTTGAATACATAAACTATGTAATAGTTTTTTATTTATCATTCAAAGACTAATAGATATAAAAAAAGCGTATAAAAGAAAAACATCTTTTATTACGCTTTTATTTATTAGTTATTAAAAATTACTTTATTTTAAATGTCGCTATCGTATTAGCGTTATTATCTTTAATACTTAATATATCATTATTAATACTATAACTTGCAAATTCAGGTAATGCAGCCAGGAATGCTTGTTCTAATTCCATCCCTTCCATACACATTTTACGTGTTGATGCTGCTTGCCCAATTGTCAGCGTTGATGCCGTTTTCGCGGTTAATGTACCATGGAAGTTATTACAACCAGAAAAACCACTTACTGTATTTGTTGTTGTATCAAACTGAATAAAAGCATTGTTACCACCAGCACCAGGTTGTACAGTTTGACCTGATAATGTCACTAATTGCCATTGTGGGCCAGCAAGCGTTGGTTGTGCCGCTTGTGGAGCAGTATTTTGAGATGGTGCAACACGATCTAATTTAACTTCTAATGGCTGTTTTGCATCAGCAGCAAACGGATCCATCGCCATTGTAGAAGTCATAATTAACTTATTGTCGACTTTCACTGTTGCACGTACATTGTAACGGTGATTCGCTTTTATTTTATTTGCGTCATAATTTAACGTAACAGGATAAGGAGGTGAGCCAGCAATATCCATTGATTCAGAACTCAATGTGACAGATGGCGCATCAGCAAGAGATACATCTTCAAGCGCAACATTCAGCACCGCACCTGGTGGTAACATACGACGATCTAAATAGATAACACTGACTTCTAATGGTTTCATATTGGCTTGCTCTGCTTTGACAACAGCTGCTGGTTGCTGAGGTGCCTTCACTGTTGCTTCATTATCATTACAGGCTTGTAGCATCAACGCCGATAAGATTACTGATGTCGCTAATACTACTTTTTTTAATTTAAAAGCCATTCTTTTTCCTTAAATTTACATACGCTTATTTGCAGAAATTAGGTTACTTATCTTTACGCAAATCATCATTGGTGTTGGTCTATTTTGGAGCATACCAGCAATGATTAGCCACTAAATTAGTTGAATACTATCACTTATCTTTTCAATAATACAGTATTCAAAATAACAAAAACAGCCATTACACTGTGATTATAAACGTCTTTTATTATAGTACCTCAGTTGCAATACGCTCTAATGACTCATAACAACCAAAGACTTCTTTATCTTGTAAATGGCGGCGTAACATATCAAACATAACCGTTGCTATAATCCAACGTCGATGATAATTATTATATTGACGCTTAAATACCAATTGCTGACACCAGCAGCCATCAGGTGTTGTAAGGCCTAGCATAAACCCACCTTCAGTAGATGACGGCCCGGTTGTTAGCGTATAAGTAGCCGGTGCATGTAAATGTAATCGTTGCGCACGTAATGCAATTAATGTTGATAATTCTTCAGCATCAGCATGATCATCTATGTTATCAGCCATAACTTCACTAATAGCAAGTTTGGTGCTCAATGCTGGCACATCTTGGAGCCAATTAATCGCAAATCCACCCGAGCTTTGCTCTGATAATGCTAACGATGCTTGTTGAGGTAATAAGTTCGCAATCGTATCAAGTAGTGGACATCCGTCACCAACGATGTTATCGCCAAGTAAAGCTTTCATTTGTGATAATAGTGCCGTTACTTGGGTGCCGTCTTGAGGTGCAAATAATTTTATTTCAATAAAAGGCAATGATGAGCGATAACCTAAGCTGTACCCATCAGGCAATATCAGTACTTGAAAAAGATCACTGATACTAGATTCAGACAGCCCATAAGTATAAAGACGGTGGCAAACCTTGCTGTTCACTACCTTAAACATGGTCTGTAGCCGCGGCAAAATCTGACCTTTTACCATGACTTTAAACTCACTCGGTACACCTGGTGTAAAAAATAGCCATGCTCGATTTAATTGCATCATAAATCCACAAGCTGTACCAACAGGATTGTCAATTAATTCAGCACCTTCAGGTAGCATTGCCTGTTTAAGGTTAGCCTCAGGCATTGCTCGCCCAAGTTGCTGATATTTCGCTGTCATTTCAGCAACCCAAGCGTTGGATTGTTCAAGTCCAACATTGGCTGCCATCGCTGCAGATGCCGCTGTCAGATCGTCTGATGTTGGCCCTAAACCACCATTTACGATCACAATATCAGCACTTAAACTGCACATCTCAATTTCTTTAGCCAATGTTTCATAATCATCACCCACCGTTACTCGGCGTGTCATGGCAAAACCTTGCTCAAAAAACAGTGCTGATAACCATGCAGCATTTGTATCAGTAATATCGCCATACAGTACTTCTTCACCGGTGCTGATCATCACTATATTAAGCATGGTTGTTATTCCTTATAAAATCTTGATTACTAAATACAGTTTATGCCTAACCTCAACTCATAGATAGAATATTATGCATTGACTTTATTATCGATTGTTATCATTCCACAACAATAACTTGTAAACAATAATTTACACGATAAAGATAAGTTGACAGTTATAGACTCTATGGTTAATGTAGCCGCTAACAGCTACGCTGAATCCTTGTTAATCTTTTATTTTATCTAGCCAAGAGAGACATAAAGTGCGAAATATTCATCCTTATACAGCCTATCGATAGCCACAGTGGCTCAATCTAGGTGTAAACATTTTAAAACACTTCATCTCGATTATGCCGCTGTGGCCTGCTTTTATATATAGGGAGCGACCACAGGTGTATTTATACCCCCTCCCACGTTACATTTTTTATCCTCAGGGAGTGACATAATCATGTCTTTAAATAAAACATTCGGCAGTATGCTGATCATTGCTGGCACCACTATCGGTGCGGGTATGCTAGCTCTTCCTCTTGCATCAGCAGGATTAGGGTTTACAACTGCAACAATTATTATGATCGCTATTTGGGCATTAATGACCTATACCGCCCTATTAATGCTCGAAGTTCATCAACACGCAGATCCCTCTTCAACCTTAAACACCCTGGCTCACCAATTATTAGGCCGTAAGGGCCAGACCATCGCAACATTAGCGATGTTCTTCTTATTTTACGCATTATGTGCAGCTTACATTGCAGGTGGCGGCAGTCAATTAAGTGAAAAGATCTCTACTTGGACAGGAACAACAATTGCGCCTCAAATAGGAGCCGTAATTTTTACGATTGCTATCGCTAGTGTGGTATCTATCGGCACACACAGTGTTGATATGGTTAATCGAATACTCTTTACTGCAAAGGTTGTGGCACTTGCGATTATGCTTGGCTTATTATTGCCGCATGTGCAAGGGCAACACTTGATTGAAATGCCGATCGAAAAAGGATTAATTCTATCTGCCTTACCGGTTATTTTCACATCTTTTGGTTTTCATGGCAGTATTCCTTCCATTGTTCGTTACATCGGAATTGATATTAAAGCGCTGAAAAAAATTATGATCTTTGGCTCTGCACTGCCATTAATGGTGTACATTTTATGGCAATTAGCTAGCCAAGGAATTATGGGGCAACCACAATTAATGGCAAACACGACCTTAGGCGCATTCATTGGTAGTTTAAGCCAGTTGTTGCATAACCCTATGATCGGCCAATCGGTGTCTATTTTTGCTGATCTCGCATTAGCTACTTCATTCCTTGGTGTAAGCTTGGGGCTATTTGATTTTCTGGCTGATACCCTTAATCGTGGTAATCATCTAGCAGGTCGTGGACAAACAGCTTTAATTACATTTTTACCACCGCTCGCTTTTGCTGTGTTTTACCCACAAGGGTTTATTATGGCACTCGGTTACGCTGCTATTTCATTAGTTATTTTAGCGATATTTTTACCTGTCGCGATGGTTAGAGCACAACGTAAAGCACAACAGGCTGCAAATAATCACTCTGGTTATGTGGTAAAAGGCGGCTCACTGGCGTTAGGTATTGTCTCTATTATTGGCATTATTATTATCGCAGCACAGCTATTACAAATGATCGGAGCAATACCCGCTGTCGGTTAGTAATATCTTTATATAAAAATGCGGTTATAACTCGCCGCATTTTTACCCACAAGCGCGGTTAAATATCCATCATTCATATATAAGAACGTGAACTAATATCACGTCGTTATTATTAATGTATGTTTTACCCATCTTATTTGAGCTATTCTCTTTAAAATTAACACCTTCATAAAAAGTAAGAAGCTGGAGATGGATCCTTTCTCACCTCTACATTATCTTCAAAATCCAATTTGGGTCTTTGATGTTGATAATAAAAAAATCCTATGGGCAAATGATAAATCACTCCCTTTATGGGAAGCTACATCGATTGATGAACTCTTAGAGCGTGATTTAGGTCAGGATATGTCAGCCGCGGCAGGAGCAACGCTACTAGAATACCAACACGCCTTTAAATCAAACAAAACCATTAAAACGTGGTGGTGTTTCAATCCCAAAAAGATCACTAAAAATATGTTGTGTTTATTTTCAGGGATCCCACTTAATGATGGCCGTATAGCAATGTTGGTTGAGGTGATTGCAGATGAATCATCACTTCGTCGCGATCTTGCATTTTCTGATTGTGCAAATTTAGCACTGCTTTTTAATGACGCGGGGCGTTTTATCAGTGCTAACGATGCTTTTGCAAGTCGTTATAGTGATAAATTAAGCGATCTTTCGGAGTTCATTGGTGATACTGATATTGCCCAAAAGTGGCTTGAGGATGCAAAAAAAAATAATCACTTCAAGTGTAGCCGCCTATGTTGGACAGGGCAGCGTCATCATTGGTTTGATATTGAAGCTAAATGGCTAAGCGATAATTCACAGTTATTACTACAACTTGTTAATGTCACCAAAGATAAAGAAAAACTCAATCAAGAAAAATACAATGCTGAACATGATTATCTCACTGGACTAATGAATCGTCGCGGTGTCTCTGCAGCACTGAAAGCTAGCCATCATCATTTATCACACTATAGCCTACTGTTTCTTGACCTAGACGGGTTTAAGCTTGTGAACGATTCTTATGGCCATGCTGCGGGCGATAAGTTACTACGTGCTGTTGCAATAAGACTGTTGAATATCGTCAAAGACAAAGGACTGGTGGCACGTTTTGGTGGTGATGAGTTTATTATTCAAATCGAAAAGCGCAACTACACTACTCTCGCTCATTTTGCTAATCAAATAATAGAAACATTAAATCGACCATTTCATATTAAGGATATTGGCGAACTTTCAATTAGTTGCAGTATCGGCACAGCAAACTATCCAAATGATGCCAATAATTTTGATACCCTCGTCACCCAAGCAGATATGGCGATGCACCGCGCAAAGCAGCGAGGCCGTAATTGTTATTACCCTTTTTTGCAAGAAATGGCTGATGCGCTATATCGTAAAATGACTCTGCGCCATCATTTATCTCAAGCAATTGAAAATAATGATTTTGAGCTATATTACCAACCGATTATTGATTTAAACACACAACAACTTAAAGGTTTTGAAGCACTGATCCGTTGGTACGATGAATCGTTAGGGCAGGTTTCACCAGCTGAATTTATTCCATTAGCTGAAGAAACGGGACAGATTGTACCGCTGGGATTATGGATTTTGCACAGTGCTTGCCAACAGTTAGCCTATTGGACTCAGCATTATCAGCAATCGTTTATTATCAGTATCAATTTATCACGTGCTCAATTACAGCCTACTTTAGCGCAAACCATTGAGCAGATGATCCTGCAATACAATATAAACCCATCATTACTTGCATTAGAAATTACAGAATCAGCTATGCTCCAAGATTACTGTGAAACTAAACCGTGTTTAGATGCGCTTGCAGCAATGGGTATTGAGTTATATTTAGATGATTTTGGTACTGGTTATTCATCGCTATCACAATTACATGATTTACCAATCAGTACGGTTAAACTTGATCAAAGCTTTGTACAAGGTGAGCACACCAGCAGCAAAGTTATTATTGAAGCAACTAAAGCTATTTGCGAAAAATTGAATTTAAAAATTGTCGCTGAAGGCGTTGAAACCCGTGCACAACTTGATTATATCAACCAATGTGGTTTTGATTATTGTCAGGGCTATTTCTTTAGTAAACCAATGCCAGTTGATGAACTTGAGCTTAAATATTTTCATCCCAAATTAGTTGATATATTAGCTTTATCATAGAACCCTTTCCCTATCAGTAATGATAGGGAAGCATTCATTATTAAACTACAAATCGCCACGTTCAGCATGAATCAATAAATTACGCGGAGTGATTGGCTTATCACAAAAAGAGCCGATCACAACGTTGTAGCCTTGCTCCTCCAGAAAACAAGCGCGATCAAGTACCAGCCACATTTCCAATGGTCGACGAAATAATTGTCGAACAAGCTCCATTCTTTCGGTAATAGCAAATCGCTGCTCACCTTGACGTTGCCAGTATTCATAATCAATATTTGAAGGTAGATCGATACCTTTTTTTGCAGCAGCCCAGTGGCAGAATGCTTCAAAACCTTGGGTTAGTAAGGCTTTTTGCACATTCGGTACCGCTAGATAAGTATCGGTTTGGTTGAGATCTCTTTGTAATAAATCAAACCCTAACCGAAAACTCACCTCGACAAATCGTAGCTGTCTTACTCGATTCCCCGCCGTAACCGTTTCTTGTAACGGCAACCGTAAATCATGTTTCGATAATACTAATGGACTTGTTTTTGCTGCCACTGACATTGGGTGATAATGCGGTTGACGAATTAAATGGTAACAGCAAGGTGAAATACTCACTGCTGCCCCTTTTTTAGCTACGACCCGCTGCAACAATGAAACGTGTAAATCTCCACAAGCATGCAACGCGACAGCATGTTGCTGTCGAACAATAGCGGCATCACTCTCAATACTAAATGCATCAGCATGAACAAAATTTATATCTAACTGTAATTGTTTCGCAGCTTGTTCGCCATCAATACATAATTGCTGTTGCCATTCAAGACTTGTAACTGGTTGCTGGTGGGATACTGCAAGTACGCGTCCAAGATAACCTTTGCCAGCGCACCACTCTAACCACGGTAAGCCTAAGCGCGGTAACACCTCATTGAAAGCCGTAATTTGTTGCCACTTTCTTCCCGGAATACCACTATCAAAACCTTGTGGCACTAATTGTTTTGTTCGTGCTAATGGTGATATTTCAGCTGCAATTTGCGTTAACTGTTCGGCATCGTCAATCCATGGCAGTAATGCTGCTGTTAATGCCTTGATATCCTGGCTTAATAATTGTAGTTGGCTGTCATCTATACGCATGAGCCATTGACAAAATTGTGGGTTTTGCTGCCAAACAAATCCACGCTCCGCAAAAGGCATAAACTGCCAAAATTGACAGTTTTTCACCAGCAATGCATCAAGACGATGAAAAAGCTCAACGTAGTTAGACATAAACAACCATTACTCACCAAAAAATTGGAGGATAGTGTATACCAAGCTCACGTATGAGACATTAACCAAATAAAAAAACCGCTATCACTAGCGGTTTATATTGTATCTACACTACTATTTATGGCTATCTAACCGGCAAATCCATTGATGCAAACATCTCATTTATTTCTGCTGCACTTTTTAAGCCAATCGCTTGGTCGACCACATTACGCGTAAGATGCGGTGCAAAACGCTCCATAAAGTCATACATATAGGAGCGTAAAAACGTACCTTTCTTAAAGCCTATCATTGTCGTACTTGATGCAAAAATATGGCTTGCATCAATGGCGACTAAATCATGATCAGCATCAGCATCAATTGCCATACTTGCAATCACACCAACACCTATCCCCAAACGAACATAGGTTTTAATCACATCGGCATCTGTCGCTGTAAAAACAATCCTTGGCGTTAATCCGGAACGATTAAAGGCACTATCTAACTCAGAACGACCAGTAAAACCAAACACATAAGTGACCAATGAATATGCTGCTAAATCATGGATAGTTATTGTTTCTTTTGTCGCAAGCGGATGATCTTTGCGTACTACAATGGAACGATTCCAATAATAACAAGGCAACATAATCATATCTTGGTATAGGTGCAATGCTTCAGTTGCTATTGCAAAATCAGAATTACCTTTACCTACAGCATCTGCAATTTGCGCTGGCGTTCCTTGATGCATGTGCAGTGAGACTTTCGGAAAACGATGTGTAAAACCTTGAATAACTTGCGGCAATGCATAACGCACTTGTGTATGAGTCGTCGCAATATTCAACGTTCCCATCTCTGGATGAGTGTGCTCACCTGCAACCGCTTTAATGCTTTCAACTCGCGATAATATATCTCGCGATATGCGTACAATTTCTTCACCAGCAGCGGTTACTTTGGTTAAATGTTTACCACTACGTTCAAATATTTGAATGCCCAGTTCATCTTCCAATAACCGTACTTGTTTACTAATACCAGGTTGAGAGGTATATAAACTCTCTGCCGTCGATGACACATTGAGGTTATGATTTACGACCTCAACGATATAGCGTAATTGTTGTAATTTCATGGTCTCGCCCAATCAATAATCCGTTACCTTTCACACTGATCCATAAACTCATCCACTGATTTTTATTTCAAAGCATGATCGTGCAACCATGTAATAAATATTTTATATATTGAATTAGCCCCGTTTCATAGTTTTTATTTACTTTTAGTCATAAAAAACGCCATTCAACCACCATATAGGTATAAGGCCATGTACTAATTACACACAAAAATTAGAGACTCAAGCATATTAAATAGAATACTAATAAAGAGGAAAAGTAAGAATGTCTGTAATTTACACTGTTATCCTAGGGTTTTTATTCTTTTAAAATAGCATTACATGTGTGCTCAAATTCTGTATCTTGAAGTAATACCAGAATAAAAACAAAGCATTTTATTTAAAAAACCACATCTTTCTCTATAGCATTATTAAGTTAGCATTTTTTACTAACAAACTACCACTAAACAACGAGATAGTGTATCTTTCATAGTTATATATTAACCATAAAAGATAGTAAAATTTTATGAGTATCCCTCTTGTTATTGGTTTAATCAGTCTTCTACTCATTTTAATTATTGGTTACAACGTAATCATCCAATATCGTCAGCGACTAGAAAGTGCGAAACAACAAGAATTGGCTAAGCAAGTTGCCATTATTGACGCTACAGAGGAACTCATAAGTAATGCCAGTCACTTACCTTACAGTAAAGAATTATTAGTCTGTCTGAACAAACGTATTCTTTATGCACTAGAAAGCATTGCTGAAATCGATACTAAAGATAGAACATTAAAACAACGTATTCAGCATGTTAGTGAACAATTAACCTATTTAGAAACCCATTTTGATCAAACTACTGTGGTGCCGTTTCAAGTACCAAACTCTGATCGACAAGCAATTGGCATGTTACAACTAGTTAAACGCTTAAAAATCGTTTTAAAAGGAGAGCATGGTAAAGGTCGTATCGCAACCCAGGCTTATGTGCTAGAAAATACTCGTCTAGACAACATGCAACTGCGCATCAATATTGAAAACGTGGTTAAGCGGGCAAATGATGCACGTCTAAAACGCCAATTTGGTACCGCTAAACAACTACTCAAAAAAGGCATCGATGTTTTATCATCTCGTAGTGATAACTACGCCACCAAAGCTCAGCAAAAACTACAATATATGTTGAATGAAATCGATAATAATATGAGTGTAAGTAGCGAACAAGAACGCCAACAATTACTTGATAAAGATAACGATGAATTAGATGTGTTATTCCAACCAAAGCGAAAATGGTGATCTGATTCACTTTGGCTTAAAATAAGCCAACGACAAAGGTCGCAATTGCGGCCTTTTTTTATGCCTTCAATAACAATAAAAAGAACATCCCATGGATAATACTCAGCAAATGATTAATGCGCTACTTCAACCGATTAATCAGTTTCTTCAATGTCAAACTCCTGATGCCTGGATTGAAGAAGCACGTAAACCAGAAAATCTCACCGCGTTATTAGTCGATCACTGTAATTGTGAGTTAAAAGCCAGTCAGACCGCAATGTTTATGGTGCGGAAATATGCCGTTGATAAATCCAGTGGTGCAGCATTGATGGCGTGGGCAAAGCCTTATGAAGATTTTGTTTATGGCGGACATACACGTTCAACCGTGGATTTCCACAGTAAGAAAAATGGTTTACTGGCACCATTAACACCACGCAGTGATTTTGCTCATGGACCAGAACTGATAGATAAAATGGTGCGCTTAATTAAAGAAGAATTCCATCATTTTGAGCAGGTGCTTGAGATCATGGATAAACGTGAGATTGCGTACCATAACCTTCATGCTGGACGTTATGCTAAAGGCTTAATGAAAGCTGTTCGCACCCATGAGCCTGCAACCTTAATTGATAAGCTCATTGTCGGTGCCTACATTGAAGCACGTTCTTGTGAACGATTCGCTAAACTGGCGCCCTATTTAGATCCTGAGTTACGCAAATTTTATATTTCGCTATTGCGTTCAGAAGCACGCCATTATCAAGATTATCTAACACTTGCAGAAAAAATTGCGGGTGAAAGTATTGCTGATCGTATTCGTATTATTGGTGCGAAAGAAGCAGAATTAATTCTAACCCCCGATGATACTTTCCGTTTTCACAGTGGCGTTCCTGCTACGGCTGTTGGTAATGCTTAAACCAAACATTTACTCATGCCATAACAGCAACTAACAAAAAACCGCCCAATTAGGCGGTTTTTTATCTCACAAAAGAGGTCGTTACTCTTCTTCTGTTGCTTTTCCTTTTTTCGGTTTCTTACGCTTGTCGGTAATTTCCCACTTTCCGTCCACAAATAGAGCAGTCCAACCTGTTGGCTTGCCGTCTACTTCTGAACGTACGTAATTCTCTTTGGTTTTACGAGAAAAACGGATAACGGTTGGTAGCCCATCAGGGTCAGCAACTGGCGCATCAGTTAAGTATAAAAACTTAGGCGATAGACGATCTTTAAAGCGAACGAGCTCTTCTACTAATGGCGCACGTGTTTCACGTGATTTAGGGAAAGTACTCGCCGCCATAAACAAACCAGAAGCACCATCACGTAATACAAAGTACGCATTCGTGTCTTGTGTACATGGAATCTCTGGTAAATGTACTGGATCTTCTTTTGGTGGCGCAACTTCGCCATTCTTGAGGATCTTACGAGTATTCTTACACTCTTCGTTAGTACAACCCATGTACTTACCAAAACGACCGTTTTTCAGCTCCATATCAGAGCCGCACTTATCGCATTCAATCAGTGGGCCTTCATAGCCTTTAAGCTTGAACTCACCTTTCTCAACAATGTAGCCATCACAACTTGGGTTATTACCACAAACGTGCAGTTTACGATCTTGGTCAATTAAGTAAGCATCCATTGCCGTACTACAAATAGGACAACGTTTCTTGGCGCGTAATGCCGCCGTTTCAACGTCTTCCTCAAGTACATTAACAATGCCTTCTTCACTGCCAAGGTTAATCGTCGTTTTACAGCGCTCTTTGGGTGGTAAGGCATAGCCAGAACAGCCTAAGAATACCCCTGTCGACGCGGTACGAATACCCATAGGACGAGAACATGTTGGACATTCAATGTCAGTCAGTACGATATTGTTAGGTTGCATACCGCCTTCTGATTCATCTAACTCAGCCTTTTTAAGCTCAGCAGTAAAATCAGAGAAGAACTCATCTAGGACTTTCTTCCAGTTTTTCTCACCTTCAGCGATTTTATCAAGATTACCTTCCATGCGGGCAGTAAAGTCAAAATCCATTAGATCAGGAAAACTGTTATCTAGACGGTCAGAAACAATCTCACCCATTTTTTCAGCATAAAAACGACGCTGATCAACACGTACATAACCACGATCTTGAATGGTGGAAATAATCGACGCATACGTTGATGGGCGACCAATGCCACGCTTTTCAAGCTCTTTAACCAATGCAGCTTCTGTAAAGCGTGCTGGCGGCTTAGTAAAGTGTTGTTTAGGCTCAAGTTGCTCTAACTTCAATACATCACCTACATTAACTTCAGGTAATGTTGTATCTTCATTTTTACCTGATGGGCGCTGTACTAATGTCCAACCAGCAAAACGTAATGTACGACCTTTCGCTTTTAGCAAGAAGTCACCTGCTTTAACGCTGATCGTACTTGAATCATATTTTGCTGGCATCATTTGACAAGACACAAATTGACGCCAAATTAAGTCATATAACTTAACCGCATCCTGATCCATGCCTTCTAAATTTTCAGCTTTTACTTCTACGTTTGAAGGACGAATCGCTTCGTGCGCTTCCTGAGCATTTTTCTTACTGCCATACACATTGGCATTTTCAGGTAAATACTCATTACCATACTCATTGCCAATCAGCTCACGTGCCGCTTCAACCGCTTCTTTTGAAAGATTGGTTGAGTCAGTACGCATGTAAGTAATATAACCCGCTTCATATAGGCGCTGTGCAAGGCCCATGGTACGCTTAACACCGTAACCTAGGCGTGTACTTGCCGCTTGCTGTAATGTTGAGGTGATATAAGGCGCAGATGGCTTACTGCTGGTTGGGCGATCTTCTCGCTCAATCACTTCATAAGCTGCTTTTTCAAGTAGCGCATGCGCTGCCATCGTATCGACTTTATTTTCAGGACGGAATGATTTACCCGCCTGTTGCGCGACCATTAACCGTAGCGCATTTTTGCCTACCGTTAGCGTATCTGCGTGAATATCCCAAAATTCTTCAGGATCAAACGCATTGATTTCATGCTCACGTTCAACAATCAGCTTTACTGCTACTGACTGTACACGACCTGCAGATAATCCGCGCGCCACTTTTTTCCACAATAGTGGCGATACCATGAAGCCAACAACACGATCGAGGAATCGACGCGCTTGTTGTGCATTCACACCATCAATATTCAATTCACCTGGTTGTTCAAATGCTTGCTGAATAGCATTTTTGGTGATTTCGTTAAACACAACCCGTTTGTAGCGTGACTCATCGCCGCCGATGATCTCACGAAGGTGCCACGCAATGGCCTCTCCTTCGCGGTCCAAATCCGTTGCGAGATAAACAAAATCAGCATCTTCTGCTAATTTTTGAAGTTCACTAACGACTTTTTCTTTACCTGGAAGTATTTCGTAATGCGCATTCCAATCATCATAAGGATCAACCCCCATCTTGCTGATTAACGCTTTACGATCTTTCTTCTTTTTGATCGCCGCTTTTTCTTCAACACTCAACCCTTTAGTCGATGTTGCTGCCGCTTTTTTACCGCCACTGCGGGCGCCCGTTGGTAAATCACGTACGTGACCAACGCTTGATTTTACAATGAAATCCTTACCCAAGTACTTATTGATTGTTTTCGCCTTGGCTGGGGACTCCACGATAACGAGAGATTTACCCATAATGACCCTATTACGTCCTCGTGCTCGCTAATACTAAAAATATAAATAACTGCTTAGCTAATCATTAGCGCCACAACATTCGACCAATCTCATTAAGTCACTAATCGAAAAACTTAAGAGCAGTGAATTAATATGATGAGTTCCAATTTGATAATGATACATTTTTTGCAATTAATTATTGCACTTCATTTACGTAAAATACTCTTTACATATTGGGCTAGAAAACAAGAAGGTCAACTGCTTTTTAATTTATTTCGTCTATTTGGTTGCAGCTTCCGCAATTGTTATTAACTTGTAAATACGTTCTAAGCGTCGTTTAATCCATTTACAACGTACTGATAATCAAGGTGATAAAATCATAATTTACCTTATAGGACAATCACTTTGCTAGTTTATCGCTACTGTAATAACATAAAACCGCGTTATCATTACCATCTATATAGAGGTATTTGATCCGTTTTACTAAATTTTCTTGCATCTAATCACAGTATCGCGCTTTTTTAAGCTAATTCAGGTCTAGATCTGAATAGATATTAACCAGCTGACAATTCTGTTATTTGTTTTCTGGCACCAACTTACTTAGACTATTATTATTTTACAATTGATGAGTATTAATCATGGCTAATAAAGTTGAAATTTCGATCAATGAGCTATTAATGATCGCCAACCAAATCATTCAAGATCACAAAGATTATGTTGAAGGCATGCGCGCAACATCTGTGACAGAAAAAGACGGTGTATTGATCTTTAAAGGTGAATATTTCCTAGATGATGACGGCTTACCAACCGCTCAAACGACAGCCGTTTTTAATATGTTCAAATTCCTGGCTCATAAATTATCGCCAGAATTCACCCTCAACACACTACTTGTTTAAATGGCAAAAAACCCGCAATTATTGCGGGTTTTTCGTTAATTATATCAGTTAGCGATAATTACATAAAAGGACGCTGACCACGAGCAACCCACTTCATCAGTAATGTATCAGCAGCTTCACTTGATGCGCCTGATAATTTTTCAATCAATTTCTTGCGACGTACATATTTAACTTGTACAACTTCACGTGCCTTACATGCTTCACTAATCAAATCATCACTGGTGCTAATCTGATCCACTAAGCCCAATTCAAGTGCTTGTTGACCAAACCAATGCTCACCAGTTGCGACCTTATTAAGATCCAGCTCTGGACGATGAACAGCAATAAATTGCTTAAATAAACCGTGCGTTTCTTCAATTTCTTCTTTGAATTTTTCACGTGCTTTATCAGAGTTCTCACCAAACATTGTTAGGGTACGTTTAAACTCACCTGCAGTGATTTGTTCAAACTCAATATCGTTTTTCTTCAATACCTTATTGAAGTTTGGTAACTGTGCAATCACACCAATTGAGCCAACAACAGCAAACGGAGCAGAGACGATTTTATCTGCCACACACGCCATCATATAACCACCACTTGCTGCAACTTTATCAACCGCAATCGTTAGTGTAATACCCGCCGCTTTTAAGCGATCAAGTTGTGATGATGCTAAACCGTAAGCGTGTACCATACCACCGCCCGTTTCTAAGCGTAATAGTACTTCATCACCTTCAATCGCAATGGCTAAAATAGCACTAATCTCTTGGCGTAATGATGACACTTCACGCGCATCAATACTGCCATGAAAATCAATCACAAATAAACGTGGCTCACGTGTTGTGGTTAAATTGCCATTTTTTACTGCTTGTTTTATTTCATTTTGACGCGCTTTATCTGATTTTTTATCTGCCTTATCACGTGCTTTTAGTAACGCTTTATCAAATAAATGTGATTCTAACTGCTCAACGGTCTCTTTATATTGCTCAGTTAAGTTAATCACCTCAAGCTCACCTTTTTGTGAACCATGACGACCATTTAACGCTTTTGCCAACACCAACACGCCAACAATCGCAATAACGACTGTTGCAATTTTGGCGAAAAACAAACCATACTCAAACAAAAATTCCAATATTTAACCCTCTATTTGGCAACTAAAAGCGCCATAACTTATTGTAACTATGTTATTACTATCGTCGCTATAACTTCAATTTATTACGAAAATAAATCAAGCTCACCGTCACGATTTTTAAATAAATCTACGTTCTCTCAGACAATAATTTCTGATATGTTTTAGTAGTAATCGATATTACAACCAAGCTCAAGACTTGATGCGTTCTTCGACGAAAAAACAGTCAAATAACAACAAAAAGACATTATTTAAAAGGAAGCTACGGTGAATTATCAAATTGCTGCGAATAATTTAAAAGATCGGGTGATCTTAGTAACAGGTGCTGGTGATGGTATCGGTCGAGAAGCTGCACTCCAATATGCAGCACACGGCGCTACCGTCATTTTATTAGGAAGAACTATCGCTAAACTTGAAGCGGTTTATGATGAGATAGAAGCCAATGGTGGTAACCAAGCAGCAATTATACCGTTAGATTTATTAGGCGCGACCAAACAACACTATCTTGATATGGCAGAGACTATTAAGCAGCAATTTGGCCGCTTAGATGGCATATTACACAACGCTGGCCTGTTAGGTGCATTAAGTCCAATCGATCATATCGAAGAATCTGTTTTTGATGATGTGATGCAAGTTAACGTTAAAGCGCAACTATTGCTGACTCAAGCTATTTTACCGTTAATCAAACAGTCACCTGATGGTCGTATTATCTTTACCTCATCAACAGTAGGCCACAGTGGCCGTGCTTTTTGGGGAACGTATGCTATTTCTAAATTCGCCACTGAAGGCATGATGCAAGTGTTAGCCGATGAACTCAGCGAAACAACTGTTAACGTCAATGCCATTAATCCTGGTGGTACACGTACAGGTATGCGTGCACAAGCGTTTCCAGCAGAAGATGCACGGTTACTTAAAACACCACTTGATATTATGCCACTGTATTTGTATTTAATGGGGCCAGAAAGTCGCCATGTCTCAGGGCAATGTATTGATGCTCAGCCACGACGAAAACCAGGTATCAGTAGCGAAGAAGAATAGCGGATTGGTGTTGTAATCTGTCAATGATAGCGATAAAAAAAGCCGACATCAGTGTCGGCTTTTTAGTATTTATCGTGCAATCGCACAATTAGTCATATATTACTGACGTGTACGCGGTTTTGCTGGCTTATTCGCTAATGGGTTACGACGATTTGCCGCATTACCCGAAGGCTTACGCTTGCCAGATGCACTTTGTGGTTTGTCTGATACGTTATGAGGCTTCTTCACATCATCTCTTGGCTTACCGGCAATATGTACTGGTTTACCTTGCGCGCGATCTGAACGAGGTTTGGTGTTATCACGACCTGTTGATGCAGGTTTGGTGCGACCACGGCCACTACGTTGCTGTTGGGAATCAACCTCAGCATTACGGCTTGAACTTGATGGTGCGCGACGATCATTATTACGACCGCGACGACCAGTTGTTTCAACACGTTCTTCGTGACGACGAACAGCACGACGAATCTGACGAATGCCTTTTTTACGTTTCTGACCTTCAACCGTTAATACCGTTTCAGTTTCAGGTGGCAATTCTACTGTTGCACGTAATTCGTTTACTTCTTTTAATTCAAGCTCGCTCCAACCGCCACGAGGCATGTCTTTAGTTAAGTAAACATCACCGTAACGAACACGCTTTAGACGACTTACAGTTACGCCTTGTGAATCCCATAAACGACGAACCTCACGGTTACGACCTTCAGTGATCACCACGTAGAAAGTATGGTTCATACCTTCACCGCCAGAATACACAACATCTTCAAAGCGAGCGATGCCATCTTCTAGCTCAACGCCTTTAACAAGATTCTTTACCATCTGCTCGTTAACTTCGCCAAATACACGTACCATGTATTCACGTTCAACAGTACGGCTTGGGTGCATTAAACGATTAGCTAACTCACCATCGGTAGTGAAAAGTAATAAGCCCGATGTATTAGCATCTAGACGACCAACAGAAACCCAACGGCCTGTTGTAAGGCGCGGTAAACGATCAAATACAGTACGACGGCCTTCTGGATCATGACGAGTACATAACTCACCTTCAGGCTTGTTGTAAGCTAAAATTCGACAGATTTCTTCATCTGACGAAATTAATGCGATGTTATGACCATCAATACGTACGTTAACACTAAGATCTTCAAGACGATCGCCAAGTTTAGCAACCACACCATCAACGCTCACACGACCGTTTTGGATCATTAACTCGATTTCACGGCGTGAACCTTGGCCAGCACGTGCTAACACTTTTTGTAATTTTTCACTCATTATAAACAAACCTTGTCGCCTTCACAGGCGTCGAAATTCTCATCAAAATGGCCATATAGTCATAGCTTCTTAAGGCAAAATTGCACACATTAAAGAAAGTAATAATGGATAGTTGATGCGAATAGCAATAATTTGGATTCTAACCTGACAATGAACAATTTATCATGCTAGATATGTAGCCAATTATTATCGCAAATATATCGCGTATTTACCATAAAAATAGCGATAAAAAAAACGTATCACAAACAATGTGATACGTTTATAAATACCCCTATTACAATAGGATTATTACGATATAAATTAAACGGTTTTATTCAAATGGCGTAATATCACCAGCGCCAACACGTGCAATCTCAATCTCTCCGTTACTAAAATCAATAACAGTTGTTGGCTGTTCACTAAGATAACCACCATGCATAATCAGATCGACAGCATGCTCTAGTTGATCGCGAATTTCATCAGGATCAGATTCGGTGGTGTCTTTGCCCGGTAAAATTAAACTGGTCGACATCATCGGTTCGCCTAACGCTTCTAACAATGCCAATGCGATATTGTTATCAGGCACACGAATACCAATTGTTTTCCGTTTGGCATTCATCAATCGACGTGGCACTTCTTTTGTACCTTTAAAGATAAAAGTATATGCGCCTGGGGTGTTATTTCTTAATAATCGAAATGCAATATTATCAACACGGGTATAGAGCGATAATTCTGATAAATCACGACATAACAAAGTGAAGTTATGTTTATCATTCAAACGTCGAATCTGACAAATACGCTCGAGTGCCTGTTTGTTTTCTAGTTGGCAACCCAGGGCATACCCCGAATCTGTTGGATAAACAACAACGCCACCATTTTTAATGATTTCAACTGCTTGATTAATTAATCGTACTTGCGGTGTTTCTGGATGTACATAAAAAAATTGACTCATTTATCCTCCTTCGAGGCAGATAACTCAGCAGTTATTTCTACCTCTACTCGCTTTTTCTCTACCGTCCAATCTTGCCACACCGGTGGCACATCTTTGGGTAACCACAAATTACGACCGAGTTCAGTCCATGGTGATGGGTAATGAAAATCAGATCCTTGTGAAGCGAGTAAATTATATTGGATGGCGTAATCCCCAAAGGTACGTCGCTCTTGCGGTGCTTGTTGTGGTTGAGCAACCTCCATGGCATCCCCACCCGCTTCAATAAAGTGTTGAATTAAACGCTTTATCCATTTCGCCGTCATTTGATAACGGCCAGGATGTGCAATAACAGCTTGGCCACCAGCTGCATGAATCACAGCCACAGCATCAGCAATCGAACACCAACTTGGTGGCACATAGCCAGGATTACCACGGGTTAAGAATTTCTTAAACACCGCTTGCATTGTTTTGGCATGACCTTGATCAACTAACCAACGTGCGAAGTGCGCGCGTGTAATTGAAGCCTCGCCAGCTAATGCCATTGCACCTTCAAAAGCGCCCGGCATTTTATTTTTTTCTAATCGTGCGCCAATCTCTTTTGCGCGTTCAAGCCGATGAGCTGCTTGGGCGCTAATAAATGAAATTAACTCAGGATGATTGGGTTCTATATTAAGCCCAACGATATGAATATCAAAGTTTTGCCACACAGTTGATATCTCAATACCATTAATTAATGTAATCGGTAATTGCTCTTGCTCGATAACCGCATGCGCTTGTGCTAACCCGTCAATGGTATCGTGATCTGTAATTGCCAACACATCAACCCGCATTTCAACTGCGCGTCGAACAAGATCTTGCGGCGATAAGCGGCCGTCTGACGCTGTAGTATGACAATGTAAATCAAACAACATAACTTTACTTCTTGACTTTATTTTTATGAACTAGTTTACTAGTACGTAATTACTAGGCAATGAGGGTCTCTTTTCTTAACCATTGCCTTTAGCTAGTTTAAACCAATTCACAGCTATCTACCTCGATAAACCTTGGCAATAGCAGCAGACAAATGGATAACGTCATGTTACAGCAAATTAAGCCCCAACAATCGACTTTATTCATACTCTGGCGATGAGTGTGTTATGTATCATAACTGTAAAATGGTGTAACAATTACTCTTTTTATATCAGTAAGCCATTAACTTGTATTTTTCACTGTAACAACGTCAACAGTTATTTTTATCCAATATATTGATTATTATAAACTTGACTCAAAAAATACCAACAACACATATTGTTAATAATTGTCGTTAAAAGTAAAAAACTAGCCTTGCTCAAAGACAAAGTTTACGCCACTATCGAACAATGAAAGCAGGATTGCTATTTTGTACAAACGGCAAGGAGAACGCTGTGAATACTAACTTAACGGGATCGCATCCTTATATTGCGACGGCTTCAGCCCAACATCAGATTGAGCTATTAAATCTTGATGTAACATATATTGCCGATCCAACTGATGTTTATTTTACACTATGTGGTGATAGTCCTTGCCATCTATTGCTGGAATCTGCAGAAGTTGAATCTAAACAAGATTTAAAAAGCCTGTTACTGATTGATGCTGCAGTACGGATTGTCTGTCGTGGTAAAAAGGTTCTTTTAGAGCCGCTATCAAACAATGGTCGCCAGCTATTAAAAGCACTACAACCACACCTGAAATCTGATATTGAAGCCAGTTATAGCGAAGATAGCTTACAGCTACAATTTCCAACTCATGATCAGCTTTTAGATGAAGACAGTCGTCTGCGCCAAACATCGTCTTTTGATGCATTACGACTGATTCAACACGCGTTTGATACCAACAATCATCCTCGAGATGCGTTATTTATTGGTGGACTATTTGCCTATGACTTAGTTGCAGAATTTGAACCTCTGGCGACAGTTGAGGCTGATAATAACTGTCCTGATTATGTATTTTATATTGCTGAAACATTATTAATCATCGATCACCAACGTCAGCAAGCCCATCTACAAGCCACCATCTTTGGTAATGGAACTTCCCAAATACACGATACGCTTCAACAACGTTTAGCAATTCTAAAAAACCGCTGCCAAAACCCACTCTCATTACCACCACCAGAGTATGTGGCCGCATGTGAACCGCATACCAGTATGAGTGATCACGACTTTAATCAAACCGTGGCCGCACTTAAACAATTTGTTATTCGTGGCGATGTATTTCAGGTGGTGCCTTCACGTCAATTTACACTGCCATGTCCTTCACCACTTAATGCCTATAAAGCATTAAAAATCGGTAACCCAAGCCCCTACATGTTTTATCTACATGATACGGACTTTACTTTATTTGGCGCATCACCAGAAAGCGCATTGAAATATTGTACTGAATCGAATCAAGTTGAAATTTATCCAATTGCCGGTACTCGCCAACGGGGAAAAAACACGGATGGCTCGATTAACCTCGATCTCGATACTCGCATTGAATTAGAGCTACGCTCTGATACTAAAGAAAACGCTGAGCATATGATGTTAGTCGATTTAGCCCGTAATGATATTGCTCGCATTTGCCAAGCAGGTAGTCGCCATGTCGCCGATTTATTACACGTTGACCGCTATAGTCATGTGATGCATTTAGTCTCACGGGTTGTCGGTCAATTGCGAGAAGATCTTGATGCGCTACACGCTTATCAGGCATGTATGAATATGGGAACGTTAACTGGCGCACCTAAAATCAGAGCGATGCAGCTTATACGTGATGTTGAACAGCGTCGACGCGGCAGTTATGGCGGTGCGGTTGGCTATATTACCGGCCATGGTGATATGGATACCTGTATTGTGATCCGCTCAGCTTATGTTGAGAACGGTATTGCCAGTGTGCAAGCGGGGGCTGGCGTGGTTTATGACTCTATTCCACAAGCAGAAACTGACGAAACCAGAAGCAAAGCACAAGCGGTTATCAATGCTATTCATAGCACTCATCAAGGTTAAGGAGCAGCCTATGACCATTAATAATCGTCACCATCATCCGCATATTGTTCTACTCGATAACTTTGACTCATTTACTTATAACCTTGTTGATCAATTTCGTAGCCTTGGCTTTCCAGTAACGGTTTATCGCAATAATTTATCAGCATTAACTATCGAACAGGCATTACTTCAACATCATAATCCAGTATTAGTGTTGTCGCCCGGCCCTGGCACACCAGCAGAGGCAGGGTGCATGCCAGCTCTAATTCAAAACCTAAAAGGTAGAATTCCAATGTTAGGTATTTGTCTTGGCCATCAAGCTATTGTTGAAGCTTATGGCGGCAAAGTTGCGGGAGCCAATGATATTGTTCATGGTAAAGCAGCCCTAATGACCCATAACCACCATCCCGTTTTCGGTCAATTAGCGAGCCCATTAGCTGTCGCTCGTTATCACTCACTGGTTGCCACAGAAGTGCCTGCAGAACTTACTACTATTGCGGATGTCAATGGCCTCGTTATGGCTGTTATCAATGAACGCGATAAAGTCTGCGGTTTTCAATTTCACCCAGAGTCCATTCTTACTACTCAAGGGGCAGAGCTACTCACTCACACCCTGTCTTGGGTAATGGCGAACCATACCGAATGCCAAAATAACCATTAAGGAAGATGATTATGAACGCAATTATTGCTGATATTGCCGACAAACTTTATGCGCAGCAGACTCTTAGTCAAGCAGAAAGCCATACCCTATTTGATGCCATCATTAATGGTCAAGTTGAGCCGATTGTATTATCTGCACTATTAACAGCACTAAAAATAAAAGGTGAAACACCCGCAGAAATCGCGGGAGCTGCCAAAGCCCTCATTGAGAATGCCAACCCTTTCCCGCGCCCGACGTATGATTTCGCTGATATTGTGGGTACAGGCGGCGACGGTGCCAACACTATCAATATTTCAACCACTGCGGCATTTGTTGCTGCTGCGTGTGGCGTTAAAGTAGCTAAACATGGTAACCGTGGTGTTTCAAGTAAGTCTGGCTCATCGGATTTACTGGACAAATTTGGTATTAACTTAGCTATGCCAGCCCAAACCGCGCGCCAAGCATTAGATGATCTCGGGGTATGTTTCTTATTTGCACCGGAATACCACGGTGGCGTTCGTCATGCTATGCCTGTACGACAAACCTTAAAAACTCGCACTATTTTCAATGTTCTCGGACCGTTAATTAATCCAGCCAAACCTAATATTCAATTAATGGGTGTCTACGATAATGCATTAGTACGCCCTATCGCTGAAACCTTAGCAACAATGGGCTTAAAACGCGCTGCCGTTGTCCATGGTAGTGGCCTTGATGAAGTTGCCATTCATGGTGAAACACATGTTGCTGAAATCATAGATGGCGTCATCACCGAATATACCCTTACTCCAGCTGATTTTGGACTTGATAGCTACCCGTTAGCGGCCATTCGTGGTGGTGATCCACAAGAGAATCAAGCCATTATTAAAAATATCCTCACAGGTAACGGTACACCAGCGCAAGAAGGAGCAATCGCAGTCAATGTCGCACTGTTATTGCGCCTTTTTGGTCAACAAGATCTTAAACACAATGCGCAACAAGCAATTACCGCAATGCGTTCAGGTAAAGCTTATCAACTGGTTGAACAACTGGCAGCACGAGGTTAATGATGGAAACAGTACTTACTAAAATTATTGCAGACAAAAAGATCTGGGTTGATGCACGTAAAGAAGCCCAACCACTGGCCAGTTTTCGTCATCAGTTAACGCTCAGCGATCGTGATTTTTATCAAGCACTCGCAACTGATAAAGAGAGTGATATTCAGCGCCCAGCTTTTATTCTGGAATGTAAAAAAGCCTCGCCCTCAAAAGGCTTAATTAGAGAAGACTTTGATTTAGATTATATTGCAACTGTCTATAACCATTATGCGAGTGCTATTTCGGTGCTTACTGATGAAAAATACTTTCAAGGTAATATCGAATTTCTACCCAAGGTACGTAGCCAAGTTAAACAGCCTGTCTTATGTAAAGACTTTATCATTGATAGCTACCAAGTGTACTTGGCACGCCATTATCAAGCTGATGCCATTTTACTGATGTTATCGGTACTTGATGATGAACAATATCAAACCCTTGCAGCCGTTGCTGAGTCACTTCAATTAGGTATATTAACCGAAGTCAGTAATCAAGCTGAGCTCACACGTGCAATTAAGCTCAAAGCTAAAGTGGTCGGGATTAACAACCGTAATTTACGTGATCTTAGCATCGATTTAAATCGCACTAAACAACTTGCATCTGACTTACCCAAAGACACTATTATCATTTCAGAATCAGGTATTTACACCCACCAGCAAGTACGTGAATTATCGCGCTATGCCAACGGTTTTTTGATTGGTAGCTCATTAATGGCAGCAAATAACCTTGATTTAGCGGTACGCAAAGTATTATTTGGCGAACATAAAGTCTGTGGTCTTACCTCAACTGAAGATGCTCATAATGCCTATCAACAAGGGGCAAGCTATGGTGGTTTAATTTTTGTGCCGTCATCACCGCGTAATATTAGTCTTGATCAAGCCGCGACAATAATAGCTGCAGCGCCATTGAATTTTGTTGGCGTATTTCAGAACAGTCCACTAAATGATGTTATCGCAACAGCAACCACGCTAGCACTGGCAGCAGTACAACTACACGGCAATGAATCACTGCAATACATTGAGCAGCTACGTCAACAATTACCTCAGCATTGCCAAATATGGAAAGCACATGCCATCACAGATAGCGTGCCAGATATCAGTCAATGGCCTGTAGATAAGCACCTTTTTGACAGTAAAGTTGAAGGTCAAAGTGGTGGTACTGGGGTTTGTTTTGATTGGTCATTAATTGCTGACAATGACAAAGAAAACAGTTTACTTGCAGGTGGCCTCACCCCCGAAAATATCGCTCAAGCAGCCTCATTAGGCTTTAGTGGTTTAGATATGAATTCGGGTGTTGAAAGCGAACCCGGTAAAAAAGATCCGCATAAATTAGCAGCAGCCTTTTCGGCAATCAAACACATTAAGGAAGATAAATAATCATGAGTAAATTGGATGCCTACTTTGGTGAGTTTGGTGGTCAGTATGTCCCTCAAATATTAGTGCCGGCGTTAGATCAACTTGAGAATGCCTTTATTGAAGCACAGCAAGATCCACATTTTCAGCAGCAATTTATGAGTTTGCTGAAAGAATACGCAGGTCGACCAACCGCGTTAACCTTATGCCAAAATTTAACCCAAGGCACAAACACAAAGTTATACCTTAAACGTGAAGATTTACTTCATGGCGGCGCGCATAAAACTAACCAAGTATTAGGCCAAGCACTACTGGCACAACGCATGGGTAAAACCGAAATCATTGCAGAAACAGGTGCCGGACAGCATGGTGTCGCAACGGCATTAGCTTGTGCGCTACTTGGGTTAAAATGCCGTATTTATATGGGGGCGAAAGATATTGAACGTCAAAGCCCAAATGTATTTAGAATGAAATTAATGGGCGCTACGGTTATTTCAGTTACATCTGGCTCATCAACCTTAAAAGATGCCTGTAACGAAGCAATGCGTGATTGGTCTGCCAGTTATGACAAAGCCCATTACCTATTAGGTACTGCTGCTGGCCCTCACCCATTTCCAACCATTGTGCGTGAATTTCAAAAAATTATTGGTGAAGAAACTAAGACTCAAATTGTCGCTAAAGAAGGTCGCTTACCTGATGCCGTTATTGCCTGTGTTGGCGGTGGCTCAAATGCGATTGGTATGTTTGCAGATTTTATCAAAGAAACGAATGTTAGTTTAATTGGGGTTGAGCCTGCAGGTAAAGGATTAGATACCGATATGCATGGCGCACCGCTTAAACACGGCAAGTTAGGTATTTTCTTCGGCATGAAAGCACCGTTAATGCAAGATCAACATGGCCAAGTGGAAGAATCATATTCTATTTCAGCAGGGTTAGACTTCCCTTCCGTTGGCCCACAGCATGCACACTTAAACGCGATTGGTCGCGCAGAATATGGCGCAGTAACTGACGATGAAGCATTAGAGGCTTTTCAATTACTAGCCCGTAAAGAAGGTATTATTCCTGCTCTAGAATCTGCCCACGCACTGGCTTATGCCTTAAAAATGATTGCCGATGATCCTCAAAAAGAACAACTACTCGTGGTTAATCTTTCTGGTCGAGGTGATAAGGATATCTTTACAGTTCACGACATTTTAGCGGCGAAAGGAGTTTTATAATGGATCGCTATCACAATTTATTTACTCAACTTAACGCCCGCAATGAAGGCGCTTTTGTTCCGTTTGTGACCCTTGGAGATCCAACACCACAACGTTCAATGGATATTATTGACACCTTAGTTGCCGCAGGTGCTGATGCATTAGAATTAGGTATTCCCTTTTCTGATCCTCTTGCTGATGGCCCAACGATTCAAGGAGCCAACATTCGCGCGTTGGCAGCAAATACTACACCAACAATATGTTTTGAAATGTTGGCAGCTATTCGAATTAAATATCCAACGCTGCCGATTGGGTTATTAATGTATGCCAATTTAGTGTTTGCTAACGGTATAGATAATTTTTATCGCCGCTGTGCTGAAGCAGGTGTCGATTCAGTGTTAATTGCTGATGTACCAGTTGATGCCTCACACGAGTTTAGAATGGCGGCAGAAGCGCATGCTATTCAGCCTATTTTTATTGCGCCACCTAATGCTGATCCACACACCTTAAAAACGGTGTCTGAACTTGGTGGTGGCTATACTTACCTGTTATCACGAGCTGGCGTAACTGGTGCAGAAACAAAAGCTGAAATGCCGATCGAGCCTCTTTTGGCCAGCTTAAAATCACACCATGCCCCGCCCGCCTTACTTGGGTTTGGTATTTCAACGCCAGAACAAGTCAGTGCGGCCATAAAGGCTGGTGCCGCGGGCGCTATTTCTGGCTCAGCAGTAGTAAAAATTATTGAACACAACCTTAGCGACCATGGTGAACTGTTAAATACATTAACCACCTTTATCACTAATATGAAAGCAGCAACACACTGCTAATCATTAAGCTGTCATCAATTATTATATTGATGACAGCTTAACACTCCACACTAAACAATAATGCAACACTCAAAAATCAATATCGCAATAACCCTCTTCAAAATGTTAATTCCAACCGTAATCCATTCTCTATAGACCCGCAAATTTACCACCAAAGATTACAATATACGCACAATACATCTTCAAATATTGCTGTAATCAGCTTTTATACAAATTCAACAACAGCTTGAAAAAATAAGCAATTATATATTGCCAATATATGTTCTTCAGTGTAAAAACACACCAAACATACAAAATAACAATAACCGCAACATTTACAACAAATAAAAACAAACCAACAACATTAGTAATGTTTCATCTCGATATCACAGGGGAATATATCGTGTTAAAAGATAAAAAGTTGCTTAATAATATCGGCGTTCAAGTCGTTATTGCTATGATCATAGGTACCATTGTCGGCATTATTATGGGTCATGATGCCGTCATGTTTGCACCACTGGGTAGCTTATTTATTCATCTAATTAAAATGCTCGTCATACCATTGGTAGCTGTTGCTATTATATCTGGCGCGGCAAGTTTAGGTGGCAGCCACGCTGCAGGTAAAATTGGCGTAACAACCTTAGCTTTCTTTGGTATCACATCTGCTCTTGCTGTTACATTAGCACTAATGATGGGAGTGCTATTCCAGCCTGGGGTTGGCGTTGATTTATCAGGGGTTGCTGGCATGTTTGCCAATACTTATGCTGATAAAGGTGCATTACCAACATTTTGGGCAACCATTTTAGGCATGATCCCTACCAATATTTTCCATTCCTTAAATGAAGCCAATATTCTTCAAATTCTGGTATTTTGTCTATTTTTTGGTATTGCGCTTTCTAAACTAGAACAGGAACGTCGCCAACCACTAATAAACGGCATTAATGCCATTGTCGATGCCATGGTATGGATGATTAATGTTGTCATGAAGTTTGCACCGATCGGTGTATTTGGCCTTATGGCTGATGCTATCGGTAGTTTTGGCTTCAGTGCGCTAACCGTGGTACTTAAACTGTTTGTAGTGTACGTAGCTGCTATTTTGATCTATGGCTTTATTGGTTACCCAGTCATGATCAAATTGTTTTCAAAAACATCACCGCGTAAATTTTTATCTGCCATGAAAAAGCCACAAGCTGTCGCGCTCTCAACAGCATCATCAATGGCAACATTACCCGTCACAATGGAAACATGTGAAGAAGAGTTGGGTGTTAAAAATTCAACGGCTTCATTTGTATTACCCCTTGGCGCAACTATCAATATGAGTGGTAATGCAATTTACTACGGCCTTGTCGCTATTTTCTTTGCTCAAATTTTCAATATTGAATTAGGAATGAGTGCATATATTGCCATCATTGTGACCTCAACCATTGGTGCGATTGGTCAAGCGGGCGTACCTGGTCCCTCGTTCTTAGTGGTTGCGGTATTGCTATCGGCAGGCATTCCTATTGAAGGCTTACCGCTATTATTTGCCCTTGATCGTATCTTTGACATGATTCGAACCGCACTGAATATCACTGGTGATGCAGCATGCGCCGTAATTATTGATAGTGTATATGACAACCAACAGCAAGCTGTTACAGCTCAATCATAATTGTCATTAACTCTTTTACAGCATAATCAATAGCTACTTAGACAACTGAGTAGCTTTTTTCATTTAAGCGAAGGAACAGGTATACTCTGAACAATTATTTTTAATGAGTTGGCACCGATGAAGCAACTGATAGAGTTTATTCCATTACTGATTTTTTTTGTATTATTTAAAACCAACGGTATTTTTGTCGCAACAGGCGCGCTAATTATCGCTACAGCCATTCAGCTCATTGTGTCTTGGGTTATTTATAAAAAGCTCGAAAAAATGCAACTGATCACTTTTATTATGGTGGCAATTTTTGGTGGCTTAACGCTTGTTTTACATGATGAGAATTTCATCAAATGGAAAGTAACTATCATCTATGCTTTATTTGCATTGGCATTGTTAATTAGCCAACTGATGCGAAAACCATTAATTAAGTCAATGTTAGGCAAAGAAATGACATTGCCTGAAAACGTGTGGTTACGTATCAATCTGGCATGGACGGTGTTTTTTGTTGTTTGTGCGGTTGTAAACATTTATATTGCATTCAATTTTCCGCTTGATATTTGGGTGGATTTCAAGGTATTTGGTTTACTCGCATTAACGTTACTATTTACCTTAGCTACGGGTGGCTATATTTATCGCCACCTACCTAAAAGCCCTGATGATAAATAAAGTTGTATAGCCGATGACTACTGAAAACAATATCCCTCGTGGACAGCTTCTACTGCGTACATTAGCGATGCCTGCCGATACCAATGCAAATGGTGATATTTTTGGTGGTTGGATCATGTCACAGCTGGATCTTGCCGGTGCGATTTTAGCCAAAGAGATCTCTCGTGGTCGTGTCGTTACTGTTTCTGTTGATAAAATAGAATTTAAAGCCCCTGTTGGCGTTGGTGATGTTGTTTGTTGCCATGGTGAATGTAAACGTATCGGTAATACATCAATGAGTGTCGGCTTAGAAGTATGGGTCAAACCTGTTGCCGTTGACGGCATCGGTGAACGTTACCGTGTCTGTGAAGCAACCTTTAATTATGTCGCTATCAATAGCGAAGGTCGCCCACGTAAAATTGAAGTGACTCAATAGTTTTTAATAAGTCTAAAAAAAAGCACCTTTCGGTGCTTTTTTATTACTTAACGCTCACTGTTGACCATACAAAACGGTGATCAGAAGAGACTTCTTTGCTATCCCCATGTATACCAATACGGTCGTCGTTAAATAATAATCGTCCTTCTTCACCTATCGCTGGCCAGTAAATTCCCGTATCCAAAACAGTCAAACTTGCTGATGGCACCGCATAATCAGCACGAGAACCAAACACACTAGTACGAATTTCTGGATTAGGGTGGACAGGGTTCCAGCTATTAGCTGGATTTTTAGATTCAAGACCACCACTGCTTTGTGGTGTAAATGGTTGCCCTACTTGAGCAACTGCTTGATTAACTTTTTCATTAGCAAGTAACTTAATGATACCGTTATATGGCGCATTGATTTGAGTACCAATAACATTATCTGCATTCAAATCTCCCATCACAACAAAGTGTTCACCATTAAAACCACCTTTCGTACCGTTATCGTCATATAATGATGACTCACCATTGATGTAATAATTCCAAAATGCATTTTCATCACTATTACGATAACGATTGTTGTAGGTAACAGTATCAAAACCAGAAGGTGTTGGGTGCGCTAACAATACGTTAATGGTTTTATTACCACTTGGAGTTGGAATAATGATCGGTGCATCAACATGGTTTTTTGAAGACAATCGTAATACTTCCCACTCTTCGTCACTAAACCATTTTTGACCACATACCATCCCTTCAGGAATCGGCTTTTTAGAATCTTCACATATTTCAATAATTGGATTAACTGCATTAGGTAAATCTTTACGCTTAAATTTCTGGAACGTACGTGTATTAGCTGTATCTATTTCAAACTTCGACAATAATGCAAATGCGTAGTGACCATGATAGAAACCAAACCCTTGAGCATCATTAGCATCATCGGTTTTAGTGTTATTATCTAAATCTAACCCAGTCGGTAATCCAGTATTCGTTGCATAGTTCTCAGCATAAGGATAGACAATAGGTTGTTGCATATTGCCACCATCAACACTATTCAAACTCTGGCTGACTGCCAAATAGTTTTGCTGGAAACCATTTAATGAACGTACGTCATCAACCGTACCATTATTATTAAATTCATTTAGCAATAAAACATCAGGTCGATTCTTTTGAATAATAGCTGCTATATTACGAATCTGAATAATACGCTCAGCCAGTAAATGATCAGCTTCATTGGCTGTATCATTTTTCCATGCCACAATTAATTCATTTTGTTTTTCTACAGGGATGGTCATGTATTCAACCCAACGTTGATAGGTTTCTTTTGGGTCATTATCTACCGCAAGTGCTGCGTTAAATTGAGCAAATTTAACTTCAGAAACAGGCTTTGGTTGAATTGAGTTTTGGTTATTATTACAACCAGTTACGATGAAAGATGCTGCTAATAATGTTGCTAGTAATGTTTTATTCATTTTAAATTTAACGTTAAATTATTTTGATAAACACAATATTACTAATATATTTTAACGTTCTTTAAATCCTATTTGTTACAAGAAAATGTAACGAATATAGAATATATTGTAGATTTAATTGACGATTAAAATGACTACAAATGATTTATTATTTTTGTCATACAGATAGACAACTATCGCTATTTAGCCACTTAATTAAAACAGAAAAACTAATTGAGAATAACAAAGAGGAAAGGTATTCCCATAATGGCTATTCCTTTAATAACAAGGAAATATTAGTAACTTCAATTGTGTGATCTTAATTCAAAATTTATATTATAATAATCAGCACTCTAAATATTTAGCCAAAAAACATTTCATTACACATTCCTCTCCTAACTATACATTCATAATAATAGCTTCAATTACACACCAAATGCAACCTACTGCACATGTATAGTTATAAATTTCAACCCAATAATAATTATCATATTTAATAATCATAAATACTTGTTAGCCATAAATATTTGGTTAGTATGGTGACATGCTAAATCAGAACGAAGTATTATTCGTGCTGTAAACCATAACAAAATAGGGAATGCCGACTATGTGGTATGTGATTTTTTCTCAAGATGTTGAAAATAGCTTAGAACGTCGTATGAGTGTACGTGAACAACATTTAGCACGATTAAAGGAACTTCAGCAGCAAGACCGTTTATTAGTTGCCGGCCCAATGCCTGCTATTGATGATGAAAATCCGGGTGACGCAGGTTTTACCGGCTCAACTGTCATTGCTAAGTTTGAGTCATTAGAACAAGCTCAACAATGGGCCAATGCAGATCCTTATATTGATGCTGGTGTGTATGCCAATGTGATCGTTAAGCCGTTTAAAAAAGTCTTACCTTAAATATATTCAGGATCAACCAGTGAACCTAACTAAAACAAAAAAGTGGCTCGTTGCTGCAGTCGGCTTGTTTATCCTTGGTGGCTGTGCTTCACATGACCAGCAAATGGTGGCTGAATCACTCGCTCAATCAAGAGCTGCAGCTATTGATAGTAAAGCGCCCTATCCTAAAATTGATGCTTACCAAATTACTCAAGCCTACGCGAGTAAGAATACCGTAAAAATTAATATCATTTATGGTGGAAATGGCCGCATAACCCCAACAACAGCCATAAAAACAGCCAGTGCAAATTACTGTCATAACCAAGAGTTAATTCCGCTGTTTAAACATGGGGTAGATTATTTAATTACTATTCGTGATATCAGTGGTCGTCAGCTAGTATCGCAATCTATTTCAGAACAATATTGTGATTCTCTGAAATAATTAACGCACTACAATATAAAAAGCCCTACCACTGAGTCGTAACTTTAATAGCGTTACAGATTTTGGTTAGGGCTTTTTATATTTTCTTAATCGATTAATCTGCAGGTACGCTTTCAACATTGATCGCATCATTAATTTGCACTTCAAAGGCACGTAATCTTTTATAGATAGACATTAGCTCTACGATTGTGCTCCATGAATGTACCAGAAATTGAAATGATTCTTCGACTTTACCAAACGCTCTTAATATTTGTTGTAGAACACCCAATGTTAATGCACCAGAAACAATCGCGGGGCCAAGCGCAATATAAGGTACAATCACGGTGTATTGAATATACGACCATTTTGCGATATCAAAATATAAGTAATGGCGATATAAGTTAAAGTAGTTTTGTCGAACATTAACAAACAGTTCTTTTACGGTTTCCGGCTCTGCACGTTGTGAATTATCTTCACCAAAGACCAACTCTTTACGATAAGCAGCCTCAACCTTTTGGTTTTTAAATTCTAATCCAGGTAAATGCACACCAACAATAGCCAATAATACCGTGCCAAATAATGCCGAAATAATCGCTAAATACACCAAAGACCGATCAACTGCGCCAATCCAAGGCAGTTCGGTTATATTTTCACTTAATACCCATAAAATGGGTAAAAAGGCGAATAAGGTCATTAACGAGCGCATAAAACTCACACCCAAGCTTTCAACAATACGTGCAAAACGCATCGTGTCTTCTTGCACTCGTTGTGATGCCCCTTCAATATGACTGATTTTATCCCAATGCTTCATATAATAGTTATTCATCGCGGTACGCCAACGGAAAACATAGTGACGAACAAAGAAATCGAGAATAACCGCAATGATGATATACACAGATACAATATTGAAAAACTCAATACAACCAGCAAGAAATTCATCAAACGTAACAGCATTAGGTTTGGCTAATGCCTTTTGAATGAGATCATAAAAGCTGCCAAACCATTCATTCACTTCTACATCAATTTGTACTTTATACCAAGTGACATATAAGATAACGGCACTACCAACAATCGACCATAAAAACCAGCGTCGATCAAGAAAGAACGATTTAAACATAACTACACATCCTTAATGTATTTATATTGCGTGCAGCCCTTGCACTGACAACTTAATCAATTTGTTTTATTGTTAACGGCTTATTTTAGTATTTGTCACTGCCCATAAAAACGCAACCTCATCACCATAATAAAGTTCATATAAGCTATTATAATAAAAAGATTACTACAAATTTCAGACAAAAAAATCCCTTATCTAGTTTACTCACATCAAGTGATAAAATTGATAAGGGATGACAATAATGAATATTTTACGCTAATTGTTAATACTAATATTTAACACTAAAACTTAGCTACGACGCTCAAAGACTAACGCTTTCAGACCGCCTTCAGGTTCAATCTCATTAAATTCAGGTGGGTTATCTAGTCGTTGAGTAAATACCATATCAGGAGCTTCAGTCGCCATACCATCAATAAGAAATTGACTAGTTAGCGAAGGATCATTAACACACGCTAATACAACCCCTTCAGCTGTGAGTAGCTCAGGCAAACGGCGTAAAATCTTTTGATAATCTTTCGTCAGCGCAAAACTGCCTTTTTGAAACGATGGTGGATCAATGATGATTAAATCATAAGGACCCATCTTGCGCACCTTACCCCATGACTTAAAAAGCTCATGACCAAGAAAGCTCACTTTCTTTAGATCATGATTATTAAGGTGATGATTATCACGCCCACGACTTAATGCCGCTTTGGCCATATCAAGGTTAACAACAAATTCTGCACCACCAGCAATCGCAGCGACAGAAAAACCACAGGTATAAGCAAACAGATTAAGTACGCGCTTACCTGCTGCATGCTCACGCACCCAATCACGGCCATAACGCATATCTAAAAATAAGCCGTTATTTTGATTACGACCTAAATCAAGTTTGTAGGTTAAGCCACTTTCAATAACATCTTGATAGTCTGAGCTTTGTCCCCATACAACGTCCATCGGTGAGCCTTGACGATCACGATGCTGTAAGAGTAGACAACGAGCACCACTGGTTTGCCAAACTTCCGTTTGGGTTAATCTAGCCAGTAAATCAGCTAATGCCGCCATAAAATCAGCATCAGGTTCTTTAAATAAGGAAACCAGCACTTGCCCTTGCAGCCAATCAACAGTGATGTGTTCAAGCCCCGGCCAACAACGTCCACGACCATGAAATAAACGGCGGACTTCTGTTGGTGGTGTCGTTAAAGCCGTTAATAAATGGGCTTCTAAGGTAGGTAGAGCACTAATTTCCATAACATCATTCAAAGTAGTCAATTAAGACGGCTATTCTATACGTTGCGTCCAAGAATACCAACCACAGCCCAAATAGAACCATTGACTAATGGTGTTTAGCGCGGAGTACATACTCAATCGAATAATCAATAAGGCAAGTTGAATGTAAATGTAGTGTCGAAGATGAAGGTAAAAAATGACGAGGCGTTGTTTCTGGTAGTAATAGATGTTGTTGAGCACGATTTCGACGATGCTGTGATTGACGTTTTTGCTGAGAAACACGCATTTTAAGCGTACGTGAATAAGCACTTCGCATTGTAAACCTCTAACTAATACATTCCCTGCGCGCATTATAATTTATCGTAATCAAAAAGAAATCCACATCCACAGTCTTAGCTATCAATTGCTGGTAATACCCGCAGTTATCCATTAACTGCAGATATTTAATCCATCGTGTTATTTTTTATGGGCTAAAGCAGGCCATGTTTGAGACCACGGTTGTTGCCACTGTATTAAAGCTTGTTGTGCTTCAGGTGTTGACCATAATGTTCCAACACTTGGTGAGCATAAAAATTGTTGTAACTCACCTTGATATGGAAAACGTAATCCATAAGCATGCAAATAACCACGATCAGCTGCTTCATTACCATAAATATCATCACCAGTAATGCCAGAGCCAACACTGCGTAAGGCAACGCGAATTTGATGGGTTTTACCTGTATAAGGCTTGCACAAAAAAATCCGTCGGCCTTCTCCTGCTGCCGCAGAGAAAAATTGCGTTATTGCAGGGTTGTGCTTAGTTGTCTCTAATTTCCAACTACTGCGGCGTGAGCGAGTCATATCACCAATAACGACACCTTGTTTTTTCTTGGGTTTTTTAGTACCAATAGCAACATAGTATTTTTCGACTCGACGCTCTGCAAAATTAGCGCATAATGCAGCTGCTGCCGTTTTATTGCGCCCTAGTAATAATAATCCAGATGTCATTTTGTCTAATCGATGGATTAAATAAAGCTTTTCATCACCGGTTTGTGCAGCAACGGCAGCAAGTAGAGGTTGTTCATTATCATCTTTATGAACGCTGATCCCTGGATGCTTATTAATCACTAAAAAATCAGAATGCTGGTAAACAAGATCAAACATAATTGAAAATAACACCTTTACAGTACATAGATGGCGCGAGTATAACCAGCCCTTAAAAAAAGAACAGCGTTGAGAAATATATTGTTCATTCTCATCAAAACAATTGATGACCTATTGCCCCTAAAGCGGTTGTTATAAGATCAATTATTACGCGGTGTTTACCCCACAAAACGGTAACACCTCCTCAAAAATAGCCTTGACTATTCAACATAAGCATTAAAAAGCAGTGAATATTAGGTTTTTTTTTAATTTCAATGCACTATACATACAAAGTGTATTTATATTGATGAAGTAATTCAATGGAACAGTTTTACCAAATCTTAACGTGGATTGGCATTTTCGCCTATTGGTTGTTAATTGCCGCTGTCACTGTACGTGTGGTTTTCAAACGCCGAGCTGTTGGTGTTTCTCTCGCATGGATGATGATTATCTATATCGTCCCATTTGGTGGCGTTATTGCCTACCTACTCTTTGGTGAGCTTAATCTTGGTAAAAAACGTGCCGAACGTGCTCGTGAGATGTTTTTCCCGTTTGCAAGTTGGTTTCAATGCCTCACAGATTGCCCCGGCCACCAGCCTCAAAATATGAGCGATGTTGCAAAACCGATCAGTGATCTGTGTGAAAACCGTCTTGGTTTACCCGGCTTAGTCGGTAACCAACTGTCATTAAAATCATCAACTGATGAAATATTACGATCGCTTATTTGTGATATTAATAACGCGCAGCACTCAATTCATCTAGAATTCTATATTTGGTATCCTGGCGGCTTAGCTGATGAGGTTGGCGTTGCTCTGATTCAAGCGGCTAAACGCGGTATTAGAATTCGAATTTTACTCGACTCTGCAGGCAGCATGCGCTTTTTCCGTTCTCATTGGCCAAAGCTAATTCGCGGCGCGGGTATTGAGTTGGTAGAGGCACTCGCAGTATCACCTTTTCGTATGTTCTTACGCCGATTAGATTTACGCCAACACCGCAAAATAGTCGTTATTGATGACAATATTGCTTACACAGGTTCAATGAACTTAGTTGATCCGGCGTTCTTTAAGGTCGATGCAGGGGTCGGTCAATGGGTCGATGTTATGGTTAGAATCAGTGGACCTACGGTTTCAGTGCTAAATTGTATTCAAGCATGGGACTGGGAAGTAGAAACAGGACAACGGTTTTTACCGCCTCTACCTGCCTGCAAAATGCCACAACAAGATGACCCTCACTATGACACGGTACAAGTGATCCCATCAGGCCCAGGTATGCCCGATGATATTATTCATCAAGTGTTACTATTAAGTATTTACCAAGCAAAGAAAAGTATTGTTATTACGACCCCTTACTTTGTACCAAGTGAGCATTTATTACATGCAATGAAGGGTGCTGCTGAACGTAATGTTGAGGTGCATATTGTATTGCCTGATAAAAACGATTCGACCATGGTTGAATGGGCAAGTCGCTCTTTCTTTAGTGATCTTCTAAAATCAGGGGTTCATATTCATCGTTTTCATGGCGGTTTATTACATACTAAATCAGTGGTGATTGATGATACTCACTGTCTAATTGGTACCGTTAACCTTGATATGCGCAGTTTATGGCTTAATTTTGAAGTCACAATGGCAGTTGATAACCTTGAGTTCACTCATAAACTGAGTCAATTACAGCAAAGTTATATCGCTAACTCTGAGCCTGTCGATAAAGAACAATGGGAAAAACGCTCAGTGCGTAATAAGTTTGGAGAACGCTTCTTCTATATGTTTAGCCCATTACTATAAATAAAAAACGCCTCAGCTTTGAGGCGTTTTTTTAATTATAATAACTAATATTATCGAGTTAATATCAACGATTACATTGCAGCCATAAAGATTTGTGAGATCTCTTCATGGGTCGCTTGTTTCGGGTTAGTGAAACCACACGCATCTTTTAGAGCATTATCCGCTAACAACGCAATATCTTCAGCTTTTACATTGAGCTCTTTTAAGCCAGTAGGAATACCAACATCTTTAGACAATGCCATGATTGCATCAATAGCAGCATTTGCACCTTGTTGCGGTGTCATCACATCAACATTAACCCCCATTGCCGCTGCCACATCGCGTAGACGCTCAGGGCATACTTGAGCGTTATAACGTTGAACATGTGGTAATAATACTGCATTACACACGCCATGAGGTAAATTATAAAAGCCACCAAGTTGGTGCGCCATTGCATGCACATAACCTAATGAAGCGTTATTAAATGCCATTCCCGCCATAAATTGCGCATAAGCCATTTGCTCACGAGCATGAAGATTTTGACCTTCTTTAACCGCAGTGCGTAAATTCGCTTCAATTAATTCAATCGCTTTGATCGCAACGGCATCGGTAATTGGCGTTGCAGCAATTGAGACATAAGCTTCAATTGCGTGAGTTAACGCATCCATACCTGTTGCCGCTGTTAATGAAGCAGGTTTTGCTAACATTAACTGAGGATCATTGACTGACATTAATGGCGTAGTGTTCTTATCTACAATCGCCATTTTAATATGACGAGTTTCATCAGTAATAATACAGAAACGGGTCATTTCAGATGCAGTACCCGCCGTGGTATTAATCGCAACCACAGGTAGCTGTGCTTTTGCAGAACGATCAACACCTTCATAATCACCAATCTGGCCACCGTTAGCCGCCAAAAGAGCAATACCTTTTGCACAATCATGTGGTGAACCACCACCCAATGAAATAACAAAGTCACAGCCGTTATCTTTAAGTAATGTTAGGCCTTGATCAACGTTAGTGATGGTAGGGTTCGGTTGAGTACCATCATAAACAACAGAATCAATGCCACGCTCAGTTAATAACACTGCAACTTGTGTCACCACACCTATTTCGTTTAATACTTTATCAGTAACAATTAATGCTTTCTTAAAGCCATGTGCTTTAATTGCATCAGCCGCAGCTGTTAAACAACCCGCACCCATAAAGTTAACGGTTGGAATATAAAACGCACTACTCATAATAACTTACCTTATCTTTCAAATATGCATTATTAAATATGCCTTATTCTATAAAGCCAATTTAAGTAATGACACTCAGCCAAAAATACGTCTTAGGTATTTTTACGCCTTTGGTTCTAACATCGATTTGATCTAAAACAAATATTGAAAAAACACTGTAACTTATCTGCAATACTATGAACCAGATCGCAAAAAACACACCTTTATTGTCGCCAACAGGAAACAATATCATTCATTGAGGAAACATAATTGGAGCTAAAAACGGCATGAAGCAGTATCACGTTTCAATTTAATCGGTATAAAAATCCAGTAAATGGTCGCTTTATCATCTTACGGTAACCGCAATTCCGCCCTACTATGCGACTAACGCAGCTTATTATTACTTTTAGCTCTTGAAAATATTCACGTCTTGGTCGATGTAAATATCCTCACACTATAATTAGCAGCATAAAAAAATCCCTCGCTATTACTAACGAGGGATTTTTTAGTTTACACGCTATTTAAAAAGTGACCAGCATATGAATTTATCTTATGACCAAAAATCATCAACAGGTGCTGGTTTATTTTTACGTTTCTTTTTACCAGTACCTTCCGGTTTTGCCATTGGCTTTGCTACTGCTAACAAAGCTTGTGATTCATCAACTTCAAAGCCTTCAACTTGTTCACGCTCAAGACGAACTTTGTTTTTCTTTTCAATAACCTTAAAGTGATGGCTATCTTCATAGTCAATTAATGATAACGCTAAACCAACCTCACCAGCACGACCACTACGACCGATACGATGCATATAATCTGCTGGGCTACGCGGTAAATCAAAGTTAATCACTACCGGTAATTTTTCAATATCAAGACCACGTGCAGCAATATCCGTTGCAATCAATACGTCAATCTCACCAGCTTTAAACGCTTCTAATACACGAGTACGCGCACCTTGACCACGATCGCCGTGGAACACTTCCGCAATAATGCCACGCTTTGATAGTTTATCTGCTAAGTGCTCACAACTATTTTTTGCATTCACAAAGATAAGCGCCTGACGCCATTGATGCTGTTTAATCAAATGGGCTAAAACTGCAGTTTTCTCACCTTTATTGACGCTGAAAACACGTTGTACGAGTGTGCTTGCATCAACACTTTGTAATTGCAGTTCAACCGGATCGTTAAGTAATGCTTGAGTTAACATCTTAACTTGTTCAGGGAATGTCGCTGAGAATAGTAATGTTTGCTTGTTATTAGGTAATAACGCTAACAACGCAGACAGCTCTTCAGTAAAGCCAAGGCTTAACATACGATCTGCTTCATCAAGCACTAAGGTTTTAACTCGATCAAGTTTAATCGCATTGCTTGAAATCAAATCCAATAAACGGCCAGGTGTTGCCACTAAAATATCAGTACCACCACGTAGCGCCAACATTTGGGTATTAACAGAAACACCGCCAAATACAGCAACGGTTTTAATTGCACCATTAAAATGGGTCGCATAAGATTTGATGCTATCTGCAACTTGCTTTGCTAACTCACGAGTAGGTACTAAAACAAGACCAGTAACATAGTTACCCTTAGCGTTTTTAGGCTCACTCGCTTTAGCTTGATGCAATTGTTGTAATAGCGGTAAAGCAAATGTTGCTGTTTTACCTGAACCTGTATTTGCGCCCGCAATCAGATCGCGTCCAGCGAGTACACTTGGAATAGCTTGTGCTTGAATCGGCGTTGGTTGTTGGTATTCCAACTCAGTTAATCGTGCTAACAAAGGTGAAATAAGGCCAAGTTCAGCAAAGTTGGCAGGTGTTGTTGTCGTGGTCATTAATATACAGGCTCAAAACTAAAATAATTACTGTCATTTTAGCTTATTTAGCCTCGACGCAGTTAGTGATATTCGGTTATGGCGTTAATTGCTATCTTGGTAGAGAGTTTATCGAGCTATAGCTGGTGAGTTATTGTCCGTCATTCCGAAACCGAAACATGAGCGATCGGTGTTCTATTCACCGCACTATTAAGCATTAAAGATACCGATAGAAATAGACTAAAACACCAATGTAAACAGTAATACTACAACCCGCTGGTAGTAGATTCCCTATCTCGTTCGTAACCTCACTGTAGGGAATGACGAAGGTGGGTTTATTCACTCAGTCCAATATCCGTCATCTCGGAAGTTGAGGTACGAAACTATCCGTGATCTACTCACCGCGTGCTTGAGCCTTAAAGAAGCCAGTAAATACAATGACTCTACAACGCGCGGACAGTAGATTCCCTATCTCGTTCGTAACCTCACTGTAGGGAATGACGAAGGTGGGTTTATGCACTCAGTTCAATATCCGTCATCTCGGAAGTTGAGGTACGAAACTATCCGTGATCTACTCACCGCGTGCTTGAGCCTTAAAAAAGCCAGTAAATACAATGACTCTACAACGCGCGGACAGTAGATTCCCTATCTCGTTCGTAACCTCACTGTAGGGAATGACGAAGGTGGGTTTATTCACTCAGTCCAATATCCGTCATCTCGGAAGTTGAGGTACGAAACTATCCGTGATCTACTCACCGCGTGCTTGAGCCTTAAAGAAGCCAGTAAATACAATGACTCTACAACGCGCGGACAGTAGATTCCCTATCTCGTTCGTAACCTCACTGTAGGGAATGACGAAGGTGGGTTTATGCAGACGTAAAAAAGCCGCTAACTTTCGTTAGCGGCTTTCTTGAATGTGGCGGAGCAGCTTCGAGGATTAGTGGATTTGAACCCTGCTTTACTTGCTCGGTATACACAATCACTTTGATTCAGACGTAAAAAAGCCGCTAACTTTCGTTAGCGGCTTTCTTGAATATGGCGGAGAGATAGGGATTTGAACCCTAGATACGCTATAAACGTATGCCGGTTTTCAAGACCGGTGCTTTCAACCACTCAGCCATCTCTCCAATTTATATCTCTTACAAGAGATATGGCGGTGAGGGAGGGATTCGAACCCTCGATACGTTGCCGTATACACACTTTCCAGGCGTGCTCCTTCAGCCACTCGGACACCTCACCACATTGTTGCCAACAACGCTTTGCTTGTCGACGGCGTGTAATATATTGATTTATGAGATCTGGGTCAAGGGTTTTTATGCGTCTTTTTTCTATTTGCTGACTTATACTGCAATTTGCACTGTTCTTATACCAATTTTATAGGTTTTGATATTTTACCCATAAAAAAAGCACCCCAACGGATGCTTTTATTACGTTCAATACTGCTAGTCGTGACTAAATGATAGGTTGAGGCGCTGTAGTAACACGGAACATTCTACGGCATAACTCAAGAAACTGACCATAAACCACGCCTAACGCTCCTGAAACTAAAATGTTACTCATTACTGCTGCAATAACTTGTTCTTTATTAGCGCCAACAACAAATAGAATGCAGGCATAAATAGGCGACTGGAACACTACGTATGCCACCATATCTGACAGACCTTTCATCCATCGTGTTGAAGATAACTTGTGACCGCAGCCAATAACATAGTCGCGAAATACGCCATAAGGCCATGCGATAGCGATATTAATAGGAATAGATAATGTACGCGATGCTAATGACTGCTCAAAAGACATGCCTGAAATAAACACTTCAATCATCATTCCAGTAATAAAGCTAAATACCACCATTGCAAATATATCTGCAGCAGCATTTCTAACTTTAAATGGCACTTTAACAACAGACATTCCCTTTCCTACCCTAGCAAAATCAACCAGTATTAACACAGTAATCGTTACTTAAAGCCATGTAACTAACACCATGCAGTTTATATGCGAATTAGAACAGCTTTTTTGTAAAATAAGGTTCTGTATTTAATATCGGTTTCGAGTTAATAACTACAATTTTGATTAAATGCAGCTTTTTTATCTAACCTGATAGCAACCATTAAACTCTTTAATTGTCACTGTTAATTTCTTTGATATAACAAAATACCAACCAATAAAAATCCGAATTTAGAACCTAAATTCGGATTAGTTATATGTATGTATTGAACGACTTATTAGGCCAACGAGGAGCGTGGTAATTGAGGCAATTTAATGGTTAAGGCAATAATCAATGAAACAATTAACAACCCAAACATTAAATAAAAGGTTGCGATAAAACCACCGAAAATAGAGGCAACAATTGAACCTATAAAACTACCGACACCAAAGCCTAAATAAATGACACCATAATTTTTAGTCAGGTTATTTAAACCAAAGAAATCACTAACTAATGAAGGGAATACCGTAATTGTGCCACCAAAGCTAAAGGCAATACAGGCAACGGCAATATAAAAGCTGAGCATACTTTGATGAGCAAATAATAACGCACATACTCCCACTAAACAGACCACCAATGCTATCGCAATAACTTTAGTTCGTGCGATCTTATCTGATAGAACCCCAAGCACTAAGCGCCCACCTAAGTTAGCTACTGCAATAATAGCAACGCCAGCTGCGGCAACATCTAATGATAAGTGTACGTATCCTTGACCGATATCTTTGGCAACACCAATAACATATAAACCACTCATACAAACGGTTAAGAATACCAATGCTAGCATCCAAAATTGAGGGCATTTCATTGATTGTGAAAGGCTGAAATCACGCACATCAGCAGCAGATTCTGTGGCAGAGACCTGTTGTTTCGGTGCATCTTTCATCATTAAGCCACCGATAACAACCATCACCATTGCTATGATGCCCCAGTAATCAAAGGTACTCTCGAGACCATTATGCTCAAGGAAGTACATATTAATAAATTTAAATCCTAAACTACCTAGACCATAAGCACCTATCGCACAGGCCGAAATGACACCTTTACGCTCTGGAAAAAATTTGACACAGTTAGACAACGTCATTAAATAGCCAGTACCATCCGCAAAGCCAATTAACAAACCTGCAAAAATATATAACAGCCAAATATTAGTAGCATGCGCAGTTAGTACTAAACTTGTACCCAATAAAATGCCAGCACCAAGAGTCACCTTCCTAACCCCAAACCGTTCTTGCATTTTACCAGCCATTGATGATGCAACAGCGAGGGCTAAGCTCATTATTCCAAAAGAAAAAGCAACGCGACTCACAGGCTCTGATAACTTACCCGCCAGCTGAGCATTAAATAAACTCCAAGTATAAACAGAACCTAAAGCAAACTGAGTAATGATGGTGCCGAGTAAGGTCCAATAACGACTACGATGGCTAAGTTGGTTGGTCATGGTTATGCCCTCTTACGATGAAAATATTCAAGGTAATGCGATGAATCACCTTGCTGCTGCCCATCAAAATACGGTAATAACCACATATAACAAGAGGATAAGAAAACAATAAAATCAGCGGTAGTGTATGAGGAATAGAATGCAATATAGCGGCATGAAATGCATTTAGCCGCTAATCATATCACTGCTTTCTACAACTTCATTAAACAACGAAACGCTTTTAAGTTACTTCGACTGACAGGGATATGCTGCTCAAGATGGGCAAGCTTTATCATATAGGTACTATTAACCCATGGAATGATCTCTTTAACATCATTGATATTAATACAGTAGGAACGATGACAACGAAAAAAGTCGCTACTAGGTAAGCGCAACATTAATTCACTCATCGTCATTTGTGCCACAAAACGCCCTTCCGCTGTATAAACATCGGTGACTTTTTCATTGGCAATTGCACAACAAATATCACTGATTGCAGTAACATGAATACGATTGTTATGAAGTAGATTAATAGTATTGTTGCGTATATTGGCTGTCGGTTGTTGCGGTTGAACATGCTGCTGTAGTTTAGTTAATAGCCCGATGACTCGCTGCTCATTAAGCGGCTTTAATAGATAGTCCACAGCTTCTAATTCAAATGCATCGACAGCGTATTCTTTATATGCGGTCGTAAATACAATTTTTGGCTTATGTAAAAACTGAGCAATATTACGTGCTAACAACATACCATCGATTGAGGGAATATTAATATCTAAAAATACAATATCAACCTGGTTAGATTGCAAAAACTTAAACGCATCTAACCCGTCATCAAACGCAGCGACAATATTAATCTTGCTATGTTTTTCAATTAAATAGGTTAATTCTTCGCGCGCTAAATACTCATCTTCTACAATCAAAGCGTTGAGTCTCATGGTACAAGTCCTGTTATTTTACAAAAAATTGCATGGTCGTCCCTTGCTTTAAACGCCGAATATGCAAACCATCACCAAACAATAATAATAATCGTTGATGGACATTATTAAGCCCAATATGATGAGAGCCTATTTTGCCTTGATATAATTTATCAATCGTATGTTGATTGATACCCACGCCAGTATCGGTAATTGTAATTACAACATTATCCGTAGCTTTTTTAACAGAAATTAATACCTTACCGTTCACTCGCGAGGGTTGAATACCATGTAAAATCGCATTTTCAACTAAAGGCTGAATCAATAAACATGGCACACGAGGATGGACATCATCAATATCAAACTCGACCTCAAGTTTAGGTCCAAAACGCGCTTGCTCAATGGCCACATAATCACGTACTTGTTGAATTTCTTCTTGAATATCAATTAACTCTACATCGTGTTCTAAATTATAACGTAAGAAATCGGCTAAATTTGCAATTAACTGCCGCGCGTCATCAGGGCGAATACGAATTAAAGTAGAAATAGCATTAAGTGCATTAAATAAAAAATGCGGATTTATTTTACTTTGTAATGCTGAAAATTCAGCTTTTGAGGCCATTTGCTTTAGCTGCTCAATCCGCGATACTTCCATTTGAGTTGATATAATTTGTGATAACCCAATAGCCATTTCACGCAATGACATTCGTATATGATCGGGCTGACAATAGAATATTTTAAGAGTACCGCTAACCTCACCATTTTCCCATAATGGAATAATCAATAATGAGTGAAAGTGATGCACATTGAGATTATTACTGATGATCTGTTCACCACTTTCAACCGCTTGACGCGTCATTTGACTGATTTTATGGTGAGCATCTAAAAATTTTTCTTCACCACGACCAACATAAGCACGTACATCCTGAGTGTTAGTTATCGCTACAGCATCAGCTTCAGTATAAAACCGAATAATACTGCAAACTTTCTGCAACGCATGACGATTGTTCATTCGAAAATAAGGCAACGTTTTATTAGCAATATCAAGGGCCAATTTCGCTTGTTGCGCCGCTATAAGATCTTTTTCTTCATCAAGATCTTGAACTAATTTAATAATTAACCCGATAGATAATGTGCCAACAATCATTGGAAAACTAATATGTGAAACAATATTGTAAGCTTGAGCTTTATTATCAGATAACATCACAATTAATATCATTGTCAGCATTTCGCAGCACATTCCTGCTAAAATGCCCAATTGCGCATAATTGTTTTTAGTACATTTACAATGGATCCATGTTGCTAATAACCCAGCAAAAATACTGGTTATCAAACAAGCGACAGATGTTGGACCATCAATATCAATTAAATAACGGTGAATACCTGCAATAATGCCTGCTGGAATACCAATCCACGGGCCAAAAATAATGCCACCAGATAACACTGCTATAATACGGACGTTAACCAACGAACCATCTACATTTAAACCGGTATAAGTACTAAATACAGCAAATAATATAAATAATGCTGAAATCATCGCCGTTTCAACCGGTCGCCGATGAGTTTTCTTAACGATAGATTGAAACAATTGAGTACGCGTTAATAGAAATAATGTCATTAGCATTAAGGCTGCACGTTCAAAGACAGCTAATAACATCATAAATTGTTCGCTATACATTGTTTGACCTTAACATGAAGTAAAATTATGAGCCCTCTGAAGCTGTTTTAGCACTTAAAAACATCAGAGACTCAAGAATTATGTTAGTAGTGACAGACGGATGTTTTAATTAAAATCAAAAATAAACAATTTAATCCTAACAACCCTACTTTATTGATCTTTTTTGACCCTAGATAGTAAATATATCGGCTCATCACTAGGTTGTTACCAAGAGACTGTTACAATAGTGGTATAAAGTTCAGTGGTGCATGTATAGTTAATGCATCTGAACATTTAACCATAATTACGCTGAGATTGTTTTATGCCTTCACAACTAAGTACTATTTTGCAAAACTCTCAACTAGCAGATCAATTGCTACCTGAATCACAAACTCGCGGCTTTGTTACTGCTATGGCTGCAGCACCGCATCTTATTGATCCAACTGAATGGTTAGCATTTATGTGGGGCGGTGAAGAATCATCTCCTTTTGAAAACCACGATGATTTAGAAAATTATGCCAAAGCAATCATTGAAATTTGGAACGAAGCGCGTGCTGCTTTATTTGAAAGTACTTGGCAATGGCCTGAAGGATGTGCTTTAGACGATAGCCAAATTGTTACCGATGTTACCAGTAACTTCTGCGAAGGTATGCTTCAAGGTTGGCAATTAGCACGCGATGATTGGGAAACAATTATGCCACCAGAAAGTGAAGATAATGCGCTACTTGGTGGAGTATTACTTTCTTTTAGCTTGTTATTTGATCCTGAAACAGCATTAGAAGCACTTAAAGAACAAAATGCTGATGCTTTGGCACAGTTTGAAGAAATCTTTAATGCAATCCCAGTAATGCTATGTGGCTTAACTCAACGTGGTGCACAGCTTGTTGCTGCTCAATAATTATTGAGTTTCAGCAGCAGTAAAAATAAAAAAGGCGAATCGATTCTGTTTACTACGATTAGTATCAGATCGCACCGCCTTTTATTTTAGTAAGTGATGAGTTACTTACGCATTACCTTTAACTTTTAATTGTAATTCTGCAGCAAAATCTAACATACGATTTAGTGGAATAAGTGATTTCACCCGTACCGCTTCATCAACAAAAATCTCATGCAGCTCACCAGCTTCAGCTAAAGCAGTATAAATTGCTTTTAAACCATTCATTGCCATCCACGGGCAATGTGCACAACTACGGCAAGTCGCACCTGCTCCTGCTGTTGGTGCCTCTATTAATTCTTTATCTGGCACCATTTGCTGCATTTTAAAGAAAATGCCTTTATCTGTTGCCACAATTAATTTTTGTTGAGGTAGCGTCGTTGCGGCTTTAATTAATTGGCTGGTAGAACCTACAGCATCAGCCAAAGCAACCACACTTGCAGGTGATTCTGGGTGGACTAAAATAGCGGCATCAGGATGAAGATGCTTCATTTGTTTTAATGCTTGTGCTGAAAACTCATCATGCACAATACATTCACCCTGCCACAATAGCATCTCAGCGCCAGTCTGTTTTTGAATATAACCACCAAGATGGCGATCTGGGCCCCAAATGATTTTACAGCCTTCACTATCAAGATGGTCAATAATTTCTAGGGCAATACTTGATGTAACTACCCAATCTGCACGCGCTTTTACAGCAGCAGAGGTATTAGCATAAACAACCACGGTATGCTCAGGATGTTGATCACAAAATGCCGTAAATGCATCCTCTGGACACCCCAGATCAAGTGAACATTCTGCTTCTAATGTTGGCATTAACACCTTTTTTTCAGGCGTCAATATTTTAGCAGACTCACCCATAAAGCGTACGCCACACACAATTAAGGTTGTTGCTGAGTGTTGGTTACCAAACCGTGCCATTTCAAGTGAATCACCAACAAACCCGCCAGTCGCTTCCGCGAGAGCCTGAATTTCAGGATCCGTGTAATAGTGAGCAATTAATACAGCATTGTTATCCTGTAGCAATTGCTTAATTTGATTAATATAAACTTGCTTTTCATTATCCGATAAGACAGCAGGTTTTGGCGGAAATGGGTAGATCATTTCCGATGGATCAAATGCAATATTCATTATTCATTTGCTCGTCAGCATTCCTTACATATTAAGTCATTATACCCGTGAATTTCAAAAATTCACCTTTAACAAACAAATCGGCACTTAATAGTAACAAAACACCAAATATACCATCAAGACATACACCATGCTGTATCGGTCTATATAAAAGTGAATTTATTTAATTTTTATTTTAGACATTCTCTGAGAATATCTCAGAAAAAAATTTATTGATTTCTGTCACAGTTTTAAGGCTTTTTTTATTAAATAATACTTTATCGCTTTTAAAGCAATGAGTTAACTACCTGTAGAAGAGGTGAGACATTGATGGATGTCTATAACTTTCATCGAAACTAGTCTTTACGGTAAATAATTATAATTTAAGCCGAAAGCCTTTCTCATTTGAGAAAGGCTTTATTTTTAAAGATTAGACTATCTTTATTAACGACAAAAAAGGTATTGATGATCTCTTTGGGTAAATGGGTATTACTCAAGACTTTAACAATATTTATATTTTGACCAAAAAAAACATACGTCTCAAGGTCAGTAACGGAGATAACTCTATCTGGGTGTTGAAATATATATTTTATGAATCGATAGTTACCACTACCATCACGCACTGAGATAACCTTTTTACCGTCGCAAAAAAGTGTTTTGGTTTTATCATCAAAATATAGCTGTTGTTCTCTTTCTAACATTAACGTCAATAGATAAATATAAGCGCCAACACTCACCGCACTAAAAAAAATAGTCATTAAAAATATAGATACATTCATCTTACGGTCCTACTGAGTTTAGTCACATATTTGCTCTAAATTTTTAGCTGTTACCCATTGTTTAAACCGTTGTCTGTCATATTGACATAGTGTTGCGATAGAACCCGTTTGTGCTGTCCAACCATCATTTTTCCATTGCTGAATTTGAGTAAGAACCTCAGCTTCAGAGTGACTCTTGTTTAATGATTGTTCTATAATATTAAACGCATTTTCACCTAACATTTTAACAACATAATCGTCATTGCTTTTTGATTGATAGATAAAAATAGCACTAGTGATCCAGCCCGAAAATGCTAATAAAAGCAACAATACAGATGTTAATTTATTCATAGTAATGATTCCCAATGCTATATATGCAAACGACAAATCGTCACAATTGCGGAATCTGATAGTATTTTTTTGAATTTTTGGCGATCATTATTACAGATCGTAGTGACAGATCCAGTTTGAGCTGTCCAACCATTTTTAAACCAAAACTGTATTTGTTCGATAATTTCTTGATCGGATTTTTTATCTTGTAGAGATTGAGAAACAATATTATAAGCATTCACTGTGATTTTATCGTTAATGAAATCACGATCACTATCCAAATGCATAAACATTAAATAAGCAGCAAATAACCATCCCGATACAGAGATGAACGAGTACCATAATATGTTTTTTTTATTAAGCATAATAACTCCAACTGTCCATAGTATTAAGGTTAAATAAAGTTGTACTATTACTCACCTCAACTAACAAAAACGCATCATATCAAAAAAATAATTTACGCACACAATAGTTAATTATTAATAAATGTGTAAGCTGAATCAATAAGTTTCAATTAACAATGCCAAAATACATAACATAAAAAAACCTGCATAATCGCAGGTTTTTTCTTAAGCAATAATAACCTTAGTGCTTCGATAGATTAGCTAACGCAGACTGCGCTTGTTTGGCGCTAGTGGAGCTAGGGTAATCTTTAACAACTTCAGTATAATAGGACATTGCTTTAACAGTATCATTACCACGCTCAGCAATAACACCTAATTTTAATAAAGCATCGGCACGCTTACTTGAGTCCTTAATGCTTGCAACAACACCAAAATTCTGTGCTGCTTGTGCTAAATCATTTTGCGCAAAATGAAGTTGTCCTAACCAATAGCTCGCATTAGGCTTATAAACCGAGTCAGGATAAGTGGTTAAGAAAGATTGGAAAGCTTTCGTTGCTCCTTGATAATCTTTCTTTTTCAAAATCAAATTAACGGCGTTTTGATAAGCATCATTCTCACTCATGTTTTTAGAGTATGCTTCTACCGGGGCTTTAGTGGCTTCTTTCACAGCAGGAGCCGCTTTTACAGGTTGACGGCTTAATTGATCCACATCGTTATATAACTGACGCTGACGTTCTTTCATTTGCTTAATATCGTAGCTATTACGTTCTACTTTGCCACGAATATTATCAAGATCTGTCGACATTTGATCTAATTGACGTTGAACCTGTAATTGCGATTGCCCTTGTGCTTCAAGCATACGCTCTAACGTTTGTAAATTAGCAGCTGAAGCAGGAGCGGCGACCACCTGGATCGCCGCACCAACCAGCAACACTAATGCAAATTGACGCATTACTTTGTTACTGCTCATAATTATCAACCTACACTTTAATTAGTATACAATCACTGCGCGACGATTTTTCGCGTAGTCCGCATCAGTATGTCCAAATAGAAGTGGTTTCTCTTCACCGTAACTTACGATAGACATTTGGTTAGCAGGTACACCTAATGCTTGTAAATACTGAGATACCGCTGTAGCACGACGCTCACCAAGAGCGATGTTATATTCTGGTGTGCCGCGTTCATCAGCATGTCCTTGAACAACAACCTTAACATTAGGATTGTTACGTAGATATTCTGCGTGCGCTTCTAGCATTTGTTGGTATTCAGGCTGAATTTCAGAGTTATCAAATTTAAAGAATACTGTTTGTTGTTGTTGACGTAGCTTTTGCATTTGCTGCTCATGCAATTGCTGCTCAGTCATGGCACTACTTTGATCAACAGGTGTAGAGATCGTTGTTTGGCCAGCGCCTGTGCCGCCAATACCACCATTTTGATTTTGAGATCCTGCAGAGCTACCAGTACTATCTGTTGAACTACACGCAGCCAATGTCATCATTGGTAACGCAATCGCTAAGCCTTTTAAAATTCGGTTAAATTGCATCTATTTTTATCCTTTATCATTCAGTAATACTCATTATTTGAGTATGTTATTGTTCTATAATCCTATTATAGGAATGGACCCCAAGCAGGCGCACGTACACGCTTACTTGTTGACGGTAAACGAGCCTGGAATCGACCATCAATAGATACCAACGACAATTCATAGCCATTATTTTGGGCTGAACTATAAATAATCATGCTACCGTTAGGCGCAATACTTGGTGATTCAGCTAATTTTGCTTTCGTTAAAATCTGAACCGCACCGCTTTTTATATCTTGTTTAGCAATGTTATAGCCACTATCTGAACGATTGACCATCACTAAAAAACGGCCATCAGGGGTAATTTGTGCCCCCATATTTTGACTACCTTGCCATGTTACACGTTGAGTATCACCAGTAGCTAAATCAAGATGGTATATTTGTGGACGACCACCACGATCTGAAGTGAAATACATTGATTTTCCATCTGGCGTCCAAACTTCTTCAGTATTATTAGCGCGACCGTGAGTCACTTGACGAAGCTCTTTGGTACGTAGATCTTTAATATAGATCTGTAAGCTACCCGTTTTTGATAATACCATCGCTAGCTTTGTACCATCGGGTGAAAATTGTGGAGAGCCATTATGACGAGGGTAATTCGCCACCAGTTCACGGGTACCTTTATAGATGTTCAGAATGAAAATTTCAGCCTTACCATTTTCAAAACTAACATAAGCTAACTTACTGCCATCAGGAGACCAAGCGGGTGACATTAGCGGTTGCTTCGATTTTAAAACAACACGTTCATTATAACCGTCATAATCAGCAACACGCAGCTGGTATGGGAATTGAGAACCTTGATTATCATCAACATAAGCAATACGTGTTAAAAATGCGCCACGCTCTCCGGTTAATTTTTGGTAAATCATATCAGAGATTCTATGTGCATACTGACGCATACGATTTGGTTTAACTACAGCACGATTATTTAACAGTAAGTAATCACTTGCAGCCCCCTGAGAATCACTATTCAACTTACCTTTAACAACGTCAACCAATTGATAATCAATAACATAGTTGCCGTCTTTATCTTGAGTAATACTGCCAGTTACAACAGCATCAACCCCTAACTTAGTCCACGCACTATAATTAATTTGGCTCTCATTATAAGGACGTTGTGGTAATTTATTATTTGCTATTGGACTAAATTTACCGCTACGTTGTAAATCAGACGCTATGACTGCTGAAATATCGGTAGGTAATTTATTTTGACCTTGCCACTCAAAAGGTACTATTCCTATAGGGCGGGCGGAATCAACACCGTCAGTGATGACTAAATCAAGTGCAGCATGTGCAAATTGGCTAACGCTTAGTAAGGCAAAAAATACACCTATCATCCAACGTTTCATCAATCGCTCCTTATGGTTACGAAAACCGTAACTACTGTTACGGCAAAAAATTAAATCAGTATTTAACACGTTCAACTAACAATCTATGGACTAACTGTTAAGTTAATAACCCGTAATTGCTTAACCACATCGGGGTTATCTGGCATCGGAAATTCACTTACTTGTAGCACAGCTGATTTCGCAGCTCGACAAAGCGTGTCATTTCCTGCTAGTTGCGACACATTCAACACTAAACCATTAGCAGATAAACGCAGTGTTAACTGACATTTTTGTCCTTTAAAGCTTTGATCAACTAATAAATTTTGTTGAATCATTTGCTTATATATCGTGCCATAACGAGCAACTTCATCTGCAATATGTTTACCTTTAGCGCCGCCACGCTGTTCATTCTCAGCCTCTAGTCCCGAAAACATATCATTTAGTGCGGCATCTTGTTTAGCTTGAGCTTCTGCTTTAGCTTTGGCCTTCGCTTCTGCTTTGGCCTTCGCCTCTGCTTTAGCCTTCGCTTCTGCTTTAGCCTTCGCTTCTGCTTTAGCCTTCGCTTCTGCTTTGGCCTTCGCTTCTGCTTTGGCCTTCGCTTCTGCTTTGGCCTTCGCTTCTGCTTTAGCCTTCGCTTCTGCTTTGGCCTTCGCTTCTGCTTTAGCCTTCGCTTCTGCTTTAGCCTTCGCTTCTGCTTTAGCCTTCGCTTCTGCTTTGGCCTTCGCTTCTGCTTTGGCCTTCGCTTCTGCTTTGGCCTTCGCTTCTGCTTTGGCCTTCGCTTCTGCTTTGGCCTTCGCTTCTGCTTTAGCCTTCGCTTCTGCTTTAGCCTTCGCTTCTGCTTTTACTTTAGCTTCTGCTGCTTGTTGTTGCTGCACTTGACGTTGTTTTTCAGCTTCACGGGCTGCCTTTTCAGCATTTAATTTATCAGTTTGTAATTGTCGTAATCGCTCTGCTTCTGCTTTACGTTGTTTTTCAAGCGCTGCTGTTTGTTGTTCAAGGCGATTTTGACGTGCTTGCTCAGCATCTTTAGCTGCTTGGCGTTGCTGACGAATTTGCTGAGCTTGTTGATTTAACATCGCAGGATCAACCATTGTTGCTTGAATGGTATTTCCAACCGATTGTTTATGATCAAAGGTAAAGTCAGCCCCCCATAATAACAACCCAATAAATAGCGCGTGAATCGACACCGATATAATGACAGACTTCGAATAATTACTTTTCTTCATGCCTCAATTTCCGGGTTTATCTAGCGGATCGGTCATCAAACCAACAGATCCAACCCCAGCATGACTCAGTGCATCTAAGGTTTCGACAATATTCGCGTAAGGTGTGCGTCCATCTCCACCAACCATAACCAAGGTTTTTGGATCACTCGCAAGTTCAGCTTTGACTCGACCAATGAGTTCATCAAGGCTTAACCCATGTACCATGTCAGCATTATCAATACTCACCCCTAAATTGCCGTCTTTATCTACTTCGACAATGATTGGTGGAGTATCACTATCTTTATTTAATTGTGCGACAGTTTCAGCCGTTTGCGTTTTAGGTAAATCAACATCGACCCCTTGGTTTACAAACGGCGCCGTCACCATAAAAATAATCAGTAATACCAGCATAACGTCAATGTAAGGGACAACATTAATTTCAGCCGTCATTTTGCGTTTCTTCGGTTGATAAGCCATTGCTTATTACTCCTGATTCGCTGCAAATGCCTGACGGTGTAAAATACTTGAAAACTCTTCCATAAACGTTACATAAGTATGTTCAAGTTTAGTCACTTTATTAGTAAGACGGTTATAAAACATTACTGCAGGGATCGCAGCAAAAAGACCCATTGCCGTTGCCACCAACGCTTCTGCAATACCTGGTGCAACCATCGCTAATGTCGCTTGTTTTACTGCACCAAGAGCAATAAATGCCGTCATAATGCCCCACACTGTACCAAAAAGACCAATATAAGGACTGATTGAACCAACAGTAGCAAGGAAAGGTAAATTAGTTTCTAGTTCATCAACTTCTTTTGACAAAGAGACTCGCATTGCGCGCCCTGTACCTTCCATTACCGCTTCAGGTACTCGACCATTACTATGGTGTAAACGTGCAAATTCTTTAAAGCCAGAGTAAAAAATACGTTCAGAACCCGTCAATTCATCTTTACGCTGTTGAACTTCTTGATATAACTGCGACAAATCAATACCAGACCAAAAACGATCTTCAAATTGAGCAGCATTCTGTTCTGCACTATTTAGTACTTGCGAGCGTTTAATTATCATTGCCCAAGAAGCAATCGACATTCCAAGCAAAATAAGCATAACCAGTTTTACCAACAAACTTGCTTGCAAAAAAAGGTCTAAAATGGTTAATTCTGAGTTCACTTAATGTATCTCCGGCTTTAATTGTACAGGTAAAGCTATTGGTTTCATGATGGTTGGATTAATACAGGCAATTTTCACAATCGCGCGGCAAAATACCACATTGTCGTCATTAACAAGTTCTTGATTAAATTCTATTGATGCGCGACGTACATTTTGAATAGTTGTATTAACAACAAGCTGGTCATCTAACTTTGCACCACGAATAAAATCAATATTCATACTACGTACAACAAAACTCATATTATCAGCAAATAATTGTTGCTGACTTAAGCCTATATAACGCAGTAACTCTGTGCGTGCTCGCTCAAAAAACTTTAAGTAATTAGCGTGGTATACCACGCCACCGACATCAGTATCTTCATAATAAATGGTAATTGGCCATTTAAAAATATCTTGTTCTTTCATTGGATACCCATACCCGTCATACCTACACAGCGTCATTAATCGCGCTCAATGCACTACTATACCCTAACTCACTGAATGATGGTTACCGCCAAAACACCCTAGGTCGTGCATTTAACCAAAAAATGAAATTTGTCAGTAGGTTCTGACAATCAAATCACAATTCTGTTCAGTTATCATGCATAAAAAACAACATGTTAAATTTGGTTACACTTTACATACAAAAAAAGCCTGTTCCATTACGGCAACAGGCTTTTTAGGTTCTAGAGATTAGCAATTATAAAAAGCGTAATCCAAGAATGTATAATAATACAGGCAGTGCGATATAAGGTGTAAAGAACACCTGAAAATACCACCGACGAGGAACAAAACCCATACCAAACACCATCGCGCTACAGGTTGCCCAAATCATCAGCGGCGCTAATCCAGCACTAAATCCACCAATATCTTCAGCAAATTGTCGAGGCTCCCACATTAATAACCCAGTAACAGTCAGCGCCATTACTATTGCTAATAATTTAAGCGGCAGAACACTCAAAGGTGCATGAATTAGCTTAACCGCACGATCTATATTACTCACTGTCTTTATCCATATTTTCAGTTGTCTCAAGCCATAATGCGTTGACAATACCGAAAGAACAAGCCAGAAGAACACCTAAAATCCAAGCGAAATACCACATAGTTCATCTACTCCTTAGTACAGTGATGTCTTGTTGTCTTCGATATATTTAGTATCAAGACGACCAAACATTTTGTAGTAACACCATGCGGTGTACGCCAAGATTACCGGCACCATTACAAATGCAACAAGAGTCATAATATGTAATGTGTATTCAGATGACGTTGAATCCCAAAGAGTCAAACTCACATTTGGATCTAAGCTTGATGGCATAATGAATGGGAATGTTGCAAAACCAAACGTTAATACCACACCAACAACAGTTAAGCTTGAGAACAAGAACGCAAAACCGCCACGATCAGCACGTGAACACAATGCGGTCAGAATTGGCATTGCCACTGCTAGAATTGGTGCAATCCACAATACAGGGTAGTTGTTATAATTAATAAACAACGCGCCTACTTGACGAACCACTTCTTTGGTTAATGGATCTGACGCCGCATTCGCTAATACTGCCGATGTCATCACATAGCCATTAATACCTTGAGCAACAAAACCCGCAATAATAAACACCACAACCATTAATAATGAAGAAATAACAGCAACATTACGTGCACGTGCATGAATCGCGTCGGTTGTTTTCAATTGTAGGAATGCTGCACCTTGAGTGATGATCATCAATAAACTCACAACACCACACAATAGAGCAAACGGATTCAGTAAGCCAAAGAATGAACCTTTGTAGCTAGTGATCATAAATTCGTTTACTTCAAATGGTACGCCTTGCATCAGGTTACCAAAAGCAACACCAAAAATTACAGGTGGTATAAAGCTACCAACAAAAATCGCTTTATCCCACAAATCACGCCATTTTGTATCTGTTAACTTAGAGCGGTAATCGAAACCTAATGGACGTAACCATAGCGACGCTAACGTGATGATCATTGCAACATAAAAACCAGAGAATACTGTTGCGTAAACTAATGGCCATGCGGCAAATAATGCACCACCCGCGGTGATCAACCAAACTTGGTTACCATCCCAGTGCGGTGCAATTGAGTTAATCATTACTCGACGCTCGTTATCTGTCTTACCAATGATTGGTGACAGCATACCAACGCCCATATCAAAACCATCTGTGATTGCAAAACCGATGCACAATACACCAATTAACACCCACCAGATGACTCGCAAGCTTTCATAATCAAACATTATTCTGTTTCTCCCTGCTTACACTTCAACCTGACGTGAAACCACATCTTGTGCCGTATCTTTTTGTTCAAAGTGATAACGACCTGTCTTCAAGCTACTTGGACCTAAACGCGCAAACTTAAGCATTAGGTACACTTCGGCAATCAAAAACAGCGTGTAAAGTCCAATAATTGCAGCTAGCGAGAACCATAATTGTGATGGTTCAAGGCTAGAGGCCGCCATATGTACTGGTAGAATTTCACCAACAGCCCACGGTTGACGGCCATATTCAGCCACGAACCAACCAGCTTCAATTGCAATCCAAGGTAATGGAATACCAAACAGTGCAGCTTTAAGCACCCATTTGTTACCCGTAATTTTATGACGGCAAGATTGCACAAATGCAGCACCAATAATGGCAAACATTAGGAAACCAGCACCAACCATGATACGGAAGCTAAAGAACAGTGGCCATACACGAGGAATGGAGTCATCAACAGCTTGTTGAATTTGTTCTGGTGTTGCATCAACAACTTTATCAGTGTAAGGCTTCAATAATAGACCGTAACCTAAATCGCCTTTTACTTCATCAAATGCGGCAATGTTAGCTGGTGTCTTATCACCTGCGCGCAGTTTCTCAAGTAACCCGTAAGCAACCATACCGTTGCGAATACGCACTTCATGTTGTTTCTTCAGATCACGAATACCCGTTACTTGAGTATCAAGTGAACGTGTTGCAATGATACCCATTAGATATGGAATCTTAATCGCGTAATCTGTTTCCATTGTTTCTTGGTTAGGGAAACCAAATGCTGTGAATGCTGCAGGTGCAGGTTCAGTATGCCATTCAGCTTCAATCGCCGCTAACTTGGTTTTTTGAACATCACCTAATTCATAACCAGATTCATCACCAAGGATCATTACTGAAACAATTGATGCTAAACCAAATGCAGCTGCAATCGCGAATGAACGACGTGCAAAAGCAATATCACGTCCTTTTAGTAAGTAGTAAGAACTTACACCAAGGATAAACATCGCACCACATACATAACCTGATGCAACAGTGTGAACGAATTTAACCTGAGCAACAGGGTTAAATACAACGTCCGCAAAGCTCACCATTTCCATACGCATGGTTTCAAAGTTGAAATCCGCGCCTACAGGGTTTTGCATCCAGCCATTGGCAATAAGAATCCATAACGCTGAGAAGTTAGAACCTAACGCTACTAACCATGTCACGACAAGGTGTTGACGTTTTGATAGACGATCCCAGCCAAAAAAGAACATACCGACTAAAGTGGATTCGAGGAAAAACGCCATCAGTGCTTCGATTGCTAACGGCGCACCGAAAATATCACCAACGTAGTGAGAATAATAAGCCCAGTTTGTACCAAACTGGAATTCCATAGATAGGCCAGTAGCCACACCTAACGCAAAGTTAATCGCGAAAAGCTTACCCCAGAACTTTGTCATGTCCTTGTAGATTTGCTTGCCGGTCATTACATAAACCGACTCCATAATGGCTAATAAGAAAGCCATACCTAGAGTCAATGGAACGAACAAAAAGTGATACATAGCTGTTAAAGCGAACTGTAACCGCGATAGTTCGACGACATCAGTTAACATTGATAACTCCTTTTTTCACCAGGCTGACTGGTGCAGTACTACACAGTGTACCGATTATTGGGTTTAGCCAATCGTAGATAACAAACCGCAATATTGGTGATCTTCCTGATCGCATTTATCATGTTGATAATGGCGTCCATTCTATTGTTGCAGTTTTGTACCAAAAATATTGTTTTACTGTTATTCTACAGCTAATAAAGTCAAGCCTAATATTACAGATATCAGCAATAATCTTCAAAGTATTTATTAATAGTTTTGCTTTGATATTTATCAAATAAAACACCGCATGAAGACACCCAACGCGCTCAACTTGATCTACATCAATAAATACTAAGTTTCTGACTGCTCAATGAAAATTTATGTTAATTCTATTTTTAACCCAGGCTTAATGAATTGACACATCACAACACAATCCATTTTCATTTGATCATAAGTTGCATCATTTCAACAATGTTAGCATGGCGTAAAAATCACAAAAAAATCATTAATAAACAATGCACTATAATATCCTCTCACCCCATTAATTTATCGCTAAAAAGAATTCAAAAACACCATAGTTATTCTGTATTTTTTATTAAAAATAACATCAAAGAATAAAAATCCATTTTATTACATGCTATTACAATAAACCCGCCTTGTTTTCTATGACTTTTTAGTCAAAACAGACCTGAGTGATCATTTTGTATTAAATAGATTTTAATAATGAAGAGTATGTTTAAATTTAAGAATGACTTCATAATAGAAAAATATTCTATTTTAATGCCAATCTATCACTATAATCAGCCACCAACTGCACAATAATACGACGATCAGCTAACGATAAAATAACACTACTACGATTATTATAATTAATACCCAATAGTAAATGTTATTAAATGGTAATCATTGTTATTTTAATTAACGTTATTTAGTGATAATTATATTTGTTGTTCCATTCTGATAATGTCGATATATAAAAAAACGAGATTATAATAATCTCGTTTTTGATGGTTATATCTTATTTAGTCTTATTTTGTTTTAGGTATATCAAGCCCAAAATGTAAATAAGCACGCTGGGTAGCAATACGTCCCCGTGGCGTTCGTTGTAAAAAACCTTGCTGAATTAAATAAGGCTCAAGCACATCTTCAATGGTATCTTTTTCTTCACCAATTGCCGCTGCAAGGTTATCTAAACCAACAGGTCCACCCATAAATTTATCAATAATTGCCATTAATAGTTTACGGTCCATATAATCAAAACCGCTGCTATCTACGTCGAGCATATCGAGGGCTTTACTGGCAACATTAGGACAAATATGGCCATCACTTTTTACTTCAGCGTAATCACGTACGCGACGCAATAGTCGATTTGCAATACGTGGCGTTCCGCGAGCACGCATTGCCATTTCCATTGCGCCACCCTCTTCAAGTGATAAACCAAGATAGCTAGCACTGCGCGATACAATATCTTTAAGATCGTCGACCTTGTAATACTCTAACCGTTGAGTAATACCAAAACGATCGCGCAATGGCGATGTTAACGATCCCGCACGTGTTGTTGCACCAATTAAGGTAAATGGTGGCAAATCAATTTTAATCGAGCGTGCGGCAGGCCCTTCACCAATCATGATATCTAATTGATAATCCTCCATTGCTGGATAAAGAATTTCTTCTACTTGCGGGCTTAAACGGTGTATTTCATCAATAAATAATACATCGTTCTCTTCAAGGTTAGTCAATAATGCAGCTAAATCACCCGCTTTTTCAAGTACAGGGCCAGAAGTGGTGCGAATACTCACTCCCATTTCATTAGCGACAATATTCGCTAGCGTTGTTTTACCTAAACCTGGAGGACCAAAAATCAATAGATGATCGAGCGCTTCGTTACGACGTCTCGCCGCTTGAATAAAGATTTCCATTTGATCACGAACGTGATCTTGACCTTGATAATCACTGAGTAATTTCGGACGAATAGCACGATCAATAATATCATCTTCGCGTGGTGTTTCGAAATTACTGGAAACCAGTCTATCGGCTTCAATCATAATAAATACCTATTAGAGGATGTGTAATTACACCATTGAACGAAGTGCATCACGAATAATCGCTTCACTAGTCATGTCAGGTTGAGAGACTTGTGCTACAACTTTGGCTGCGATTTGTGGTTTATAACCTAACGCCACTAACGCACTAACGGCTTCATCTTCAGCACGTGCTTGCGCTGCTGGATGTTGAATTTCAGCATTAGACGCTGCGGTGTCGAGTGCCGCAGTAAATAAATCGCCTTCGCCCCACCCCTTCAGACGATCTTTCATCTCAACCACTAATCGTTCAGCGGTTTTCTTACCCACGCCTGGAATTTTAACCAGTGTAGTAACATCTTCTAATTCGACACTGCGCACAAATTGACTTGCTGTCATTGCCGATAAAATCGCGAGTCCTAATTTAGGTCCGACACCATTGGCTTTAATCACTTCGCGGAATAATTCACGCTCACTTTTTTTATTAAAGCCATACAATAATTGTGCATCTTCACGCACCACAAAGTGAGTAAAAATAATCGCTTCTTGACCAATATCTGGTAACTCATAGAAACAACTCATTGGCATTTGTACTTCATAGCCAATGCCGCCCACTTCTAATAGTACTTCTGGTGGCTGTTTTTCAATCACAATTCCGCGTAGTCGGCCAATCACAACATCATCTCTATAATAGGAAGTAAACTGACACTAGAATAGTAAACTACTGGATCAATATCCAGCCCTTTATGTGTGATCTTTACTAAACCAAGTGAGAAAACGTCCAATACGTGATCTCATAAAATTAAGTCGATAAAAAAGCAGCGACGGCTGCTTTTTTATAACCACGATAACCAAATCAATTAACGATAACGACCGCGACGGGCAGTGGTCGCTTTACCAGCCATCGCAATTAAGGTTTTATGTGTATGGGCATGACAAATAGCAATAGCTAACGCATCAGCAGCATCGGCTTGAGGTTTTCCTTCGAGCTTAAGTACTGAGCACACCATATGTTGCACTTGAGCTTTATCTGCACCACCGTTACCAACAACGGCTTGCTTTATTAGTCGCGCTGCATATTCACTGACCGGTAAATCGGCATTCACAGCAGCAACAATCGCACTACCACGTGCTTGGCCGAGCTTGATCGCAGAGCTGGCATTTTTGCCCATAAACACTTGTTCAATCGCAAAACAATCAGGTTGAAATTGAGTAATAACCTCAGAAACCCCTGCATAAATCTGTTTTAATCGACCGGGAATATCTGGACATGAGGTGCGAATACACCCACTACCTAAATATTCAAGTTTACGTCCGACTTGACGAATAACACCATAACCCGTGATCCTTGAACCGGGGTCAATACCTAAAATAATTGACATTTATATTCCGAAGCAAACACTTACTCTAGTGCTGCAGCAACTTCATCTGACATGTCACCATTATGATAAACTTCTTGAACATCATCCAGATCTTCTAACGCATCAATTAACCTTAACAGTTTAGGTGCTGTTGTTATGTCCAATTCCGCTTTAGTTGACGGAACTAATGTTACTTCTGCATTTTCAGCAACAAAGCCTGCATTATCTAACGCATCTTTTACAGAACCAAAGTCAGCTGGTGTGGTATAAACATCAATTGAGCCATCATCATTGGTTTCAATGTCGTCTGCGCCAGATTCTAATGCAACTTCCATTACAGCATCTTCATCTAATCCTGTTGCGTAGGAAATAACGCCTTTCTTTTCAAAAAGGTAACTTACACTGCCATCAGTTCCTAAATTACCACCAGCTTTAGAAAAAGCATGACGTACACCAGATACAGTACGATTACGATTATCGGTCATACACTCAACCATCACCGCAGTGCCGGCTGGACCATAACCTTCATAAATGACCGTTTCAACACCTTCGTCGCCTTCACCGCCAGCACCACGGCTAGCTGCACGGTTAATGGTGTCGCGCGTCATATTATTTGATAATGCTTTATCAATCGCAGCACGTAGACGAGGATTATTCTCAGGTTCAGCACCACCTTCTTTGGCTGCAACGGTAATTTCACGAATTAGCTTGGTGAAAATTTTACCTCGTTTAGCATCTTGCGCGGCCTTGCGGTGTTTAATATTGGCAAATTTACTGTGACCAGCCATGGGTATCTCCTGCTGCTATTAATTAATATCCTCTAAAAAACATAAACTAAATGCAGCATGAAAGCGAACAAAAGACTTTTACCAAAACAGTGTTAAATCTAACAGTTATAAAAAAAGCCAATCCCTATATTAGGTGATTGGCTTATTTTAAGCTGCCCTTTAAACGCTTGAAGCTAAGTGGCAGTTAACAACATAAGATTACTCTTGATCTTGTTCTTTTTTCTTTGCAATGTTTACAGCAATAGAAAGCTCTTCTAATGATGCAGGGTTTGCTAGGCTTGGTGCATCAGTCAATAGACATGCTGCTGCTGTTGTTTTAGGGAACGCAATAACATCACGAATGTTATCAGTACCACAAAGTAGCATTACCAAACGGTCAAGACCAAATGCAAGACCTGCATGTGGTGGTGTACCAAACTGCAGTGCGTCAAGTAAGAAACCAAACTTCAGACGTTGCTCTTCAGTTGAGATACCTAAAATATCAAATACTGTCGACTGCATTTCTGAGTTGTGAATACGTACAGAACCTCCGCCCACTTCATAACCATTGATAACCATATCATACGCATTTGATAGCGCAGCTGCAGGGTTCGCTGCAAGTTCTTCAGGGGTTAGGTTCAGTGGTGAAGTAAATGGGTGGTGCATTGCAGACAATGAACCATCTTCATTTTCTTCAAACATTGGGAAATCAACAACCCAAAGTGGTTTCCATGCGGACTTATCAGTTAATTCTAGATCTTCACCTAGTTTCAGACGAAGTGCGCCCATAGCTTCAGTTACAACACGCTTGCTATCAGCACCAAATAGAATGATATCGCCAGATTCAGCTTGAGTACGCTCAAGAAGATTAGCCACCACTTCTTCGTTTAGGAACTTAGCCACTGGAGATTGAACACCCTCAATACCTGCAGCGCGATCGTTAACCTTCATCCATGCTAAGCCTTTCGCACCGTAAATGCCGACAAACTTAGTGTATTCATCAATTTGCTTACGGCTTAGCGATGCGCCACCAGGTACACGAATGACAGCAACGCGACCTTTAGGATCATTTGCTGGTGCAGAGAATACTTGGAACTCAACATCTTTAAGAATATCAGCAACATCAACTAACTCTAGTGGGTTACGTAGATCCGGCTTATCAGAGCCGAAACGACGTGCTGCTTCTTCAAATGTCATTACAGGGAATGCGCCAAGATCTACGTTTAGTAGTTCTTTCCACATATCTGTGATCATTTTTTCAGTTGTCGCACGCACTTGATCTGCTGACATGAAAGATGTTTCGATATCGATTTGAGTAAATTCAGGCTGACGGTCAGCACGTAAATCTTCATCACGGAAACATTTAACGATTTGGTAGTAACGATCAAAACCAGACATCATTAACAGCTGCTTAAATAGCTGTGGTGATTGTGGTAGTGCGTAGAATTTACCTTTATGAACACGACTTGGTACTAGGTAGTCACGTGCACCTTCAGGTGTTGCTTTTGTTAGTACCGGTGTTTCGATATCAAGGAATGCATTATCATCAAGGAAACGACGTACAAAGCTTGATGCTTTAGCGCGAAGTTTGATGCGATCGCTCATTTCTGGACGACGAAGATCTAAATAACGGTATTTAAGGCGTTGCTCTTCTGAGTTCTTTTGGTTGAAATCAAGTGGTAACGCTTCTGAACGGTTGATAATTTCAAGGCCAGTTGCATAAATTTCAACTTCACCTGTTGCCATGTCTTTATTGCATTGGCTTTCAGGACGCTCACGCACTTCACCCGTTAGACGAATACAAAACTCGTTACGTAATTGGTTAGCTAGTCCGAAGATCTCAGTCATGTCAGGATCAATAACAACCTGAACCACACCTTCGCGATCACGCATATCAATAAAGATAAGACCGCCCAAATCACGGCGACGGTTAACCCAACCGCATAAATCTACTGTTTGTCCTGCAAGGGACTTATTTAGGTGTCCACAATAATGGGTGCGCATAAGAAATTCCCAATCTATATATTTAGCATGCTTGTGTTTAAGTTACAGTTTACTGTTAACCAAAGCACAACTGGTTCAATCCCGACCGCTTGCTGTCTAATTTACGCATAAAATTGGATAGCAAGCCGGCCAAGAGGCAAAAATAACGCGCTATTATACCCAAACAGCCTCCGTTTGCGAAGTTAACCGCACGTTTATTCGCACGATCTACCACCAATCAAAAATGGAATCCTCAATGATCTTTTTCTAATAACGGTAATTTAAGCTTTTCTTGAACGAATACTTTAAAATTAAACCGTATTGATCTTAACTCCATTGAGGATATTCATGACAAAGGCTATGACTTGCAGTGCGTTACCATTGCGATTAGGGTTAACTCAGTGGTCACATAATCATTGGATTCAAAGCTTATACGGTAAAGGCTGCAAAAGTGGCGATCGTCTAGCGCGTTATGCCGAAATATTTACTACCGTTGAAGGTAATACCACCTTCTATGCCACACCCAGTATGACAACGGTGCAAAAGTGGCATGATGCCACCCCTGATCATTTTCGTTTTACGTTTAAACTGCCACAAGCGATTACTCACCAACAACAACTCCGCCATTGTGATCAAGCTGTTACTGATTTTCTCAATACGATGCACGTTTTAACACCTAAAACCGCGATCTGGAAAATTCAATTACCTGCTCAATTTGGCCCGGATGCATTACCAGTATTAGCCCAATTTCTGAATAAATTGCCATCACACCTCACCACAGGGGTTGAAGTTCGTCATCCTGAATTTTTTACCAAAGGCGCTGCCGAAAAAGCGCTTAACCGCTTATTAATTGAAAAAAACAGCAATCGAATCATTATGGATAGTCGACCGCTGTTCTCGGCCCAAGCTACCACAGCAGCAATTATTGAAGCTCAACGCAAAAAGCCTCGCTTACCCGTGCATGCGATAGCCACTGCTAATAACCCCGTGATTCGGTTTATCGGTCATCCAAATGATAGCCATAATGATCCTTTCTTTAATAATTGGTTACAGCGTATTCCTTTATGGCTGGCTGAAGGCAAACAACCGTATCTGTTTATTCATTCGCCCGATAACAACCATGCGCCTGAATCGGCTGTCCGTTTATACAAAAACTTACAACATAAAATGGCATCAATCATTAGTCTGCCTGATGTTGAATTACCATTACATCAACTACAGAATCAGCAAATTAAACTTCTATAATCACGGATTAACACGGGCTATCAGTGTGGCTCAACAATATGATATTTATTGAAAATTCTTGCACTGATACTCGCTACTACTTGGTTTAATTCTGGCAATGTTTTAAGCTTTGAGTTATCTATGAAAATACCAATAAACAATGGCTTGTGTTGTTTATTCCATACCATTGCCGTCAGAGTTCGTGAGCCATTAACACCACCACCACTACGATCTGCGATTTTCCATCCTGTAGGTAATACTGCTCGTGCCAAACCATCAGATACCATATTATTGGTCATCCAAAATTTTAATTGGGCTTTATTTTCACTATCTAACACATTTCCTGTTAATAACTTTTTAATGGTATTCATCATAGCAATTGGCGTGGTCGTATCATTTTGGGCTCCTTTTTCAACATAGTTTACCTTAGGTTCAAAATGATCAAGCCGCGTTGTTTTATCACCAATCATTCGTAAAAACTTAGTCACTCCTTGTGGACCACCCACCTGTACCAATGCTAAGTTCGCCGCATAATTATCACTCATTAACATTGCAGCCCCACAAACACTTTGCAGTGACATTTGCCCACCAAACCTTTGACCATCAGCGCCAACAAAATTTTGAGTAATAGGATTCCAATTAATAAGACCAGCTTTAGTTACCTTGATTTTATTAGTCAAACTTAACTTATGCTGTTGCACGTCATATAACACATTAGCGCAAACCAATGTTTTAAAAGCACTCATCATGGGAAACCTTTTATTTCCATTGAAATTCCATGATGTATTTGTTTGTGAATCAAAAACAGCAACCCCTATCTTGCCATCAATTTGCTGTTCTGTTTGACGTAATGTGATATCTAAATCTGAAGCTAAAACGGTAAATGAACATAAAGAGAACAAGGCGAATAAAAATAACCTTTTCATTATTAAATTTCCTAAAATAACGTTGTGAAAGCACAGACTAATCAATTAATAACATTCATCACAACACACCATTTCTACTAACAGCCCCTAATTTTTCTTATATCTCTATGGCTAGATTCACTTTGACATTGCCCCCAAAAGCCTTTTAAATATTGCAGTATGAATCTAAATCAACTTCCATTAAATTCACTACGCGCCTTTTATGCATCAGCTAAGCACCAAAGCTTTACAAACGCTGCAAATGAATTATTTGTGACCCAAGCTGCTGTAAGCCAACAAGTTAAGACTCTTGAAAATCGACTTGGTGTAACCTTATTTAATCGTATGCCGAGAGGAATTAGCCTGACGCCAGAGGGAGTAAAACTCTATCCGGTTGTCGAAAAAGTGTTTTTAGAGCTTACGGTTAACCTTGATAACCTCAAATTTGATTGTACAAAAGAGCTCGTTAACATTGGTGTTGTAGGTACATTTGCACTGAATTGGCTCCTACCAAGATTGAATGATTTTTATCATCATTATCCTAATATTGAATTAAGGATATCGACCAATAACAATATCGCAGATGCTTTTTCCGAAGGGTTAGATTACTTTATTCGCTTTGGTCGTGGCCACTGGCATGGCACTGAGGCTGAATTATTATTTAATGCCCCTTTTACTCCTTTATGCAATCCATCAATAGCAAGCCAATTACATCATCCTCAAGATTTACTTGGACATACGCTGCTCCAATCCTATGACGTTCACGAATGGGAACAATGGTTAAAACAAGCCCACTTGAAGACAAATATTAATGCATCCCAGACGATTACTTTTGATTCAACAACCTTAATGGTTGAGGCTGCCATTAAGGGATATGGTATTGCATTAGCGCCACCACAAATTTTCCATGAAAAAATCAGCCAATATCAAATAGTGCAACCCTTTAATATTTATTTAGATAAAGGTGGTTACTGGCTAACACGTCTTGAGACAAAACAAGAAAAAGTCCAACATATTGCTTTTAAGCGTTGGTTATTTAAACAAATTAGTTCATAGCTTCTAACTTTAAATAACAGCTAAACTATAACGATACAAATCCTCAGACTTACTGCTCTAAAATATTCCTGTTAACCATGTGAACAACAATTATTAAAGACAAATGCTGCTATTTTCTCTACAATACGCGACCTTTCAAAGGTGATGGATCACCTGATGGCGACAGTTTTACTGCAACCGCTATCACAGTCCCCGTAGGATCCCTGTTCTTTATATATGATGAGGTTCGTGAGAATGGCAAGCCACGACAATATTTTTGCTACGCCAATTGCAAAGCTCGGCGACTTTACGTTTGATGAACGTGTGGCTGAAGTTTTTCCCGATATGATTCAACGCTCGGTACCGGGTTATAGCAATATTATCTCTGCTATTGGTATGCTCGCTGAACGTTTTGCCAAACCGCATTCAAAAGTGTTTGATCTTGGCTGTTCACTGGGCGCAGCCACGTTATCAATGCGCCGTCATATTGTTCAGGAAGGCTGTGAAATTATCGCCATTGATAATTCAGCGGCGATGGTTGAACGGTGTCGATTATTAGTTAATGCTTACCGTTCTGAAACACCAGTACAGGTCATTGAAGCCGATATTCGTTATGTTGATATTCAAGACGCTTCTGTTGTCGTACTTAACTTTACTCTCCAATTCCTGTCTCCCGATGATCGACTCGCATTATTAGAGAAAATCTATGCCGGCCTTCGTCCAGGCGGCATTTTGATCTTATCGGAAAAATACATTTTTGATGATGAACGAGCCAATGAACTGCTGATCGATCTTCATCACGACTTTAAACGAGCCAATGGTTATAGCGAATTAGAAATCAGTCAAAAACGCAGCGCAATTGAAAATGTAATGCGCCCAGATAGCATTGAAACCCATAAACAGCGTTTCAATGATATTGGTTTCTCTAGCTCTGAAGTGTGGTTCCAATGCTTCAACTTTGGCTCAATGTTTGCGATTAAATAAGGTTTACAGTTCCAATATGTTTAGTTTTTCAGCTTTTTATCAACTTCTCGCTCAACATGAAACGTTGCGCCCATGGTTAAATACTCTACCTAAACAATTAAGTGATTGGGAACAACAAGAACATGGTGACATGGCACGTTGGGTACGTGCGCTACAAAAATTTCCAACCGATAAACCCGATCTTATTGATCTAAAAAATGAAGTCAGTGTTCGTAATGAAGTGCCGATTGCAGATGGTGAGAAGAAACGTTTAGAAAGCCTATTACGTTTACTTCACCCATGGCGTAAAGGTCCTTTCACAATACACGATATTCATATCGATACTGAGTGGCGCTCTGATTGGAAATGGGATCGTGTATTACCTCACATTACTCCATTAAAAGGCCGCAGCGTATTAGATGTCGGCTGTGGCAATGGCTACCATATGTGGCGTATGCTCGGTGAAGGTGCCAAGCTAACTGTCGGTATTGATCCATCGAGTCTCTTCTTAATTCAGTTTGAAGCCATTAAGCGCTTAATGGGTCAAGATGAGCGTGCATACTTACTGCCTTTAGGTATTGAGCAATTACCTGAGTTGAAAGCGTTTGATACCGTATTCAGTATGGGGGTTCTTTATCACCGTCGTTCACCATTAGATCATATTTTGCAACTAAAGAACCAATTGCGTGCCGGTGGTGAGGTGATTTTAGAAACATTAGTTATTGATGGTGATGAAAATACCGTATTGGTTCCGACTCACCGTTATGCACAAATGCATAATGTGTATTTTTTCCCTTCAGCCAAAGCATTAAAAGTGTGGATGGAAAAATGTGGTTTTGTCGATGTACGTATTGTTGATGAGAATATCACAACGACAGATGAACAAAGAACAACCGCTTGGATGACAAACAATTCCCTTCCAGAATATTTAAATCAAGAAGATAACTCAAAAACGATAGAAGGTTATCCAGCGCCTCGACGTGCGATTCTCATAGGGCGGAATCCTGACTAACGACTGACAAAAGGGATGCTGTTCGCATCCCTTTTTTGATGTAAACTAATGTTGTTATTATATAAAAACAGACGCACATAGGAGATATGATGCTTCGTCTTAGCGTATCAGTAATTGCACTAGCGATACTTTCAGGATGCACCTCAAATGCAACGCTAGAGAAAAATCACCAACAAACTTTAGCAGCAATCAATCATGTTGAAACGCATATTGATACTAAAATCAATAATGTTTCTACACACGTTGAAAACCAACAACAATATATAGGCCAACTTGAAAGAAAATTAGCATCTATCTCAAAAGATATAAAATTTCTTAAGCATAAGAGCCTAACTCAGCCTAAAGTAATTGTTGAAAAGCAAATTGTTCGTGTTCCCGTTGAGCGACCAGCCACTGACTCTAAAACGGCTAATGGTAAAGCCATTTTAGGCCAAGAAGAATGGGTATGGATTGACTCAGTTAAGAGCCACTTTAAAGCACGTGTCGACACTGGCGCGACCACATCATCGCTAAATGCAATCGATGTACAAACATTTGAACGTGACGGCAAAGAATGGGTTCGTTTTAATTTAAGTCATGATTCTGCCGAGGACACACCAGCAGAAATTGCAGCCAATAATAAAGCAAAACCAGAAACCATTGAAGCACCTATTTTCCGCTGGGTGCGTATTCGTCAGTCAACGTCTGAAGAAGCCGTTCGCCGACCTGTTATCGAAGCTTGGATCACTTTGGGCAATCTACACGAAAAAGCACAATTTACTCTCGCAGACAGAACGAAAATGGATTTTCCTATTTTACTTGGACGTGAATTCTTTAAAGATATTGCGTTAGTTGATGTAGGTAAACAATTTGTTCAGGGAAAGACTGAGCCAAAACCAGTCCAAGTTAACAAATAAATGATGAGGATGTCATGACGTCTAGAATACCCTTTTATATTCTTATATCACTGTTAATTATTTCAGGTATAGGATTAAGCATGTATCGCCATGATGTTTATGGTGTGCCATGGACCCCCGGTAAAGAACGGGCAGTATGGGAAGTTGAAGCTCGAGTACAATTCGACGCTATTGGCGATCCTGTTCAAGTCAAAATGTCAGCACCCGGAACCCAGCAGGGCTTTACTCTTATCGATGAAAGTACTTCATCACCCCCTGGTTACTCTGTTGTGATCCACAATACCAAAGATGGTCGTCAAGCCGATTGGGCAACACGAACCGCAATTGGTAAACAGGTGTTGTATTACAAAACCCAATTATTAGTCGATGACCAAGCACAATATAAGCCGGTACCACCTAAAGGCGACGTTGCTGAAGTTAGTTTAAGTAATCCACAACAAACGGCCGCTACAGCATTATTAACCCATGCTCGCGATTTATCTGCCGATGATGTGACGCTAGCGCGTGAGCTAATTCGTGAGTTACACGATAAACAAAATCAAAATGCGGCAGTATTGCTTGATACCATGTCGCCAGCTGATGTTGTTACTAGCTTGCTTTCACTAGAAAATATTCACTCGCGGATTGTAAGTGGCTTAACACTTGAAGATGGTCGCCGCCGTCAAAGTGTTTCACCTATGGTTGAAGTATGGGATAAACAACATAAAGATTGGCAGCTATTTAATCTAACTACGGGTGAGCAAGGCAAACCTGAAAATGTGATGATTTGGAATCAGCAGGGTAATGCGCTACTTGATGTTGTGGGTGGTCGAAACTCAAACATCAGTTTCTCAATTATTGCTCAAGACATCACACCACAACGTGCAACCCAAGAAAAGATTAAAGCAGAAGATCTACTGAACTTCTCAATCCATAGCTTACCACTTGAAGAACAGGCAATGTTTAAAACCATCATGCTCGTTCCTATCGGTGCGCTAATTGTGGTGTTCTTACGTGTGATCATCGGTTTAAAAACCTCTGGTACTTTCATGCCAGTACTGATCGCGGTTGCGTTTGTCCAAACACAATTATTAACAGGTATTGTCGGCTTCTTACTGATTGTCGGCACAGGTTTGATTATTCGAAGTTATCTCTCGAAACTCAACCTACTTCTGGTGGCACGAATATCCGCAGTCATAATAACGGTTATATTGATTATTTCGATTTTCACCGTAGTGGCATTTAAAATTGGTCTGATTGAAGGTCTAACTATTACCTTCTTCCCAATGATTATCTTGTCATGGACAATCGAGCGGATGTCGATCCTATGGGAAGAAGAAGGTGCGAAAGAAGTGTTTATTCAAGGTGGTGGTTCACTGTTAACCTCAGTGTTAATTTACCTGGCAATGACAACACCGCTTATTCGTCATCTAACGTTTAACTTTATTGGTGTGCAGTTCCTTATTCTGGCAGCGATCTTAATCTTAGGTAACTACACCGGTTATCGTCTAAGTGAGTTACGTCGCTTTAAGCCACTCGCTGAGGACTAACCTATGTCATTATTTTCACAGTTTACTTCACCACAAAAACTGCGTGATCGTGGCATCATGGGCATGAATAAACGTAACCATAGCTATATTGGACGTTACAATGACCGTAGTCGTTATCCTTTAGTAGATGACAAATTAAAAACGAAGTTCATTGCTCAACAAGCAGGAGCGACAGTTCCTGATTTGATCGGCGTTATCGATAGCCAAGCAGCTGTTAAGCATATTCATCATATGGTTAAAGATTGGCCAGGGTTTGTTATCAAACCTGCTCAAGGCTCTGGTGGTAAAGGTATTTTGGTTATAGTGAAGCACAAAGATGGCGTTTACGTTAAGCCTTCTGGTGCTGAGATTAATAAACAAGATGTTGAACGCCACATTACCAACACTTTGGCGGGGTTATTCTCGCTTGGCGGTAAAAATGATGTTGCGATGGTCGAAAACCTCATTCAATTTGATAATGTATTTGATGGTTTTAGTTATGAAGGTGTGCCCGATGTACGTGTGATCGTATTTAAAGGCTACCCTGTTATGGCGATGATGCGCTGTTCAACATCAGCCTCTGACGGTAAAGCAAACTTACACCAAGGTGCTGTTGGTGTTGGTATCGATATTGCGTCAGGAAAGGCGATTCGAGCGGTGCAATTTAACCAACCCATTGAACGTCACCCCGACACTGACCGTCTATTGAGTGAACTTAAAGTTCCTGAATGGAATAAATTGTTAGTGCTCGCATCAAGTGCGTGGGAAATGACAGGTTTAGGCTATATGGGTACTGATATGGTGTTAGATAAAACCAAAGGCCCAATGGTATTAGAGCTCAATGCTCGTCCTGGATTAGCAATTCAAATCGCTAACGGTACTGGTTTATTACCTCGCTTACGCCATATTGAAGCAATGGGGGTGACAGCACAGACACCAACACCTGAAGAACGGGTTGCCTATTGTGCTCATCAGTTTGGCGCAAAATCCGAGTTTTAAAAGACAATGAACACTTAAGCTATACTAGCCCTGAACATGTTCAGGGCTTTTTATTATTTAAAATAAATCATTAAAGTTATCCATACTTTTGTCGATAACTTAAGTATCTTATTTTATGTCGATAGTTATTCGTTACATGCAAACTCAATCGCTTGATAATATACAGCTTATTAATGAAATCCAACTCGGTACTAACCTCAACCATGCAGTTGAAGGTGGTCGTCGTGCTGATTTTGCATTAATGCTGGCGTTATTATCTGCTGATCTGCATGAGAACATTCCTGTTGATACCACGCCAGTTGAAACACAATCATCGCAGCAGCTACGGGCTTATTTTGAAATTCCAGCCTCACAGCCACTGACATCAACACCAACGTGCTATTCACGCGCCGCTGAACAAGCTCAAGCATTTCACCAAGCAAGCTTAACCAGTACTCGTTTACTTGAACAATTACAGCCAACGGCTCTATCTTACCCACCACAAAAAACAAAGGGTTTACCTGAAGATTTATTTCATAATTTATCCATTCATGAGCGCCGTAAACTTCCCCCTGTCGAGCCCAAGCCGCTACAAGCGACACCACAAGATCTTTATTTAGCATTAATTAAATCTAAGCGACAAAGTGAAATGAATTGGGCTGCTTAGAGTAATATTTGCAGTTGATCAAAGATAAAATATCACCGTTGTGCAGGTAGAATTAGAACGCGATTTGTTCGTGACCTTGCTCATAATTTCTTCTTTATTATTATTAGTTTGCGGCTTTATTGACTAATATGGGTATCAGTAACCGCCTTAGAGATAACCCTAATAACTTCGATACCTAAAAGGCATAAACAAGACCATTAAAATATTAAGGCTAGGAATATATGCATATCGGACAATCAGTCGCTATTATTACCGATGCTGGTAATCCTATTGGCAAAGCTGTCGCCCTTCATTTTGCATCATTAGGCGCAACATTAGCTCTGGTCGATAATAATGAACCTGAGTTGCAAAAGACCTTAGAATCTTGCTGTAAGATTAATGATGCTGCAGCTGCGTTTTACATACAATGCTACGATGAAGCCAGTATTCAGCAGTTATTCCAACAAGTACGCGAACGCTTTGGAGCAGTAAATATTTTATTAAACACTTGGACTGGGACTGAAATACCGCAACTATTATCACCAACATCTATCACTGACTTTAACGATATTATGCAAAAAAGTGCGGCGAGTTTTTTTATTTTTGGCAAGATTGCTGCTGAATTTATGCAAAACCAACCCCACCAGAGTGTAATTATTAACTTAGCCTTAAGCCATGAGAATCATCATCCTCATACACCCACTACCAGCAAAACAGTTGTCAGTGGCTTAACGCAAAGTTGGGCTACTGAACTGGCAGATTTTAATATTCGAGTTGGTGGCATTGTGCCAATTAATTTACAAGACAAACATCATGATCAGCACGCTATTGTTAACGTGCCGATGCAAGATGAAATTGCACGTAATGTTGAGTATATCGTCAGAAACGATTCTTTTAACGGCCGCATGCTAGAGTCTGAAATTGGCGTCTAACGCCATTAATAGCAAATGATGAGTGTCACAATAGGCTGAGTATAACTACTTGGCCTTTTTTAGGTTACGAGGTTACGAGGTTACGAGGTTACGAGGTTACGAGGTTACGAGGTTACGAGGTTACGAGGTTACGAGGTTACGAGGTTACGAGGTTAATTTTAATCACTTATCGAATCGGGTAAATCTATTTAAACAAAAAGCCCGTCTATTGCTAGACGGGCTTTATTATTTTTTAATCAGTAAAGATATTAAGCTTTTGCTTTTTTACCTTTTGCAGCAATTTGTACTGGCTCTGATTTCTTGATTACTGTTGTACCTTCAAACGCCTCACCTTCAATGAAAGGCTTACCGTAGTAAGATGCAAGTAATACTTCTTTTAGCTCAGAGATTAGAGGGTAGCGTGGGTTTGCACCAGTACACTGGTCATCAAACGCTTCTACCGCTAACTCATCAACTTTCGCTAAGAAATCAGCTTCAGCAACACCCGCTTCTTGAATTGACATTGGAATCTGAAGATTCACTTTCAATTCGTCTAACCAAGTTAGTAGACGCTCAATCTTCTGTGCAGTACGGTCACCAGCGTGTGATAGACCCAAGTGGTCAGCAACTTCAGCATAACGACGACGTGCTTGTGGGCTTGCGTACTGTGAAAATGCAGTTTGCTTAGTTGGGTTATCATTTGCGTTGTAACGAACTACGTTAGAAATCAACAATGCGTTAGCAAGACCGTGTGGTACGTGGAACTCAGCACCTAGCTTGTGCGCCATTGAGTGACAAACACCTAGGAATGCGTTAGCAAACGCGATACCAGCGATAGTTGCCGCATTGTGTACTTTCTCACGTGCGATTGGGTCATTAGCACCGTTCGCGTAGCTTGAAGGTAAGTACTCTTTTAGCATTCTTAGTGCTTGAAGCGCTTGACCATCTGAGTATTCGTTAGCAAGAACAGATACATAAGCTTCTAGTGCGTGAGTAACTGCATCGTAACCACCAAATGCTGTTAGTGACTTAGGCATATTCATTACTAAGTTCGCATCAACGATAGCCATTTGAGGCGTTAACTCGTAATCCGCTAATGGGTACTTAGCACCTGTTTTATCGTCAGTTACAACCGCAAATGGTGTTACTTCAGAACCTGTACCAGATGTAGTAGTAATACATACTAGCTCAGCTTTCTTACCCATTTTAGGGAACTTGTAGATACGCTTACGAATGTCCATAAAGCGCATTGCTAGTTCTTCGAAATGCGTTTCTGGGTGCTCGTACATAACCCACATAATCTTCGCAGCATCCATTGGTGAACCACCGCCTAGTGCGATAATTACATCAGGTTGGAAGCTCTTCATTGCTTCAGCGCCTTTCTCAACAACAGACAGTGTTGGATCCGCTTCTACATCAAAGAATGTTTGAACTTCGATACCTTGTGCTTTAAGCAAAGATACGATTTCATCTGCGTAACCGTTATTGAATAGGAAACGGTCTGTTACTAAGAACGCACGCTTCTTACCTTCTAGGTCGCTAAGTGCGATTGGAAGGCTACCACGACGGAAGTAAATTGATTTAGGTAGTTTATGCCACAACATATTTTCAGCTCGCTTCGCTACTGTCTTCTTGTTGATAAGGTGCTTAGGACCTACGTTCTCAGAGATAGAGTTACCACCCCATGAACCACAACCAAGAGTTAGCGAAGGTGCAACGTTAAAGTTGTAAAGGTCACCGATACCACCATGAGTCGTTGGAATGTTTACAAGAATACGCGCAGTTTTTAGCTTATCGCCAAAGTACTTAATACGATCAGCATTAGTATCTTGGTTTGTGTATAGGCCAGATGTATGACCGATACCGCCAATCTCAACCATTGTTACCGCTTGGTCTACCGCATTTTCAAATGAAGACGCGCGGAACATACCTAATGTAGGAGATAGTTTCTCGTGTGCAAACTCGTCGTCGTAAGAAACTTGCTCACCTTCACCGATAAGGATCTTAGTATTAGCAGGCACTTTAACGCCTGCCATCTCAGCAATTTTAGTTGCTGGCTGACCAACGATATCTGCGTTTAGGTTGCCGTTAATCAACAAGATTTTACGAACTTTATTCGCTTCATCTTTAGAAAGAACATAACCGTTGTGAGAAGCAAAACGAGCTTTCACTTCGTCATATACTTCGTCCATCACGATAACTGCTTGCTCAGAAGCACAAACAACACCGTTATCAAATGTCTTAGACATAAGTACAGATGCTACTGCACGCTTAATATCAGCCGTTTCATCGATAACAACAGGTACGTTACCCGCACCAACACCGATAGCAGGCTTACCTGAAGAGTAAGCAGCTTTAACCATGCCTGGACCACCAGTTGCAAGGATAAGGTTGATATCATCGTGCTTCATTAGTGCATTTGAAAGCTCAACAGATGGCTGGTCGATCCAACCAATGATATCTTTTGGTGCACCTGCTGCAACTGCTGCATCAAGTACAAGCTTAGCTGCTGCATTCGTTGAATTTTTAGCACGTGGGTGTGGCGAGAAGATAATCGCGTTACGTGTTTTAAGAGAAATAAGTGATTTAAAGATCGCTGTAGATGTTGGGTTCGTTGTTGGAACGATACCACAGATAATACCCACAGGCTCTGCGATAGTCATAGTACCGAACTCTTCGTTCTCTTCTAAGATACCGCAAGTTTTTTCGTCTTTGTATTTGTTGTAGATAAATTCTGATGCGAAGTGGTTTTTGATAACCTTATCTTCAACAATACCCATACCAGATTCAGCAACAGCTTGCTGTGCTAGAGGAATACGTGCGTTATTTGCAGCAAGAGACGCTGCACGGAAGATCGCATCTACTTTCTCTTGAGAAAAAGTAGCGAATTCTTTTTGAGCCGCTTTAACACGTGCAACCATTGCATCTAGTTCAGCCATATTTGTTACAGGCATACATAAACTCCTAGCTTTAAGATTAAAAATTATTTAGTAAGAACATGCTGGAATCCTTTCACATTTAAGCGTTAAAACTCGTTAACACTTACTGCACTACACACACTTAGTAAATTGCTTTCAAATTTGATTATAATTTTTCACACTGTAAAAGAAATTGATTTAGATCACTACAGTATCAGAATGCTAACAAAACCACTAATTTGCCAAAAGCTGTGTATTTTTCATGCTTTTACATGCATTTTTATGAGTCTCATCGTTGATTTATCTAATATGTACTAAAATCATTTATTTCACAAGACGAAATATTACGTAATAAAAATACATTTACTAGCCCCTATCACATCCAGTTGTGACAGAAATCACGATTTATTACGCTAACCGCTCAATATTTGTTGCATATTACCTAGCACATTATTTTCCCTCTAAGCGTAATACACAAAAATTCACTTTACATAATCTATTTACTATAAAATTATCGACGCCTTAAAGAGCGAAAATCAGCTTTTATTGGTGGCTGAAATAGCCCACTTAGATTAAAATCTCGTGACAACGATATTTATACACATCTGCCAGTTATCGTTTATTGAATCTGGTAATACACTCTTATGCATTGCAAAATTGCCTCAAACAAGGTGATTTTTATTATCACGATAACGGTTTAAATGGCTTTTTCGTTTTACTATACCACCATAAATTTTGCTAACTGACAGGTAAACCTATGCAAGCTTTTGATATTGCTATATTTTTGCATTTTTTCGTTGGGCTTATTGCGACGGTAAACCCGGTCGGTATCATGCCTGTTTTCGTTTCATTAACAGGCTCAATGACCCCAGATGAACGTAAAAAAACCGCGTTAACAACCAATATTGCGGTTGTTATTATTTTGGTTGTCGCATTAATAGCAGGGCAACATTTACTGGATCTATTTAGTATTTCGATAGACTCATTCCGTGTTGCTGGCGGTTTGCTATTGCTTAGCATCGCATTTTCAATGATGAGTGGTAAAATTGGCGAGGTTAAACAAAATAAAGAAGAAAAGTCAGAGTCAGTGAGCCGTGAGCAAGTTGGCGTTGTTCCGTTAGCGATGCCATTAATGGCAGGTCCTGGCGCAATTAGTTCAACCATTGTGTACGGATCGCGTTACCCTGGCGTAGCTTCAACAATGGGCATTGCAATTACTATTATCGTATTTGCTTTTTGCTGTTGGTTATTATTCCGTTCAGCGCCTTATATTGTGCGTTTTTTAGGCCAAACAGGAATTAACGTGATCACCCGTATTATGGGTTTGATACTTGCAGCACTTGGAATTGAATTTATCATTAATGGTTTGCGAGTCATGCTACCCGGTTTGAGTTAAGGCCGCGATTTATTTTATCGCAAATACTAAGCCTCAACATTTTGTTGAGGCTTTTTTAATATTCAATAAAAACGTAAGTAAATCCAGGGTTTTGATATACTTGAAACTATCACAGCCAGTTAATGGCGTAACGTAGCTTTCAAAAGAAAATGCTGCGTTTTACTTGTTAATAAATACTATTGAACTATGACAAAACTAACCTTCAGACAACGTCTATATCAAGTTATTTTCGGCACCTCGACTCGCTTCGGACAATGGTTTGATATTGCGTTAATTGTTGCGATTATCAGCTCTGAAATAATCTTAATTATCTCATCGGTTGCCAGCATTGAATCACAATATTCGCATTTACTTGTTAATGCTGAATGGGGATTTACGATTCTATTTACCATCGAATATATTGTACGTTTATATTGCTCTCCTCGACCTTTAGCATATGCGCGCAGTTTTTATGGCGTTATCGATTTAATGGCAATTCTTCCTGCCTATATTGCATTTTTAGTTCCAGGCTCGAATTATTTATTAATCATTCGTTTAATTCGTGTTTTACGTATTTTCCGAGTGCTAAAACTAGCGAGATTCCTTCGAGATTCCAATATCTTATTGCGATCCCTTCGTCACGCTCAGCGTAAAATCTTTGTTTTTTTTAGTTCAGTGTTAATTCTAGTAACGGTGTTTGGCTCTTTAATGTTTATTATTGAAGGCCCAAACAATGGTTTTACCAGCATTCCTAAAAGTATCTATTGGGCTATCGTTACTATTACTACTGTCGGTTATGGCGATATTGTGCCTCATACGGTGATGGGGAAAGCACTCGCATCATTAACAATGCTGTTGGGTTATTCAATACTGGCGGTGCCAACAGGTATTATTACAGCAGAGCTAAACCAAGAAATAAAAACCCATCGCGGGCTTATTCGTTGTTCTAACTGTGCCACCAGCGGGCACGAAATGGATGCGGAATACTGTAAGAAATGCGGAACAAAATTGCCTGAAACGCTATAACGTCAATAAAAGCCCGTCGCTATAAATATACGGGCTTTATGTAACAAGCATGTAGCGTTAAGCCATAATCTAGCAATTAGTGTGATTGAGTTTGGTGTTGTAAAAAGTTAACGGCTTTATCTGGAAAATCGGTAAAGACGCCATCAACACCGGCTTGATTATAAAACACCTCTAACATGCCATTGTAATCTTTAACATAAGCTGGAATACGATCTTTATCTGCACGGAAGGTATAAGGGTGGACAACCATACCATTAGCATGGGCATTGGTTACCATGTCGGTTAGTTTTATATGGCCTAACGTTGAACTGTCTTTAACGATCATCGGTTTCCATGGCCCAATACCGTCAGCATATTGAGATAACACTTTCATGCCGTCTGGCTTAAACATCCAATCATAATTATAAGGATGGGCTTGACCTGATTTATCGTAAACCATGGTTTCATTCCAGTCTGTTTCAGCCATTAGCTGCACTAACTTTAAATCCATTCCCATGGCTGGCATTAATTGATCATTAATACGCTTCAATTCATTAAAATCAAATGTTTGTAGATAAATATTACTGTTTTTATCAGTATAACCATATTGCTTTAATACTGTTAAGACCGCTTTACTAATGTCTTTACCTTCATGGCGATGAAACCACGGCGCTTTAATTTCTGGATAGAGACCAATATCATAACCTAACGTTTTATTTAGCCCTTGGATCATTTCAATTTCTTCTTGGAACGTTGGCACTGTAAAATGAGATTTCCAAATAGGGAAACGTTCTGAGAAACCTTGGACTTGCTTACCCTCTTTAATATTGAACCCTTCTGTTACACTCAATTGTTTTATTTCTGCAAGCGTAAAATCAATCGCGTAATAGCGACCATCACTACGAGCTCGATGTGGAAATAGAGCAGCAACATTAGTGACTCTGTCAAGATAATGATCATGAAGAACGACTAACTGATCGTCTTTCGTCATTACTACATCCTGCTCGATGTAATCAGGTTTCATACCATAAGCAAGTGCTTTTGCAGGTAATGTATGTTCAGGTAAATACCCTGATGCGCCGCGATGGGCAATAACAATTTTATCGGTATTTGGCTGCGCAATAACATTTGTTGATAATACTGCACAACTGATCATCGTCGCTAACATCACTTTCTTCATCATTATTCCTTTAACATTCACTGTTCATTATCGAACATTAATATCTTCATTCGAAATGCATGATACGGATTATTTATGACAAAATTGCGATCGAATACGTATGTAGCAATATTAATCGTTAAAATTGCGCATTTTATTCTCGAATAGTGATTTTGATTCCAAAGTAGAATAACGTTATATATTCAAAAAAAACATTGGATTAATAATATCAACCTTGATGGTCAGCAAAATAATAACCGTATATAAAAAAACCGAGGCAAGTGCCTCGGCTTTATATTAATCACTATCGACTTATAGAGATTACTTACGACGCCAAGTTGTACCTTGTGCACCATCTTCTAGAATAATGCCCATCGCTAACAACTTATCACGCGCTTCATCTGCTGCAGCCCAATCTTTTGCTGCTCGAGCATCCAGACGCTGTTGAATCAAAGCTTCAATTTCAGCAACATCATCTTCACCAGCACCACCTTGCAAAAACACTTCAGGATCTTGAGATAATAGACCTAAAATATCTGCCAACTCGCGCATACGTGCAGCTAATGTCGATGCAGTAGCAACATCATCAGTTTTCAAACGGTTAATTTCACGCGCCATATCAAACAGTACTGAATATGCTTCAGGTGTGTTGAAATCGTCATCCATTGCCTCTTTAAAGCGAGCAACAAACTCTTCACCACCAGCCGCTTCAACAGAGGTATCCAAACCACGTAGTGAAGTGTATAGACGCTCTAATGCAGAACGTGCTTGTTTTAAATTATCTTCGCTGTAGTTTAGCTGGCTACGGTAATGACCAGACATTAAGAAATAACGTACTGTTTCAGGATCATAATGGTTTAATACATCACGAATAGTGAAGAAGTTACCTAATGACTTCGACATCTTCTCGCGATCAACCATTACCATGCCACTGTGCATCCATGTATTCACATATTGACCATCGTGAGCACAGCATGATTGTGCAATTTCATTCTCATGGTGAGGGAATTGTAGATCAGAGCCACCGCCATGAATATCAAAGTGATCACCAAGAATAGATGAGTTCATCGCTGAACATTCAATGTGCCAACCAGGGCGACCAGGGCCCCACGGTGATTCCCATGTTGGTTCACCTGGCTTAGACATTTTCCACAACACAAAATCAAGTGGGCTGCGTTTTGCCATGTCGATATCAACACGGGCACCCGCTTGTAGTTGCTCAAGATCTTGCTTAGAAAGACGACCATAATCGTCATACTTGCTCACTTCAAACATCACATCGCCATTAGAGGCAACATACGCAAAACCACGCTCAATTAAACGCTCACAAAGTGCGATAATTTCTGCAATAAACTGAGTCGCACGAGGTTCTACATCTGGACGTTTCATGCCTAAAGCATCGAAGTCAGCGTGCATTTCACCAATTAAACGCTCAGTTAATGATTCACAGCTTTCGCCATTTTCAGCTGCACGTTTAATGATTTTATCGTCGATATCAGTAATGTTACGTACGAAGGTAAGATCGTAACCTGAGTAACGCAAATAACGCGACACCACATCGAAAGAGACAAATGTACGACCGTGTCCAATGTGACATAAATCGTAGATCGTAACGCCACAGACGTACATACCGACTTTGCCAGGATGGATGGGTGTAAATAGTTCTTTTTGTCGTGTGAGCGAATTATAGATCTTTAACATGTCTCAGCATTACTCATTAATTTCGAATTTGTCGGTAATTACACCTTTTATAGCATTTGATCGCAAGGAAAATTCAAGGATGGATGCTATTTTAGCAATTAGTGCAGATTAAGCGGGTAATGTTTGTCTGACAAGGCTAAGGTAAGTTAATATTCACGCTTAAAGAAAATACTCCATTTAAGGAATAAATCATGATTACCCTTCACACAAATTTTGGTGATATCAAAATTAACCTTTTCGAAGATAAAGCACCTGTTACTTGTGCTAACTTCCTACAGTACTGCCGTGACGGTTTCTATAACGGTACTATTTTCCACCGTGTTATTGATGGTTTCATGGTTCAAGGCGGCGGCATGCTTCCTGGTATGGAAGAGAAAGAAACTCGCGCGACTATTCAAAATGAAGCAAACAATGGCCTAAGCAACAAAACAGGCACATTAGCAATGGCACGTACTAACGCACCGCATTCTGCTAGCTCACAGTTCTTTATTAACGTAAAAGATAACAACTTCCTAGACTTCACTGGCGAGAACATGAGTGGCTGGGGCTACTGTGTATTCGCTGCTGTTGTTGAAGGTATGGACGTTGTAAATAAGATCAAAGCAGTAAAAACAGGCCGTCACGGTTACCACTCAGATGTGCCTGTTGAAGACGTTATCATCGAAAACGTGACAATCGAAGACTAATACTTCGCAAAGGGCGGTTCATTATCGCCCTTTATTAGTGACTTATGACCACATTATTTATTGCAGATTTGCACTTAAGTGCTGAACGTCCCGACATTACCGCCTGTTTCTTACGCTTTATGGCACAAGAAACCCACCATATTGATGCCTTGTATGTTTTAGGGGATTTATTTGAAATGTGGATCGGCGATGATGAAGACTCTCCTTTCTTACGCCAAATCAAGCAGGCCTTTAAAACATTAACGGATACTGGCACGCCTTGCTATTTTATCCATGGCAATCGTGACTTTTTAATTGGCAAGCGATTTAGCCGAGAAACAGGTATTACATTATTACCTGAACATAGCGTGGTTGATCTCTATGGCACACCAACATTGATTTTACACGGTGATACACTGTGTATTGAAGATCAAGCCTACCAACGCTACCGTAAAAAAGTCCACAATCCTGTTATTCAATGGTTATTTGCTCGATTACCGTTATCGTACCGCATTAAAGTTGGTGATAAATTCCGTCAAAATAGCGGTAAAAATAATCAAACTAAAAGCCAGTCTATTATGGATGTGACTCAGGCTGAAGTGATCCGTGTCATGCGTGAAGCGAATGTTACCCAAATGATTCATGGCCATACTCATCGGCCGAATATCCATAATTTTGATATTGATGGTATTCCCGCTCAACGGATAGTACTTGGCGATTGGTATGATCACGGCTCGGTACTAGTATATAACGCTGATGGCTATCAACTAGAAACGCGCAATTTCAATACACCAAGTTCAGATTGATGGCACATATTTACAGCCATAAAAAGCACAAAAGGTACGACATGCGTACCTTTTGTATTTATAAATAGCAGGGCAATCAAATTACACTTATTGTCATTTGATTGCAGCAGCTGGCATGATTTTTCTATCTGCAGCCCATGAACGGTACATGGTGACAGATGTATAGAAAACCACAGCACAAACTAGCCACGCTAACACATGCATATCTAACGATTTCACTAAGTAAGCAGCAACCATCACCATAATTGGCCCAACCAAAGCAACAGTGACTGTTGCACGGCTATTAAAACGATTATGACGAATAAAGCTCGCAGACGAGAAGAAACTTAAAAATGCGCATGAACACATCATTACCGGAAATGCTGCTAATGGATTCATACCCAATAGGTAAATCATCACCATACATGGCGCATATAAGCCAATTCCCACCGTCATTAAAGCGCCAAAAATAAAGTTACCGATAATACCTACCGCTAACTTCCAGCCACTTAAACCGAGGCTACTGCCCCCCAACGGAAACAACTTGAGCTGACCTGCAAGCATCAATCCTGCCACAATTAATAAAGCAACACTCATTACGATACGAATATGTTGTCGGTCCCAACTTGAGACTAACCGCGCTCCAATCGTGGCACCAATACAAGCCGAAACCACAAGGCTTAATAAGGTAACCGAATCGACGGATACTGCAGTCATAAAGATAAATGCCTGAAATACCGTTGGCATCACTGACTGACAATTTAGAGTACCGGGTAATTGCTGATCATCAATTAACTTAAACTGCTTATAGCCAGCCGTCATGATAGCAAAACTGCCAATGCCTAGCGTGTCACAAAAATGGGCAAAGCCACCCACAATAGCAACAGGAATAATACGTGTATCAGCTTCCTGCTTGCGGTTTTTTTTCCATGCCATAAACAGCATAAAACTAAAAATACCGCCACCAACAAGCAATCCCGCTTGTATCAAGGTAAATATCGACATAACTACTACAAATACGAGAGGGTTATTCAAGGGGCACACTTGTGCATGTCACTGTTTTTATTCCAGTGACAGATATTATGTACCTATGTGTTATTAGTTTCCATTTTTTTAATCATTCAATCAATATATTGCACCAAATATAAACACTGATTGCCAACAAAGATGATGAAAACGTAAACTAAGGTTAATTTCTTCACTAAGATCGAATAAAAACATGTCTAAACATCATGATGAGTGCCCTTGTGGCAGCCACAAACTTCTTGCTGAATGCTGCAAACCTATTCATACCAATCATGCATTAGCCACTCACCCAGAACAACTGATGCGCGCTCGTTACAGCGCCCATGTCTTAGGCTTAGTTGATTTTGTAGTGCAAACTTATCACGCCAGTTGTAACGCAGAACAACATCGCGCGGCGATTGCAGAATCTATCGCCTTAACATGGCTAGGCCTTGACGTTATCAGTAGTGAAATAGCTGCTGATGGACAAGGCTATGTCGAATTTCAAGCAGGTTACAAAGAAGCTGGCGAAGAATATATATTGCAAGAACGTTCACGCTTCGTGCAAGAAACGATTAATGGCCAACGCTATTGGTTTTACATCGATGGAGAATATCCACAGCCGCCACCTTGTGAGCAACCAGCACCGTCAGCACCAGTAACCAGCAATAAAACCGTTGGTCGCAATGATCCTTGTCCATGTGGTAGCGGTAAAAAATATAAAAAGTGCTGTGGCTAAATCAATGTACGCCACAAAATAATTAACAATTGGGGATTTGATGATCCCCATTTGTTTACTAATAAATTGTTACTGTATTGATAAACCGCGCCAAAACACGTTACAACCCTTACTATCCCCTCAGACTAAGCCTGCAAAAATAAAAAACAATAATCCATTAAACTTCATAACCTTAACAAGTAACACTGCTTTTTTATCCTTTCAAAGCATCAAAACAATAAATTAACATTTAATTTAACTTTTCACTCATTTTATTGTTGCAAAAAACAATTAGCTTCGTTAGTGTGAATAACAACAACGAATAGCGTTCAACCTTATTGAGTAAATATTTATGCGTATCCAAATGGTCACATCTCAGCACCATCATCATCCTGACTAGTCTTTCGGAAGGATACGCCTCACCCTGGAAGACGCATTTTTCTTCCAGTGGTCATAACGGAATATCTCATTCAGACCCTCGGAAGAAATTTCTTTCGAGGGTTTTTTAATACCCAATTTTCAATTCGAAACATTGACGATACGAATGAATTTAGACAAGGAATATAGCCATGCAAACACAACGACTACGTATTGCGATTCAGAAAAAAGGCCGTCTGAGTAAAGAATGCCAAGACTTACTTAAACGCTGTGGGGTTAAGTTTAATATGATGGGTGAACGGCTGGTGGTTCACGCTGAAAATATGCCAATAGATCTGTTATTAGTTCGCGATGATGATATTCCAGGTCTCATTATGGATGGCGTGGTTGATTTAGGTGTTATCGGTGAAAACGAACTTGAAGAAGTCGGCCTTGAACGTGCTGCCCGCAATGAAGCCTGTGACTATATTAAGCTACGTCGACTTGATTTTGGTGGCTGTCGTCTCTCAATTGCCATTGATAAAGACGCTGACTATAGTGGTCCTCAAGATCTAAATGGTAAACGTATTGCCACCACTTATCCGCAATTAGTTAAACGTTACATGGATGATATCGGTGTTAAATTTACCACTTGTATGCTTAACGGCTCGGTTGAAGTTGCTCCTCGTGCAGGTCTTGCTGATGCGATTTGTGATTTAGTGTCAACCGGCGCAACGCTAGAAGCCAATGGTCTCAAAGAAGCAGAAGTTATTCTGCGCTCTAAGGCTGTATTGATTCAATCAACTGAAACGATTAGCAATGATAAACAAGCGTTAATAGAACGCCTTCTTACCCGTATGCAAGGTGTTATTCAAGCCAAAGAATCTAAATACATCATGCTACACGCCCCCACTGATCGTCTTGATCAAATTAAACGTTTATTGCCTGGCGCGGAAGATCCAACAGTATTACCACTCGCTGGCGATCAAAGCCGAGTAGCCATTCACCTAGTGAGTTCTGAAAATCTATTTTGGGAAACCATGGAACAACTAAAAGAACTCGGTGCCAGCTCTATTCTGGTATTGCCAATTGAAAAAATGATGGAGTAAGGTATGAAAACGGTAGTATGGCAATCCCTCACTAAAGATCAACAACAGCAGCTTCTTGCACGTCCTGCGGTAACTAATGGTGCGAATATCAGCGCTATTGTTAGTGATGTTATAGAGCAAGTGCGCCAGCAAGGTGATGATGCCCTGCTCACACTGACTGAAAAATTTGATGGTCAACGCCCAGAAGCTCTAGCGGTTTCAGCGACTGAAATAGATGCTGCCTGTGCACGCTTAAGTAATGATATGAAAGCAGCGTTAGAACAAGCGCATCGCAATATCACCACTTTTCACCTTGCACAACAGCAACCAACATTACGTGTTGAAACTCAAGCTGGTGTCATCTGTGAACAAGTCACTCGCCCAATTAACTCGGTCGGACTATATATTCCAGGTGGTAGTGCGCCATTACCTTCTACCGTTCTCATGCTAGGCGTACCTGCACAAATTGCGGGTTGTCGCCAGATTGCCTTATGTTCACCTCCACCGATTGCCGATGAAATTTTATATGTCGCCAAGTTGTGTGGCATTAATAATATTTACAATGTCGGTGGTTCTCAAGCCATTGCCGCGATGGCCTATGGTACTGAAACTATCACTAATGTTGATAAGATTTTTGGCCCAGGCAATGCCTTTGTTACTGAGGCTAAACGCCAAGTAAGTAATGATTTCAGAGGTGCCGCAATTGATATGCCAGCAGGACCATCTGAAGTATTAGTGATTGCTGATGACACCGCAGATCCTGATTTTATTGCCGCAGATTTGTTAAGCCAAGCAGAACATGGGCCGGATTCACAAGTGATTTTGGTCACGCCAAGTCAAGCTATCGCCAATCGTACTGCTGCCGCTATTGAACAACAGTTAACCCAACTAACACGTGCAGATATTGCCCAAAAAGCACTCGCATCTAGTTTATTAATTATCACTGAAACCTTGCCTCAATGTGTAGCGATTTCAAATCAATATGGTCCTGAACACTTAATTGTCCAAACCTGTGAGCCTCGGGAATTAGTGTCATTACTTGATAACGCGGGTTCTATTTTCTTAGGTAAATGGTCGCCAGAATCTGTCGGTGATTATGCATCAGGTACGAACCATGTTTTACCAACATATGGTTACACCCGTACTTATTCAAGCCTCGGCTTAGCAGACTTTAGTAAACGAATGACAGTACAAGAATTATCCGCAGATGGCTTAGTTGGTATTGCAAAAACAGTGACCACAATTGCAGAGGCTGAAGGGCTTGACGCTCACAAACACGCTGTCACTATTCGGGTTAATAAACTAACGCAACAACAAGAGAATTAATCATGACTATTACCCAACTAGCCCGTAAAACCGTGCGTGAATTAACCCCTTACCAATCAGCACGTCGCTTAGGGGGCAATGGGGATATTTGGCTTAATGCCAATGAATCACCGTTTGCCAATGAATACAGTATTAATCTGGTTGGCCTTAATCGTTACAGTGAGTGCCAACCACCACAGTTAATCAATGCTTATGCCGATTACGCAGGGGTTGAGCCACAACAAGTATTAACTTCTCGTGGTGCAGATGAAGGCATTGAACTTATCATTAAAGCCTTCTGTGAGCCAAACTGCGATAGCATTTTATATTGCCCTCCCACTTACGGAATGTATGCCATCAGTGCAGAAACTAACGGGGTAACTGCTCACGTAGTACCGCTGACACCAGAGTGGCAACTTGATCTTAATGCTATTGCTGCCAATCTTGATAATGTCAAAGTTGTTTTTGCGTGTAGCCCTAATAATCCCACTGGCAATTTACTTGCTCGAAAAGACATTATTAGCTTATTAGAGATGACCACAGATAAAGCCTTAGTGGTCATTGATGAGGCATATATTGATTTTAGTCTGCAAGATAGTGTCAAAGATTTATTAGCGACCTACCCACATCTGGTTATTTTGCGAACCTTATCTAAAGCATTTGCGCTGGCGGGGTTACGCTGTGGTTTTACATTAGCCAATAGCGATATTATCGACATTCTACTGAAAGTGATTGCACCTTATCCGGTACCAGTTCCTGTTACTGATATTGCACTACAGGCGTTATCTGCTGCTGGTCGCGCGCGCACTAAATTTCAAGTATTAGATCTGTGTGCTAACCGTGCCTATCTGCAAGCGGGATTAAGCATGTTAGATGGTGTAACGGTATTTGATGGCTATGGTAACTACCTGTTAGTTAAATTTGCTGATGCTGATAAGTTATTTAATGCGCTATGGGATAACGGTATTATTTTACGTCGCTCACCGATTGAAAATTGTATTCGTATCAGCGTCGGTAATCGTGACGAATGTGAAAAAACCCTCGCATTTATTCGCAGCCAATTACAACAATAATTAATAAGGACATTAATTATGAGCAAAGAGAAGATTCTATTTATCGATCGCGATGGCACCTTAATTGTTGAGCCACCAGTAGATTTTCAAGTTGATCGGTTAGATAAACTTAAATTTGAATCCACTGTTATTCCTGCTTTACTTGCACTACAAAACGCAGGCTACAAACTGGTGATGGTAACTAACCAAGACGGTTTAGGGACCGATAGCTACCCGCAAGCGGATTTCGATGCACCACATACTATGATGATGGACATCTTTGCCTCACAAGGGGTGGTATTTAGCGATGTTCTTATCTGCCCTCACTTTGACCACCAGCAATGCAGTTGTCGAAAACCAAAACTTGGACTGGTTAAAGACTACTTACAGCAAGGTCGCGTTGATTTTGCAACATCAGCGGTGATCGGCGATCGTCAAACAGATCTTCAACTAGCAGAAAACATGGCGATTCGCGGGATTCAATATCATCCGCAAACCATGAACTGGCAACAGATCGTTACCGATCTCACCACCCAACCACGGATCGCTGAAGTGAGCCGTACCACCAAAGAAACCGATATTCGCGTCAAAGTGAATCTTGATCAAACTGGCGGTAATACTATCTCAACCGGATTAGGCTTTTTTGATCATATGCTTGATCAAATCGCCACGCACGGTGGTTTTCAAATGACACTAACCGTCGATGGTGATTTACACATTGATGATCACCACAGTGTTGAAGATGCCGCGCTTGCTTTGGGTGAAGCATTACGTCAAGCACTCGGCGATAAACGTGGCATTGGCCGCTTTGGCTTTAGCCTGCCGATGGATGAGTGTTTAGCCCAATGTGCGTTAGATTTATCTGGTCGTCCGTATTTGAAATTTGATGCACAATTTAGTCGTAATCAAGTTGGCGATTTATCAACGGAAATGGTGCCACACTTTTTCCGCTCATTAACGGATACGCTCGCGTGTACTCTGCACTTATCATCATCAGGTAATAACGATCACCACATTGTTGAAAGCCTATTTAAAGCTTTTGGTCGCACATTACGCCAAGCGATTAAAGTAGAAGGTAACGAGCTACCAAGCAGTAAAGGAGTATTGTAATGACCGCAACCAATATTCAGCAGCGCGTGGTTATTATTGATACCGGTTGTGCCAATGTCTCTTCTGTTCGCTTTGCTATTGAACGTCTTGGCTATCAAGTAGAAGTCAGCAAAGATCCAGCTGTTGTACTTACTGCCGATAAACTGTTTCTTCCAGGAGTCGGCACAGCCAGTGAAGCAATGCAGAACCTACAACAACGTGATTTAGTCAGCTTAGTAAAACAAGTGACTAAACCGTTATTAGGTATCTGTTTAGGTATGCAGCTGCTTGGTAAAGAGTCGCAAGAGCACGGTCAAAATGGCACTGAGATTATTCCCTGTCTAGATTTATGTGATGCATCGGTTGAGAAAATCCAAGCAGAGGGTTTACCACTGCCACATATGGGCTGGAACACCATTACACCGGAAGATAATCACCCACTATTTAAGGGTATTGCTGCGGGAAGCTATTTTTATTTCGTTCATAGTTACGCCATGCCTGTATTTGATCATACCGCGCACCAAGGTGGCAAAACCATCGCCAGCGCGCAATATGGTCAAAGCTTTACCGCAGCAGTACAAAGTGGCAATTACTACGGAGTGCAATTTCATCCAGAGCGTTCAAGTAAAGCTGGCGCGAAACTCATTCAAAATTTCCTCGAGCTATAACAATAACAAAAGGACTTGTTATGATTATTCCTGCATTAGATCTGATTGAAGGCCAAGTCGTTCGTCTATTCCAAGGCGACTATGGGCAAGTAACAGAATATAAAGTCGATCCCGCAGCGCAATTTAATCTTTACCACCAAGCTGGCGCTAACTGGCTCCACTTGGTTGATTTAACGGGCGCAAAAGATACCCAAGCCCGTCAGTTATCCCTTATTGAAAAACTACTCAACAGCACACCAGCCAATGTACAAATTGGTGGTGGCGTCCGCACCGAACAAGACGTCGCAGATCTACTTAACGCAGGTGCTAAACGGGTAGTGATAGGTTCTACCGCCGTTAAACAACCAGAGATGGTAAAAGGTTGGATCGAAAAATACGGTGCTGACCACATCGTATTGGCGCTGGATATCAATATCGATGACAACGGTAACCGCATTGTTGCGGTATCTGGTTGGCAAGAAGACTCAGGCGTTACTATTGAAGCACTACTTGACGATTTTCTAAAAGTGGGTCTAAAACATGTGCTATGTACTGACATTTCTCGTGATGGCACATTAGCTGGATCGAATGTCGAACTGTATATCGATTTATGTCGCCAATATCCACAAGTTCAATTTCAATCATCTGGCGGCATTGGCTCGCTGGATGATATTGCGGCATTAAAAGGTTCAGGTGTTGCAGGCGTTATCGTTGGTCGCGCGTTATTAGACGGTAAGTTTACCGCTGAGCAAGCTTTTGCTTGTTGGAACAATTAAGGAGAGCCAATGTTAGCTAAACGTATTATTCCTTGTTTAGATGTACGAGATGGTCAAGTGGTTAAAGGGGTTCAATTTCGTAACCATGAAGTCATTGGCGACATTGTACCGCTAGCCAAACGTTACGCTGAAGAAGGCGCAGATGAACTGGTTTTCTATGATATTACCGCGTCAAGCGATGGCCGCGTGGTTGATAAAAGCTGGGTATCTCGCGTTGCAGAAGTGATTGATATTCCATTTTGTGTGGCTGGTGGGATTAAATCAGCCGACGATGCGAGCCGTATTCTTCAATTTGGTGCAGATAAAGTCTCTATCAACTCCCCTGCTTTAGCTGATCCATCATTAATTACTACCCTAGCAAATAAGTTCGGTGTGCAATGTATTGTGGTCGGTATTGATTCCTATTTTGACGCTGAAACAGGTCAATATCAGGTATACCAATTTACTGGTGATGAAAGCCGCACCAAAGCGACCCAATGGCAAACACGTGATTGGGTTGAAGAAGTTCAACGTCGTGGCGCTGGTGAAATCGTACTGAACATGATGAACCAAGATGGCGTGCGTAATGGTTACGATTTAGAGCAACTCAACATGGTACGCAGTGTCTGTAATGTACCTTTAATTGCATCTGGTGGTGCGGGTGAAATGTTTCACTTTCGAGATGCATTTCAACAAGCAAATGCTGACGGTGCTCTTGCTGCATCAGTATTTCACAAGCAAATTATTAATATTGGTGAGCTAAAGCAATATCTTAAACTACAACAGGTGGAGATTCGACTATGAGTTTAACAACAACAATTGATTGGGAAAAAGTAGCCGGACTGATCCCTGCCATTATTCAAGATAACACTAGCGGCCAAGTATTAATGTTGGGATATATGAATGATGAAGCACTAGCTAAAACGCTGGACACCAAGCAAGTGACTTTTTGGTCTCGAACTAAAAACCGCTTATGGACCAAAGGCGAGACATCCGGCAATGTATTGCAACTTAAAAGTATAAAGCTTGATTGTGACCAAGATACCTTATTAGTACAAGTTGATCCGATTGGCCCAACCTGTCATTTAAATACCACTAGCTGTTTTGATAGCGGTGATGATGCTAACCAGCAACCAGCCTTGGTGTTCCTTCATCAACTTGAGCAAATCTTGGCTGCTCGTAAAGGTGCCGATCCAGACAGCTCTTACACCGCCAGCCTCTATGCCCGTGGCACCAAGCGTATATCGCAAAAAGTGGGCGAAGAAGGGGTTGAAGTCGCGCTTGCGGCAACGTCGGGTGATAAAGCGGAATTAGTCTGTGAATCAGCAGATCTTATCTATCACTTACTCGTATTATTACAAGATCAAAATCTTGGTCTTGAAAACGTTATTAATAAACTCAAACAACGTCATCAAAAATAATGATAACTAAATATAAGATAATTATTAGTGGTGGCACTGCAAACTAATAAAAAAGGAAGCTGAGCTTCCTTTTTTATTCATATAAATGCGTATTATCGTCCAAGTGCTTCTTTATAATGAGCCCGACATACCGATAGATAAAGATCATTTCCACCAATTTCAACTTGGTTACCATCAGCAATCGCATTACCCGCTGCATCTTGGCGAATGACCATATTTGCTTTACGACCACAATGACAAATCGTTTTGAGTTCAACTAATTTATCAGCCCATGATAATAAATAACGGCTACCTTCAAATAATTCACCAAGAAAATCTGTTCGTAGGCCATAACATAAAACGGGAATATCTAATTTATCGACGACTTCCGTTAATTGGTAAACTTGCTCTTTAGTTAAAAACTGACTTTCATCAATTAATACACAATCAATTTTACCTGCAGCTGAAATCTGAATTAACTTCTGATAAAGATCATCTGTTGAATTAAATAATTCTGCATCTTCCTGCAAACCAATTCGAGAGCTAACTTTACCTTTACCAAAACGATCATCAATTGCAGCCGTAAAAATAATGGGCGTCATACCTCGTTCACGGTAGTTAAATGACGATTGTAATAATGTGGTCGATTTCCCAGCATTCATTGCTGAGTAATAGAAATACATCTGGGCCATTAGGCTTTCCTAGTAATATTGATTGCATTAAAAAATCGCGCCGATGCTACATAAAATAATCACCAATTAAAAGTGCCGATATCAACAACTGTTATTGTTGTTATAAAAAAAGCCAGCTGAGATCATCAACTGGCTCAATTTACACCCATTGGGTTATTTTAATATCGACAAATTCTATACCTATGCTTTCTTAGGTTGGCGTGACAGCCAAGCTAAGAAAAAACACATCAATGTAAAAGCCGTTACCGCAGCTAAAAATGCCAGAGCTAATGAGTTTGTTATACCTAAAACTAAAAATCCAATCGCAGAAATAAATGCGACAGATAATGCATAAGGCAGTTGCGTAGCGACGTGATCAATATGATGACAACGTGCACCTGTCGATGACAAGATTGTTGTATCAGAGATAGGCGAACAATGATCACCAAATACAGAACCTGCAAGCACACTAGCAAGCATTGGCAGCATTAAACTAATTTCAGTTGCGCCTGCAAGATCACCCGCTATTGGTAACATAATACCAAAGGTGCCCCATGAAGTTCCGGTAGAAAAAGCCATAATGCCTGATAATAGAAATAGAATCATTGGCAATAATGCTGGATTAATATTGCCTTGTACCAAGGTTGATAAATATTGACCTGTTTTCATATCGCCAATCACACTGCCGATACTCCATGCAAATAATAGAATTAAAATCGCACCAAACATCGATTTAGCACCAATCCATAAGGTGTGACCAATATCAGAATAAGCAATACGTTGACGTAAGACAGGAATAATAGCTGCGACTAAACCAAATGCACCGCCTAAACACAGCGCCTCACCAACATTAGTATTTTCAAAAGCACCTAATAGTGCAAACGGTTTCCCTTCTGCTGCGAGTACTTGATAACCGGTAAACACCATAAAAAAGAACGTCGCTATAATAAGGATAATAATAGGCCATACTAAGTCACCCACTCGTCCATGCTGACTTTCTTTAATATCAAGTTCTTCAGTTAGATCTTTCGCTTGCTCATCGACATCCCCACCAGCGTCAGTTCCACACCCACGTTTAGCAGCAAGTTCATGCTTTCGCATCGGTCCAATATCCCATTGGAACCATGCCACGACAAATACCATTGCTAAAGCAAAGATTGCATAAAAGTTCATCGGAGCGAGGGCCATAAAAGCACTCAGTGGCGTATATTCTGTGACCCCATGAGTGACTAAGATCCCGCCAATCAAAGTAATAATATATGCGCCCCAACTTGATGCAGGCATTAATACACACATAGGTGCTGCCGTTGAATCAAGAATATAAGCTAATTTTGAACGTGAAACCTGATATCGATCAGTGACAGGACGCGCAATAGAACCCACAGCAAGGCTATTAAAATAATCGTCAACAAAAATGAATACCCCTAAGAAGGCAGCCAATAACTTTGCTCCACGTTTAGTTTTAATTTTCGTTTGAGCCCACTCGGCAAAAGCGCGAGTACCGCCAGAAAGGGTCAATAATGCAGTGGTCATTCCTAGCAATATTAAAAATAGTACAATACTCATATTCCAAGTATTAATACCACCATCAGCAATGAACAGTCCTTTAACTGATGTTACAAGGTAACTACCTGTATTTGAAAAAGAAAAATCGTTAAGAAATAGTGCTCCAAGTACTACACCTGTCCCCAAAGACAGCAATACTCTACGAGTTAAAATCGCCAAGCCAAGTGCAACTAACGGCGGAATAATGGATGTTAAAGAATGGGAATAATCTATCAAAGTTATGATCTCTACGACAATCAATTTTGGTTAGAAGATCTACTGCTTGATATAGCCACATGGCATATTAATTTGAGTGTTAGAAAAGATGGTTAGCCTTCCCTGCCTCCACAGTAGCGCTCCATAGTTATGTATTTACTATGGCAGTGTTACATTTATTCAATGTAACCCCAGTAAGAATATTTGATAATGAGTTCTTACTTCGGCATTACTCCCTTTCACTAATAGTCATCGGTATCACCCTCTTATTAATTACTGATAAACAATGCGCCTCTACCCTTATCGTTAAGGAACAAATCATTCTACGTAAATAGCGTAATTTTGCAACACTTTGAGTTATGTAATTTAACAATAGCCCGTACAAATAGACCAATTATAACTATAACCAATCAATAACAATGAAGTAGCATAACATTTTAAAGTTAATTATCATTTCTCATATAAAGTGATGTAACAATAACCAAAACTATTTCGCTTGTATTTATACTATTAGCGAAGATAGATTTTATAAATATAGGCATATAACGAATATAAAAGCTTTTTAAATAAAGAAGTGATTAAAATGTTTTACATAGAATGTATAAAAGTATTACTATTGCAAAAAATGTTTTAACGCTGCTATTATTATTTACAGTTAATTAAAAATAACAGGAAATATAAAATGTCTGATGCAATGAAAGCGCTTTTAAATCTACGAAGCTTACGCGCACTTTCTCGCGAATATACACTAGAACAACTTGAAGAAGCGTTAGATAAACTAACTACAGTTGTGACAGAGCGTTCTGAAGCAGAAGCAGAAGAACAAGCAAAAGAAAATGAGCGTAATGAAAAACTAGCTCAATATCGTGAAATGCTTTTGGCTGATGGTATTGACCCTGAAGAATTACTTGCTAGCTTAGCTAAAGCACCAAAAACAAAACGTGCTAGCCGTCCAGCTAAATATAAATTCATTGATGAAAATGGCGATGAAAAAACATGGACAGGCCAAGGTCGTACACCTAGCGCCCTAAAGAAAGCATTAGATAATGGTCAAGCTCTTGAAGAGTTTGAAATCTAATATAAAAGAATAAAGAAGAAGGCCTAATTTATTTAGGCTTTTTTTATTTCTACTGTTACTAATACCATGCCTATCTTAGTTTTAAATATCCCCAATAAGAATAAATCAGCGCTTTTAGTGGTTCTTTAATATAACCAAAAAAAGCCAGACACTTATGTCTGACTTTTTAGTTATTATCTAGATTTATATATTACAGCTAATATTAATTAATCTATTGAATACGATCGGCTAATGCACTTACCGCTAAAGCAAAATAATGTGAGCGATTCCATTTTAGTAATGTTCGATAGTTTTCATATATTAAATATGATTTACCTTCACCACCATCAGGTTGAATTAGCCACGCTTGAATATCAGCTTTAGGTAATGCACCATGACTATTACTCATCACGCCTAATTGCTGCCATCGTGCCAATGTTTTACCTTTTTCGGTTTCGGTACCTTCATAAGTATCAGCTAAAGATGTAGATAACTTAACCGGACGTCCCCAAGTATATTCACTGTTCCAACCTGATAGCTTGAGATAATTAGCAGCAGAAGCAAAAACATCGGCCTTGGTGTTCCAAATATCGGCTTTACCATCACCATTACCATCAACAGCGTAAGTAAGATAAGAGGTCGGCATAAACTGACACTGGCCCATTGCGCCAGCCCAAGAACCTTTCATATCATCGATATCAATATTACCATTTTGTAATATTTCTAATGCAGCCATTACTTGCTTACGAAATAAAGCTTCCCGACGACCATCATAAGCCAATGTCGCTAATGCTTCGACAACATGGTAATTACCTTGAATTTTACCAAAGTTACTTTCAATACCCCATAGAGCAACAATGAAGCGTGGTTGCACGCCATATTGTTTACCAATACGTTCAAGTACAGTTTTATTTTGCTGATAAAGACGGTTGGCCTGTTTTACTTTCCAATCAGGTACTGCACGAGTAATATACTGCTCCAATGACAGTTTTTTCTCTGGTTGATTATTATCTGCTTTCACAGCACGAGCGGTATATTTAATGCCAGCAAATGCTGCATCAATGATCGGCTCTGAAATACCATTCCCACGCGCTTCTACTTTTAATTTATCTACGTAGGCATCGAATCCTTCTTCAGAAGCAAATGCAGAAGAGGACAGTCCCATTCCTATAGCAACAAAAATTGATATCAAACGCTTATGCATAATAGCCTTATTATATTATTTAGCGGCTTTATCAGCCTTATATTGATCTAATAAATTAGTCACTGGTGGCGGTACTTGTAAATAAAAGCCGACAGTCGCTAATGCGTGTTTTACTTTTTCCACATCAGCCAGTGCTAATGTTCTTCCCTCAAGTTTGATCACCATCACAAATTGAGGTTTACCAAATGTAGCCATTAATTCTGCAGGAACATCTGCAAAATCATCTTTTTTATTAATGTACAAATAAGTATTGTCTTTTTTTAAACTTTTGTAGATTGAACACAACATATAATTAGCCTATTTCATTTATGCGCCATACATTTGAGAGCTTGATTACAAGCAATCATTCACTATTGACTCAGTTTTAAGTAAATAGTGTGAGAAGTTTGTCTGAAAAACCAACGTCAACGCAAGGATAGCTTGCCCCTAACGGCGAGTGAATATACCATGCTAGTACCTTTGTGATAATGAACTAAATGGTTAATTTAAAATCTTAGCCATAATAAACCTATGACCAAGATAGCTGAACTAAAAGGGAGCTCGTTCACGCTCTCTGCACTTCATTTAGTTGATAATGACATTAGTAAAGTAACTAATCAGCTAAAAGATAAAGTTGAACTTGCACCAAATTTTTTTGCTTCGGCGCCTGTTGTTATTGATATATCACAAGTTGATACTGATATTAACTTTGAAGAGCTTAAAGCGGGTATAATTGATGCAGGAATGATCCCTGTTGGTATTGGTGGCTGCAAAAATAAAACTCAGCAAACACAAGCAAAAAATGCCGGTTTTGCTATTATGAACGCAGCAAGACCTGTTAAAGATGAGTCATCTGAATGTTTAGCTGAAACATTAGACGCGCCAGTAAGTACCGATAAAGAGCCTACATTAATTATTCGTACGCCGGTTCGCTCCGGACAACAAATTTATGCTCGTAATCGTGATCTCGTTATTCTCAGTAATGTCAGTGCTGGTGCAGAAATTCTTTCTGATGGTTGTATCCATATTTATGGCACGCTACGTGGCCGCGCTATTGCGGGTGCAAGCGGTGAACAAAGTGCGACAATTTTCTGTCAAAACTTACAATCTGAACTAATTTCTGTTGCAGGAAACTACTGGCTGAGTGATAACATTCAGGAAGAGTTTTGGGGCAAAGGTGTTGTCATATCTCTTGAAGACAATAATCTCAGTATAGAACACCTCGCTTTATAAAAAGTTTTAAGAAGGAATAGAGTAAATGGCACGAATTATCGTTGTTACCTCAGGTAAAGGTGGCGTTGGTAAAACAACCTCTAGTGCTGCTCTTGCATCTGGCCTAGCACTGAGCGGTAAAAAAACTGCAGTCATCGATTTTGATATCGGCCTGCGTAACCTCGATCTCATTATGGGTTGTGAACGCCGTGTCGTTTATGACTTTGTTAATGTTATTAATGGCGAAGCAAATCTAAGTCAGGCGCTAATCAAAGATAAGCGTGTTGATAACTTATTTGTACTTCCAGCATCTCAAACGCGCGATAAAGATGCATTGTCTCGCAATGGTGTCGAGAAAGTATTTAAAGAACTCGCGAAAATGGGTTTTGATTTTATTATCTGTGACTCACCAGCGGGCATTGAAACTGGTGCTCTAATGGCACTGTATTTTGCAGATGAAGCGATTGTAACCACGAACCCTGAAGTTTCTTCAGTTCGTGACTCCGACCGTATTCTAGGTATTCTAGATTCAAAGTCTCGCCGTGCAGAAAAAGGTCGTGAGCCCGTTAAACAACATCTTTTACTTACACGTTACAACCCAACTCGCGTTAATCAAGGTGAAATGCTAAGCGTACAAGATGTTGAAGAGATCCTTCATATTCCACTACTTGGTGTTATTCCTGAAAGCCAAGCTGTACTGAATGCCTCTAACAAAGGTGAACCTGTTATCTTTGATAAAGGTTCTGATGCAGGACTAGCCTATGAAGACACTGTTGCGCGTCTACTTGGTGAAGAACGTCCTTTCCGCTTCTTAGAAGAAGAAAAGAAAGGCTTCCTAAAACGTCTATTTGGAGGCTAATTGACTATGGCACTGCTTGAGTTTTTTCGCCCGCGTAGAGCGAAAACTGCAAATGTAGCAAAAGAACGGTTACAAATTATTGTTGCTGAAAGACGTAGCGCAGGACAAGCGTCTCCAGCCTACTTACCACAACTAAAGCGCGATATTTTAGCGGTTATTAGTAAATATGTTCAAATTAACCCTGAACATGTTTCGGTAAACCTAGACCATAACGGTGATGAGTTATCGGTACTAGAACTTAACGTCACTTTACCTGACGAAGAAAAGTAAAAAATCCCCGCTAAGTCGCACTTAGCGGGGATTTTTATTATCCACACATAACGCTAGCAGCTACTTTTCATCCAAAATAGCAAGTACGCGTACTTCAAATAAAGGTTGACGCCAATTCTTAAGCATTTCAGGTCGCTTTTCATCAGCTCGCTGATGTTTCCATGCCCATGATAACAACTGATGGATCTGTTTTTTAGATGCTAAAAATTCAGGAGCCAAACCGGTTGCTAATTCGACATCACTAACGACATCCTTTAGGCGTTTTACCATCTGCTTATAGCCAGGGAAATCAACCAAACGCTCAACTTTTGACGGGTATTCTGTACTATCAAGCGTCTCACTATCATGTACCATTTTTAATAAACGGTTACCATGACGCTGAATCTCCATTGGTTCAAAGCCTTCTTTTTCAAGCGTTGAACGTGACTTAATTTCTAACCGCGCCAATTTCCACAAATGTAATTCTTTAACAATAAAGTTAAGTGCGATGTCTCGCTTTCTTGCTTCACGTACTCGCCAAGCCGCTGCTTGTTGCAATATTGCGAGTTGTTTAGGTGTTAGTTGCCATGCGTTTTTAATATCTAGGTAGGCTTTATTTGGATCAAGCACTTTAGTGCGACGTAACATGATCGCATTACATTCTTGTTGTAACGCTTCCATGTAACCTGCGGCTTCCACTTTTGCTAACAATGTTTCATATAACGGCTTAAGGTAATGTACATCAGCTGCTGCATAATCAAGTTGTTTATCCGTTAACGGACGAGCAAGCCAATTAGTACGTGCTTCACCTTTATCAAGTTCAACACCAACATATTCTTGCACTAACGCGCCAAAACCAGTTGAAATGCCATGACCAAGAAAGGCGGCCATAATTTGAGTATCAAGCATAGGAACAGGTAAACAACCAGCATGATGCTGGAAAACCTCAAGATCTTCACCACATGCATGTAGAACTTTAATCACGCTTTGATCACGTAATAAATCCCATAACGGCGTCATATCTTCAACGTCAAGCGGATCAACCAATGATAGATGTTGGCCATCAAACATTTGGATCAGCCCTAAGCGAGGGTAAAGCGTTCGCGTACGTACAAATTCAGTATCAAGCATAACTGCAGTATGTTGACGCGCTGACTCACACCGTAGGCGAAGCTGTTCAGTTGTAGTAACAATCTCGAAATTCACAATCTACCTTTTTGATGACAGAACGACCCCGAATGAGAGCCAATTAAATATTTTATAAAACAATGCCGGCATAAAAACCGGCATTAGATACGTGCTAGCACAATCAATTGAGATTATTTTATCAAAACAGCATCAGTTAATGTCAGTGATGATGTTATTTTTCAGATTGCTGTGCTTTTTGGTCAGATTGTTCACGTAACACACGACGCAAAATTTTACCCACATTGGTCTTAGGTAGTTCATCCATAAACTCAACCACCTTAGGAATTTTATACCCCGTTAGGTGCTGTCGACAATGCGTGATTAATTCATCGCGCGTTAAACTATCATCTCGTTTAACCACACAAAGTTTGACCACTTCACCAGACACTTCATGTGCTTGACCAATCGCAGCAACTTCTAGCACTTTATCGTGCAATGCTACCACATCTTCAATTTCATTAGGGTAAACGTTAAATCCAGACACCAAAATCATATCTTTTTTACGATCAACGATATGCAAGAAACCTTCGTCATCAAATTTAACGATATCGCCCGTAGATAACCAACCATCTTCTGTTAACACTTCTTTGGTTGCTTCTGGATGCTGCCAATAGCCTTTCATTACCTGAGGGCCACGTACTTGCAATTCACCAATTTGGTCAATACCAACTACGTTACCTTCATCATCAACCATACGAACTTCGGTCGATGGCACAGGCAAACCAATAGAACCATTATAGTAAGTTAAATTATAAGGGTAAGCAGCGACTAGTGGTGAACACTCGGTTAAACCATAACCTTCAAGTAAGTAATTACCGGTGATTTTTTGCCACTTTTCGGCAACAGCGCGTTGAACAGCCATGCCACCACCCACAGAAAGATGAAGCTTACTAAAATCTAAGCTCTCAAAATCAGGATGATTTACTAACGCATTAAATAAGGTATTAACACCAGTAATGGCTGAGAACGGATAGCGTTGTAATTCTTTAATAAAAGTTGGAATATCACGTGGGTTAGTGATCAATAGGTTTTGGCCACCCATTTCCAATAATAATAAACAGTTAACAGTTAACGCAAACACATGGTACAACGGCAGCGCGGTCACGATTAATTCACGTCCTTCCGTTAATACCGGTCCATAAGCGCCTTTGGCCTGCATCACGTTAGACACCATATTATGGTGAGTCAAAATAGCACCTTTCGCAACACCCGTAGTACCACCGGTATATTGTAAAAATGCCATATCATCGCCGGTAATAAATGGCTTAACATATTGCATTCGACGCCCTTTTCGCAACGCGATACGCATCGATGTGGCATGTGGTAAATGGTATGACGGCACCATCTTTTTAATGTACTTCACCACAAAGTTAACCAATGTTCCCTTTGGTCGTGATAACTGGTCACCAAGGCTGGTTAAAATAACATGTTTCACACAGGTATTTTTAACCACGGCTTCTAATGTATGGGCGAAATTAGATACGATTACAATAGCTTTAGCACCAGAATCATTGAGCTGATGCTCTAATTCTCGTGGTGTATAAAGTGGATTAACATTAACCACCACACAACCCGCACGCAAAATACCAAACAATGCAATTGGATATTGCAGTAAGTTAGGCATCATAACTGCAACACGATCACCTTTTTGAAGTTTCAGCTCATTTTGTAAGTATGCTGCAAATGCACGGCTACGCTCTTCCAACTTGCGGAAGGTCATTACCTGTCCCATGTTGATAAAAGCTGTCTGATCTGCGTATTTACGTACAGATTGTTCAAACATGTCGACCAAAGATGAATATTCATCTGAGTTAATTTCTGCCGGTACATCGTCCGGATAGCGGCTAAGCCAAACCTTATCCACGTGCACTCTCCTTATAATTAGACTGCGGTGTGCGTTTATAAACTAACAAAACTGCAATTGATATAAACAACGTAAAAATTTGCTTTATCATTACAGCATATTTAACTTTTAATTAGTATTTAGTCATCGCGTCATAGTTTCAAATTTTGACACTTAACAAAAAACACTATTATTAATCGAATTCGGTGGGGATAAATGTTCGAATATGGTGATAAACAGCGTTCGAACTTTGTAAATGACAATGATGTCCCCCTGACACCATCACTTGAGTAAAGTCTTGTATACCCCACTCACTGACATCACTTTTATAAACAGACGCATAACCACTCTCACCTATAATCGATAATACTGGTGCGTTAATACTGCTTAATAACGCTTGCGCATGTTGTTGCGCCATACGATATAACGAATCACAACGCAGACGAGGATCATGACGCCAATACCAGCGCCCGTCACGCTCAACTGTTGCTCTTTTTACCACCGCTTCCAATAAAGATAATGGCAACTGGTTTGCACTCGCTCGTAAGCGTAGCGCTTCAGTAAAAGAGGCCATTGACCGTTGTTTTAAACGCTGCTGCCGGTGGCGGTAACGCTGACGACTAACAATTCCAATACGTAATCGCTCAACAACCATGTCAGGGCTTTCTGTTATCGGTGATAACCCTTCAATTAATACAATTTTATCAACATTTTCAGGAAATACTGCCGCATAGCAACCAGCAACAATAGCCCCTAGCGAATGACCAATAATATGCACTTTCTCATGCTTTAACTGTGTAATGACTTGGTGTAAATCGTCAATATAATCAACAAAGTGATAATAGTTATCACTGCTTTTATGATCAGACTTACCGTGTCCTGGCCAATCAAATGCAATCACATTATAGTGTTGTGTTAATAACGGCCATAAGGATGCAAAAGTCGCGGCATTATCTTGCCAACCATGAAGTAACACCAATAACGGTTTTGATGTCACTGTGGTGGTATTTATATCAATGTTGCTACAACCAGCAAGATTATATTCAGCTAAAGTCAGCGTAATTTCTTTCATTATAATTAAGGTACTACTCGCTCAACAATACGGCCATTAATACCAAAATTAGGCATCATTAAGTCATTATTCCACGGGTCACAATTAAATGAATAACATGGCTGACGCGTCCATAATGGATCATCTAGTTGTATCTGTTGCTGTACTCGCCATAGCTGTTGACCAAAGACTTGTATCACAGGGAAAGTATATGGGTATTTACCTATCTTTCCTTGCTCATCACCCGTAAATTTTCCAACCACAGTCAATAAACGTCCTTTCGCATATTCAAGCGGTTCTAAAAAACCATTAATATACGCAATAAAACGTCCTTGAGATTGTGCATTCAATATTGGACGACCATCCGCGGTTAAGGGCATAGCAACCATTTCAATCCGCGTTTGCTGCTGTTCATTACGAATAGAAGCAATAACCCCACCCAATCGAACCTCTTTGTTTTGGCTCGCTTGTGGATGCTGTTGAATAACGGTTAAATCTGTAATTGGGTCTTTTGATTTCGTTACTAACGTTGCAGGTAAGCTGGCGCAGCCTACCATAAACACCAATATCACCCCAAGAAATAGCTTACCAAACATCTAAAACCTCGACATATTTGTTTAATAACTCACCAAAAAATACCCTCTACTGATACTTTATTGACTCAGTTTTATTAACAATAGCGTTCTTAGCGACATTATCATTAAAATATATTAAACCAAAATATCAACACCAAACTGCTCTGAGAGTGCTTGTTGTTGCTGATAATATAGAACGTCTAAATAGTAATTTATGACCGATTGATGCGTTACGGGTGGATCATCATAGTGAATAACAGTAGTCGGTGTTATTAATAACCTTGATGCTGTTTGATTATGTAGTGTCGTTTCGATGGGCGTTGATGTCGTTTGAGAACAAGCGGAAGTAACGATTGCAGTTGAAGATGCAACTTTAACACGTGGGGCGATAGGCGTTGCTACTGGTAGTATTGAAGATAAACTCATCATCACCATTACACCTAATTAAAGATATAAAGAGTGGCGCTATTATACGCGGCACTCTTTTATATTAATTTATATTGTTAGATTTACTCACGACCTGGTAATTTTTTCCAAGTCACAGTATCACGTAAGTAAACAGGACTCGCCGCTTCTGCAGCAACCATTTCACCACGAGCAAAAGCGTATTTAGCTAAATGCACCATATCTTGTGAATCAGGATATAACACAGTGCCAACTTGAGCGGTTAAAGGCAGTTGACTTAACAATTCAGGGTAAGCTTCCCACCCCGTACCTGCTGTTAACCATAAATTAGCATCAGCCTGTACATTTGCTAATAACACATCAGGGGCAATCACTTGCTCATTACCCATTAATAGCCAATCACCATCGGTTTGACGTTGGTACTGCCCCCAATAAAGCTCGCCCATACGCGCATCAATCGCCGTCAGCACATGCTGTGCTTGATGTAAACGGAATGAACCTTGTGCCATCGCCGCTAACGTAGAAACACCAATCATGGGTAAGTTAGCACCAAAGGCTAAGCCTTGTGCAATACCAATACCAATTCGCACCCCCGTAAAGCTACCAGGACCACGTCCATAAGCAAGGGCATCAAGCTGCTTTAATTTAATACCTGCTTCAGCCATTACAGCGTCAATCATTGGTAAAATTTTTGTGGTGTGCTCACGAGGTGCATATTCACAGCGAGAAATAACATCATCGCCGATCATCAACGCGACAGAACAGTTTTCAGTTGCAGTATCTACTGCCAGAATTTTGGTGCTCATTCAAGCCTCTGAATGTTAGATATCGTCACTTACAGATACTTGAGTATCGGTTAAGCTCGACAAAAATTCGCTAACCCCAGCAACACTACGCGTGCGCGGAATTGGCGGTAAACTTCTTAAAAATACTGCGCCATAAGCTCGAGTAACTATACGATTATCGCAAATTACTAATACCCCTTTATCTTTAGTATCACGAATCAATCGACCCACACCTTGTTTTAAGGTGATCACTGCATCTGGTACTTGTACCTCTGCAAAAGGATCGCCTCCTCGCAAGCGACAATCTTCAATTCGTGCTTTTAATAATGGATCATCTGGCGCCGTAAACGGTAATTTATCTATGATAACACAGCTAAGGGCTTGGCCTCTAACATCAATCCCTTCCCAAAAAGCCCCTGTTGCGACTAATAACGCGTTACCACGCTCAAGATACTCTGCTAGCAACTTTTGTTTACTGGTTTCGCCTTGTGCTAATACTGGCAGATCAAGTCGAGCTCGAAAGCCTTCAGCAAGATCGCGTACCATCTGATGTGAAGTGCAAAGGAAGAAACACCGCCCCTCATTGGCTGCAATTATTGGTGCTAGCATTTCAACCAGTTTATCAGCTAAACCATAACTATTTGGCTCGGGCAAATGCCGCGGTACACACAATAGAGCTTGAGTCGCATAATCAAATGGACTTTCTAACGAAAACTGTTGCTTTGGTTGCAGCCCTAAACGGTGGCTAAAATGGCTAAAATCATCATCAACGGCCAGCGTTGCCGAGGTAAAAATCCAGGCCCCTTTTTGCTCAGCCATGCGTTCACTGAATTTATCCGCCACCGAAAGCGGAGTAATATTCAAACTAAATTGACGCGGTGTACATTCATACCAATACGAATAACCAATAATACTGGTATCAACCACCCGTTTTAAACGTGCTTTCAACAACGTTGCCCGCTCAAAGGCAGTATCTAATAACTGACTACGGCCTAAAGCTAATTTAAGCACGTCATAAATTAAATCAAGCGCATCATTGAGACGCACTAATTCACGTTGCACAGCCGGTGTTTGTGATGCTTCTCGCCAGTTACCACGAAACCCTGGATCACCTAAAATAATCCGCATTTCAAACGCTGCTTGCTGTAACCTTGCAGCAGCTTTTTGCAGTTGGCGCATGTCTTTAGCTTCAGTGCGATAACCAATCTCAATATCTTTTGCCAACTCTATTAATTGGCGACTAGATAAATTTTGGCCAAAATATTGGCTAGCAATATCAGGCATTTGATGGGCTTCATCAAAAATAAATACCTCAGCTTCAGGGATTAATTCACCAAAGCCATTGTCTTTCATTGCTAAGTCAGCCAGAAATAAGTGGTGATTAACCACGACCACATCCGCTTCCATCGCTTTACGACGCGCTTTAACCACAAAACAATCATCAAAAGACGGGCATTCGCGGCCCAGACAATTGTCATTGCTTGAGGTGATCATCGGGATCACAGGGCTATCTTCAGCGATATCGTCACACTCACCGAGATCACCGGTTTTAGATGCTGATGACCACTGACGGGTCTTAATTAACAAACTTAGCATCACCGGATCCGAATGCTCACCATGGCTTTCGGTTATTTGACGACTAAGGCGATCAATACATAAATAGTTTGAACGGCCTTTTAATAACGCCACTCGCCCAGTAAACCCCAAAGCACTCGCCATTAAAGGTAAATCACGATGAAACAATTGTTCTTGAAGGTTTTTTGAACCAGTACTAATAATGGTTTTCTTACCGCTGACTAATGCCGGTACCAGATAGGCAAATGTTTTCCCTGTACCGGTACCTGCTTCAACCACTAACTGTGATTGCTGCTTGATAGTATCAGCGACAGCTTTGGCCATATCAATTTGAGATTGTCGAGCTTGAAATCCGGGAATGGCCTTATCTAACGCACCACCAGCGGCAAAAAACTTAGCTATCATTCACTTCGCACTATTGGTTATTTATACAGTATCAATGGCTCTATTATGCCTATTTTATTAGCTCACCACCAGTTATCTAAAATGCTATTTCGCACTAATGTAACAGCGCATTCAATAAACTATTTGACCCCAACATAGAATACGCGTAATAGTGATAAATTATGATTTTTAAGCGCTACACTGCGTTGCCGTCATCAGGAACACATATGGAAAAGAAAACATTATTAACGGAATGCCCTGATAATATGGGCCTTATCGCCAAAATTACCAATATCTGTCATAAACATCAGCTCAACATTATTAATAATAAAGAATACGTTGATAACGCTAAAAACCAATTTTTTATGCGTACTGATCTTGAAGGCTATTTCAATGATGAGACCTTATTGGCCGATCTCGATCGTGCTTTACCAGCCGGAAGCAAACGCCGCTTAGTTAACTCTGAGCGTAAAAAAATTGTCATTATGGTGACTAAAGAAGCCCATTGCTTAGGGGACATTTTGGTAAAAACCTTTGATGGTTCGTTAGATATTGAGATTGCGGCAGTGGTTGGTAACTACGATAAGCTACAAGATTTAACTGAAAAATTTAATGTTCCATTTCACCATGTCTGTCATGAGGGGCTCACACGTGAGCAACATGAAACTCAATTACTGACAGCCATACAGCAATACTCACCTAATTATGTCGTGCTCGCAAAATATATGCGTATTCTTACGCCAAATTTTGTGGCCCAATTCCCACACAAGATCATTAATATTCATCACAGCTTTCTTCCTGCATTTATTGGCGCGAAACCTTATCAACAAGCCTTTGAACGTGGCGTGAAAATTATTGGTGCTACCGCCCACTTTGTCACCAATGATCTCGATGAAGGGCCTATCATTACTCAAAATGTGATTCCTGTTGATCACACATTTAGTGCTGAAGAAATGGCAAAATCTGGACGTGATGTTGAAAAATCAGTACTCAGTAAAGCATTGGGTTTAGTGGTTGATGATCGCGTCTTTGTACACGGCAATCGCACTGTGATTCTTTAAATACACAAGCAAGTAAACAATGCCACCGTTTTAAGGACTGCGGCATTGTTTAATTTGGCAACAACGAGATTACTGCTGCTCACTTGCAATCACTGCAGCTAAAGAATGTGAATGTAATTTAATGCAGATATTATCTTTTTTAAAAGCATAAGTCGGATTTGGTAAACGTTCATGCTCACCTGCAGGAGAACTGGCTTTAACCTTAATGCCTTTACTCGCTAACTGCTGCCAATCTAAACTTGGGTAAATGGTATTGATACTCTGTTGTAATTGTTCTACCGACATCGCGTTACCCGGAATAACAAACTCCACATGCTCCCACCCTTGCTGGGGGTAAGTTTTGTCACTTGGATAAGGTAGTTCTAACGCTTCAATAGTCCAATCTTCGACTTGAAGTGGCTTATCGAAACCAATCACCACAATCGGACGCCCATTAATGATCGTCTTTGACCATTCAGTACCATAAGCTAGCCACGCTTGATGCAGTTCTAGAGCAATATCCTGCGAGTTAACTCTTAATGCGATATGATCTGCTGTACATGTTGAAAGCGAAATTCCAATCTCATTAGCTAAATCAATAATGCGATTCATAAACACAGGTAAATCAGCTAACATTTGCTCCGGATGCAAGCCTAATTGTTTCAATTTTTGCATTTTATCTCTCCAACCACGTAACATTTAACAAACAAGCGCATAATTACTCAGACTTTTCGCATTACCAATAACTAAACTAGCACGAGGTAGCCCTTATCAGTGCTGAATTTGGGCTTTATTTTAGTCTATTTGAAAAACTTTAAAAAAAAATGCTTACAATCTCTTTTTCCAGTTGCCAAAGTACCTAACTATGTGGGTATTATTAGGGTAACGCACGCTGCTTATTCAAGATATTGGTGTTTAAACTAAATTAACACTACCATCAAAAAATACTCACGTAGCTTTGGCCGCTTTTGAGTTAACCAAAAAACACTTTAGCTCCGTGAGTATTTTTGGCGGCATATCTTGCCATACGCAGACGTTTTTGCCACATACATATGATTGGCGTTACAAACGATTAAGGAACAGCGAGTGAATATTCAAGCACTTATTAATGATAAAGTATCACAAGCATTAGAAGCTGCAGGCGCACCTGCCGGTAGTCCAGCAGCAGTTCGTCAGTCAGCAAAAGCACAATTTGGTGATTACCAAGCAAACGGTGTTATGGGCGTTGCTAAAAAATTGGGTATGAACCCACGTGAATTCGCTCAAAAAGTTATCGATTGTCTACAACTAGACGGTATTGCAGAGAAAGTTGAAATTGCAGGACCTGGTTTTATCAATATCTTCCTTGATAAAGCATGGCTAGCTGCTCGCGGTGAAGAAGCACTAGCAAGCGAACGTCTAGCAGTTGCTACTGATGAAGCACAAACGATTGTTGTTGACTATTCAGCACCTAACGTAGCAAAAGAAATGCACGTTGGTCACTTACGTTCAACAATCATTGGTGATGCCGTTGTACGTACCCTAGAGTTTTTAGGTCACAATGTTATTCGTGCTAACCACCTTGGCGACTGGGGTACCCAATTTGGTATGCTTATCGCTAACATGGAACGTAAAGAAAAAGAAGGTAGCGATGTTTCAATGAACATCAGCGATCTTGAAGGCTTCTACCGTGAATCAAAAGTACTTTATGATGAAGATGAAGAGTTCGGTGTAACTGCACGTAACTACGTTGTACGTCTACAAAGTGGCGATGAGTACTGCCTTGAGAAATGGCGTCAACTTGTCGCAATCACACTTAAGCAAAACCAACGCAACTACGATCGTCTAAGCGTATCATTAACTGATGATAACGTAATGGGTGAGTCAATGTATAACGACATGCTTGCTCCTGTTGTTGCAGATCTAAAACAAAAAGGTCTAGCAGTAGAGAGCGATGGCGCAACGGTTGTTTTCCTTGACGAATACAAGAATAAAGATGGCGAGCCAATGGGTGTTATCATCCAAAAACGTGACGGTGGCTACCTATACACTACTACTGATATTGCTTGTGCTAAATACCGTTACGAGCAACTTCATGCCGATCGTGTACTTTACTTTATTGACTCACGTCAGCACCAACACCTAATGATGGCTTGGTCTATCGTTCGTAAAGCAGGTTATGTTCCAGAGGAAGTATCGCTAGAGCACCACGCATTTGGTATGATGCTTGGTAAAGATGGTCGTCCATTTAAGACCCGTGCTGGCGGTACAGTACGTCTTGCTGATCTTCTAGATGAAGCAGAAGAGCGTGCAAACAAGCTAATCGAAGAAAAGAACCCAGAACTAAGTGCTGAAGAAAAAGCAAAAATTGCGACAACTGTTGCAATGGCTGCAGTTAAGTACTCTGATCTTTCTAAGCACCGTACCACAGACTACATCTTCGACTGGGATAACATGCTTGCATTTGAAGGTAACACTGCACCATACATGCAGTATGCTTACACTCGTGTAGCATCTATCTTCAAGCGTGCAAATGTTGAACTAAAAGATCTAACATGCCCTATCGTTATCAATGACGAGAAAGAGCAAGCATTATTGTCTAAGTTACTTCAATTTGAAGAAGCAGTTCAGTCTGTAGCACGTGAAGGTCAACCACACCTAATGTGTACTTACCTGTTTGAACTTGCAGGTCTGTTCTCTAGCTTCTACGAAGCATGTCCAATTCTTAACGCTGAAGAAACCGTTAAGCAAAGCCGCTTAAAGTTAGCACTACTAACAGCTAACACAATTAAGAAAGGCTTGGATCTACTTGGTATCGAAACACTAGAGCGTATGTAATTAGCGGATAGTGTGATAGCTGTTTATAGTAATAGATAGCTGAATAATAAAAAGCCTTCATTCGTGAAGGCTTTTTTAATGGCACTAACATCACTGATTATTGACCAAAACGTAAACCACCATCATGTAGCCAAGTTAACTCTTTCTTGGTTGATAGCCGTCCTTTGACTGCATTTCGATGAGGAAAACGTCCAAATTCTTTAATCACTTCAAAATGGCTATTCGCAAAGTCATAAAAACTATCAAACACCGCAATGTTCTCAAGTTGGACATTTTTACGTAATAAATCAAATCGAAATACACTTTCTTCTTGATCTTCTAAATCTTCTGAGTGCTCTAAGGGCAAATAAAAGAATACCCGTTCAATGGCTGCAAGTTCGGTGTCTTGATTAAGGGCTAAACCACGCTTACAAATAGCAAGTGCTAGCAAATCATACCTAAAGGCAGCATTAAGTCCGCGATAAATATTACGTGGAAATTGATCCAATAGAATAATTAACGCCAGACGTCCCTGCGCAGTATCACTCCAATGATTAAGCTCCCCATTGCCCGCCATACTTACCCAATGTTGAAACTTAGACGTGATTTCAACATCAACCTCAGCTCCCCCTAAAAACCATAGTGCATTTTTATTTTCACGGGTCACTTCGCCATTTAGCTCACCAAACCAGTAATCAAGAATAAATTGATACTCAGTTACCATTTAAGCCCCCCATTAATACACTTTAACTACGTTTTTATAGGATAATAATCACCCATTAAGCGATGATTATGCATACCTTCAAGGATAATACCAATTGCGCTGAATTAAGCTTACTATAATAAATATTGCTCAAGCTTGTGAGCTAGAATGTACTGTTAAGGAATAATTACATGAGTTTCACTCTTCATCCTCGATTAATGGCAGATACAACGGTACTTGGTGATTTACCTTTATCTCGCGTATTACTAGTAAAAGAAGCCCTTGGTCCATGGCTTATCTTAGTTCCTCGTTATGATGCGCTGCGTGAAATCCATCATTTATCAGAGCAAGATCAGCAACAACTTATGCGTGAATCATCAGCAGTGGCGGCTTTGTTAGAGCAAGATTATCAAGCTGAAAAAATTAATATTGGTGCACTGGGTAATCTTGTACCTCAGCTTCATATTCATCATATCGCCCGTTTTAGTAATGATGTCGCATGGCCCGGACCTGTTTGGGGTAATACCCAAGGTATTCAACGTAGTGAAGAAGTACAGCAAGCGCTTGCTGAAGAATTACGTCAAGAACTGAGTAATATCGCAGGTTTTAGCCCCCTCAACGTTTAATCACACTATTAAATTAGCGTAACTGTCACGGTTACGCTGATGATTATTGCTGTAAATATAGCGCTAAAAAAAGCAGCCCGTAGGCTGCTTATTGAAAACACACTATTTAACGCATAACCGTGACTGATAACTCATTCGCGGCTAAGCATCGATACCACACATCTTTAGCTGTCTGACAACATTGGGTACTATCACAGCCTACTAACTCTTTGCCAATAGCGCCTTTTTTGACCCACACCGCCAGCATGGCATCGACACCATCTTCTGACATACCAAAATGGATAGCAAGCTGGTTACGACTCACTCGACCATGATCTGCAATATACTGTTTTAATTGTTGTAAAATCATTCAAGCAATAATCCTTCTAGATGCGACTGCTTTTTACCTTGGCGTTTCATCAACCAGTATATGCCGACATTAATCACAACGAAGAATGCTATCCAGAACGAGCTACTGGCTGGATGTAAAGCAAAGTCTGCAATCTGATAGAACAACGATGCAAATGTATAAGCTAATAACATTGTCCAACCAGCAATAAAGCCAGCAAATTTCTTACCAAACTCACGCACATATGCACCCATTGCTGCCGCACATGGCGTATAAAGTAAAATAAAGATCAAATATGACATTGCTGCAGCACCGCTGACAAAGCGTGACTGAATATTACCGAAAACAGATTGATCAACACCTTGCTCTTCCGCAACCGCAGTTTTATTTTCAAGATCGCCAACTTCAATACCTAAAGGATCACTGAAGCTTAACGCTGCTAAGTTATCGCCAATAGAAGCAACAGCTTCTTTTAAGCTACTAACAAGATCATATTCTTCGTTATCACCATCAAGAGTGGGTGCGTACAAACTATTTAACGTACCAACAACCGCTTCTTTAGCAAAGATACCAGTAATAATACCCACTGTTGCAGGCCAGTTATCAGCCTTAACACCAATCGGCTCTAGAACAGGTGTCACTACTTGTGCTGCATGCGACAACACAGATTTTGACGTATCTTCATTACCAAATGAACCATCAGTACCAAGAGAGTTGAAGAAACTTAAAATCGTTACCACAACGACAATCGTTTTACCGGCACCAAACACAAAACGCTTCAACTTCTGCCATGTTTTAATGATCACGTTACGTATTGTTGGTAACTCATAATTTGGCATTTCCATGATAAAACTATCACTTGCACCAGGGTAAAGCGTGTTACGCAGAATAAGGCCTGTCATTACTGCGGCAACAATACCTAAAATATACAGAGTGAAAACAACATTCTGACCATTATCAGGAAAGAAAGCGGCTGCAAATAATGCATACACCGGTAAACGAGCACCACATGACATAAACGGTGCCATTGCCGCTGCAAGTTTACGCTCACGCTCTTGTTCTAACGTACGTGTTGCCATGATGGCGGGCACATTACAGCCAAAACCAAGCACCAGTGGAACAAATGCTTTACCCGGTAAACCTACTTTTTGCATCACTTTATCAAGTACAAAAGCGGCACGTGCCATATAACCAGAGCTTTCCAGCACAGCAAGGAACAGATATAAACAGGCAATCACAGGAATAAAGGTCGCAACGGTTTGAATACCACCACCAATACCATTAGCAATAATTGTCACTAACCAAACCGGTAAATGGTTATCTAGTAGATAATGACCGCCATCAACCAATACTGCACCGAAACTAATATCAAAAAAGTCGATAAATGCACTACCAATGTTTATGGCAAACATAAACATTACGTACATTACTAAGAAGAAAAATGGGATACCAATAGCACGGTGTAATAATATGCGGTCAATCTTATCAGTTAGGCTATGGCTTAGACGGCCTTCCTGACGACGTACTTTCTGACATAATTGATGTAAAAACGTATAACGTACATCAGCTACTTGAATATCAGCATCAACTGATTCAAGCATTTGGCTACGAATAGCACATGCTTGTTGTTTATGTTCTTCTGATAACGTGTGGATCACTAAAGTGTCATTTTCTAACACACGAATCGATTGTGCACGCGCATTTAACTTTTCATTTTGAATAAATAATGGCTTTAACTGTTCAACAGCCGCTTCAAAATCATGACCATAATCTAGTGAAAAATCCGAAACAACAATGCCTTGAATCAGCATTTTATGTAGCTTTGATTTAAACTCGCCAATGCGTTCCATATTATTGGCAGACAATGCAACAACTGGACAACCCAAGGCTTTTTCTAATGCTTTAAGATCTAGCACTTGTTGCTGGCGTTTCAATACATCCATCTTATTAAGTACAACCACCATCGGTCGACCTAATTCACGCAGTTGTAACGTCATATATAAACTGCGTTCAAGTGATGATGCATCAACAACGTTGATAATAACGTCAGCAGGCGTTGTTAAAATTGCGCGTGACGCGATAGCTTCATCAAGGCTGTTAGCATCATTCGCACTATCAAGGTTATAAATACCAGGTAGATCTGTCAGAGAAAAATCATCGCCATTATGCTGATACCGACCCGTCTTCTTTTCAACCGTCACACCAGCCCAGTTACCGACCTGCTGTTTTGCTCCCGTTAATCCATTAAATAACGTTGTTTTGCCGCTATTTGGATTACCCACGGTAAGGATGTCATATTGCATTACTTAACCTCAACTTCAATGTCTTCAGCAATTTTTTTGCGCAGTGCAATATCAACACCACGAACTCGAACCTGAAGCGGATCGCCCAGAGGAGCTAAACGAACAACTGTAATTTCTGTGTGTGGTAAAAGACCCATCACCATTAATTTTTTTCGCGTTACAGCTGGCAACGCAGACATATTAATCACTGTACCGCTGTGACCACACGACATATCTGACAGTTTCATAACTAAACGTCTACCTTAATAAGAATTATTTTCATTACGATATGGCGAAGTTTACACTTTGATACGAAATTAGTCTTGTCTTAAATCAATTATTCTATGACTGATTTAAAACAATAGTTTTCAATTATTGATTATCAATATTTAATATAAACAACCAATAAAATGACATTGTTTCTTTTTTTGTCGCTCTTTTTTAAACACAAAAAAAAGCGTACTTTTCAGTACGCTTTAAGAACAAATAGTTATGTTTAGTTTAACTCGACATCTGCGCGGTTAATTGTTTTTTGTATGCTTTAACATTACGCATAAATTGCGTTCGAGTGCTGCCTCTTAACGGCTCAGCTTGTGGCAAGGGTACTTTCATTGCATTAACCGGTCGCCCGTTCTTTATTAGCTCAAAATGTAAATGAGGGCCTGTTGAACGTCCCGTATTACCACTTTTTGCAATACGTTGCCCCATTTTGACTCTATCGCCTACTTTGACTTGGCGTTTGCTCAGATGTAAATAACGCGTCATGTATTCGCGACCATGTTTGATCACAATATAATTACCCGCTAGTGGATGATAACGAGACTTAACCACCACTCCATCACCAGCAGCCAGAATAGTCGTACCAACAGGTACCGCAAAATCAGTACCATTGTGTGGCGAACGACGTTTGGTAATTGGATGCAAACGATTTGGATTAAATGACGAACTGATTCGATATGACTTCAGTGTTGGTATACGTTTAAAGCCGCGGTTTAAACTGCGTCCATCTTGATCATAAAATTGGTCATCTGCGCCACGAGCGATAAAGATAGAATGTCCTCGACGTTGGCTTTTATAGTAAAAGGCATTCATTTTACCTTTGCCAACCGCTTTACCATCAATAAATTCACGATCTAACACCATCCCAAACGAATCCCCTTTTTGAGCATCACGGCCAAGGTTCATCTTCCATTGCAATGCTTTAACCACATTACCGATTTGCGTTGGTGTTAATCCAGCATCACGTGCTGAATTATAGAAACTACCTGATACTTGCCCTGTAAGTACGACTGGTTTAATAACGCCTTTCTGTATCACTTCTTTATAGCTGTAGCCTTTTTTACCAAGCGTATAAGTATCAGTTACTTTTTTACTGCGAATAATACTCAGTGATGTCAACTTACCATCGGCATCAACTTCCCATTCTAATGTTTGACCAACCCGTAACTGTTGTACTGATTTATTAGCATCAATTAAACGGTACATATCTGAAATTGGTAAGCCATATTGAGAAAATATCACCCCGAGAGTTTCACCAGATGTGACACGATGCTTAGATTCAGTTTCAGCATGGGCCTGTACTAATTGCCGTTCAATTTCATCTTTTGGTGCTTGAAATTCAGGATCATTTTGATCTAAAGACACACCCATAGGTTCACTATCAGGCTCTGAAACCTCTGAAGGCGTGATATTAATCGGCACTGCAATCGGCGCAGGTTTTTTAAAGGAGGGAATATGTATTGTATGTTTCGATGGCTGCCATGCAATAGCAGCCATCATTAAAACTGTGGTTGAGAATAACGCTATTTTATGTTGCAGCGGTAACATCTTCAATGATGTCACCGCAGCGATATAATATTTCATGATTAATTAAGACACTTACTAAATCGTTGTCCAAGTTCATTAAGAAAACGGACATATCCTCCCTTGCCCTCAACGATATCAGTTGCCATTGGGTCAAGAGTCCCTATTTTAACATTCGTTCCTTTGGTCACAGATTTCACAACAGCAGGTGAAAACTGTGGTTCACTAAAGACACATTGTGCCTCATTATTCGTTAACGCCTGACGAATAGATAACAGTGTTTTTGCACCCGGACGACGATCCGGTTCAACCGTAAAATGGCCAAGATTATCCAGCTTAAACTGTTGTTCAAAATAGCCATAGCCATCATGGAAAACGTAATAACCTTTATTATTTAAAGGCTGTAATTGTTTATTCAGCTTAATAACCGCTTGTTGAACTTCTGTAGTGAATGTAGAAAGATTAGCTGTATATGTATTTTTATGCAACGGGTCATACTTGATCAATGCCTTAGTTATGACATTTGCTGCTTGTACTGCTTGATCTGGTCCCAACCATAAGTGAGGATCGATACCATTATGTTCGTGATGATGACCTTGATGTTCAGTTTCTGTGCCATGACTGTCATGCTCATGCTCATGCTCATGCTCATGCTCATGCTCATGCTCATGCTCATGCTCATGCTCAGCATGTGATTCATCTTCTTCTGCATAATAGCGGAAATTAATTCCTTGCTGTTTACTTAACGCAATATTTTCAGGTTTTGAATCCATGGTTTTTGTTAAAAAGGATTCTAGTTCTGGGCCGATCCATACAACCAAGTCGGCCTGCTTTAATTTTTTTACATCTGAAGGACGTAAAGCATAATCATGGGGTGATGATCCTGCTGGAATAACAAATTCACTGGTTGCAGCGCCTTGAGTTAATTCACTAACAATCAAATTCAGTGGTTTAACCGTTGTAACCACGTTAAAAGTATCATCAGCAAACGCTGAACCTGAAAGAACAACAGCAGTAGCGCAACATAAAGAAGTTAGACGGTGCATGATTTTTCCATAAAATGTAAACGGTAAAAAAATTATTGATTATCAGCAAAGAAATTTTTCTCAATTGGCTATAATCAGCGCGTATTAACAGTAACACAACTATCATAGCGATGTTATAATATAACATCACAATTTTGCAAATTCTTATTTTAAGCACGCTTTATGACAACATTAGTAGAATTACAATCATTAACCGTCGCCTTTTCTGGCCGTAACGTTCTCGATAATATTGCGCTCAAATTAGAACGTGGTGAAATTACAACGCTTATTGGTCCTAATGGTGCTGGCAAATCAACACTTGTAAAAGTGATAACAGGTTTGCAAAAACCAACCTTAGGTAACGTTGTGCGTCAAAAGGGAATGCGCATTGGTTATGTACCACAAAAGCTTCATCTAAATGATACTTTGCCACTTTCTGTTGATCGATTTATGCGATTAGCGGGACGCTATTCTATTGATCAGCGACGTGAAGCACTAACCATGGTCAATGGCGCTCACTTAATCGATAGCGACATGCATCGCTTATCTGGTGGTGAGATGCAACGGGTATTATTGGCACGAGCATTATTACAAAAGCCAGATTTATTAGTGCTAGATGAACCTGTTCAAGGAGTCGATGTTACAGGTCAATTAGAACTTTATCGCCTAATTCAACAACTACGCGACTTACTTAACTGTGCTATTTTAATGGTTTCGCACGATCTTCACCTTGTAATGGCTAAAACGGATAAAGTGATCTGCTTACAACATCATATTTGTTGTTCTGGTAGCCCATTTAGTGTGACTAACCACCCTAAATATATTGCATTATTTGGTCGTCAAGCCAGTGACCAACTCGCGTTATATCAACATCAACACAACCACCAACATGATGATTCAGTAACACCATCAACATGCTGTAATAATCATCAGGATAATAAAAAATAATGATTGAATTTCTACTTCCAGCGTTAATTGCTGGTATTGGGATCGCCCTATTAGCCGGTCCTTTAGGGTCTTTTGTGGTATGGCGTAAAATGGCTTATTTTGGTGATACCCTTTCACATGCATCATTACTGGGTATTGCCTTAGGCTTTTTATTTAATATTAATTTAAATCTAGCGTTAGTTATTTGTTGTTTAGTGCTCGCGGTTATTTTAGTGACCTTACAAAAGCAACGCTATGTTGCGACCGATACTCTGCTTGGCATCTTAGCTCATAGCGCATTATCTCTTGGTTTAGTGGCAGTTAGTTTTTTAGATAATGTTCGTATCGATTTAATGTCTTATTTGTTCGGCGATTTACTGGCAGTAACCACCAATGATTTAATGTGGATTTACGGTGGTGGTGCTATCGTGTTGGCGCTACTTATTTCTCTATGGCGACCGCTGCTATCAATGACAATCAGTGAAGAAATGGCACAAGTCGAAGGTGTAAACGTCGATTTAATGCGATTATTATTAATGCTGATGGTCGGTATGGTGATTGCAGTTGCAATGAAATTTGTTGGCGCATTAATTATTACGTCATTGTTAATTATTCCAGCAGCAACCGCACGCCGTTTTGCTAATAGTCCAGAATCAATGGCCGTTATTGCCTCTATCATTGGATCGATTTCAGTGGTGCTCGGCTTAGCGATGTCATGGCACTATGACACTCCAGCCGGTCCTTCTGTAGTCGTATCAGCAGCAGCATTATTTATGCTTAGCCAGCTAAAACGAACTCAGCGCTAATATAATTCCCCTTAATAAAAAACCCGCAGCCATATTGGAGTGCGGGTTTTTTATCGATATATCCTAGTCACTAAAAGCTGATTAACTTTACCAGCCAGTCACTTCGCGTAATGCTTTACCAATATCGGCTAAACTTTGTACCGTTTTAACCCCAGCCGCTTCCAATGCTGCAAATTTTTCATCTGCAGTACCTTTACCGCCAGAAATAATGGCACCAGCATGGCCCATACGTTTACCCGGAGGTGCCGTCACACCTGCGATATACGATACAACTGGCTTAGTGACATTGTCTTTAATGTAAGCAGCCGCTTCTTCTTCGGCAGTACCACCGATTTCACCGATCATTACAATCGCTTCTGTGGCTGGATCTTTTTCAAACATTTCTAGAATATCAATGAAGTTTGAACCCGGAATTGGATCACCACCGATACCCACACACGTTGATTGACCAAAGCCTTCATCGGTTGTTTGTTTTACCGCTTCATAGGTCAATGTGCCTGACCGTGAAACGATACCCACTTTACCCGCTCTATGAATATGACCAGGCATAATGCCAATTTTACATTCATCAGGAGTAATAATTCCGGGACAGTTTGGGCCTATCATTCGTACACCAGCCGCATCTAAACGTACTTTAACATCCAACATATCTAAGGTTGGTATGCCTTCAGTAATCGTTACAATTAGCTCTATACCAGCATCAATAGCCTCTAGAATCGCATCTTTACAAAATGGTGCAGGCACATAAATGACAGTAGCAGTAGCACCCGTTGTTTTGACCGCATCACGGACGGTATTAAATACTGGTAAACCTAAATGAGTCGTTCCACCTTTACCCGGTGAAACACCACCGACTAATTGCGTGCCATAAGCAAGCGCTTGCTCTGAATGAAATGTACCTTGTCCGCCGGTAAAACCTTGGCAAATGACTTTAGTCTGTTTATTAATAAGTACTGACATTATTTACCCTCCGCGGCAGCAACGACTTTCTCTGCGGCTTCAGTTAGCGACGTCGCAGCGATAATATTGAGGCCACTATCAGCCAGTTTTGCAGCACCGACTTCAGCATTGTTACCTTCAAGCCGAACCACAACGGGTACTTTCACACCCACTTCAGCAATCGCACCAATAATACCTTCAGCGATAAGATCACAGCGAACTATGCCACCAAAAATATTCACTAAAACGGCTTTAACATTGCTATCTGAAAGAATAATTTTGAAGGCTTCTGTCACCCGCTCTTTGGTTGCACCGCCGCCAACATCAAGGAAGTTTGCTGGTTGTCCACCATGAAGGTTAACAATATCCATGGTACCCATTGCCAAACCTGCGCCATTGACCATACAACCAATATTACCGTCAAGGGCTACATAATTAAGTTCCCATTGTGCAGCATGAGCTTCACGCTCATCTTCTTGAGATGGATCATGCATTTGGCGTAATTTAGGCTGACGATATAATGCATTAGCATCAATATTAATTTTACCGTCCAGACACACCAATGTGCCTTCTTGAGTAATAATTAGTGGGTTAACTTCAAGCAACGCTAAATCACACTCAGCGAACATATTGCCAAGCCCGAGAAATATTTTAGTAAATTGCTTAACTTGATCGCCTTGCAAACCCAGTTTAAAGGCTAACTCACGTCCTTGATAAGGTTGCGGGCCAACTAACGGATCAATGGCTGCTTTATGAATAAGATGCGGCGTCTCTTGTGCAACTTTTTCAATCTCTACGCCACCTTCTGTTGATGCCATGAAAACAATACGTTGTGAACTACGATCCACAACCGCACCAAGATATAACTCATTAGCAATACTAGAAGCCGCTTCAACCAATACCTTAGTCACTGGTTGTCCTGCAGCATCCGTCTGATAAGTCACTAAGTTCTTACCCAACCAATGTTGCGCAAATTGTTTAATGCCTTCTTTATTGTCATGTAATTCAACACCGCCAGCCTTGCCTCGACCACCAGCATGAACCTGACATTTTACAACCCATTTTTCACCGCCAATTTTACCTGCCGCCGCTGCCGCTTCTTGTGGAGTGTCACAAGCATAGCCTTCAGGCACAGGTAAACCATATTCGGCGAATAGTTGTTTTGCTTGATACTCGTGCAAATTCATAATGTTCTATCCGTTTTTATCCCTTTGGGACTTGTTAAATCCATTTGAGATATTCTTTGATATCTCTTCATCATTGTCCGTGTTTACTGTTCCCTTTGCAGAGAAGAAAGTTAACCGAATAATGAGCATTTACTCGGCTAACTCTTTTGGTACTTATACGTCCAGTAATAGACGTGTTGGATCTTCAAGTAGCTCTTTAATTGTGACTAAATAGCCAACAGACTCACGACCATCAACTAAACGATGATCATAAGAAAGTGCTAGGTACATCATAGGTAAAATTTCAACTTGACCATTAACTGCCATTGGGCGGTCTTGAATTTTATGCATACCTAAAATAGCTGCTTGTGGCGGGTTAATAATCGGCGTCGACATTAACGACCCAAACACACCACCATTGGTGATAGTAAAGTTACCGCCAATAAGATCATCAACAGTTAACTTGCCATCACGGCCTTTAATTGCTAAATCGCGAATACCTTTTTCAATTTCAGCCAAACTTAACTTATCACAATCTCGTAACACAGGGGTAACTAAACCACGTGGTGTTGAGACAGCAATACTGATATCGAAAAAATTATGATAAACAATATCATCGCCATCAATTGACGCATTAACTTCTGGGTAACGCTTCAATGCTTCAACAACAGCCTTAACATAAAACGACATAAAGCCAAGACGAATACCATGGCGCTGCTCAAACACATCTTTATATTGTTTACGCAGATCCATGATAGGTTTCATGTTAACTTCATTAAATGTCGTTAACATCGCGGTGCTATTTTTAGCTTCTAATAAACGCTCAGCAACGCGTTTACGTAAGCGTGTCATCGGTACTCGTTTTTCACTACGATGCGCGAGTGGTGGCTTAATTTGACTATCAACACTCTTGGTGACAGCTGGCGCTTCAACCGCTTGTTTCAAATAGTTATCAACATCTTCACGGGTGATTCGACCACCTACACCTGTGCCTTTCACTTTCTCAGCAGCTACGCCATGTTCACTTAATAAGCGGCGAACAGCTGGACTTAAGGCTTCACTATTTTCTTCATTTAACGAAGCAGTATTACGTTTATTGGGGGACGATTCAGCATCAGCCAATACTGCAGAGGTTGGCTCACCAGCAACAGCATTGACTTTGATTTTACCAATCAACTGCTTGGTTAATACCGTTGTGCCTTCAATTTCAAAGATAGCTTCTAACACGCCATCTTCAGGTGCTGGGACCTCAAGTACAACTTTATCTGTTTCAATATCAACCAAGACCTCATCACGAGAAACAGTATCGCCTGGTTGTTTATGCCATGTGGCTACAGTTGCATCGGCAACAGATTCCGGAAGATCTGGAACCAGAATTTCGATTGTCATATCGGTATTGTCCTTTTGTTCTCGTTCTAATTATTAGAATGGTCTTGAGATTCAATAGTTAATGCGTCTTCAACTAACGCTTTTTGTTGTTTCAAATGTACAGACATGTAGCCTACAGCGGGTGATGCTGATGCTGGTCGTCCGGCATAACGTAAAAGCGATCCTGCAGGTAACGCAGAATAGAAATTATGCTGGCTAGAATACCATGCACCTTGATTTTGAGGCTCTTCTTGACACCAAACAAAATCAGTAACATGACGATAATCAGCAATCGCAGCTTCAACATCTTCTTTTGGAAACGGGTATAGCTGCTCAATACGCACAATAGCAACATCGGTTTGTTCATTTTTACGACGTTGTTCTAATAAGTCGTAATACACTTTACCAGAGCAGAATACCACTCGCTTCACCTGCTGTGCTGGCAGTTCATCTACCTCACCAATTGCCGCTAAGAAAGTGCCATTAGCAAGTTCATCTAATGTCGATGTACATAGCGGATGACGTAACAACGACTTTGGCGACATCACTATTAGCGGTCGACGCATTGGGCGTACAACTTGGCGACGAATCATATGGTAGACTTGCGCTGGCGTTGATGGCACGACTACTTGCATATTTTGCTCAGCACATAATTGTAGATAACGCTCAAGACGTGCAGATGAATGCTCAGGACCTTGGCCTTCATAGCCATGTGGCAATAGCATAGTTAAGCCACACATACGGCCCCACTTTTGCTCACCAGAACTAATAAACTGGTCAACCACTACTTGGGCGCCATTAGCAAAATCACCAAATTGCGCTTCCCAAATCGTTAATCCACTTGGCTCTGCGGTTGCATAACCGTATTCAAATGCTAATACCGCTTCTTCTGATAATACTGAATCAATCACTTCAAATGGCCCCTGACCATTATGAATGTGAGTTAATGGAATATAGGTACTGGCATCTTGTTGGTTGTGTAGCACTGCATGGCGATGGAAAAATGTTCCTCGACCTGAATCTTGACCTGTAATACGAATACGATGACCATCATCAACCAATGTTGCATAAGCTAAATTCTCAGCCATACCCCAATCAAAAGCTTTTTCACCAGCAATCATCGCTAAGCGGTCGGTATAGATTTTTTGCACTCGGCTTTGTAGCTGATGACTAGTTGGATACTGGCATAAGCGCGTACCTAACTCTTTTAAACGCTGTTCGTCAACTTTGCTTTTCCAATCAACAGTCCAATCGTGGCCTAAATATGGAGCCCAATCAACCGAATGCAGTTTCATTGGTCGCCACTCTTTAACCACACACTCACCACGATCTAATGCATCACGGTATTCATTAACCAACCCCGTTGCGACATCTAATCCAAATGCACCGATTTCAGTTAAATAATCAGCATATAACTTGCGTGGCGTTGGGTGTTTTTTGATTTTTTGATACATCAATGGTTGCGTAGCTGTAGGCTCATCAGCTTCGTTATGCCCATGACGGCGATAACAGACTAAATCAATTACTACATCACGTTTAAACTCATGGCGATAATCAAATGCCAGTCGAGTTACAAAAGCTACCGCTTGTGGATCATCAGCGTTCACGTGGAAAATAGGTGCCTGTACCATTTTAGCGATATCGGTACAATATTCTGTTGAGCGGGTATCTTGAGGATTTGAAGTAGTAAAACCAACTTGGTTATTGATAACAATACGTACGGTACCGCCAACACTATAACCACGCGCTTGCGACATATTAAAGGTTTCAGCAACAACACCTTGGCCTGCTATTGCTGAGTCACCATGAATGGTAATCGGTAATACTTTATCACCAATATCATCACCTAAACGATCTTGACGAGCACGTACAGAGCCAACCACTACTGGATTCACAATTTCAAGGTGAGATGGGTTAAAGGCTAACGCTAAATGCACATCACCCCCCGGAGTTGCAAAATCAGCTGAAAAGCCCTGATGATATTTCACATCACCCGTACCCCAACTATCACCGTGCTTACCTGCAAACTCATCAAATAAATCTTGCGGCTTTTTACCCAATACATTGACTAACATATTTAGGCGGCCACGGTGAGCCATACCCACGACGACTTCACGTACCCCTTGTGAACCCGCATGACGAATTAACTCTTTCATCATTGGAATCATGGCATCGCCACCTTCTAATGAGAAACGTTTTGCCCCTGGGAATTTCGCGCCTAAATAACGTTCAAGTCCTTCTGCTGCAGTCAATTCATCAAGAAAACGCAATTGTTCATCGGCAGTAAATGAACCTGTGCCCATGACCGATTCAAGCCGTTGTTGAATCCAACGTTTTTCTTCAGTATCGGTGATATGCATATACTCAGCACCAATAGATCCACAGTAGGTCTTTTTAAGTGCTGCATATATCTCACTGAGTTTCATGGTCTCTTGACCAATCGCAAATGAACCGACATTAAATGTTTCATCAAAATCGTCGGTAGTTAACGAGTGAAATTCAGGATCGAGATCGGCAACATGCTCGCGCTGCCATAATCCTAACGGATCAAGATTAGCATTTTGATGGCCACGAAAACGATAAGCATTGATTAGCTGTAATACTTTAACCTGCTTTGCATCAACATCAGGATCATTAACGACAGCACTTAAAAAATGGGTCTCTTTTGCTAAACGTCGAAAGTAATCACGCACACGAGAATGGGGTTGCTCAATAACTACGTCATTAACAACCGGCAGATCGACAAATACCTCTCGCCATTGGGTATCGACTAACTCTGGATCGCTAAGATACAACTCGTAAAGATCTTCTATATAAGTTGCGTTGGCGCCAGCTAAATGTGAAGACTCAAGCCATGCCTTCATAACGCTATTCTGCATTATTTTCCCTTAACTACTAATTTATCGCCATTGGCATCGGTCTAATACCGAGCATTCCCGTTAGCGAGCCTGCAAACTGCATCGACTCACTAACATATCGATATTTTTAAACTGCTCGTTTAAGCAGCATAGATTTGATGTGTCCAATCGCTTTGGTCGGATTTAATCCCTTAGGACAGACATTTACACAGTTCATTATGCCATGGCAACGAAAAACACTAAATGCATCATCAAGATCAGATAATCGTTGATCGGTTGCAGTATCACGGCTATCAATTAACCATCGGTAAGCCGCCAATAAACCAGCTGGGCCAATAAATTTATCTGGGTTCCACCAAAATGATGGACATGCAGTTGAACAACAGGCACACATAATACATTCATATAATCCATCTAACTGCGCACGATCTTCAGGCGCCTGCAAATTTTCTCTTGCAGGCGGCAATGTCGCATCATCAATTAAAAAGGGTTTTACTTTTGCGTAGTTACTGTAGAACTGTTCCATATCAATGATCAAATCACGAATCACCGGCAACCCAGGTAATGGACGAATCACAATGGTATCGCTGGTCATTAGCGCAGATAACGGCGTAATACATGCTAAGCCGTTTTTACCGTTCATATTAATACCATCAGAGCCACATACTCCCTCACGGCAAGAACGACGGAAAGACAAACTTGCATCTTGTTCTTTTAGCAAAATTAACGCGTCTAACACCATCATATCGGAGCCATCTGGCACATCAAGCTGGTAGCCTTTCATGTGTGGAGCATCATCAACATCAGGGTTATAACGGTAAATTGAAAAATTCAGTTTCATCGCTGTTGTCTCCCGTTAATAAACACGCGCTTTAGGCGGAAATGCTTCACGATGAATAGGCGTCATATTAACCGCTCGTTTTGTCATCGCTTCTGTTTCTGGGTTATAGATCGAATGACATAACCAATTAACATCATCGCGTTCTGGGAAATCAAACCTAGCATGTGCGCCACGGCTCTCGGTGCGGTAATTTGCAGCAATGGCGGTTGCCATTGCCGTTTCCATCAAGTTATCTAATTCTAAACACTCAATTCGCTGAGTATTAAACTCCGTCGAGGTGTCATCTAATCGCGCATGCTGTAAACGTTCACGAATCGCTTTAAGCTCTTCTAACCCAGCAGCCATTGCCTCACCTTCTCTAAATACCGAGAAGTTATTTTGCATGCAGGTTTGCAGATCTTTACGAATTTGAACTGGATCTTCACCTTCTTGGGTATTATTCCAACGATTAAGACGCGCAAGAGAAGCTTCAATGTCAGCTTCGGTTGCAGGGGTTGCTTCTGCTTGAGCAGCTAAGGTTTCGCCAAGGTGTAAGCCGGTTGCACGACCAAACACCACTAAATCAAGTAATGAGTTGCCCCCTAAGCGATTAGCACCATGCACTGATACCGAAGCGATTTCACCACAAGCAAATAGACCCTGAACTTCTTCGTCCATGCCTGCTGCATTTTGTTTTAATACTTGGCCTGACACTTGAGTCGGTACCCCTCCCATCATGTAGTGACACGTAGGAATAACCGGAATAGGCTCTTTAACAGGATCAATATGCGCAAATGTGCGTGATAATTCACAAATACCTGGTAGACGCGATTCAAGTACATCTTTACCTAAATGATCAAGTTTTAACTTCAAGTGCGGCCCCCATGGACCATCACAACCGCGTCCTTCACGGATCTCAACCATCATCGAGCGCGCGACTACATCACGTCCAGCTAAATCTTTCGCATTGGGGGCGTAGCGCTCCATAAAGCGCTCACCATCTTTATTTAATAAATAGCCCCCCTCACCACGACAACCTTCAGTAACTAATACACCTGCACCTGCAATACCTGTCGGGTGGAACTGCCACATTTCCATGTCTTGCATTGGCACACCAGCACGCAGTGCCATACCGACGCCATCGCCAGTATTGATATGCGCATTAGTGGTTGATGCATAAATACGCCCAGCGCCTCCAGTTGCTAATATCGTAGCTTTCGCTTTGAAGTAGCACACTTCACCAGTTTCCATGCACAACGCAGTACAACCTAAAATAACCCCGTCTTGGTTTTTGACTAAATCAAGTGCATACCACTCTGAGAAAATAGTGGTTTGATGTTTAATATTTTGCTGATAAAGCGTATGCAATAATGCATGACCTGTTCGGTCTGCCGCTGCAGCTGTACGCGCGGCTTGCTCACCACCAAATTCTTTTGACTGGCCACCAAATGGACGTTGATAAATACTACCGTCATCAAATCGAGAAAAAGGTAATCCCATTTTTTCAAGTTCAATCACAGACTTAGGACCATTTTCACACATGTATTCAATCGCGTTTTGATCACCAATATAATCAGAACCTTTGACGGTGTCATACATATGCCACTGCCAGTTATCAGGATGTGAATTACCTAATGCAACAGTGATCCCCCCTTGTGCAGATACCGTATGAGAACGAGTTGGGAAGACTTTTGATAACAAGGCACATTTTAAGCCTTGCTCTGATATTTGGAGTGCAGCACGCATTCCTGCACCACCAGCGCCGATAACAACAGCGTCAAATTCACGAACAGCAATGCTCACTACACACCCCACACAATCAAGAAACCTGAAAATAGGTAAATAAATAAAATCGCGACAATTAAAAACTGAAAGCACGCTCTTAACGCGGCGGGTTTTATATAATCAGTCAGTACTTGCCATAAACCAATCCATGCATGAATTAAAATCGAACCTAAGGCTAGTAGCGTAAAGACTTTGGTCGTTAGCTGACCAAAAAAGTCTTGCCATGATGCAAAGGTTATTTCTGGGCCAAAAGCAAAGAACCCTACGAGATAAATGGTGTACAGGGTCAGAATAATGGCTGTTGCACGAATTAAAATAAAATCATGTACACCATTTCGCCCAACAGAAGAAACATTGGCTACCATACTAATACTCCTGAAAATACAGATAAAATTGCCACAATGACAAAACTTACCTTGGTACTAGCAAGGCCCGTTTCCATTTCTTCAAAATAACCAAGATCCATCAATAAATGACGAATACCAAGCACGATATGATAAAACAGAGCGGTTAGCATCCCCCACAGCACAAATTTCACTATCCAGCTATTAGTAATACTGGCAGCGGCAGCGAAACCTTCAGGGGAAGACAATGATAAGTTCAACAGCCACAATAAAATGGCAATAGAAACGAACGTAATCACACCAGAAATTCGGTGGAGAATTGACGCTATCGCTGTTAAAGGAAAGCGTATTGTTTGTAGGTCGAGGTTGACGGGTCTAGGCTTCTTTACTTTCACATTTTGCTCACTCAGCTTCATTGAAGCATTTTATTTTTTATTAAACTCTTTGATTGTTTCTATAGTGAGCTATCAAGAAACCGTTTTAAAAATGCTACGCTACCATTAAAAGCAAAGTGTTGAGCAATATAATCGCTTTGTCTTTCAACCGCATTCCCATCGCAGTTCATTAACAACATGTCATCTATATAATAACCAAATGTCAACCCCACTATACATAGCGCAACATTCAAAAACAAATTCAGTTACATGACATTAAACACATATTTCACAAAAACAACACAAACAACGAAAAGTTATTAACAAGCGCACATTGATGAACACAAAAATTGACAATTGGCTCACCTAGCGGTACAACAAATATACATCCGCTTCGGATTCAGGATTATACAAATAACAAAGGAGATTGTTATGGCAGATAAGAAAGCTACCCTTCATATAGAAGGGAAAGCACCTATCGAACTGCCGATTATCGAGGGCTCAGAGGGCCAAGATGTAATCGATGTGCGAAAACTAGGCGCAAACGGTTTTTTTACATTTGATCCAGGTTTTCTAGCAACAGCCTCATGTGAATCTCAAATCACGTATATTGATGGCGATAAAGGAATTCTGCTACATCGTGGTTTTCCTATCGATCAATTAGCCAATAATGCTGATTACTTAGAAGTTTGTTACGTTCTCCTTTATGGTGAAGTACCAACACGCACTGAATACGAAAAATTCCGTACTACAGTTACCCGCCATACTATGGTTCATGAGCAAATTGCCAGTTTCTTCCATGGCTTTCGCCGTGATGCTCACCCTATGGCAATTATGTGTGGCGTGGTCGGTGCATTATCAGCGTTCTATCATGATTCATTAGATATTAATAATGATCTTCACCGTGAAATAACGGCGTTTAGACTACTATCAAAAATGCCAACTTTGGCAGCAATGTGTCATAAATACACTACTGGTCAGCCATTTATTTACCCACGAAATGACCTAGATTATGCAGAGAATTTCTTGCATATGATGTTTGCTACGCCATGTGAAGAGTATGAAGTTAGTCCGGTAGTATCACGTGCAATGGACAAAATTTTCACTCTGCATGCAGATCATGAGCAAAATGCATCTACCTCAACGGTGCGTTTAGCGGGTTCTTCTGGTGCCAACCCATTTGCTTGTATTGCGGCTGGTATTGCTTCACTGTGGGGTCCTGCACACGGTGGGGCTAATGAAGCCTGCCTTAAAATGCTTGAAGAAATTGGTAGCGTAGAAAATATTCCAGAGTTTATTGAACGTGCCAAAGATAAAGATGACCCATTCCGCCTAATGGGCTTTGGGCACCGGGTATATAAAAACTACGATCCACGTGCAACGGTTATGCGTGAAGCATGCCACGAAGTGCTTGAAGAGCTTAAAATTGATGACCCATTGCTTGATGTTGCTATGGAACTTGAGCGTATTGCGCTGTCAGATGAATACTTTGTCAGCAAGAAGCTTTACCCAAATGTTGATTTCTATTCAGGTATTATTCTTAAAGCAATTGGTATTCCGGTATCAATGTTTACGGTTATTTTTGCAATGTCGCGTGTGATTGGCTGGATTGCGCATTGGAATGAAATGCACAGTGATCCAACTAACCGAATTGGTCGTCCACGTCAACTGTATACCGGTTATTCACAACGTGAGTTTAAGCCACTTTACGAACGAGAGTAACTGAGGTTCGAGGTTCGAGGTTCGAGGTTCGAGGTTCGAGGTTCGAGGTTCGAGGTTCGAGGTTCGAGGTTCGAGGTTCGAGGTTCGAGGTTCGAGGTTCGAGAAAATAAAAAGGTTGAGACCAAAGCTCAACCTTTTTTATTATTTAAAATAAAAATATAACTATCAATCTCATCAGAGTAATTAGTTATACTGGATTATCAATATCAATAAACTCAACCGTCATACCATGCTGTTGTGCTAACCACTCACCGAGTGCTTTCACACCATAGCGCTCTGTTGCATGATGCCCTGCTGCAAAATAATGGATGCCTAATTCACGTGCAATATGGGTGGTGCGCTCTGATACTTCTCCTGAAATAAATGCATCGCAGCCTTGCTGTACTGCAAGTTCAATATAATCTTGACCACCACCAGTACACCAACCCACTTTCTTGATTAACGCTGGTGCATTGTCACCAATATGCAATGGTTCACGTTGTAATGCCATTGCAATTCGTGCTGCAAATTCTTCGCCTGATAGGGGCGTATCAAGATCACCATAAATCGCAATCGAACGTGGATTACCAACCTCTAAACCACCGATAACACTCAAACCTAAACGCTGTGCTAATTGAACGTTATTACCTACCTGTGAGTGGACATCAAGTGGCAAATGGTAAGCGTAGAGATTAATACCATTTTCAATTAACGCCTTAATACGACGGTATTTCATGCCGCGTATTTCAGCAGCCTCACCTTTCCAGAAAAAGCCATGGTGAACTAAAATAGCATCGGCACCTTCAGCAATTGCAGCATCAATCAGAGCTTGGCAAGCTGTCACACCGGTAATAACCTTCGCTATCTCAGTCTTACCCTCTACTTGTAATCCATTAGGACAATAATCTTTTATTAGCTGTGGTGATAGAAAATCATTCAACAAAGTTTCTAATGCCAGGTTATTCATTGTGCATCCTTTTTAAATAACGTCATGTTATTGATTCAACAACACTCTATATTCAAAAAATATCAGCCTTTAATGACAATCTCAATCAACAAAACGAATCAAGTGCTAACTCATGCATGATCTGGAATACAAAAAAAGCCGCCATCGGCAGCTTTTTCAACAAGATATTGTCATACTCAATCAAATCACTAACGGCGCTGAGTACCACAATCAAGTCGTGATAACCACAATGGTTTAGTGCTAGTCTGTGACCAACAACGGTACATATAACTGGTTAACCGTGTACGTTTATTCACTGGCATACAAAGCAGGACCGGCAAACACACTAATCCTAATAAAACCGTATAAACACGACGAGAAATAATATTCGCCACTGAAAACTGCGTGTACATAGCTAACTCCTGACCCGATAAACCTAGTGATACTTTAATCCAATAAATGAAAGAATACTACAGAAATCAGGTCAATCATTAGTCAAAAACAGAAAAGAAAACGTTTACCTTGAGAGGTGTGTCAATATGTTACAAAAAGATGATGTTAATCATCAAACCAATGCCGATTTTAATGCGCTACTAATAATGCCCAATATTGTCACAAGCTGTTATTACAGTATCAGTGATAACTGGCTGCGCAATTTTGCCAAACGAGCAATTATTCCAACCAATATCAGTTATCACGGTAACACTCGATTAGGTTTTTATTATCAGTGGCTATGGCAGCAATTAATTATCCATCACCCCGATTACAGTCTTATTGGCGAAGAAATCCAATTACAATCACAGCAGACTGTCGGTGCCATTGATTTTTTAGTGCATAATCATTGCAGCGATGAAATCGAACACTGGGAAGTGGCGATTAAATTTTATCTCAGCTTTGAGCATCAATGGCCAGGCCCCAATGCTAAGGATAATTTAGATAAAAAAGTGAATCGAATGGTTGATCATCAGCTTCAACTTACCGACCATCCTGCCTTTCAATACCTCAATTACCCATACCCAACCCAACGCCGATTAATTATACAGGGACGATTATTTGATGCTTGGCCTGAACCACACTCAGGTTCAGATATACTCATAAATTCGACCAGCCTAAAGGGCCGTTGGTGCTATTGCTCACAAGCAACAACATTAGATTTAAAAACACTTGAAAAACGCCAATGGATAGCACCACCGCTATTTTCTCAACTTATCACCTCTCTTAATATTGCAGAGATTAAAGTACCGACTCAAGCAATAGACCAAAATAATCAAGTGTGGTTCATCGTACCCGATCATTGGCCACAGCATAATCGCCAGCTATAAAAAAACGCCCGAGTTCACTTTAATGAACTATGGGCGTTTTTTGTCTTTAGTATTGGCTATAATGCTAAATTATAAACCAGCATCGCTAAATACTTTGCTAACGATATCTTGTGCTTCTTGCTCAATAAGGGCTAAATGCTCTTTACCTTTAAAGCTTTCACAATAAATTTTGTAGATATCTTCAGTGCCTGATGGGCGTGCCGCAAACCAACCGTTTTCAGTGGTTACTTTCAAGCCACCAATCGCGGCACCATTACCTGGCGCATGCGTTAGTCGAGCAAGAATAGGCTCACCAGCAAGTGTTGTTGCTGCAACCATTTCAGGTGATAATTTGCTCAATACAGCTTTTTGTTCTTTATTAGCAACAGCTTGTAGACGCGCATATTCTGAGCTACCAAATTTAGCAGCAAGCTCATCGTAATATTGTTGTGGATTCTTACCTGTAACCGCAGTGATTTCAGCTGCTAATAAGCACAAAAGAATACCATCTTTATCTGTTGACCAAGGCGTACCATCTTGACGTAAGAAAGAAGCACCTGCGCTTTCTTCACCACCAAAACCTAAGCTGCCGTCGTATAGACCATCAACAAACCATTTAAAGCCAACAGGCACTTCAACAAGTTCACGGCCTAATGCTGCCACAACACGATCAATAATAGCGCTTGATACCAATGTCTTACCAACAGCAACTTGATCACTCCAACCACTACGATGGCGGAATAAATAATCAATACATACTGCAAGATAATGGTTTGGATTCATCAAACCTGCTGGAGTAACGATACCGTGGCGGTCATAATCAGGATCATTACCAAAAGCAAGATCATAGTTATCTTTATAAGCCAATAAGCCTGCCATCGCGTAAGGTGATGAACAGTCCATACGCACAACACCGTCTTTATCTAATGACATGAAACGGAATGATGGATCGATAGACTCATTAACTAGAGTTAAGTCTAGCGCGTAGTGCTGTGCAATTTGACGCCAGTACTCAATACCTGAACCACCAAGTGGATCAACACCTAGCTTTAAGTTTGCTTTTTGAATTGCTTCAATATCAATAACGTTAGCTAAGTCAGCAACATAAGGTGCTACAAGATCTTGCTCTACAACAAGATCTGACGCAAAAGCATCTGTAATTGAAACACGCTTTACGTCAACCATGCCGTTAGCAATAATGTCGTTTGCACGCTGTTCAATCGCTGTGGTTAATTCACTTTCAGCTGGGCCACCGTGAACTGGATTATATTTAATGCCGCCATCTTGTGGTGGATTATGCGATGGAGTAATGACAATACCATCAGCTTTGTCAGCATGGGCTTTATTATGGCAAAGAATCGCATGTGAAATGCCTGGTGTTGGTGTATAACCTAGCCCTTCTTGAACCACAACTTTAACATTGTTCGCCACTAACACTTCTAAAGTTGAAGTGAATGCCGGTTCAGATAAAGCATGGGTATCCTTACCTAAAAATAGCGGGCCAGTTAAACCATTCGCTAGACGAACTTCAGCAATAGCCTGAGCAATTGCCCAAATATGATGCTGATTGAAGGTACCTTTGTCTGCTGTACCACGATGTCCAGACGTACCAAATGCTACTTTTTGTAGCGGATCGGTAATATTTGGCTCAATGAGAAAATAATTAGCAACAAGTGCTGGAATATTATGCATATCTTCTTGCTGAGCGCGTTGACCCGCACGAGGATGGATTGCCATTGTCTTATCCTTGTAAAAAATCAATAGTGATTATATTTCACCACAAACTTTATCAATAATATCAGAACTGAAGCCCATCTTCGTCATTAATTGGTCAATCATTTGACGCTTTCGGTCAGTATTAGTATTAGTGATCACCCAAAATGGCGTCGTTGGGATTAATTTAGGCTTCGTTGTTTTACCACTTGCAAGCAACGTTTCTTCGTCATGAGCAAAATAAACGCGTGTACGCCCTTTAATAGCAGCTGCTTCAGCAAAACCGTCAGCATCAATGCGATAAAGAGAAGATAAGATCAGCATAAAACGGCCAATGGCTTTTTCTTGCGCTGCAAATTCATCAGAAATTAGCACGGTACGCATTTCTTTAACGCGATCCATGGTTGGTTCATTACCAGCATCACGGCTCACAACGATGCCTTTAGGACGAACCGGCATCACAACAGCAACTTCTGGTTGCAATTGTTCTTCTGGCACCATAAGCAAGCGACGTAAAATATCAGAAGCGCTTTCACCAATGTGTTGAGTTTGGCTAGCAATAAAACGATATAGCTCTTCGTCTACCTCAATAGTCTTCATGGTATTATTCATTATCATTCCGTTTAAAATTCTGGGTACGATTATAGCCTGATCCGAGGTTATACTCTATGGTAAATACCACACCTAACTAGAGAAAATAGCCAGTGAATCTTCATTTTCGTGCTGAAGGCAAGGGTAAAACGATCGTTTTGATCCATGGTTTGTTTGGCAGCGCAGATAATCTTGGTCTTTTAGCCCGAGAATTAAAACACCACAACCAAGTGATCAGCATCGATCTTCGCAATCATGGTTTATCCCCGCACAGTGATCAATTTAGCTATACGGATCTTGCACAAGATATTATTGAGACCCTTGATCATTTAGCCATTGATCAGTTTGATATTATTGGCCACTCGATGGGAGGAAAAGTCGCAATGACATTAGCTGCACTTGTACCTGCTCGAATTAACCACCTTATTGTTATCGACATTGCCCCCGTTACCTACACGGAACATCGTCATCAAAATGTCTTTAATGGTTTACGTGAAGTCAATCTTCACTCAATAACCAAACGTTCACAAGCTGAAGACTATCTAGCACGTTATGTTGATAACGCCGATGTGCGTCAATTTTTACTAAAATCATTAGCGAAAACCAACACAGGCTATCAATGGCGGTTTAACGTCGAAGGGTTAATTGCCAACTACGCTACAATTATGGGTTGGCAATCAGCACCACAACCTTTTAGTGGTAAGACGTTATTTATTAAAGGTCAATTATCTGATTATATTGAGCCTCAATACCGCAGCGAGATTATGGCGCAATTTCCAAATGCTAAAGCGCATGTGGTTGCCAATAGCGGCCATTGGCTTCACGCCGAGAAACCAGTAACGGTTAATCGAATTATTAATCAATTTCTAGAGCAGTAAACGTAAATAACTGCTCATTAAAATCGACCATTAACTATAGTAGACAACAAGAGTAATTATTAAATCCCGTACTCTATTGTGGTATAGTGCGTTAACTCTGATAGCTTTCATTAATCTCTAATGCGACTAAACAGCCGATAAGTAAGCTAATGTTATTAACGACAAGCTATCACGCCCTACTTAGTCAAGGGCAATAATAATCAGTGATAATATTTGGGCGAAAAAACACCAAATCGTCATCAAATATTAATTATCATTGCGTCATTTATACTGATTTCTGTAAACTGCTAGCAGCAGTTAACAATTTAATATGGGTAATATCTACTATGGCGAGCGTTGGACTCTTCTTTGGTAGCGACACCGGTAACACCGAAGCTGTCGCTAAAATGATTCAGAAGCAACTAGGTAGCAAACTAGTTGAAGTAAAAGATATCGCAAAAAGCAGCAAAGAAGATATCGACAACTTTGATCTGATACTACTAGGTATCCCTACTTGGTACTACGGTGAACCACAGTGTGATTGGGATGATTTCTTCCCAGAGCTTGAACAAGTTGATTTCTCAACTAAGCTTGTTGCTATCTTTGGTTGTGGTGACCAAGAAGATTACGCAGAGTACTTCTGTGATGCAATGGGTACTGTTCGTGACATCGTTGAAAGCAAAGGCGGCACAATTGTTGGCAATTACTCAACCGCTGGCTATGAATTTGAAGCATCAAAAGCATTAGTTGATGATGCAAACTTTGTTGGTTTATGTATTGATGAAGACCGTCAACCAGAACTAACAGCTGCTCGTGTTGAGCAATGGGTTAATCAAATCTTTGATGAAATGTGTCTTGCTGAACTTGCTGACTAAGCATTGTCACAATTGACCAATAAAAACGCGCTTTAATAGCGCGTTTTTTATTGCCTTACAATCGTTAATTAGCCTACTTCATTTCAATATCTGCTGATGGTTCAAGCTGTTGTGAACGATATTGGGGCTTTTTTCTAACATATAATATTCGTGTAACTTGTGCCACAACCTCATTATTCGCTTTAGTCACGCTAACGCGAAACTCTGGTAAATACTTACGTCCTTCAGCTGTTGCTGCAATAATCTCAGCAATACAAGCTTGTGAAATAACAAAGTCAGCAAATAAATCGCCATCGCCTGGGCGTATAAACTCGATATGTGCTTGTTTATCCCACACGAAATAGCGCTTACCTAAAATTCCCATCAACATCAGTGAATAAACTGGATCAGTTAACGAGAAAATACTGCCACCATACTGGGTTCGATTGGCATTTTTATTCCACCAACGCAATTTTAATTGTAATCGTACATAACGAAAATCATCACTAATAAACAAAATTTTAATACCAGCTCCCCAAAATGGAGGCCATAAGTTTAACGCCAGCTTAACCAAGCTCGGCTTATAGTAATCAAACAAGGCAATACTCCATACAAGCTGGTATGATGAGTTAATTTATTACATAAGATTTACAATATTGCAAACTAAAGAAAAGTGATACTTCTGCTAGATAACTGACCTTTTAAGGTTTATTGTTATTGTTACGTCACTTATAATGAATCTAAATGAGAAAGACTACTGCTACATTTTGCAGCTAGCCAACAGGAAAATCGGATGTCAGATAATAATCACGCGCTCAAGCAAGCAGGTCTTAAAGTTACACTTCCTCGTCTTAAGATTTTAGAAGTGCTTCAACAACCGGATTGCCAACATATCAGTGCTGAAGACCTGTATAAAAAACTCATCGATATCGGTGAAGAAATTGGCCTTGCGACGGTTTACCGTGTTCTTAACCAATTTGATGATGCAGGCATTGTAACTCGCCACCATTTTGAAGGTGGTAAGTCAGTATTTGAATTAGCCACTCAACATCATCATGATCACCTTGTTTGTCTTGATTGTGGAAAAGTAATTGAATTTTCAGACGAAATGATTGAGCAACGCCAAAAAGAGATCGCGGCACGCTTTAATGTTCGTCTAACAAACCATAGCCTATACCTTTATGGTCATTGTTTTGATGGCAACTGTAATGCAGATGAAACGTTGCACGATGAAAAATAACAATGATTAGTTATTTTCACGCTAAGAACCAGTGAGCAATATCACTGGTTTTTTTATATTCAGCCCAAATAGAGACCGAGCTCACTATTCAAATAACGTTACAATTGACCACGTGACAACCAATGATTAATTACCTATATATCAATTATTTAATTATATTGAGAATTAATCATGAAGCCGCATTCACTGACTATTGCTTTAATTTCAGCCTTATCGTTAGGCTCTATTTCTTCTGCTGCTAATGCTTGCACTCGTGTTTTATGGCAAACAAAAGATCAGGGCACATTCGTTGCACGTACAATGGACTGGTCGGAATCCACCCAACCAACATTGGTCAACTTCCCTCAAGGCAGTGAATACTCCACTCATTTAAGTAAACTTAATAATGTTAAGGCCAAGTATGCCATTACAGGTATAACTGCCTATGGCATTGTTCTTGATGGAATCAACTCGCAAGGGTTAAGTGGTAACGTACTTTATGATGGTGGCATGGATTTAGGCACAGCCGATCCGCAACAAAAAGTAGGCGCAATAACCTATTTACGCCATTTATTATCACAGTATAAAAACGTCAATCAACTGGTTGCTGCAATTAAAGATAATGCTCCAATTGAAGAGCTGATCAATGGTATTCCTGTACGTATTGCACTGCATATCTCATTTCAAGATCCAAGCGGTGATAGTGCCATTATTGAATGGCGTGACGGTAAACCACAAATTTGGCACGGTAAGCAATACACAGTACTGACTAACCAGCCGGGATATGAACAACATCTTGCAAATGTAAAACGTTCACAACGAGGTTGGGGCGAACAAGCTCAACAATGGAGCCAAACAAACCTTGGTACAGGTGGTAATGCTAATCCTGAGGATCGCTTTATTCACACCACTTATTTTTCAAAACACTTAAAAGAACCAACCAGTGTTATTAATGGTATTCTAAAACTAGATTCGACCATGTTTCGTATTCCCCACGATGCTCCTAACCGCCCTATCAATGGCAAAATGGCTGGCTATGCAACCGAATACTCAGTTAATACCCATTTACAATCAGGCCAAACCTTTATTCGTTATCAATGGGGCGATACTTATACCCAATTTAACTATGACGTTAAAGCCATTCAACAATCACAAAAATTAATCAACTTTAATCTTGTTAATAATGATTTAGCGGGTGATATTACTCAAAAAATCATCGCTTCAAAAAACTAACTCATAACTAAACAACATAAAAAAAGCGCCTACTCCATCACTGAAATAGGCGCTTTTTAACAAAGATTAATAACTAATTAGTCACCAATTTTTGCCCAAGTATCACGTAAGCCCACTGTGCGGTTAAACACTAGGTGATCTGCTGTTGAATCTTTATTATCAGCACAGAAGTAACCCATACGCTCAAACTGGTAAGCTTTTTCTGCTTCTGCTGCTGCTAATGCAGGCTCAACAAAACCATTTAATACCGTTAGAGATTCAGGGTTAATCACTGATACGAAATCTTCTGCAGCGCCAGGGTTTGGCACCGTAAATAGGCGATCGTATAAACGAATTTCTGCTGGAATACCGGCTTGTGCTGATACCCAGTGAATAACACCTTTTACTTTACGACCGTCTGCTGGGTTTTTGCCTAGCGTGTCTTTATCGTAAGTACAGTAAATCGTCGTGATATTACCTTCAGCGTCTTTTTCAATACGCTCAGCTTGAATCACGTATGCGCCACGTAGACGAACTTCTTTACCTAATACTAAACGCTTGTATTTCTTGTTCGCTTCTTCGCGGAAATCTTCACGTTCGATGTAAAGTTCACGGCTAAATGGTACTTCACGCGTCCCCATTTCTGGCTTGTTCGGGTGATTAGCGACAGTCAGCACTTCAGTTTCACCGTCGAAGTTTTCAATGACAACTTTAACAGGATCTAGAACTGCCATTGCACGTGGTGCGTTTTCGTTAAGATCATCTCGAATACAAGATTCTAATGAACTAATTTCAATGGTGTTGTCTTGCTTAGTTACACCAATACGCTTACAGAATTCACGCATAGAGCCAGGAGTAAAACCACGACGACGTAAACCAGAAATCGTTGGCATACGTGGATCATCCCAACCATCGACTAATTTCTCAGTAACCAGTTGGTTTAGTTTACGCTTTGACATTACCGTATATTCTAAGTTTAGACGACTAAACTCATACTGATGTGGAATGCAATCAATAGTAATATTTTCAAGCACCCAATCATATAGACGACGGTTATCCATAAATTCAAGCGTACAGATAGAATGCGTAATGCCTTCTAGCGCATCAGAAATACAATGCGTGAAGTCGTACATTGGGTAAATGCACCACTTATCACCAGTTTGGTGGTGAGTTGCAAAACGTACACGGTAGATAACCGGATCACGCATAACCATAAACGGCGATGCCATGTCGATTTTTGCACGTAGGCACATCTTGCCTTCTTCAACTTCGCCATTCTTCATTTTTTCAAATAAGGCTAGGTTTTCTTCAACGCTGCGATCACGGTAAGGGCTATGTTTACCCGCTTGGGTTAACGTACCGCGGTATTCGCGCATTTGCTCAGGACTTAGCTCATCGACATACGCTAAGCCTTTATTAATTAATTCAATGGCAAACCCGTGAAGCTGATCAAAGTAGTTTGATGAGTAACAAATCTCACCACTCCACTCAAAGCCTAACCAGTTAACATCATTTTTAATCGACTCAACGTATTCAATGTCTTCTTTCTCAGGGTTAGTGTCATCGAAACGTAAGTTACATTGACCCTGATAGTCCTGAGCAATACCGAAGTTCAAACAAATAGATTTCGCATGGCCGATATGCAGATAACCATTCGGTTCTGGCGGGAATCGGGTATGTATGCTTGTATGTTTGCCACTGGCTAAATCCGCATCAATAATTTGGCGAATAAAGTTAGATGGACGAGCTTCAGATTCACTCATCTATTACACCTCGTGTACTTACAGGATTGAGAATTATGTACAGTCCATCAATATGAACTATGACTGCACACTATACCTTAATGCTGCTATGCAAAAAATCAAAAACACCGTTATCACAGACAATAGTTGTTGATTTCATAAATAACGCGCAATAAAAAGCCGACGATGGTTATCCCATCGCCGGCAATTAGCCAGATCAATCAATGTTCTGGCTTTATACTATCGTCAGTTGATTACAGTGATGTAACACGACTGAAACGCTTACCGTTACCACTTACAGCACGAATTTCAACGTTACCCGTTACTGTTGGTTGTGCTTTTGCATCATAAGTGTTCCATGTTTTACCAGCATCTGTAGAGTACTGAAGTGTAAGACCTGGCATACTTACGTTCATCGCAAGTTTACCGTTTTCAATCTTAGCACCAGGTACTGGTACGCGGTACTGAATACCAGCTGCATCTAATTTAGCTAGCTCACGTTGACCAAGAACGTTAGCAAAACGCTGCCACTCATCGTGAAGTGCTTTTTTGTTTACCAGTTTAGAGTCTTGTGAATATTCAACACCCACTTGGTATTCATTTTCCCACTCACCTTTATGCCATGCACGCTCTGCTGCTGCTAGAACACGTGGGAATACCATGTATTCGTACTGCTCGTCATTACCAACAGTCTCACTCCAAAGTTGAGCTGATAGACCGTGGAAACCTTTTGACTTCACCGTACCTTTACTTACAAAACCGTTACCATCACGATCAACTGATGTTTCCGCATTTTGTGGTAAGTTCTCTGGTGCAAAGCCAAACATCTTACGGGTATCTGTTGCACGTGTAGCCCAGTAGTAACCACGCTCTGATGGGTCTACTTCGTATGGCATATCCATGTAAACATAATCAGGGTTAGATACTACTACATCGTAGCCTTTATCAGCCCACTCATATGCAGATGCACCGCCGCCCCAGTATAGAACGTCCCAGAAGTTTACACGTACGTTGTCAGTTTTAAATGCTGTTGAATCTTTAGAGTACTTCAAGCCATCTTGCCATGCTTGGAAGTTCTCAATACCTTTACCGTTAACCACTTCACTTACACGCTCTGCAAAGTAGCTTGGTAGACGGTCGTAATCACTTACCACACCCTCTGCGATCAATTTCTGACACATTGGTGATTTCTGGTATGGCTTATCTTGCTTAGATTGGTCAATAGAACCAGTCCAAGCCGTTTGATCAGCGGCATTAATATCTTGGAAACCTGCATTTAGTTTGATATTTTTCGCTTCATCACCACCGAAGTGCCAAGTATTTAGTGGCATACCAGCTTCTTTGTGCATTGCTTGCATTTCAGTGATAACTTTATCAACAAACTTTGCAGAAGAATCCATACATGGGTTAATGAAGCTACGCTTATCGTAGAACTGTACTGTAGTTACGTTTGATGTATCTTGTGGATCCATCAAGCGGTACTCATTCGCTTCATCCATTTTGCCTTCAGCAGCTAGACGCTTATAACGTGCTTCCATTGCTACCACTGCTGCACGTGCGTGAGCTGGCATATCGATTTCAGGAATAACTTCAATACCACGCGCTTTAGCGTACTTAAGAATATCTAAGTAATCTTGCTTGCTGTAGTAACCAGAACCATCGTTATCAGATGTTGGACCTGAACCTAGTTGTGGTAGTAGACATGATGTCTCAGACAGATCGTGACAACGCTTACCACCAATGTCTGTTAGCTCTGGTAAACCCGGGATCTCTACACGCCAACCTTCATCATCAGATAAATGGAAGTGGAATTTGTTCATCTTGTACGCTGCCATTTGGTCTAGCGTACGTAAAATCACTTCTTTTGAGTGGAAGTTACGGCCCACATCAACCATCACACCACGGTAATCAAAACGCGGCGCATCGGTTACTTCTAGCGTAGGAATGCTATTTTTAGCACCAGTGCTCATTAGCGAGATAAGTGACTGCATACCATAGAATGCACCTTGGTCATCAAAACCAATAACCGTTGCACCTGTTGGTGTTACATCTAGCTTGTAAGCGCCAGCGATTTGTTGCTCTTTAGCAAATGAACCAGGTAGTAGGCTCACCTTCACTGGGTATTGACCTTTAGTGTTCACACCTAATACGTCAAGACGCTCATTCACTGCTGCCATCATATCGGCAGGCAATGTGAAGTTGCTGATTTTAATACCGTTTGCTAGTGAAACAGTATGACCTGTTAGCTTAGTACTTAATGGCGTAGGAACAATTGTTGCTGCCACTTCTTCTGTTGCTAACACATTAATATCTTGGTTCTTTTCAAAACGTGATTCTGCAGTTGCAAGCACGTTATTATCGGCTTTAACACGCTTGAATTGGTCACCTTTAAGCGGCACAACATAATCAGCAGGGTTGGCTGTATCTGTGCTCTTAATGGTTTGTGGGGCAGCATTGCCAGACGTTACATATGCACGTGGCATATAATCATTTTCAAATAGCGTCCAGTATTCACCGATGTAAGGAATAACAACCTTCTCGCCTTCTGCAAAACCATCAAACTTTTCAGTTGGCTCTAGCGTATGAAGGTCACCTGTTACGTGGGTAACTTTAAATTGGTCGTTTTGTACTTCAAGAATTTGACGAATGCTGCTGAAGTAAATTTTCCAGTCAGTGCCAGTCACTGCTGGACCATTATTTTCCAGCGTCAAATTAATTAGATCACAAGATGCCCACTCTGCGCCTAGCGTCTTACATTGTAGACCTTCTTCTGCACCGTGTTGAGTAACAATTTCATAAGTAACATCAAGGTTGTTAGCTAATTTTTTAACAACCTTCTCATCATCATTTCCTTGTGTTGCACAACCAGTTACTGCAAGTGCAATGAAAGATGCTAACGCCGTAAGTTTAATAGTCATGAAATATTCCTTTCTCCCGATATCCCTTTAAATGAAGGGAAAATCTATATAGAGCCCAAAAGTTGGGTACTCAAAATGCCGGTCTTGATATCTTACAACTAAAATATCAGGACCGGTCTAATTAAAAGTGTTGCGGTATTTCGTGTGTCGCTTAATTACTTAAGAATTTAAATAATTATGGAAGTTTTACTGCTGATAGGTCTTCTGATGCTGGAATTTTTTTCATTTCGCCAGCAACGATTTCAGCTAGAGGGCCAAGGATAACTTGTAGGTTATTTGTACCTAATTTAACCACACCCATTGCACCTAGTGCTTTTAATGTTTTCTCATTCGCAAGGCTACTATCTTTTAGAGTAAGACGTAGACGCGTAATACAAGCATCAATATTTTCTAGGTTACCGTGACCACCAAGCGCTTTTAAGTATTGCTTCGCTAGCTCACCCGTTTCAGCAGAACCTTTCGCTGATGATGTTTCATCTTCTTCATCGTCTTCACGGCCAGGCGTTTTAAGATTGAACTTAACAATCGCAAAGCGGAAGATTGCGTAGTAGATACCAAAGAATACAATACCTTGAAGAATCAGCATGTACCAGTTCACTGCTAGTGGGTTACGTGCAGACAATACCATGTCTACAAGACCTGCAGAGAAGCCAAAGCCTGACATCCAGTGCATTGAAGCTGCAATGTATACTGAGATACCTGCTAATGCTGCGTGGATAACATATAGTGGCGGAGCTAGGAACATGAATGCGAATTCTAGCGGCTCAGTAACACCTGTGAAGAATGATGCAAAACCAGCAGCGATTAATAATGATGCTGTACGCTCTTTATTCTTAAGTTTAGCAGTGTGGTACATCGCTAACGCTGCACCTGGTAGACCAAACATCATTACAGGGTAGAAACCAGCTTGGTACATACCTGTTACGCCAGGAACACCTTGACCACTTAGGAAGTTAGGAATGTCGTTAATACCTGCAACGTCAAACCAGAACACTGAGTTCAGTGCGTGGTGTAGACCAACAGGAATCAATAGACGGTTGAAGAATGCATAGATACCAGCACCTGCAGCACCTAGACCTTGAATACTTTCACCAAAGCTAACTAGACCATTGTAAACAAGTGGCCATACGAACAGTAATACTGCCGCAATACCAATACCCGCTACAGAGGTTAGAATTGGAATCAAACGCTTACCACTGAAGAATGCTAATGTCTTATGCAATTCAACATTTGAGAAGCGGTTGTAGATTTCAGCAGATACGATACCAACCAAGATACCAACAAACTGGTTATTAATCTTCGCAAAAGCAACTGGAACAGCACTTGCGTCGATACCTTGAATCATTGCTACTGTTGCTGGCGATAGCAATGTAGTTACTACTGTGTAGCCTACAAAACCTGCCAGTGCAGCTGCACCGTCTTTATCTTTAGACATGCCGTATGCAACACCAATTGCAAACAATACTGACATGTTGTCGATAATTGAAGAGCCCGCTTTAATTAAGAATGCTGCAATTGCAGAGTTAGCACCCCAACCTGACGGATCAACCCAATAGCCGATACCCATTAAAATCGCCGCTGCAGGAAGTACTGCAACTGGCACCATTAGTGCTTTACCTACTTTTTGAAAATATCCAAGAATATTCACCCTTAGTTCCCCCTATGGTTTTCTTAGATGCGATAGTGATAGCTTTTTTTTGCCATCCCTTTTTTGTCCTTTGCAGTTTATGAATTTTATTTCGCTCCGCAAATTAAAACATCATCATTTGTGATCTTAATCACCGACCGAGGTTAGAACTGAGTGATTTTGCTAGCTCGATCATAAAACTTATTTTATCATTCGAAACAAAGGCGCTATGCCGCTCAGATTTTTCCTGTTTTAACTATCTTCAAAGAGGTGTCAACGTGAGACTAATCCCGCTTAATAACGCTCAAGATGTTGGTCTATGGTCTGCTCGCTACATTGCAGATCGTATCAATAAGTTCCAACCAACAGCAGAACGTCCATTTGTATTAGGTCTACCGACTGGCGGTACTCCTCTAGCAACTTACAAGCGTCTTATCGAGCTATACCAAGCTGGTGAAGTTAGCTTTAAGCATGTTGTTACTTTCAACATGGATGAATATGTTGGCATGGCTGCTGATCATCCAGAGTCATACCGTAACTTCATGTATAACAACTTCTTCAACCATGTTGATATGCAAGAACAAAACATTAACCTGCTTGACGGTAATACAACTGATCACCAAGCAGAATGCCAACGTTATGAAGATAAAATCAAAACCTATGGCCGCATTAACTTGTTTATGGGCGGTGTGGGTAACGATGGTCATATTGCATTCAACGAGCCAGCATCATCATTAGCGTCTCGTACCCGTATCAAGACGCTAACCCATGAAACACGTATTGCAAATTCACGTTTCTTTGACGGTGACATCAACCAAGTACCTAAGTACTCATTAACAATTGGTGTTGGTACGTTATTAGATTCTGAAGAAGTGATGATTCTGATCACAGGTCACAACAAAGCACTAGCACTACAAGCTGCTGTTGAAGGTTGTGTTAACCACCTATGGACAGTTTCTGCACTGCAACTTCATCCAAAATCAATGATCATCTGTGATGAACCATCAACTCAAGAACTTAAAGTGAAAACAGTTAAGTACTTCCAAGAGTTAGAAGCAGAGAACATTACACACCTCTAATCCCCATAAAGGATAATTCATGTACGCGCTAGTAAACTGTCGAGTATTCACAGGTAGCGATGTGCTGAATAACCACGCCGTCATTATTGACGGCGTGAATATTCACGCAATAATTCCTGAAAACGACATAAAAAATGATATAGAAACAATTGATTTACAAGGTGCAAACCTAACTCCCGGCTTTATTGATTTACAACTCAATGGCTGTGGTGGCGTGATGTTCAACAACGACATAACCCCTGCCACCATCGATACCATGCACCGCACCAACCTCAAATTCGGTTGTACCAGCTTTCTGCCAACACTCATCACTTCTGCTGATGAAGACATGAAGCAAGCCATTCAAGCCCAACGCACTTACCAACAACAATACCAACATCAATCACTAGGCATTCACTTTGAAGGCCCTTACATCAATGTATTGAAAAAAGGTATTCATCGCCCAGACTTTATTCGTCCCGCAACCGATGAGATGATCAATCTTCTGTGTGAAAACGCAGATGTTATAACTAAAGTCACCTTAGCGCCGGAAATGAATACCGCTGAGCATATAAAACAATTGGTAGATGCAGGCATTGTTGTTTCAGCAGGACACAGCGATGCAACCTATGCTCAAGCTCGTCAAGGGTTTGATGCTGGCATTAGCTTCACAACCCATTTGTTCAATGCCATGACATCTATCGAAAATCGTCAGCCAGGTCTTGTTGGCGCAATTTATGATAGTAGCGAAATATATACCGGTGTTATTGCTGACGGCTACCATGTCGACTATGCCAATATTCGAATGGCACATAAAATGAAGCAAAGTCACCTTGTTTTAGTGAGCGATGCCACAGCTCCAGCAGGCGCTAACATCGATAGCTTTCTTTTTACAGGGAAAAAAGTATATTACCGGAATGGTAAGTGTGTTGACGAAAATGGCACACTTGGTGGTTCGGCACTAACAATGATTGAAGCGGTACAAAATAGTGTCGAACACATAGGCATCGCCTTAGACGAAGCGATTCGCATGGCTACCCTTTATCCTGCGCGCGCCATTGGTGTTGATAAGAAATTGGGTGCTATTAAAAATGGTATGGTTGCGAACCTGGCTATTTTTGATCGTGACTTTAACGTTAAGGCGACAATCGTTAACGGTAAATACGAGCAGAACTAAACTATGACAGGCGGACAAATTGGTAACGTTGATCTGGTCAAGCAGCTAAATAGTGCTGCAGTATACCGACTCATCGACTTGCAAGGCCCTATTTCTCGCATACAGGTTGCTGATATTAGCCACCTAGCCCCTGCAAGCGTCACTAAAATTACCCGCCAATTATTGGAGCGCGGCCTGATAAAAGAGGTCGCGCAACAAGCTTCTACTGGTGGAAGAAGAGCAATATCCCTGACAACAGAGTCAGTCGATTTTCACTCTATCGCAGTACGCATTGGCCGAAATTATATTGAAATAACCCTTTATGACCTCAGCGGTAAACATATTACAGGTGCGGCTTACCCATTCTTATATTCTGATCAATATGTATTAGCTGAAGGCCTTATCAAATATATTCAAGAATTTATTGATAATAACCAGAATGTAATGAAAGAACTGGTGGCATTTGGCATTATTCTTCCAGGGCTTGTTAACCCCGAAAATGGCACCGTCACTTATATGCCCAATATTGACGTGCATGATTTTGAGTTGGCTCATATTATTCAAGACACCTTTGATATTATTACTTTTGTTGGTAATGATATTCGAGGCCTTGCATTAGCTGAACACTATTTTGGCGCTAGCCGCGATTGTAAAGATTCAATTTTAGTCAGTATGCATAATGGTACCGGTGCTGGCATTATTGTTAATGGCCAAGTATTCCTAGGCCAAAACCGTAATGTTGGCGAAATTGGACATATTCAAATTGATCCCCTTGGTGACAAGTGTCAATGCGGTAACTTTGGTTGTTTAGAAACTGTTGCTTCTGATCCTGCGGTCATCAAACATGTACAGCAATTGCTAGATCAAGGTTATCCAAGCAGCTTACAAGCGCTTGAAGAACTGACAATGCTGGCCATTTGTGATGCTGCTAATAACGGGGATGAGCTTGCAACTCAAGCATTACTTAACGTTGGCCATCATCTTGGTAAAGCGTTAGCAATGACGATTAATTTATTCAACCCTCAAAAAATCATTCTCGCGGGTAATATTACTCAAGCTCAAGCGATTGTATTACCAGCAATACAACGTTGTGTTGAAAACCAATCATTAGCAGCGTTTAATCATGGTTTACCCATCGTCGCATCTGAGTTATTTAACCAGCCAACTATTGGTGCATTTTCAATGATCAAACGGGCAATGTTAAACGGCGTATTATTACAACGTTTATTGGAAGATTAATCATCAACCAAGCTAAAGTTTGGCAATAAAATCAGCACACTCAAAGGGGATTAATCACATTCGATTAATCCCCTTTATGCTATCATCGGTATTATTTTTATACACTATCTTGCAAGGATGTAGTTCAAGGTATGGAGTTACTGTATATTAGCGCGGCATTTCTAGCCGGTTTCATTGCTCTACGTTGTAAATTACCGCCGCTGGTTGGCTTTTTAGTTGCCGGTTTTGGGTTAAATAGTTTTGGCTTCCATTCAACGCCAGCACTAACCACGTTAGCCGACCTTGGCGTGACGTTATTATTGTTCACTATTGGTTTAAAACTTGATGTAAAAACGCTACTCAATAAAGAAGTATGGGGTGGCGCAACCCTACACAACTTATTATCCACCGCACTATTTACGCTATTTTTAGTCGTACTTAAACAATTAGGCTTAAGTATGTTTGCTGAGATGGCATTCAATCAACTGGTACTCATCGGCTTTGCCTTATCATTTTCTAGTACTGTATTTGCGATTAAACTCCTGCAAGATAAAGGCGAGTTAAATGCTAAATACGGCACTGTCGCAATAGGTATTCTGGTTATGCAGGATATTTTTGCGGTGCTATTTCTCACGATCTCAAGCGGAAAAGTGCCAGAGATCACCGCGCTTGGTCTGTTTGCCCTGCCTTTGTTACGCCCACTGTTATACAAAATTCTTGATAAAGCAGGCCATGGTGAAATATTAGTCCTTTACGCTGTAATGTTGGCATTAGTTGCTGGCGCGGGGTTATTTGAAATTGTTGGTATGAAGCCCGATTTAGGGGCATTGATACTGGGAATGCTGATGGCTGGCCACCCTAAAGCCTCTGAAATGGCAAAATCACTGTTTAATTTCAAAGAACTACTATTAGTCTGTTTCTTTCTAAATATTGGCCTTGCTGAATCACCCACCCTTAATGGCTTTTTAATGGCGCTGGTATTAATGCTATTGCTGCCAGTTAAAGGGATCCTTTATTACGCGGTTTTCCACTTATGTCGTTATCGTGTTCGCACCTCAATGCTAGCCACTTTAACCTTATTTAATTACAGCGAATTTGGATTAATTGTTGGTGGCGTTGCTTATAAAATGGGTCTATTACCCGGCACTTTTTTAGTCGCGATGGCGATGGCAGTCTCATTGTCATTTTTATTAGCCGCACCACTTAATAGTATGAGTAATAAACTCTACACCGAGGCTGCTAAACGCTTAAAAGAGTTCGACCCTGAACGACTTAATAGTAACGATAAGCTGATTGATTTTGATCATGCCAAAATAGTTATTTTAGGCATGGGCCGCATTGGCTCAGGTGCCTATGACGAACTAGAAAGCCGCTACGGCAAGCAAGTACTTGGTATTGAAACCCGCAGAGACTCAGTAGAGCTACATTGTAAACAACAACGCAATGTTATTCATGGCGATGCAACCGATCCTGATTTTTGGGAACGAGCAATTAATAATAACCATATTGAGCTTATTCTATTAGCGATGCCCAACGGAACCGCCAATATTTATGCCCTTGAGCAACTAAAAAGCCGTCATTTTCATGGGAAAATAGCAGCCATAGCTAAATATAATGATGAAGAAGCCCAATTACATCAACAAGGTGTAGATGCTGCCTTTAATATTTATAACGAGGCCGGCAGTGGTTTTGCGCGTGATGTCTGTGAACAGTTAGCGCCACAAATAGCCGCAATTAAAACGGATTAAATTACACTTCAGAAGCTAGATATTTCGCAGTGAAAAATAAACAGTAGCCCCCCTACTGTTTATTTTTTTAATTAAAAAACGGTTACAAAATAAATAAAATTCATTTAAAGGCGATTTAAATGAATAATATTCACCTAGTAGGCTTTATTTAAATTGAATTAAAATAAATGATTGCAATTGATTAGTGAATACGTAATTTTAACAAACAGAAGCGAAATAGAAGTGGCAGCAACATCAATTATCATAATGATAACTTTCCTGCTACATGATACATTTCCATTAATTATGGATAATTAAAAAGATAACATTTGGAGCGGTATTATTATGTGTTCAGTATTCGGTATTCTAGACATCAAGAGCGACTCTTCAGCACTTCGTGCAACGGCGCTTGAATTATCAAAAAAAATGCGTCATCGCGGTCCAGACTGGTCTGGCATTTATGCTTCAGACAACGCAATTTTAGTTCATGAGCGTTTAGCGATTGTTGATCTTAATAGTGGTGAACAACCGCTATATAACGCGGATAAAAGTCATGTATTAGCCGTTAATGGTGAAATCTATAACCACAAGGAACTACGCGCTGAATTTGCACCTGACTACCCTTTCCAAACTGAATCTGATTGCGAAATTATTTTAGCGCTTTACAAAGAAAAAGGCCCTGAGTTACTCGATTACCTCAACGGCATCTTTGGTTTTATTCTGTATGATGAGCAAGAAGATGCTTACCTTATTGGCCGAGACCACATTGGTATCATTCCGCTTTATCAAGGTTATGATGAGCATGGTAACTTCTATGTTGCTTCTGAAATGAAAGCATTGGTACCTGTGTGTAAAACAATCAGTGAATTTCCTCCTGGCACTTACCTTTGGAGTAAAAAAGGAGAACCTGTCCGTTATTACAAACGTGACTGGATGGAATTTGATGCCGTTAGCCAAGCGAAAACAGACAAAGCAGCATTAACAGAAGCTCTTGAAAGTGCCGTTAAACGCCAACTGATGACCGATGTACCTTATGGTGTATTACTTTCCGGTGGTCTTGACTCATCAGTTATCTCAGCGATTACCAAGAAGTTTGCTGCTAAACGTATTGAAGATGATGAACAATCACAAGCATGGTGGCCAACATTGCACTCGTTTGCGATTGGTCTTGAAAATGCTCCTGACTTAAAAGCCGCGAAAATTGTTGCAGATGCGATTGGCACTGTTCACCACGAATTAACTTATACTGTCCAAGAAGGTTTAGATGCTATTCGTGATGTGATCTACCACATTGAAACCTATGATGTCACCACCATTCGTGCTTCAACGCCAATGTACTTAATGTCACGTAAAATCCGCGCGATGGGGATTAAAATGGTGTTATCGGGAGAAGGGGCGGATGAAATCTTTGGCGGTTACTTATACTTCCATAAAGCCCCTAACGCTAAAGAATTCCATGAAGAAACCGTACGCAAACTGTTAGCACTTAACATGTTTGACTGTGCACGCGCTAACAAATCAATGGCGGCATGGGGTATTGAGGCACGCGTACCATTCTTAGATAAAGAATTTTTAGATGTCGCAATGCGCATTAACCCTGAAGATAAAATGTGCGGCAACGGTAAAATGGAAAAGCACATTGTGCGTGAGTGCTTTGAGCATTACCTTCCAGAAGCGGTTGCATGGCGTCAAAAAGAACAATTCTCAGATGGTGTGGGTTATAGCTGGATCGATAGCCTCAAAGAAGTTGCTGCAGCGAAAGTGACCGATCAACAGTTAGCAACTGCAGCATTCCGTTTTCCATATAACACGCCAACAACTAAAGAGGGTTATGTGTACCGTGAGATTTTTGAAGAGCTATTCCCACTAGAAAGTGCCGCAAAATGTGTTCCAGGTGGTCCATCGATTGCATGTTCTAGTGCTAAAGCGATTGAGTGGGATGAGAGTTTTAAAAATGCTGCTGACCCGTCAGGCCGTGCAATTGCAGCAGTTCACAACCAAGCTTATACAAAATAGATAAGCCGAAGCCATAAAAAAAACCGCCACGAATAATGGCGGTTTTTTTGTTAACGACAATATGCCATTAACGTTCCCAGTAAGCTTCTTCTAAACTATCTTCACGTTCAGGTAAACCACGAGAAAGACGAGGAGAATATTGGGCTAATACTTCATAACTTACACGGTTTGAATATAAACAAACTTGTGAAAATGATGAATAAGTTAGGAAAGAATATTGGTGCTTACTTGAATTTGGCACGTTTTCTTTATGGTAACGGTTAGCAGACATATCATGCAGTAATGCTGAAAGTGCACCATCACCTGCACCATTAGTATTTTTAATACGCTCAGGACCACCCATGTAAGGTGCAATGTGTGAATAGGCCTTAATTGGATTCTCACATGCACTTCTTAGCATTGGTCGGCTAAATTCATAACGGTTAAATTCAGCAATCTCGCCAGGAAGCAATGGCAAGCTTGTTTCACGCTTTGCGTTATCCTCAGTGTAGCCTGCAGTGTATAACCCAACAGGGCCAGCAGTACACAATACAAGATCAACCCACTCAAGCGTTTTATCTGCTGCAACTAACGGATCAGACTCACCCGTTAACGCTTCACCTTCATCTTCATTCATCGCAACCACAGTAACATGATCACGTAGGAAATCACGCCACCATTGTGGATCGTCTTGAATAACGAATTTAGTACCAAGAGTTAATACCACAGGTACATCATATTTTTTAGCAAACTCAATTGCTTTCATTGTTGCTGCTGGCATTGGATCACCAGGCTTACAACGAACAAGGTATGCCGTTAAAACCAGTGCAGATGCATTTTCAAATACACTCTCAGGAATACTCTCAGGCTTAAGTTGGTTCATGTTACCTTCGTTAATCGCGAAAGTACGCTCACCATCTTTAGAAATCAGCGCAAAGCAACGACCAATCGGGCCATTAACAGGCTGAAGATAGTTCATATCCATACGGCTTGAGGTATTACAAAGATAACGGTAAGCATAGCTACCAATTTCAATGTCTTTACTCATCACACCCAATAATACTGATTTATCATCAGCTAATACTGAGTAGTTATGTAGCGTATTACCGATAGTGCCGCCAGCAAACTCATGCGTCACTAGATTGTTTTCTTTTAGCTCATTATAAAGCGCTTCAGCTTTTTCATCGGTAATCACCAATGAATGGCCTTTGCTTAACTCATAACGTTCCAGGAATTCGTCATCCACATAGGCTTCAATATCAACCAATGTCTGATCAATACCCACCACATGAGTACGTGTTAAACGCTTCTCTACCTTAGTTTGACTTAAAAGTGGATCGCGAGCATGTACGGGAAAATAATGCTTAGATTTTCGTTGTCCTGGAAATTTCATGTCAATGGGCTATCAAGTTGTAAATTTTGCGAATTCTATCACAGAATTTAAGACATAAAAGCAAAAGCTATCATTGGTTTTGCGAATACAACCAAAAATAACCACGCAAACGTTATCGTTCAAAGTATAGCGGTAACTGCGAGCTAAAATTTACCACCCTTGTGTATGTTGCTTAATCAAACTTTCCATCATCAAAATATGTGCAGGGCTGTCATTTAAGCATGGAATCAAATTAAACTCTTTGCCACCCGCTTCCAGAAAAACCTCTTTACACTGCTCAGCAATCTCTTCCAGTGTTTCAAGGCAATCAACCGAAAACGCCGGGCACATTACATCTAAGCGCTTAATGCCTTTTTCTGCTAATGATTTGATAGTGGCTTCGGTATAAGGTTTCAACCATTCTTCACGACCAAAAATAGATTGGTAACTCATGCTCATTTTTTCACGCGCCATATTAAGCGATTGAGCCAATAGTGCCGTTGTTTGATGACAGTGCTCTGGATACGGATCGCCATTATCAGCATAGCGTTGCGGAATCCCATGATAAGAACAAAGTAGATAATCAGGTTGGCCTTTCTGTGCCCAAAACGCGTCAACCGACTGCGCTAATGCAGCAATATAGTCAGGATGATCATAATAATGATTAATAAACCGCAACTCTGGTAACTCAGAAGTCTTTTTTAAATCTTTAGCAATACGATCAAAAGCAGCCGCAGTGGTTGTTGCTGAATACTGTGGGTATAACGGTAGCACAACGATGCGCTTACATCCTTGTTGCTGCAATTGTTGTAAGCCTGATTGAATACTTGGCTCACCATAAGTCATACCTAATGCAACAGGAATATTGAGTGTTTGTTGAAGTATTTGTTGCTGACGACGAGAGTAAACCATTAATGGTGAGCCATCCTCCATCCACACGGATTGGTATAACTTAGCCACCTTAGGCGAGCGAATCGGTAAAATAACACCGTGTAAAATTGGACACCATAACCAACGTGTCATATCAACCACACGTTTATCATGTAAAAAGTCACCCAGAAACTGCTTTACCCCCGCGGTTGTTGGCTCAGAAGGTGTTCCAAGGTTTACTAGCAATACCCCATAGTTATTATTTATTGTCATCGGTATATGTCCTTTTATCATTCGTTCGCAGCTGAAGATTATATTATCTTCAGTAAGGTGATCATACAATCTCGTAACCAAAATCACTCAATTGAACAACGATCGTGATATTGTCCTAATATTAAAACCAAAAAAAACGAGCATTACCAATAGGTAAGCCCGTTTATTTATATCGTTATTAGCTATGATGAGTCATTAGCTAATTGACAAAGCTATTTATGCTAATGCTTTCTCAAGCTGAGCACTTACTTCAGCAACAGGTAAAGTACCATCAAACTTAAGGTACTTAGTGTTACCAGCAGCAGCTTCTTTACCGTAGTATTCGATAAGAGGTGCAGTTTGCGTGTGGTATACGTTTAGACGTGCACGAACAGTTTCTTCTTTGTCATCTTCACGAATAACAAGATCTTCACCTGTTACGTCATCTTTACCTTCAACCTTTGGTGGGTTGTAAACAGCGTGGTAAGTACGACCAGAAGCAAGGTGAGCACGACGGCCCGCCATGCGCTCTACAATCACATCATCAGCAACATCAAATTCAATAACGTAATCAACAACAACGCCATTTTCTTTAAGACCATCAGCTTGAGGAATTGTGCGAGGGAAACCGTCAAGTAGGAAACCTTTTGCACAATCTTCTGCAGTGATACGCTCTTTAACAAGACCAAGGATGATATCGTCAGATACAAGTTGACCTGCATCGATCACTGATTTTGCTTGCTTACCTAGTTCAGTGCCTGCTTTGATTGCAGCACGTAACATGTCACCAGTAGAAATTTGAGGAATACCAAATTTTTCCATGATGAATTGAGCTTGAGTACCTTTACCTGCACCTGGAGCGCCCAGAAGGATAATGCGCATTGTGTTCCCCTTTAAAATAGAGTGGAAATTTGCAAAAAACTGAAAATACACTGATTAGCGCTCAGTCGCAAGCTTGGCACTAGGACCAAGCCGCGATTGAATGATTTATCAGAATAGTCTGTGACTTTGATGGTTTAATTGGTTATTTAACCAACAACTTGTTTACTGCCGCTAAGAACTGTGAAGGATCATCCATGGTGCCGCGTTCAGCAAGCATTGCTTCACCAAATAGTAACTCAACCCAACGACCAAAGATTTCTTCATCGGCTTCGTCAGCCATTTGCTTCACTAGGCTATGCTCTGGGTTTAATTCAAAGATGTACTGCACCTCTGGCGCTTCATGGCCCGCAGCGGCAAGCAATTTCGCCATTTGAGTACCCATTTCGTTTTCGTCTGTCACCATTACTGCTGGCGTATCATGCAACTTAAACGTTGGACGTACTTCTTTAACGCGATCACCAAGGTAAGCTTTAGTGCGCTCTGTTACTGAAGTAAATTCTTTTTCAGTTTCTTTTTGCTTTTCTTTTTCTTCTGCATTATCAAATGAAGACAGATCAAGATCCGCTTTGGTGATTGCTTGGAACTTCTTACCATCAAATTCAGGTAAGTGGCCCATTAGGTATTCATCAATACGATCGTACATCAAAATAACTTCTAAGCCTTTAGCACGGAATTGCTCTAGGTGCGGGCTGTGTTTTGCTGCATTAAAGTTATCAGCAGTTAAGTAATAAATCTTATCTTGGCCTTCTTGCATACGGCTAACATAGTCAGCTAAAGAAACCGTTTGATCTAATGACTCATTTTCTGTTGATGAGAAACGTAGCAATGACGCAATTTTTTCACGGTTACTAAAGTCTTCCGCTAGACCTTCTTTTAATACCTGACCAAACTCTTTCCAGAATGACTGGTATTGCTCTGGCTCATTTTTAGCCATGCGCTCAAGCATTTGTAGTACACGTTTAGTACATGCTTTACGTAGTGCTTGAGTGATTTTGTTATCTTGTAGAATTTCACGAGATACGTTTAGCGGTAAATCATTTGAGTCAATCAAACCACGTACAAAGCGTAGGTAAGTTGGCATGAACTGCTGCGCATCATCCATAACGAATACACGCTGAACATACAATTTAAGTCCATGTTGACCATCGCGATTATTTAAATCCCACGGTGCTTTTGATGGAATGTATAACAAGCTAGTGTAATCTTGCTTACCTTCAACACGGTTATGGCTCCATGTTAGTGGCTCAGCATAATCATGGGCAACGTGAGTATAAAATTCTTTATATTCTTCGTCACTAATGTCAGATTTATTGCGAGTCCATAATGCTTGCGCTTTGTTAATTTGATCCCATTTAGTACCAGTAACCTCGCCTTCTTCATTTTTTTCTTCAGCTTGAATGAAAACAGGAATACCAATGTGATCCGAATATTTACCCACAATCTCACGTAAGCGATAATCATCTAAGAATTCTTGCTCATCTGCACGCAGGTGCAAAATAATGTCAGTACCACGTGTTGCTTTAGTGATCGTCTCAATGCTGTAATCACCTTCACCAGCAGACGTCCAGCACACACCTTCATCAGCAGCGACATCAGCGCTACGAGTATTCACTGTCACACTGTCAGCAACAATAAATGCGGAGTAGAAGCCAACACCAAATTGACCAATCAGTTGCGAGTCTTTGGTTTCATTTTCATTTAACTGTGCAAAAAATTCTTTGGTGCCTGATTTCGCAATGGTACCTAAATGCTCAATCGCTTGTTCACGTGTCATACCAATACCATTATCACTAATGGTTAAAGTACCCGCTTCCTTGTTAATTGATAGCTTTACACATAAATCAGCATCATTGCCGTATAAATCGGTTTTTGATAATGCTTTAAAGCGTAATTTATCTGCAGCATCCGATGCGTTAGAAATCAATTCACGTAAAAAAATCTCTTTATTAGAGTAAAGTGAATGAATCATTAGATGCAGTAGTTGTTTTACTTCTGATTGGAAACCACGTGTTTCCTTTTTATTATCAACTGTTTGCTCGCTCATTTCGACTCCAAAAAAAATTATGAGTAGTATATAAAGATAAATATGGTCAAACTGTATGATTTCAACCTAAAATAACATGTTTTTTATTTTTATATTTTTTGAGTTGTGGTTATATATTTTTATATTCAGACAACATTCAGAGCAAACATATAATAATATTGTTCATATAAAACCCTTGGCAAGGCTAAACCAATGACAACAAATGCAACTAAGTATTTGATTGGAAATCGTTTTATTTTCGATCCTAATGACAACAGCTTAATAGATAAATGTGATAATAATGAATTAACTCGACTTGGCAGTAATGAAAGTCGAGCGTTAAGTCTGCTCATTGAAGATCCTAGCCTAATTATTACTCGCCAACGAATTCATGATTATGTATGGCGTGAACAAGGTTTTGAAGTCGATGATTCTAGCCTTACGCAAGCAATTTCAACCTTGCGTAAGGCGTTAAAAGACTCAACTAAATCACCAGAATTTGTTAAAACTGTGCCTAAACGTGGCTATCAAATGATTGCCAGCGTGGAAAACTACATCTGTCCAAAATCGCCGCAAGACATGGCGGTTGATATCGATGAGTCCGCAGTTATTTCAATGCCACCTGAGTTTGAACCTGTACTTTCTTCACCACGAAAAGAGGCATACCTTAACCTTGCAACAGCAGAATATTACCAACAAGCCCAAGAACAAACAGCAACCAAATCAACCTTAATTTCTTGGAAAGGTTGGCTAGCACTGATCATTGCTTTTATATTGCCAATTATTGTTAACATCAGTATGCCTCCCAAATCTGCAGCGTTTACTCCTTTATTTGATGTTGACGGAGTCATGCTTTACACCCCAAATAACAACCCGGATATATCACAATGGCATAGCATGATAAAAACCTGTGTCAGTAATTACCTTCAATACCATAAAAATCCCAATCAAAAACCATTTGAAATTATCGTTACTGGTGGTCAAAACAACCAACTGTACCTAAATTACTTGCATGACAGTAAGGTACCAACAGAAAACGTTACAGTGCGTTTACTTACAAGTGATAAGGATAACTCGAGCTTATGTCGCTAACCGTCTCCAACCCAATAACGCGTTTATTACGCCAATATTGGCCATTACTAATTTTAATTAGTTCGATGGTGATTTGCTCATGGGTCTACTTTTCAACAGACTATAAACAACAGCAGTTGTTAATGTCGCGAGAATGGCAAAGTACCACCATTAGTCAGATAGAATCATTACCACAAGATTCTCTGCAAGCACTACGTAAGGTAAAACAAAGTAGTAATATGGTATTTTTACCCAATCATACCTATTCGCGCATCACCATACTTGAGCTTCATAGTGATCAACCACGACCATTAACAATTCATATTTCAGAGTCGGGACGTTGGGATGTCAGCGGAGGTTATTTGTTGACTGAACCGTTGGAATTTAAAGATATCACCTCAGGTTCAAACCATGATTTTGATAGTAAGCAACTCAATATTATCAAAGATATCTTTAGAATGAATGCACAAGAAAGCCGCCGTATTGATGTCATAAATGAGCATACATTACTGCTTACCAGCCTCACTCATGGCTCAAAAGTATTGTTCTCTACCAAATAAATTTTAATAAATAAGACATTATTAAATAGCAGCCAATAAAAAACCGCGTCCAAAGAACGCGGTTTTTTTCTAGCAATAATAACAGAGTTATAATCGCTGTCGTCCAGCAAGAGAATGCGACAACGTAGTACCATCAACTAACTCTAACTCACCACCAACAGGGACACCATGAGCAATTCTGCTCGCTGGCACACCATATTCATGGCAAAGCTCCGCAATATAATGGGCTGTTGCTTCACCCTCAACGGTTGGATTGGTGGCTAAGATCAATTCACTAATTGCTTCTTTCTGCAATCGAAACTCTAGTGTATCAAGGCCAATATCAGCAGGACCAATACCATCAAGTGGCGATAAATGCCCCATTAATACAAAGTAACGCCCTGAAAACTGTCCTGTTGCTTCGACTGCAACAATATCTGCTGGGCTTTCAACCACACAAATAATGCCGTTTTCCTTTCGACGAGGATTATCGCAAATAGCGCAAACATCATCTTCGGTAAACGTACGGCAATCACGACAATGACCAATTTCAGTCATGGCTTGATTTAGCGCATCAGCTAACTGTAAACCGCCTTGACGATTTCGTTGTAGCAAATTAAAAGCCATACGTTGCGCCGACTTAGGACCGACCCCAGGCAGACAACGTAAGGCTTCCATCAAATGCTCCAGTAAATGACTGGTTCGCATTGATTAGAAAGGCAGCTTAAAGCCAGCTGGTAAGTTCATACCGCCGGTCACACCTGCCATTTTTTCTTTTTGTGCTTCTTCGATACGGCGTGCTGCATCATTGAATGCCGCAGCAATCAAATCTTCAAGCATATCTTTGTCATCTTCCATTAGGCTTTCGTCAATTTCTACACGACGTACGCTATGGCTACCAGTGATAGTTACTTTTACAAGGCCCGCACCAGATTCACCGGTCACTTCCATGTTTGCAACTTCTTCTTGCATCTTTTGCATGCGCTCTTGCATTTGCTGCGCTTGCTTCATCATGTTACCCATACCGCCTTTACCAAACATAACTCTTCTCTCTCTATCTGGTCTGGTTAAAAATCTTTAAACTGGTCTAATACTGTCTTCATCCAGTTGTGCAGCAAAACGCTGACAAATGAAATTCACATTAGGATCGTTTGCTAAACTTTCTCGTGCTTGTAACAATTTTTGTTGATACAAGTGTTCACGTAATTCCAATGGTGTTTGGCCTTGTTCGCCCAACACAATTGATAATTGCACAGATGTTTGTAACACATCATTTAAAGCACTATTTAATTGCGCTGTTGCTCGCTCTGCTTGTAAATGTTTCTGAGCTGAACGCAGATACAAGGTAATATGATCATCAGTACGCTCAAAAGCAGAGTTAAGTGCTAATTGCTGAATTAATTTAGGTACATCAAGCTGAGTAACTAACTGTGACCAACTATCCTGATTTGCCGCTTCATTGACAAGCAATTTCGCCATCTCAGGGGTTTTTTCATGCTCTAAAGCGCGCTTTAAAACTCGCGGCGTTAACTCAGGCTTAATCACCGTGTCAGCCTCAGCTTTTGCCATTGGCTTCCAGCGATATTCATCTTTTTCTGCCACATTAGCAGCAGTCGACGCCGGCATCGCATGCGTATTCAATGATGGCATCGCCGTTTGCTTATTGGCTATGCGATCCATCACTGAGGTTGCGACTTTTTTAGCTGGCGCCGTTAGGGCCTTTTTTGGCAATACCGCTGCCGGTTGGTCTTCTTGTCCGCGTTTCGTTTGACTACGTAACTGATTGCGCGCAGCTAATAATCCAGATGCAGCCGATGGCCGAGTTGCAGCAGGTTGTGTTGGCGCAACGGGCGTAGATTGCTGCTGTGATTGCAGCGGCGCTACTGGCGCTGTAGGTACCGATTGCTGCTGTTGCTGTTGTGGTACCGACGCTGACAACGGCGGTTGCGATGGTGGCATCGCTGTTGAGGTGACATTATCGGTTACTGGTGGTTGCATTTGTGCTTTTAATGCTTGCACCCGCGACACACCACTCACAGCAGTATTAACCGCTGCTGGCTGAGTACTTGGCACGACAATTGGCTGTGGTGTAATACTTCCACCGCTCACCGGTCGGAAAGCAAGCATGCGTAATAACACCATTTCTAAGCCAGTACGGCCATCTGGTGCAAACGACAAATCTTGACGCCCTTGTAAACAAATCTGATAACACAGTTGTACATCTTGTGGTGTCATCAGTTGGCTAAGTAAATTCACGCGCTCTGCATCGGGCAAGCTTTCATCAAGGCTTGCTGGCAAAGCTTGAAACATCGCCACTCGATGTAATTGTGCAGACAATTCACGTAATAAACTGTCCCATTCAATGCCAATAGCAGCAAGCTGCTGCAAACTTGCCATCGCGGTATTGGCATTAGCGCTAGCAACAGCCTCTAACAAGCACAACGCTTGATCAGTATCTAGCGTCCCCAGCATAGCCGCAACCGTTTCAGCACTAACATGGCCATTGCCTAACGCTATCGCTTGATCAGTCAAACTTAACGCATCACGCATACTACCTTCAGCAGCACGGGCTAATAACGCTAATGCACGCACTTCATATTCAACTTTTTCTTCAGTTAAAACTTTCTCTAATTGCGCGTGAATTTGTTGATGGTCTAGGTGCTTTAAATGAAACTGTAAACAACGAGATAAGATCGTTACCGGCAGTTTTTGAGGATCGGTGGTTGCCAGAATAAATTTTACATATTCAGGCGGTTCTTCAAGTGTCTTTAATAACGCATTAAAACTGTGACGCGAGAGCATATGAACTTCATCAATAAGATAAACTTTAAAACGCCCACGTGCGGGTTTATATTGCACGTTATCTAATAACTCACGGGTATCTTCAACTTTAGTGCGTGATGCAGCATCGATTTCTAATAGATCAACAAAACGCCCTTCATCGATTTCACGACAGGTTGTACATTTACCGCAAGGTGTCGCCGTAATGCCTTGCTCACAATTTAGTCCTTTAGCAAAAATACGTGCGATAGTCGTTTTACCGACGCCACGGGTACCACTAAAAAGATAAGCATGGTGAAGCCGATTTTGTTCTAAAGCATTACCTAATGCTGTTAACACATGTGATTGTCCAACCACATCTGCAAACTGATAAGGACGCCATTTTCGGGCCAGAACCTGATAACTCATTTATAAATAACCTTAATCAATCTGGACTGCATCTGGTGCAACGAAATTCGCCACTCTTTCTTTTATTCTCGCCATCATAGCCATAATGACAACAACTGCTAGTGATCATTATAAAACAAAGAAAATAAACGAAATAGTAACGAGATAGGTAAAACATTAAATTCAACATTAATGCTAGCATAGTGCCCATTTGTGAGCGAGAGGGCGCTAGAGTAAGCGCCCAATGATTAACCAACTACCACCTTATTACAGAATATAATCAGCCATAGTTGTTAAAGAGATCTTAATGTCCTGGGAAATCACAAATAGAGTAAACGTTAAGTCCCAAACCTTGTAAACGTGCTTCACCACCAATATCTGGTAGGTTGATCACAAATGCAGCATCAGTAACATCACCGCCTAAACGACGTACTAAGTTAGTGGTTGCTTCAATAGTACCACCCGTCGCCAGCAGATCATCAACTAACAGCACTTTGTCACCGGCAACAATCGCATCTTTATGAATTTCTAAGGTATCTTTACCATATTCAAGTTCATAACTCTCAGCAATCACTTCACGTGGTAATTTACCCGGTTTACGTACAGGTACAAATGCAACCCCTAACGCTAATGCTAATGGCGCACCAAACAAGAAACCACGCGCTTCTGTACCAATGATCTTAGTGATACCTTGATCTTGATATTTTTCAGCCAAAATAGCGATCGTAGCACGATACGCTTCAGGCACTTCCATTAGGCTAGTGACATCACGAAAAAGAATACCTGGTTTAGGGTAATCTTGAATTGATTTAATGCTGTTAGTAATTAGATCTAATGTTTCTTGGTTCATCATTCTTTCCGTACTTACTCTTATCTGCAAACAGAGTAATCTCAAGTTAAAGCCTGCAGATTGCAGACGAAAGCATAAAAATAAAGCCGTTCACAACAGCTGTATTTTTATGTGATAAGTACGCATTTTATGGGTTTTCGTCAGCTTCGGCAACTGACGTAATATCAGCTTGAAGTTCAACCACTGGTATGCGATTAAAACAGTACAATAAAACTATCATTCCCAGCAGCAACATGGCTTTATGCCACCATAATGGCACCATCACAATTGAAAAGCTGAAACTGAGTACTATCATCACCCTGCCACGACGTTTTACAACAGATGTTACAGCCCCATGTTGATGCCAATTAACTAAAATCGGTCCAAGCTGAGGATGTTGATGTAACCACTGGTTTAATTTAGGTGATCCTCGCATAAAGCAAGCACTCGCTAACAATAAAAAAGGCGTGGTTGGTAATAAAGGTAAGAAAATTCCAAGTACACCCAAAGCGACGGCAAGCCAACCCAAGATGACTAAAACATAGCGTATCATTCGGCTCTTCACCGCAATGTCTTTATTCACCTCTTACTACCTCAATTCGCAAACTTAACAACTTATATACCTTTTCTATTGCGAAACACGCACCATGTAACAACAATCACCAGTAATTGTTAACATTTATCATTATTCATTGATATTGGCTATACCACAGCAAAAATTAACCAATATTTATTAAATTCGCTTAAAGAATTGATTCAAATCACAACGGCATACTGAATCTCTATTAGACTAATAACACTTAGAGGTACTGCATTAGATTTTTATTTAGCCGCAGTATAACAACACTCAATCAAAGCTGCGGTAATTAAATGATTACCCTGACTTTATTATTGAATATCACCACTATGGCTATGACCGATATGAATTATAAAAATTTTCAGTATCCGCTAGAGACAGAGTATTTGTCCTTAGCTGAAAAATTAAAAAATGAAATGTTAATCAATCATTTAAATGACAGTGCTATTGCTGATAATAACACTGACCTTAATGATCTAATCGTAATGGCTAAATCGTCTTTTATACCGAACCTTTTTGATATGGCGATACGATTAGAAAAAGTGGATGCTGCTGTATGCTCATTTAAGCTAGGCATGTATGGCTTATGCGCTGATTGTGAAGAGGAAATTGAGTATAGCGATCTTGAACAAGATCCCGCTCAACCTCGATGCAAAGCTTGTCGTGAGCATAGCCGTTACCACCACGATTAATTATCGCTAAAGGCTATACTTTGCTAGCGAACAAACAAAAGGCAACCTCGGTTGCCTTTTACTTTTCTATTACAAAATAGCCACATTAATAATCAGCAAATCAGTTAACCTAATTGGTTAATTAAAATCTTTTTCCGCCATCCAAATTTTAAAGGCTTTTTTATCGCTATTTGACGCCTTGGTGTACCACATTTTTAATTGCGTTAATGCATCACCCGTAATTTCTACCTTGCCAGTTTTATTATCAACATTCACTGCTACTTGTTGTAAATCTACCGCATTACCTTGTTCAATCACAATGCCATTATCACTATTATAAGCCGCAACCAGCGCTTCAATATCACTGTACGCCGCTAAACCTTCACCTTGTAATTCAACACCGTCAAGCGCTTGTAGGGCACCACCTTCAACCACTAATTGCCACTTCGCACCCCGTTCAAAAAAAGCCTTCGCTTGTGATTCAGCGGTTAACCGTGGCAGCGTAATTTCAGCATTTTTTTGGGCTAAATCAATCTCAAATAAATACGGGCGAGAAGTAAAAATAGTCGATTTTGAACCACGCTTAACCTCACCGTCAAAACGCACTACCACTTGGTGTTTACCAGCTGATAATTCAACGCTATCGACAGCGTTCCAGCCTTGCGCTTTCACTTCTTTACCATCCACTGCTAATAACTCAATTTTATCCGCAACTGATAACGTTGCTGCTTGGGTTGCCGCTGAAAACAATGCTATTAATAGCCATAATGTGTTTTTCATTATTAATCCTTAATCTATTTTTTATCGACTGCTCATTGCTATTACTAGCGCAATTAAACTAATGCGTGATAGCAATATTCACTCAGTAAAAAATAAAAGTTAGCAAAAAGCCGCCCAAGAAGGCGGCTTCATTAATTGTTACGTTAACACTTGATTAGAATTTAACTTCTAGACCAGCTACGTAACCGAATTCTTCAACGTCAGCAAATACTTTGTCGTTATCAGAATAACCAACTTCAGCGTATGCTTTAACATTACTGTGCAATTGCTGTGTTACGTTAGCATATACGTTATCGTGCTGAACTTTACCTTTGCCAGCATGGTGGCCATTCGCATGTACGTAACCTAGAGCAAATGTAGTTTTTTCTAGCGTGTAAGAGCCGTTAACTTCGTATAGATCTAGATCTTTTTGAACTTTCTTAGTGTCAGACTCTTTGTATTTCATCTGACCAAAAGAAGCCGCTAGGTTTACAGCACCCATAGCGTATTCAGCTTCTAAGTTGTAACCACGAATGTCATCACCAGCTTTGCCAGGAATGATAATAGGCTTACCATCAACAGTTTCACCTGTGTCAATTAAACCTTGAAGACCGATACGCTTACCGTCATAACCGTATACACGAACGTCTAGACCGCCAGTACGGAAACCAACACGACCATCAGTGATTGTAGTGCTGTGGTCAGTGTCCATATCATGAGAAATAGCAGTGTAGAAAGTACCGTTATCGTAAACGTACTTAGCAACACGGTCACCTTCAGTTTGAACAAAGCTAATTTGCTCTAGACCCATTTCGTAGTCTTTACCAATACCTGAATCATCTGAAACTAGTAATTGACGACCAAAAGTTAGTGTACCGAAGTCACCAGAAAAACCAGCCCATAGCTCATCATTCTTAACTTCTTTGCTTTCGTACTTAAACGCAGTACCAGAAACAACATTTAGGTTATCGCTAATAGCAATCGATGCATTTAGAGATAAATCACCATCGTCTAAACGAATTGTTGAATCAGCATTCTTTTCATAGCCATCATATAGTTGCACTTCAACTGCGCCAGAAAGATCAACTTTAACGCCATTTGCGTCGTAAAGGTTGATGCCAGCATTTGCAGAACCAGCTGCAGTTAGAACTGCTAGCGCTAATAGAGTTTTTTTCATGATATGTCCACTGCCTTTCTTATTGTTGTAAACCTCAATCCTGAGGTTCCCTGTCCCTATTTTCCCCTGCTATGTGCATTGATTAAAAAACAAAACACTAAAATACAAGGGGAAGTAATTTATGGCTCACATCCTGACAGAAGTTCAATATTTTTGTCAAATAATCTAAATTAAACATAAAAAAATATAAAACACATCACAAAAACAACAAGTTACAATCAAACAACTAGATATTAATCACACTAAAATAAGTAAAAAAATGCAATTAACAATTATTTAATAACTATAAATAACTGTTAAATACATCAACAAAAAACCAAATAAAAAAGAAAAAACAGCACAAACAACTATTTATATGGCCAATTTATAGATTTTAAAATGGCATAGATGAAGCAAATACAAACGCAATGTAACAGAAGTAAAAAATCGTGAGCAACCCCTCACTTTAAAACATAAATCACGTAAGTTTTGTTACCGCTCACATTTAGCGCTTCATGCTATAATGCATTTCCCGATATTTACGAAGTTTCAGTCATGCTGCATAACACCATCAAAAGCGACATTAAACAGTGTTACACCAACCTCGGTCATCAACTTGATAATTTTATTCCACGCCGTGCACAAAACTATTTAGTGGCAGAAATTGCCAAAACCCTTGCGGGTGAATACCACAAAAAAAATCGCATTCTGGTGGCTGAAGCCGGAACGGGTATCGGTAAATCTCTGGCCTATTTAATTGGTGGAATCCCTTTTGCACTGTTCAACAATAAGAAATTATTGATTTCAACGGCAACGGTGGCACTTCAAGAGCAGCTGATCACCAAAGATTTGCCACTGTTTAATCAAATTTTTCCACGTGAGTTTAGTTTTATTCTTGCCAAAGGCCGTCAACGCTATTGCTGTAACCATAAATTAGAAGCCAGCTGTTCAAGCGATAAAGACTTACAACTGGGTATGTGGGAAGAAAAGCCGAAAAAATCTGATCTCGATTTGCTCAAGCGAATGCTTAAAGCAACCGAACAAAATAAATGGGATGGTGATCGCGATAGTTGGCCAACCACAATTCCAGATAAAGTATGGCAGCAAATCATGGCAGATAAACACAGTTGCCATGCCGGAATGCCCAAACACCGTAGCTGTCCATTTGCTAAAGCACGTGAACATCTCGATAAAGCCGATGTAATTGTTGCTAACCATGCACTACTGATGGCAGATATTGAATTAGGTGGCGGCGTCATTCTGCCAGAACCTGAACAAACTATTTATGTAATAGATGAAGCCCACCATTTACCTCAAGTTGCACGTGACTTTTCATCTGCAGCTTCAAGTTTAAAAGGCGCGGCAAGTTGGCTTGAAAAGCTTAATCAAATTGTGTCTAAATTTGCAGAATTAGCCGATTATCAAAAATCAAATCGTTTCCAAAATGCGATTCACGATAATATTCAGCACTTAGTGCCAACCTTAAATCAAATTGCCAATAATATTGATGCCAGCACATTTAACAAAGATGGCGTCTATCGCTTTGAACATGGCGAGTTGCCCCAATGGCTTGAAGAAGAAGCCAAAGGCTGTAAAGAAGCCAGTAAAAAAGCCCTACAGTCACTCGGTAAAATTCAAGATCTTATCGCTGAGCGCACCAAAGAAAACATCATTATTCCGCGTTTAGGTGAGCAAGCACTTACTGAAATTGGTTTTTATTTACAACGTCTTGAAAATTTAGAAAAAGTTTGGTCATTAATGGCACAGCCAAACCATAAAAAAGGGGCGCCACTTGCTCGCTGGATAGAAAAAAGCCCTGATCGTGAAAATGACTACATCATTGAGGTGTCACCATTAGAAGTGGGTTATCGACTTGATCAATTATTATGGAGTCGTGCTGCAGGCGCTATTTTAGTCTCGGCAACCTTGCGCGCTTTGAACCAATTTAGTTTCTTTTGTCGTCAAGCAGGTATATCAGACACAGAAACTGACGGCACCCGTTTTCTAGCATTAGCATCGCCGTTTGATTATCAAAACAATGCTCGCTTAGTGATCCCAGCTTTGAAACTTGAACCTCAAGCAGAACAGTTTACTGATTTACTGATTGACGTATTACCCGAATACCTTGAAGGTGAAACCGCAAGTTTAGTGCTGTTTTCCTCTTATTGGCAGATGAACAAAGTTGCCGATGCACTGCGCCCACTGGCAAAGAAAAACAAATGGCAATTGCTGGTTCAAGGGGAAGAATCACGTAATGAAACCCTAAATAAACATAAAGAAAATTGTAAAAATGGCCTGCCAAGTATTTTATTTGGCACGGGTAGCTTCTCTGAAGGTCTTGATTTACCAGGTGATTTATTAAAAAACTTAATTATTACCAAAATTCCTTTTGCAGTGCCAACCTCACCTGTCGAAGAAGCACACGCTGAATATATAGAAAGCCGTGGAGGTAATCCTTTCTTACAAATTTCAGTTCCAGAAGCCAGCAAAAAACTGATCCAATCGGTAGGTCGATTGCTGCGAAAAGAACTCGATTCTGGTAGAGTGGTGATTTTAGATCGTCGTATTATCAATCGTCGCTATGGAAAAGCATTACTGGATTCTTTGCCTCCATTTAAACGCGTAATTGAGTACAACTAATATCATCTTAACCATAATAAAAAGCATTTAAATGATTGATATGATTGAACCAAGTATGCTGTTAATTCTTGGTATTGTTGCATTAGCTGCAGGTTTTATAGATGCAGTGGCGGGCGGAGGAGGTATGTTAACTGTTCCTGCCCTACTTTCTCTTGGATTACCACCTCATATTGCGCTTGGCACTAATAAATTAGCAGCAACATTTGCGTCATCAACAGCGGCATGGGCTTATTATAAAAAGCAGCTGTTTAGTCCCCAATTTTGGCGGGCATCTTTTGTGGCGACATTTATTGGCGCTGTTGCCGGTACAGTTATCGTTAATCTCATCAGTGGCGCTTGGCTAGAAAAAGCGCTGCCTTTAATTATTTTTGCGGTAGCAATTTATAGTTTGTGGCATCCACACCCGAACCCTGATCAAACCCAACTGCCAACCGTTAATCGCCAGTTTAGGTGTAAACAATGGTTGCAAGGTGCCAGTTTAGGTTTTTATGATGGAATCGCAGGCCCTGGTACTGGCGCATTTTGGACCGTGTCGAGCTTGGTGTTATATCGCTTAGACATGCTGCGGGCTTGTGGCCTAGCAAAAGCGATGAATTTCACCAGTAACATAACCTCATTGGTGACCTTTATTATTTTAGGTCACGTTAATATCGCATTAGGTTTAACCATGGGGATATGCTTAATGGCAGGCGCTTACCTCGGTGCACACTCAGCTATTCATTTTGGTGCTAAATTTATTCGTCCAGTCTTTATTAGCGTGGTCTTTATTCTTGCAGCTAAATTAGCTTGGCAAGCATGGTTCTAACCCAGGTGATTGATAGGTATTGCAATGATAGATCTTTCTCGACTTCAAACGCTGGTTGAACAATTACAACATCAAGCAGCTGCAACAGATCGTATTCGTGGTGAAGCACCGCGACCATTATTTGATCAACAATTATTTCGTTATCGCAGTAAGTTGCTAGTACCTTGTGTGGCAGAAATTGCTCAAGAACTCGCAATACTCCAACAAGAACAACAAACAGGAAAATTACTGCCTGAACGAACGCAGCATGTCTGTGAAAAATTAGTCGCTCAAATCCATGCCGTACAGCGGGAATTTGCCACACAACACATTCGTAAAAATGAACCTAAACAGGTAATACGTAAGCAACGTTCAATCAATCAAATATACCAAGACTTGAATCAACATCGTGATTGGGAGCGCCGTTTAAAATCGATGCTTCGCGATAAAGAGTTACTCGTTAATCGTTGCGGTTCTCAATTTGAACAACAGCAACTACAAAAAGAAGTTCTAGCATTAGAAGGACGGATCAGTCGTTGCCAAGCCGCATTAATCAAGCTTGAAGATGAAATTAACCGCCGAGAAAGAAAAGGCTAACCACTGTCATGGTATGCTCTTAACACACTACACTTAAATAACATTAAACCAGAGATTGATTAATGAGTAACGCTCCTGCATCACCTTTAGATAATGCCCCTGCTGAAATTAAACTAGCCGTTGATCTTATTTGCCTATTAGAAGATAACGCAATTGATCCACATACTGTATTATCAGCGTTAGATATTGTGCGTCGTGATTTTGAAAAGAAACTGCAACCACAATCGGCATAATTATAACGAGCAGCCATAAAAAAAGGCTGAATTAATCAGCCCTTTAAAATAGTGGTATTTCTTAAAAATAAATTAGTTAATGCCTGCACGCTTTAATAGACCAGCCATCAATGCTGAACTTGATTTCACTTGCTTTGATTTGTTTTTCAAATCTTTCGCTAGTGCTGCATCATTAATGTCATTAGCAATGAAGATCATTGATTGATACATATCACGTGGTGTTTTGATACGCTCTTTATCATTCAATGGCTTCAGCAATGTCACTACATCAGAGCCTTTCTTTTTATTTTCAGTTGTATAGCGTAAAATAGAATCAAGTAAGCGATCCATATCAACCATAAATTCAGAGTTTTCAGTACCCTGCTTTTTCATTTCTTTAAGGTTTTTCTTACGAACCTGATTAATAACAAATGCTGGTTGATTTATTTTACGGTAAGCGAAGATACCCGCTAGCACCAATAACGCTACACTACCTGCTGCAACATAACCCCAGATAGAACCTGAAGATTCAGCAACAGGCTGAGCGACAGCGGCAACGTTTGCAACAGACTCTGGTACATCAGACATATTTGTAACCTTTTACTTTAAGAATTCGGAATGCGGTGAGACCTTACCACCTACTCGATAAACTGCTATATATTTTATCAAAAATTAGTTCAAATAGGCGACAGAGCTCAAATCTATGCTCATTCTGCCGTTTTCACCACCAAAAATAAAGCACCGTTTGGTTGATTTACAACCAACCAAAGGTAACTATTTGTCTAGCAATATAAAAAGCTTGATTCAATTCAAAGTTTATTTTCTGATAAAGCATAAAACAGCTAGCAGTTATACAAATTAATCCGTTGTCAGAGTCGTCTTTTCATCCACCAGCATCAGCCCGTATATAGCGGCTTTACACATCCCCTAATGCTTAAAGTTTAGTTGGTTTTAGCAACAATGAAAGTATCAAGCTTTATATCACTAATAACAGCTAACACCACAGCCACAATCTGCAGCTGTGGCGACACGGTCTTAATCAATATGGGAAGCCGTAGCTGAGGTCTGGTTTCGTTTTAGTTTTTGCACCATCAAATATACACTTGGCACCACAAATAATGGATCAACAATACCTAATGCCATTCCTGCAATAATAATGATCCCTAGCGATCCCATCGCATTAGCGCCGGGGCCGGTTTCGCATAATAATGGTAACGTCCCTAAGATCATCGTCAATGACGTCATTAATATTGGTCTTAAACGGGTTTTGGTTGCTTCTAAAATAGCCGCTCGTGGTGATAATCCTTGTGCCTGTAATTCATTGGCAAATTCAGTAATTAATATGCCATGTTTACAAATCAAACCTATCAAAGTGACGAGCCCTATTTGCGAGTAGACATTTAAACTGTAGTCACTGCTATATAATGCCCATAACGCGACTGATAACGTAATCGGTAATGACAGCATCACCACCAGTGCATCAACCACACTCTCAAATTGCGCACTTAATACCATATAAATAAACACTAACGCTGCAATAAATACGAACAACATTTGTTGATTAGCATCTAAATATTGTTTAGCACTATCGACATAGGTATAACGCGCATTAGCTGGCAACACAGTAGGCAATAACTGATTTAAGGCGTTAATCCCCTGTCCCATGCTAACTCCCTCCGCTAATCGAATCGATAATGAAGCAGATGTGGCACGATCATATTGCTCAAGAGAACGTGGACCAAGCTTATTTTTAATCGTAATTAGCTCAGATAACGGCACTAATATGCCTTTATTATTACTGATCTTCAGTTGTTTTATCGTATTCGGCGTTAAGGTATAAGCAGAGTCTAATTGTAAATGCAGTGGATAATTAGTCCCTTGGTAGCTCATATCATTACTGAATGATTTACCGCTCATAGCTAATTTCAATACTTGCTGAATATTATGCAGTGGAACACCATACTGCGATGCCAACACACGATTAATCTCAATGCTAAATTGATTCTGATCGAACTTTAGCGCGCTTCTTGCATGATCAAACAGCGGTGATTGCTGAATCTTATGCGTAACCTCACGCATTTCTTGTGCCAGTGTTTGCTCATCAACATTACTACTAACATTGATATCAATACCATTACTGTTACCACGGCGACCGCCGCCGGTTTCAATCGCGGGGATGACACCGGTAAAGACAATATTACCGCCAACTTTTAACCGAGCATTGATCATTTCACTGATTTTTAGCGCGGATAACTTACGCTGATCCCACGGTTTTAAAGTTACAAAACCACGAATAAAATCACTACTCGCTAAAATTGCTACATGCTCAATATCAGGGATCTGGCGTAACTGTTGATTCATGTTATCAATCATTTTTTGTTCGCTAGTGTCATCACTACTACCCACTAACGGCTGAAATAAAAATATTTGTCCAGAATCTTCCGTCGGTAACATTTCTGAGGGAGTTTGCATAAATGGCCAATAGCTACTGGCTAAAACAACCACCATAATAACTAATGTTGTTTTACGATAATCAATGGTCGCTGTTAATAGCCGTTGATAAGCATGAGCCAAACGAGTTAACTGATGATTGATCCATATCTCAAACCGACCCGGTGGTTGATGGTTCATCATTTTACTGCACATCATCGGTGATAAGGTTAATGCCACTACTCCAGAGATAATCACCGTACCCGCTAAGGTAAATGCAAATTGTTGAAATAACTGTCCTGTAATACCATCAACTAACCCTACCGGAATATACACAGCAGCCAATGTCAGTGTGGTTGCAATAATTGCAAATCCAATTTGACGACAAGCAATCACGGTCGCTTTACGCACTGATGAATGATGCCGCAGTTGACGATGCACGTTCTCAACCACCACTATCGCATCATCAACCACTAACCCAACAGCTAATAACATTGCTAATAACGTTAATGAATTAATGCTAAATCCGGCCAGTTTAAGAATAATAAACGAGCACGATAAACATACGGGAATGGTCACGATTGGAATTAGCGCAATGCGTAAATTACCTAAAAACAGCCAAATCACCCCAGCTACCAACAATACCGCTAACCCAATCGCAATATAAACATCATTAAGCGAAGTAATAATAAAGGTCGATTTATCCAGTAATACTGTCGCTTTCATGCCACTTGGTAAGGTGGTCGAATTCAACAATTGATGCACTTGCTGTGATAACACTAATGGATTGGCGGTCGCGGTGTATTGTGGATTAAGTACAAATAACATCGCACTTTGCTTAGAAAAATCCACCATCGGCTTTAATTCCAACTGGCTACTTGGCGTACCAATTTCCACCGTCGCAACTTGGGATAACCGTACTGGCTGCTGCTGATACATAGCCACAATGGTATTTTTAATATCATTAAGATTGGATATTGCACCAGTAGATACCAATTGATATTGACTTTGAGACCCCGATGTTTGCCCACTAAGTGCCGTTATACTGTCAACATCAGCGATTTTATTAATGACTTTATTTAACGTTAACCCATAATGCTGCACTTTATCTGGATTAAGCGTAATCAGCACCGATTGGCCAGAACTAGGCGCAACACTCACTGATCCTGCAGCTGGTAACTGTTCTAGCTGCGGCAACAATGTATCAATACCATATTGATGAAATTCATACTCTGCTTGATGCGGCCCAGGGGTTAAGCCTATCAACATTGCAGGCATACCCTGATCATCAGATTTAGACACGCGTGGCGAAATATCATCCGGTAACTGGCTTTCTATATTGCCAATATCATTATGGATCTCACTGACTAAGGTATCAATTTCACTGTCATCAACACTGGCAGCAACGTCAATGATAATATTGCCTCGACCTTGGCGCGCGGTTGCCGATAAATGGCTGATCCCTTCTGTACCTGCAATAGCATTTTGAATTGGGATCAATACTTCAGTCATCATATTTTGTGCAGCAAGTGCACTATCATGGACTGAGACTTGAATTTTAGATTGGCTAATTTGGGGTGTATAACGCCACGGTAATTTTTGACAAAACAGTAACCCAATAAATACTGGAATCAGCCACAACACAGTACATAGCACTGGGCGGCGAAGGCAAAGCTCTGTTAATTTCATGCCTTACCTTCTTTTGAATGTGGTTGTGAAGACGATGGTGCTTGAGACTGTTTAGGAACAACAATTTCAACCTTTTGATCAGTGCGTAAATAATTTTGACCATTAACAACCAGTTGTTCTCCTGCTGCTAAACCAGAAATTATTTGTACATAACCATCATAATATTCACCAACTTTAACATCCCGTAAACGCGCTTTTTTATCCTCTACGATAAATGCCTGTGCGCCTTGTATATTGGTCATTAACGCTGATGTTGGAATCGTTACTTGATGAGGTAATAGCTGCGTTTTTTGAACAACTTTAATATTTTGTCCTGGAGAGAATGGCGCATCAGGCGGTAATTGCGCTTTTAATGTCACTAGTCCCGTTACCGTATTAGGTGCAATGTAGTCTACCGTAGCAGTAACCTTAGTCGTAGGATCTAATTCTGATTGCACCAACACTTGCTGGCCTAATTTATACTCAGGGCGTTGTTGTGCTGGTAGTTGATATTCGACTGTGAGTTGGTGCGGGGAGTATAACGTTGCGATGCTATTACCGACGGTGACCACATCACCAACATGGAAATCAGTCTGACTGATCACGCCATCAAACGGCGCTTTTATGGCCAGTTCGGTTAATAAGGTTTTATCTTGCGCTAACTGGGCTAATGCCTGTTTATAACTACTTTCACTATCATCATAACTGCTACGAGAAATAACGCCCTTAGCACTTAATTGCGTTTGGCGTTGCCAGGTAGATTTTGCTGCCGCCAATAATGCTTGATCATGGGCCACTTTTGCTGTGGCTACACGGGGATCTAACTGCACTAATCGTTGTCCTTTGACAACTGTCTGCCCTTCAGTGAACAAAATAGCGGTTATTTTATTGGTTTGTAGACTTTTTAGCGTCACAACATTATGGCTATTAATCACGCCATAGCCTGTTACTTGCTTAACCAATGTACGTGCATTAATCGTTTGGGTTTCAACTTGTGCCACAGCTGCAGTTGGTTTTTTAGCCGCTAAATTAGCGCCACTATCGCAACCTGTAATAACGGATGCTAAAGCAGTTATTACTACCATTGAAATGACTGTTCGTTTTATCATGATCTACTTCCTAGAACATTAAACAACATGCGCTAGGATCAACCAGCACCATATATTCTCATAAGGAATACAATACTAGCAAAGCTATTTTTTCGAATATATGGCGATCCCTCACCTTTACGCTGTTTTACATTTAGGTCGCTAAAAAAGCTTGTAGCATGATAATTACCGCTAATATTAGGCTAATAGATTGCCATAATAACAAAGGGTTACGCTCAATTAATGGCTGTTGCATCATTGTCGGTAATGATGCTGGAGTGGTTAATGCTATGACTAATTCAGAAAGGGCTTGATAACGATATTGCGCATATGGATGACAACTTTTCTTGAGGCTCACATCTAACCATAACGGTAAATCTGCACGATAATGGTTGAGTGATGTATAGTTCATCTTGATAGCAATAGGTACGCTACTATGAGGTGTTAAACGTGGATAAGGTAATGATCCGGTTAGCATTTCATAAATAACAACTGCAACTGAAAACTGCTCACTCAACATTGATGGTTTACCACCAGCATGACACTCAGGAGCGAGATAATTTAAATCCCCTCGAGGATGGTAATGAGTCTGTGCTAAGTCTAGCTCTTGATAGCCATTGATCCACGCACTGCCAAAATCAATCAGCGTCACTCTACAATCAGAACCTAATATAATATTTTCAGGCTTGATATCGGCATGATAAATACCTTGTCGTTGTAAAGTTCGTACTACTGCCACAATTTCAGTAACAATCACTCGCACAGTCGCCAAGGGGGGATTAGGATTATCTATCATCCACTGCCGCAGTGTAGAACCTTCAAGATATTCACACACATGATAGAGAAACGCTGATTGGGCATTATGATTAAATATTGGCATTATTCCATCAAACTGACATTGTCGTCCTAGCCAACCTTCACGCACAAAACAATCAAGGTATTGGACATCATCAACCATATTGGGCGATGGCATTTTTAATACATAATAATTGTTATCATCATTCGACTTAGCCAAGTAAATATGACTTCGACAGCCTGCATCAAGAATACGGCAAATAACAAATTGATCGATTCGTTGCCCAACATTAAGTGCAGCCGGAATAGTTTTATACCGACACGCCGCTAAAATTTCATCAGCAGCAGGCAAAGGTAGCGCTGCAATCTCTAGCACCACACAACTGGCATTATCTTGTGCTCCTTGTTGCTGGGCATTCGTGACTAACTGACGCGCTTGCCGCTCTAAACACTGTTGCTGTTGTAAGCCAAATAATAGAGGTTCAGTCGTCATCGTGGTTGCCATTGATTGTTCAATATCACCAACATCATGCACACCGTCAGTGGTCATCACGAGCTTATCACCGACATTTAACGCGATGGTTTGATAATCCACTTGTAGGTGCGAATCCATTCCTAGTGCACGAGTAAGATAGTGTTGACCATCATGATGATTGCGGCGGTGATCTTGAGTTAAGCAACAACAATTGCTATCACGCCATAAATACACTCGGCAATCACCAATATGAAAGATATGCGCCGTATTGGATTTAATGATCACCACTGAAAAAGAGCTCACAGCAGCATCTTGCGGTAGTCCTGCTTGGTGGCCATCATCAAATAGCCATGAATTAAGCGTATTTAATACCGAAGAAGCAGCTTGCTTAACCGATAACGTGGTGGCGGTCGCTAAATAATCTTCAATAAAATGAACAACACTCAATTGGCTGGCGATATAACTGCGATGACTACAACTAACACCATCAGCAATACACGCCACCACCCCTTTATGTTGTAACTCTAGCGTTTTTGAGGGGGATAACACCGCAAAGGCATCCTGATTTTGCTGCTTTTTTCCTACATCAGAATAGCCGCCATAACCTACCGACAGATTAGTTACCGTCATGATATTCCTTATTGAATGACTCGGTTATGCCACTAACTAACATCAATTAAGGTCACGCTACCATCATCATTGATCTCGGCCATTGTGCCTGATGGCTCCTGCAGTGCTAATAACGCCACAAAACCTAAGATAGCGGTTAATGCAATAATGACAAAAAAAGTACTGTATTCAACCACCGATAAAATAGTCAGATAACACACCGCACCAACATTACCGTACGCGCCTGTCATGCCTGCAATTTGGCCTGTCATGCGGCGTTTAATTAATGGCACCACTGCAAATACCGCTCCTTCTCCTGACTGAACAAAGAACGAACAAATCATTGCCGCTAATATCGCAATCCATAATGACCAACTGGCATTAATATTCGCCATCAACAAATATCCGATAGCCAAACCGGCGGTTAAAATTAGTAAGGTTGATTTACGGCCAAATCTATCCGACAACCAGCCACCACTAGGGCGAGAAACTAAATTCATAAACGCATAAGAAGATGCAACCATACCCGCCATCACTGGGGGTAAAGTAAAGATGTCAGCAAAAAATAATGGCAACATCGATACCACCGCTAACTCCGAACCAAAAGTAGTGAAATACAACACATTAAGCACTGCAACTTGCCGAAAAGAATAGCGATGAATGGCGGCTACAGGCTTGATTAACATTTGTCGATTAGCTCGCCACAGTTGTTTAATATCAAATAAATACAACCCAACCAAAACGATATAAATACCACAACTAATATCAGCATTTAACATACCAATCGCTGGCGATGACAGCTTCCACGCCAATAACCCCATCGCGGCATACATGGGGATTTTCATAACCGTTAATAGCCATAAATCTCCGCGTGATGTCACTTCCATTGCACCAACATGATGAGATTTATAATAGGTTGCACCTTGGGGAGTATCTGTCACTGTCCAATAAAATATCACCCCAAAAATAACGCTTAATCCACCTGTTACTGCCATCGCATAACGCCAACCATCATCACCACCGAACCATAATGCTAACGTTGGTAATGTAAATGCCGCTGCCGCAGAGCCAAAATTGCCCCAGCCACCATAAATACCTTCCGCAGTGCCTAATTCATGATGGGGAAACCACTCCGACACTAATCGAATCCCAATCACAAACCCTGCACCTATAAAACCGAGCGCAAAACGGGCAAGAGCGGCTTGCATAAACGTGGTTGAAAATGCAAAAACAAAACAAGGAATCGCACACAGTACTAATAACAAACTGTACACAAGCCGTGGGCCATATCTATCGGTAAGCATGCCAACCACGACTCGCGCAGGAATGGTTAATGCAACATTTAATATTAATAAGGTTTTTATTTGTTCCGTGGTTAGGCCTAACGAGGTTTTTACCGCTTGCAGCAAGGGCGCAAAATTAAACCACACCATAAATGTAATAAAAAAAGCCAGCCAACTTATATGAAGTATTTTCATTTTGCCGCGAAAAGAGAACAAATTAAACTTGTGATAATTCGACATGATTGCTCCCTATTTACCCAGTAAAGAAACGACCAATTGCACCTGAACATTACCGTGATAACGGCGCACAGGGTATGTCGGTACTAGCGTTTCAGCCAGCTCGACACATTGGCCAGTTTCAAGACAAAAATGCTGCTTATATAATGGTGACGCTACCACTACAGTGCCATTTAATGAGCCAACAATCCCCCGTGACAACACGTTCGCTTTGCCGATGGGATCATAATTATTAATCGCATAGAGGCTATTATTATGACCACATAGAAACAGCGCTATCTGATAGCCATTCACCAATGCACAGACTCCGGCATCAAGGAATAAATCATTTTCATTACACACAGTAATCCATTGATTGATCATTATTTATCCTTATTCGGTAATATTAACAATTGCAATCGAATCTGCGCTTTTAGGCCATATCATTGGCGCTCGTTGCTGACGAACGGTGTGATATAGCAACCCCAAATCAGGCTGACGACTATTAATGAAATGTTGAAACCGACGCAACTCTTGTGGTGACTCAAGGGTGGTTTTCCACTCACATTGGTAATGACTCAAACTGGTTGCCATATCTTGCTCAAGTTCCGCATTAATCGTTAACGCATCATCAATCACCACTTGGCGTAAATAATCAATGCCACCGTCAAGGTTTTCTAACCATACCGAGGTCCGTTGCAACCTATCGGCAGTGCGAATATAAAACATCAAAATACGGTCGATATAGCGAATTAAAGTATCGCTATCAATGTTTGAGGCAAACAAATCGCCATGACGTGGCCGCATGCCGCCATTACCCGCAATATATAAATTCCAGCCATTTTCAGTAGCAATTACGCCAATGTCTTTAGATTGCGCTTCTGCACATTCACGGGTACAACCAGAAACAGCAAACTTAAGCTTATGCGGCGAACGTAAACCCTTGTAGCGATTTTCAAGATCGATCGCAAACGCCATGCTATCTGCCATGCCATAACGGCACCATGTTGATCCAACACATGATTTTACGGTGCGTACTGATTTGCCATAAGCGTGTCCAGTTTCAAAACCCGCATCCACTAATAATCGCCAAATTTGCGGTAATTGATGTAACTGGGCGCCAAATAAATCAATTCGTTGGCCCCCGGTTATTTTGGTATACAGTTTAAATTGTTGCGCAACTTGGCCTAAAATAATTAATTTTTCAGGGGTAATTTCACCGGCAGGAATACGCGGCACAACCGAATAAGTACCGTCTTTTTGCATGTTGCCAAGATAAATATCATTAGTATCTTGCAAGCCGACATGTTGTGGATCCAAAATATAATCATTCCAAAATGAAGCTAAAATTGAACTAACGGCAGGCTTACAAATATCACAGCCTAATCCTGAACCATATTCAGTTAATAGAGCACTAAAGGTTTTAATTTTTTTAACTCTAATAATGTCGGCTAACTGCTGGCGACTATAGCTAAAATGCTCACATAAATGGTGATTCACTTGATGACCTAACGCTGCTAATTCAGTTTGCATAATTTGTTTAGCAAAACTAACACAACCGCCGCAACCTGTACTGGCCTTAGTGATGGTTTTAAGCTCAGCCATATCACGACAACCATTAGCAACTGCTTGACGAATATGGCCTTTCGTCACATCAAAACATGAGCATACTTGCGCCTCATCACCAAGTAGATCATCACTTACGGTCAGTTGAGCACTCGCCGCTAACGCCTTTGGCATTAATAATAACGACGCTGGGGTGGGTAATGGCTGCTGATTGAGTGTTAGTTGTAATAGTTGCGAATACTGTTCAACATTACCGACTAATACTGCCCCAACTAATCTATCACCTTGCTTGGAGACAATGATCCGTTGGTAACTTTGCTCAATATCATGAGATAACGTAAACACTTGAGCAGCATCAACATCATGATGAACGTCACCGATACTGGCGACATCAACCCCTAATAATTTCAATTTGGTGCTCATGTCGGCACCCGTAAATGCCGCCTCAATACCGCATACCGTCGACGCTGCCACCCGTGCCATTTTATAGCCCGGTGCTACTAACCCAAAAATACGGTTATTCCATAACGCACACTCACCAATGGCATAAATATCAGCATCACTGGTCTGGCATTGATCATTAATCACAACCCCACCACGCTCACCCACTGTCAGCCCCGCTTGTTTTGCTAGCGTATCTTGCGGGCGAATACCTGCTGAGAAAACCACCATATCTGTTTCTAATTCAGTGCCATCGGCAAAAATAAGTTTATAACGGCAGTGATCACCAGTGACGATTTTCTCGGTTGCTTTACTGGTATGGACATGTACACCTAATGCTTCAATTTTTTGCCGTAATACCGCGCCGCCGCCTTCATCTAACTGTACCGCCATTAACTGCGATGCAAACTCAACCACATGGGTTTCCAAGGCCATATTTTGCAGCGCATTTGCCGCTTCCAGTCCAAGTAAACCACCACCAATCACCACTCCAACTCGACTGCTTTTACCTGATGCCGCAATGGCCTTTAAATCATTAATGGTGCGATAGACATGACAATGTTGACCATCATTACCCGTAATCGGGGGTACAAAGGGGTATGATCCTGTAGCCAAGATCAACTGATCATAATCAATCTTTTTCCCCTGCGTGGTAACAACGTATTTATGCTCTCGATCAATGGCTGTCACTTGTTGATTAACATGATAACCAACCCCAGCTTGTTGATACTCAACCTCATCGGCAAGGGCTAAATCTGCCGCTGTTTTACCGCTGAAATAATGACTCAGTTGCACTCGATCATAGGCTAAGCGATCTTCTGCAGAGAAAGTCACCAACTTGATGTTATTAGCACTATCAAGGGCTAATACCTGCTCAATAAAATGATGCCCAACCATGCCATTACCAACAATAACCACGCGCTTTTTATTCATGTTACTCTCCCTGTATTTATGCCAACTGCTGATGTTTATTCATCGATATCAGCGCATCCATTTGAGGTTGATACCATGCCAAACTGTCACTTAAACTCACTACCTCACCAACAATAATTAATGCTGGAGAACAAACTTGATGACGGTTAACTTGCTCGGTTAAGGTCGTTAATGTCGCGCTAATGAGTCGTTGTTCAGCAGTGCAGCCTTTTTCTATTATTGCAGCAGGTGTTGCCGCCTTTAATCCTGCCAACACTAATTGCTGACAGATCAGATCAACTTTGGATAATCCCATATAAAACACTAAGGTATGGTTGAGATTGGCTAATGCTTGCCATTGAATATCAGGATCTTTTTCGGCGTGAACCGTGACTAGCGTGCACCCTTGAGACACACCGCGATGGGTCAGTGGAATGCCCGCATAGGCACAACACCCACTAGCGGCAGTAATACCCGGTACAACATCGACCTTGATGCTATGCTGACGTAAATAGTGTATTTCCTCACCACCACGACCAAACACAAATGCATCGCCACCTTTAAGGCGACACACGTGTTTTCCTTGTTGGGCTAACCGCACTAATAACTGATTAATTCCAGTCTGAGTCATGCTTTGTTGGCCTTTGGCTTTGCCGACACATAAGGTTTGGCTGCGCGCTGGAATCAACGCCATAATCGCCGCACTGACTAAGCGGTCGTAAACCACTACATCTGCTTGCTCAAGAGTTTTTAACGCTTTTAATGTTAATAAATCAGGATCCCCAGGCCCTGCACCGACTAACGTCACTGTTCCTGAGTGAGACAGACTATTCTTCGATTGTATTACCTGACACCATTGAATCTCAGCGTCATTAGTCACTAACGAATATTGTTGCGGCTGCAATGGTTTCATTGTTCACCTCTTATTTTAAAATCATCATTACTTTTATTTTTATTTCATGTTGTTATTTGAGACTGTTATTTATTCAGCAATGTTAATGCCAGCCTGCATTTAAAAATAAATAAAATCATCAAGCATATGAATTAGAAAAGTAAATAACAATTAATTACCAACAAAGATGGCCTAATTTAAAATATATTGAAAACAATAAACACCGTGATGGTGCATGACTAATCTACCGTTGCACCAAAATGATTAATGTTAAATGATCATAAAATAGAATAACGGCAAAGCCAACAGCCAAGCAGAAACATACATAATCAAACACTTAAAAACAAAGAATGCCATATAATTAATATTTAATCACTGTTGGTATATATGTTGCCTGTAATTAATCACGATCATCTATTGTAGTTATATTAATAAAGGGAGCCGTCATCAATGAATAAACAAAGCTCATGGACAAAATCAACCTGTGCTTATTGTGGTGTCGGCTGTGGAATAAAGTCGCGTATCAATAATGATGGTCAACTCGATATAAAAGGTGACGAACAACACCCTGCCAATAAAGGTAAACTGTGTGCAAAAGCATTAACGTTGGCAGAAACTCTCACTATTAATAACCGTATGCTAACGCCACAAATATTAAATCAGCCGGTGAGCTGGAACCAAGCTTTAAATGAAACAGCAAATCAGCTTCAGAATATTATTGATAACCATGGCCCTGATGCGATTGCGTTTTATGTTTCCGGACAATTACTCACCGAAGATTATTATGTAATAAATAAATTAGCGAAAGGCTTTATTGGCACCGCTAATATTGATACCAATTCGCGTTTATGTATGTCATCAGCCGTCGCTGGGCATCAACGGGCATTTGGTGAAGATTGTGTTGCAGGCTGTTACGATGATTTAGAAGCCGCTGAAGTGGTTATTTTAACAGGCTCGAACCTTGCGTGGTGTCATCCGGTGCTTTTTCAGCGTCTTAAACAAGCACAACAACAGCATAATACTAAAATTGTGGTGATTGATCCGCGCCATACTGCCAGTTGTGAGATTGCTGATTTACACCTTTCCATCACCGCAGGCAGTGATGTGGCACTATTTAATGGTTTACTCAGTTACTTACATAGCAATGACTATGTTGATCAACACTATATCGATACCCATACCAACAATATTACGGCCGCATTAACAACAGCAACCGCTTTAGATCAACAACAGGTAAGCCAATTAACCGGACTCAGTGAGCAGCAACTGCACAGCTTCTATCAGCTATTTGCCACTCATTCACGTACTGTGACGCTATATTCTCAAGGCGTAAACCAATCGGTATCAGGCACAGATAAAGTCAATGCGATCATCAACTGCCATTTAGCGACAGGAAGAATAGGTAAACTCGGTGCGACCGCTTTCTCTATTACGGGTCAACCTAATGCGATGGGCGGACGTGAAGTCGGCGGCTTAGCCACCACCTTAGCGGCGCACCTCTGTTTTGAACATCACGATCATTGGCAGTTACTCAGTGATTTTTGGCAAACCGACACACTTGCCACTCGACCAGGACTTAAAGCGGTTGATATGTTTGATGCGATTGCCAATGGATCAATAAAAGCGGTATGGATCATCGCCACCAATCCTGCCGCTAGCTTACCTAACAGCAATAAAATCAATCAAGCACTGGCTCAATGTCCGTGTGTGATCGTCTCAGATTGTGTCGATGATAACGATACACTGCGCCATGCTACGATCAAACTTCCGGCTCAAGGTTGGAGTGAAAAGTCAGGCACTGTCACCAATTCTGAGCGCTGTATTTCCCGTCAACGACGTTTAGTTCCCACTCAAGGCGAAGCCAAGCCTGATTGGTGGATAGTCACTCAGATCGCACAAAGAATGGGATTTGAAAACCAGTTTAATTACACTAATGAAGCCCAAATCTTTGCCGAACATGTTGCATTAACGGCAACCAACAATCACTCGACTCAAAGCCCACGCTTGCTTAACCTTAGCGGACTAAGCAACTTAACCGCTACCGAGTATGATCATTTATTGCCGCAACAATGGCCAATTAATGGTGATAATAGTAACCCGCAGCGATTATTTAGTGACGGTATTTTTCCAACTCAAGATGGGCGCGCGTGTTTTATTGCAACCCCTTATCGCCCAGTGATAACCCACGCTTCAGCGGCTTATCCCTTATTACTCAATACTGGCAGAATTCGAGATCAATGGCATACCATGACACGCACCGGGCTTGCGGCCTCGCTAGCTGATCATATTCAACAACCATTGATATCAGTACACCCAACAGATGCCAATCACTACCAAGTTATTAATAATCAATTAGTAACGGTAACCAGCCACTACGGCGAAGCTATTTTTCGAGTCCGTATTACTACCGATGTCAAACCTCAACAGGTATTTATCGCCATTCATTGGACTCAGCAGACTTCATCAGCAGGCAGTGTTTGCGCGCTTATTGGTGAACACCGCGATTCGATTTCAGGACAGCCACAATATAAAGCGACCGCCGTTCAACTGTCACCACTCACTTACACCACCGATGCTATTTTAACGACCACCACCGCAATCGCAGCAACTGAGCTTAGTGCATCAACAGCACTCTATTGGGTATGTAAAAAAGTCGCAGCCGGTTATCAATATTTTATCAGCTCAAACCTGACATCAAGCGCCTTAGAGCAAATATTAATGGCTCATTTCATGCCTTTGACGCAACACAACTTACGAGCCATTACTCACAACAGCCGCCGTGCTGTAGTATTTAACAATAATAGTTGCCTAGCCTCTGTGGTTATTCATCCCCATAATAGCCATCGTTACTGCACCATATCGGCAAACATTATTGGTAATGACGTTAACGATATTAACGTTCATCAGTTCCTTAACGGTGAAGATAAGCTTACCGCCTCTGATATTGTTTGTGTTTGTAAGCAAATAACGAAACAACAACTTATTAATACGATCACCAATAATAAAATACAGGATCTATCGACATTATGTCGTATAACAACCGCAGGTACAGGCTGTGGTGGCTGTTGCCATGATATAGAAACCGTGCTCAGCACCACCGACGTTAATTAGATTTAACCATAACGATTATTGTTTATTTAATATTACGTAATGTGTTCACTTTAGTTTGAATTAACTGCTTTATTAATTCAGATAACCACCTAATACGCGAATGGTGACTATCACGTTTTAAAGTCACCATTTCGATATTAAAGTCGGGAATCTCAATCGGTGGCGTGCACAAAGTTAAACTGTCATCAATCAGATCAGAACGACCGACCATTTCAGCCATTACTGCAACCATCTTTCTACCAACTAACATTCGTCTAACGGTCAAGAATCGAGTCGTGCCTAAAACCACATTTCGCTTTACACCTAATGTCGCCAAAGTTTTATCTACTTGAGTGGTTAAACATTCATTAGCAGTCACAATAATTTGCGGAGTATTTAAATAGGTTGGTAGATCAATCGGGACTTGAATTTGCATCACACTATTATCAAAAGTACACAGATGCTGCTCACGGTACAAAAATGTCGTTAATACATGCTCGGGTAAATCATTAAACACCCCAATGCAAACATCGGTGTTATGTGCTGTTAATAAATCAACGCAATTCTCACTATCAACAGGTTTAAAAATCACTTTCGCTGCGGGTGCGAGTTGCTGCAATGTATCAAAAATATCAGGACCAAATATTTGCTCGGCATAATCACTGACACCAATAATAAACTTCCCTTCATAGCTATGTGGCTCAAACACGGCTGACGGCAAAATATCTTGACTAAAAATAGCAAGAATCATCGCCACTTTAGGCGCGACTTCTTGCGCTCTGGTTGTCGGTGACATTTGATTGCCTACCCGCTCAAACAACGGATCTTGTAATAATTCTCGCAGCCGTTTTAAATTATAACTGGTTGCAGGCTGACCTAAATGCAGCTGTTTCGAGGCTGCAGAAACACTTTTAAAACGGTATAACGCATCAAATGTTAGTAATAAATTGAGATCTACGCCACGCCAATTAATTTCTTTCATCGTGATTTCAGCCGCTAAAGGTTATCGAATTCACTAATAGTAATTATAAAAACGTTCAATTTAAATGATAACTATAAAAACAATATACTTATCGCTATTCCCCAAACGGTTTCTATCATCTCGCGCGAATAAGATCACAAACTGAGGTTACTCGATTGTGGAATAAGCTTTGGTTTAATAAATTGGACTTACAACATGACAGCAATAACGAACACCGACTCAATGTGGCGTAATCAAAATTATATACGCCTGCTTGCTGCACAAATTATTTCTCTTATCGGAAGCGGTGTCAGTTCAGTTTGCTTGGCTTTACTTGCCTATAATTTGGCTGGGAATAATGCTGGTATGGTGTTAAGTATTGCGTTTGCCATTAAAATGGTCGCTTATATTGGTCTTGCACCTCTCTTTGGCGCTATTGCGCATCGGTTACCAAAAAAACACACCCTGATTATATTAGACATTGCACGCGCATTGCTGTTTTTATGCTTGCCGTTTGTGACTCATGTATGGCAAGTGTATGGGTTAATGTTTGCGATCAATGCATGCTCAGCGGGATTTTCGCCATTATTTCAATCGACATTACCCACAGTACTCCCCAATAAACATCAATATGCCACTGCACTTTCTTTAAGTCGAATGGCGTATGATTTAGAGCAGATAATCAGTCCGATCTTAGTTGCGATCCTGCTGACGGTTATTCAATTTAAGCAGCTATTCACTCTTGATGCCGCCACCTTTATTATCTCAGCAGGACTAATCTTATGCTGTAGTTTACCTAAACCTGCACCAACCATCGCAACCAAGATCAGTTTAAATAGCTTAACTCAAGGCATCAGTAACTACTTAAGTAAACCGAGCCTTAAAGCATTATGGTTTGCTTATTTAGCCGCTGCTAGCGCCTCGGCAATGGTGCTGGTTAATACTGTCGTTTATGTACATGACATCCTTCAAGGCAATCAAACCCAAACAGCATTAGCCTTAATGATAACGGGTTTAGGCTCAATGATTGTCGCACTGCAATTACCTAAATTACTGGATAAATATACTCCGCAGCATTTTCATTGGTTGGGATTAACCATTATTTGTGGGGCTTTTTTAATGGGGGTATTAACGCCCGGTTGGATTGGTTTTAGCTGTGTCTGCTTTGCCATGGGTGCAGGAATGTCATTTATTCAAACGTCGGCGGGGCTGATTATTACCAAAGCCTGCGATAACAATAATGAAGATACCGGACCGTATTTTGCAGCCCATTTTTCATTAACTCATTTTTGGTGGTTAATCACCTATTTAGTGGCAGGTATGAGCGTTAAATTATTTGGATTAAGTTACGGCTATTTAATCATGGGAGGGTTAGCTGTGGTGAGCTTTATTATTTATGCACGATTAAATCATCGCACGACACCATAACAATAATGCCAGCATTGGAACGCTTTAATCACTAATTTCGAAAAATGCTGGCGTTTATTGAGTCACAACAATACTGGTTTACAAATCCTCGACCGCAGAAGTAAAGCCATTGGCTGATAAATTAAACCCTGCGATATCGACATACTCTTTCTTTTGAAACAAGGCTAATACTCGATCCATATTGCCACCATTATTACCCGCATAAGCATGGGCAGTACAATTGTGGGTGCTTGGATTGTAATTGGTACTTACTCGTAATACGACTTCATCAGCAACATTAAGATTATTGAATGCAGGAACATATAACCAGTTTTTGCATGCTGCTGCTTGCGTTTCCATATGATCAACAAAATCTATACTTGATAACCGCTGCCCATTCGCAGTGAAATGGAAAATATAGGTTTGATAACCAAAATCCGTTTTAGTCACAATTTCATTTTGAGCAGGAAGAACTTGATAGCTATTATGCTGGGTTGTGCCCGCAAATGCAGCGGGTGCCACGAAAGATAAAGAAAGCAATAATGTCGAAATAACGGTGGTTCGGTTAAGCACAGCAGTAGACTCCAATGGCTAAATGACTCAAATAGTCATCTAATATGCCTTTTGGCGATAATAACTCAATAGTTTTTACGTCAATTTTAAGATTAACCACCGTATTTATACATATTTAACCCGCTTACATTAATCTATCAGCACCAATGACCAAAATCCCTTTACCGCTATGAATGCCACCCTCATTTTCAGTTGCGAGCTTACTACGAATTAAATATCCAGCATAACCATCGAACTCAGTAACAGGCTTACCATTAAAATATGCGCTAAATAACCCTATTTCACTGACTAAATCAGTAACGACTGTTGCCTGTGCATCACGAATAGCGACCGTCGGCACTTCACGCTCGTGAGGATATACTTGATTACATTTCCATAATACTGGAAATATAGTTTATCTTACATCAATCGTAACCGCTATTCATACCAATCAGTATTACTCTACAACTTTTTTAATTACTCACCTTATAAAACGCAAAAAACAACAATCATTTAGGCTGTGATATCGATCAAACTTAGATTAAACAACCACACCAACAGACAAACACAGTTAATAAGACCTAAATTTACTTTAAAAATAGTTACACACACCAATAAAGTTAATCTAACCTTATAGATATACCGATAACAAATAAATACATTCCAATAACACGAAATCAAGGTTGATTATTATGATCCTAGGTGTACCTAAAGAAATTAAAACTCATGAATACCGTGTTGGCATGGTTCCAGCCGCAGTTAAAGAAGTGGTTTCTCATGGACATGGTGTATATATCGAAACTCAAGCAGGATCGGGAATCGGCTTTAGCGATCAAGACTACATTGACGCAGGCGCGCAAATTTTACCCACTGCGGCTGCAGTATTTGCAGAATCAGACATGATTGTAAAGGTCAAAGAGCCACAACCAAGTGAACGTGCGATGCTACGTGAAGGCCAACTTCTATTTACTTATCTCCACCTCGCTCCCGATCCTGCCCAAACAGAAGATCTTATTCGCAGCAAGGCGATTTGTATTGCCTACGAAACAGTAACCGATCAACATGGGCGCTTACCTTTATTAGCACCGATGTCTGAAGTTGCAGGACGAATGTCAATTCAAGCCGGAGCATTTGCACTTGAAAAATCACGTGGAGGACGCGGAGTATTACTCGGTGGCGTTCCTGGCGTTGAGCCTGCGAAAATCGTTATTATTGGTGGCGGTGTGGTAGGTAATAATGCGGCACAAATGGCACTGGGGTTACAAGCCGATGTGGTAATTTTAGACCGCAATATTGATGTACTACGTCAACTTGATATTCAATTTAGGGGCAAACTAAAAACCGTCTATGCAACCAATGATGCTATTGAACGTCATGTCCTAGAAGCAGATTTGGTGATAGGTGCTGTGCTGGTTGTCGGTGCTGCAGCGCCAAAGCTTGTCACCGCAGAGATGATCAAAAAAATGAAATCTGGTGCAGCAATTGTTGATGTTGCTATTGACCAAGGAGGATGTGTGGCGACATCCCATCCAACAACCCATGATGAGCCAACCTATATTGTTAATGAAGTGGTGCATTATTGTGTGGCAAATATGCCCGGTGCGGTAGCGAGAACTTCTACGGTTGCGCTAAATAATGCCACCCTACCTTATATTGTTGAGCTGGCTAATAATGGTTATCAACAAGCACTGCAAAATAACCCGCATTTACGCAATGGATTAAATGTTTATCGTGGTCACATTACCTGTGAAAGTGTCGCTCAAGCACTTAATCTACCTTATGTAGCAGCAGAGAGTGTTATTGCTTAATTACTATTGCTATTGCTATTGCAGTGGCGAATTTAACTAGCTTAAAGCCTCGTTTATTAAACCTAATAGCCAACCTTTAACAGTTGGCTATTATTTTTTAACGTCCAAAATAGTTTGCTGAAAATCATGGTAGATCAGAAATAGACACTTTATGCTAATAAGAAATTATCCGTTTTTAATGGCATCAAATTAACCAAACGATAAAAATACCATGCAGACCAAAAACCATAATATGCTCGGTGCGATGTTAATTATCGTTGCTACCTTGTCATTAACCCTTAAAGACAGCGCTGATAAATACCTGATACAACACGGATACCACCCGATTCAAATGGTATTTTTTAGGTTTGCGATCCCTTTTTTATGCATGGCTATTTTTATGCCTAAGCAAACAAAAACGGCCATTTTTGCCACTAACACTAAATTAATCCTACGGGCGGTATTATTTTTAGTGTGTGCAGTAACGTCAGTGATTGCGTTAAAATATATACCGTTGGAAATGTATATCATCATTGTGCAAATGGGCAGTATCGCCTATATGCTCGGGGGGACCTTATTTTTCAAAGAAACCCTGACCCCAATAAAAATTATCGCAACCTTATTGGGCTTTGTTGGGGTAGTGGTGGTGATTAACCCAACCAATATAACAGGCTTACAGTGGGTGTATTTATTGCCTTTACTGATTGCGATAACAAACTCTGGTTACAACCTGATCACTAAAACTATTGATTCTAAGATCTCACTGCTGTCGGTGCTGATTAATTCGTTCTTTATTCTTGGCACTATTTCAAGCTTTCTACTCATTATTCAGCCGCAGATGTGGCAGACGCCAACACTAGCAGCCTTACCCTACTTTATCACTATTCCTATCGTCACTATTGTGTCGCAGCTGTGTTTAATTAAAGCCATGAACATTGCCGAAGCATCGCATGTTGCGCCGTTCTTTTATTTTCAGATTGTCTTTTCCTGCATCTTTGGCTACTGGTTATTTGATGAATTGCCAACCTATAACACCCTTGGTGGCGGATTATTTATCGTGATCGCAGGCCTGCTAATTACCTATTCCAATTATCGGTCCATAAAAAAAAGTCGCAGCTAATCAAGGCTAATATCGATTCATCTAGTATATTTCAATCAACATGGTCGATTATTGAGTTAGAGATTCGATTCAAATAAGCGTATGTTGACGTTAGAAACTAATAATAAATAGCTAAAAAAGGCGACTCACTATGCCGGACAATGTTTTTATTCTACATTCAAAATACCCACCTTCTGGCGACCAACCACAAGCGTTAGCTAAACTGATTGATGGCGTTGAGCAAGGCATCACTCACCAGACCCTAAAAGGGGTAACAGGATCAGGCAAAACCTTCACGATGGCGAATATGATCCATCGCTTACAGCGCCCAACACTGATTTTGGCACATAACAAAACCCTCGCCGCGCAACTTTATAGCGAAATGAAACGCTTCTTTCCTGAAAATGCGGTCGAATATTTTGTATCTTATTATGATTACTACCAACCTGAAGTTTATATTCCCGGCAGTGATCGCTTTATTCGTAAAGACTCAGCCATTAATGAGCAACTTGAACGGTTACGATTATCGACCACTAAATCCTTAATCGAGCGTAAAGATGTGATTGTCGTGGCATCGGTTTCGGCTATTTATGGCTTAGGCGATCCCGACCAATACCGCGCCGTACAAATTCCGCTATTTGTTGGCGCAACAATTACTCGCCAAGACTTTATTCAACGTTTAACCGCACTTCAATATAATCGCTGTGATCGCACCATTGAACGCGCCACGTTTCGAGTTCATGGTGATGTATTTGATATTTATCCTGCCGACTCGGAATCCAAAGCAGTACGAGCGGTATTGTTTGATGATCAGGTTGAAACCCTGCAATGGCTAGATCCATTAACAGGCAAAGTAGAAGGCGATATTGAGCACTACTTTGTATCCCCAAAAACCTTATATGCGGCCTCCAAAGAAAAGCTCACTCAAGCAGCGGTTAAGATACAGCAAGACTTAGCATTACGCGTTACTGAACTTAATCAGGATAATCGCATTATTGAAGCAGCGCGGTTATATGAACGTACCATGCATGATATCGAAATGATGCAGCAACTAGGCTACTGCTCTGGGCTTGAAAATTATGCCAGTTATATCAATGAGCGTGATGCGACGTTACCACCAATTACCTTATTAGATTATTTACCCAAAGACGGGTTATTATTTATTGATGAATCACACGTGATGGTGCCGCAAATATCGGCAATGCAACGCAGTGATCAAAGCCGCAAAGAAACGCTAATTGATTATGGTTTTCGCTTACCGTCAGCCAAAAACAATCGCCCACTAACATTTAAAGAATTTGAGAAAATCAAACCACAAACGATCTTTGTATCAGCAACCCCTGGCGACTATGAGCTTAAACAATCTCAAGGCCATGTTGTCGAACAGATTATTCGTCCAACAGGTTTACTCGATCCGATTGTTGAAGTACGGCCGCTCGCCACCCAAGTTGATGATTTACTAGAACAAATAGCGCAACGGGTCATAAAAAATGAACGGGTATTAGTCACCACCCTGACCAGAAAAAGTGCCGAGTCTTTATATGAATTAATGCAGCAACACGGCATTAAAGTCAGCTATATTCATGCCGATGTCAAAACCCAACAACGGGTAGAGATCATCGATGCGCTCCGCCAAGGTCAATATGATGTATTAATCGGCATCAACTTATTACGCGAAGGGCTGGATATTCCAGAAGCATCGTTGGTAGCGATTCTGGATGCGGATCATGCTGGTTTCTTACGTTCGAGCCAAGCCTTAATTCAAATCATTGGTCGAGCCGCCCGTAATGCCAACGGTAAAGCCATTTTATATGCCGATAAAATCACGCCAGCGATGAAAAGCGCGATTGATGAATCACAGCAGCGTCGTCAGCGCCAACAGCTCTATAATCAAGCGCATCAGATTACGCCAACCTCATCGCAGCGCAGTGTCATCACTGCTACAGATGAAGGCATACACTCAGCTGAGTTTTGTGCCAACATTGCAGATTTATGCCAGCAGATCACTGCCACTGAGAAAGGATTATTAACCGCTTGTGATAATAACGATGATGCCCAAATACAATCAATAAGAGCCGAGCTTGATAAGCTATATCGGCAGTTTATTTATATGTAATCTTCATCAATATCGGGTAGCGATAATAACCTATTCGCTACCCTTTTTATTGATAGTTACTAACCTCATCGAGGCTCAACAAGCGCTATTTTTCCATCAGCCCTTTACTGTGAAAATATTCCGCTATAAATGGACGCGACTCTTTTGAAAGGGTTTGAGTAACGGTGTTAGACCAATCTTGGTGTTTATTATGGCTTGAACGCTGCTGGTAATATGCCATCGTTTGTTGATCATATTGTGCTAACAGTGGTTTATTTAATGGCTGATACTCATTTTGATGTAAAATCATAGCCATTGGTAAACGCGGTTTTAATTGTGGATCTTGCGCAGGTACACCTAAACACATACCAAATAAAACCGCACAATACGGCGGTAAGTTAAGTAGCGCATCAACCTCATGCGGATTATTACGCAGCCCACCAATATACACGCCACCAAGACCCATTGATTCCGCAGCGACTAAACAGTTTTGCGCCATAATACCGCTATCAATTGCGCCAATTAAGGCTAACTCAGTATATTCAGGTTTGATCTCAGTGCTAATTGAATAATGACGTTGATAATCAATACAAAACACCAAAAACTCAGCCGCTTGAGCAACATAAGGTTGATCACCAGCAAGGTGCGCCAATGCTGCTCGCTTATTTGGATCAGTGATACGAATAATAGAGGTCGCTTGGATCATACTTGAGCTAGAAGCCGCAATACCTGCCGCAATGATCGCATTTAATTGCTCATCAGAAATAGCAGCGTCAGTAAAACTGCGGATCGAGCGATGATTGAGTATTGTTTCAATTGTGGTGTTCATAACAAGCAGCCTATAAAAAGATTTAATTAACCATAATATTAATCACCAAAGCTGCAACAATTTTTTCAGTAATCTATTTTATCAACCTATATTAAATCAAGTATCACCACACTCGGTTTAATATGATATCGTCGATAGCAAATTATTGAGAGATAAGGAGTTACTCAATGAAGCTTAGTCATCTTGATCATTTAGTGTTAACCGTCGCTAATATAAATGTGAGTGCTAACTTTTATCAACGGGTGCTTGGCATGGAATTAATCACCTTTGGCGATAATCGGTTTGCACTTCGGTTTGGTAATCAAAAGATCAACCTCCACCAGCATGGCGCAGAATTTGAGCCTAAGGCCGCCACAGTGCAAGTTGGCAGTGCTGATTTATGTTTTATTGCCACCACTGCTCTGGATGAGGTTCAACAACATCTGCAAGCGCAAGATATCATTATTATCGAAGGCCCTGTTGAACGCACTGGCGCAACGGGAAAAATCATCTCGCTCTATTTTCGCGATCCCGATGGTAATTTAATTGAGGTTGCAAATAGGCTTTAAATTAAATAGTTATTTTTCGGCGCGTGACGATTTGCTTAAATAGCGTTAATTGCTTTTCCGATAACTGACCATGATGAATTAAGGTTTGATTTAAGTTACTTAAATAATCACGCTCCCAATGGGTTAGAGATTCAGAATGCAATAACAACACCGTATTCACTTTATGCATTAACTCAGTATCCTGCGCCATCGCCTTTTTCACTCACCTTAATTAACATCGAGTATTGATATCATCACTCAGCAGCATTAACAATCCCTTTCAAGCAACTATCGTCATTTCCGTCAGGAAATTCAATTCTCCCGTTATAGCCGCCGTAAAGACCAATTAGCCATTGCCATTGCCATTGCCATTGCCATTGCCATTGCCATTGCCAGCAGTTAATACCAACTCTCCCATCATTGCCAACAGTGAATGCCAAACCAAATCCCGTCATTCCCTACAGTGAGGTTACGAACGAGATAGGGAATCTACTCACAGCGCGTTGAAACCTAAAAGTATTAACCCCCCTATTTGTCTCCACAAAGATACAGTGCTATAGTTTGTGCATAATAAGTCTATTGAGGTTCACATGCCCGAAATTGATGTATTGCTGGGGCTTTCTTTTTGTATGTATTTCTTTGATAACAAACAGCACAAACTGCCTCATGTCCATATAAAATATGGCGGCTATGAACTTATCGTAGCAATAGAAACAGCTGAAAGTTTAGAGGGTTATCTTCCAAATAAACAGCGAAAACGAGCAGAAGCACACATTGAAAATAACCGTGAAAAGTTACTTAAAATGTGGGCAAAAGCTGTCAACGGCGAGAATCCAGGTAAGCTATAGGTGATGTATGCTAAAAGTAATTGATGTTGATTGGTTGGAAGGCTTCAAACTTGAGTTAACATTTAGTGATGGCTTTTGTGGTGAAGTAGACCTCAAAGATATTTTCCAGAAACCTGCTTTTAAATTAGTGCGTGATTTTAAGCGCTTTGCCTTACGTAGCGACGGTTCATTAGATTGGGAAGGCGTTGATCTTCCAGCAAGCGTCCTTCGAGAACTCGCAGTCGGTCGTTATATTGATTCGCCTCTCAACCTTATTAATGTTCAAGAGATGGAACAAGTTATTAAACAAGCCGCTTGGGATTCAATGAAAGAGGGTCGTGTTGATATTCTTCAAGCAGCCATTCGCTCATATGTTGAATTTTTCGGTCACAGTCAGGTCGTTGAACGCGCAGGAATAAAAAGCCGTACCAGTGCTTATAAATCATTAAAACCTGAAACATCGCCAAGTTTTGGTACGTTAGTGCAGCTAGGCCATGCGGTAATTGAAATAGCTCAAGATCAGGCAAAGTCATCTGATATAAACCGTATATAATAAGTCATCAATACGACCATATTCACTCGACACTATAACATTATAGATGTCGAGTGTTTTTGTTAGTGGCTAATTTCATCATAATTTACGCCCCATTATAGTAAGCACTCCCCCGACTGTTATTGATATCAACAACCATCACCGAGTAAATAAACTCATTCATATAAGCAACCACCGTCATTACCGCCAGTAAATGTCAATTCTCCCGTTATAGCCGCTGTAAAGACCAATTTGCCATTGCCAGCAGTTAATACCAACTCTCCCATCATTGCCAACAGTGAATGCCAAACCAAATCCCGTCATTCCCTACAGTGAGGTTACGAACGGAATAGGGAATCTACTCACAGCGCGTTGGGTTTTCAAATTAAATATATTAGTGCCCTATTTTGTGATTACTCTCGGGATTAATAACTAAAAATGTATCTGATTTATAATGGTTTTTATATTATGAAGATATACATACGAGCGCATTTTAAAGGGCAAATTCGAGCACGTTGTTAATATAATAAGTTGTTATAACTACTTTTTTAGAATGGTGTAAGGAGATATAGATTGTACGAAAGTTCATTTGAGATTCGGCTTGATTATAAACCTTCAACAGGCCGACCGGATCGGGTGTTTTTAGCGATGGCTGCTTATGTTACAGCGTTTGAAAATCTAACGTTCACAGTTGGTAAATCAATTGATGCAGACCTCAATTTTTCTTATGAACTTTCTGGGGTTGAAATTGGTTCTCTAAAAAGTATCATCAAATGTAAATCTGGATTAGATAAAGTTGCGAACGCACTATCATCAATCCCAAGATATATTGCTAACTCAATGGTTGACTTGGAAAGTGTTGATACTGAAGAAACGATAGATATTGCAGTTAAAGGTGTTGAGAACGAATTGTTAGCTCATGGTGCTGTTCAGTTCCCCAATCAAGTAAACATTGATCGTTACCAGTATGCCAAAGATATTAAAGGGTTATGTAAAGCCTCTGAATTGCTTGTCGATGGAGAGACAATAGATATTTTAACTCCTGAAGTGAGTAATGTTATATGTCTTAATACTCGAGTTAAATTCAACAAAGAAGTTGATGAACTTTTCATTGAAGATCGTACTGATATAAAAAAAATTGAAACCTTGCTTGTCAGGAAACCTGTATTTCTAGGTGATTCACAGTGGGATTTTAAAAGTGTTGAAAGAAATATCTCTTTCTCAGCTCCAATTGAACATAAAGAATGGCTTGAACGTTATCAAAGTTGTGAATTAGGCCATTTAGACCCTGGAGATGCATTAATTGCTTTTGTTGGTTATCAAGCTATTAGGCTTAAAGGCTCTAAAGTGTACACACACAAGCAACATCGAGTAATGCATATTGAACGGGTAATTAAAGGTAAAGATCTTCAAATTCGTATTGAGGAAGCGGAGAAATTACGTGAAGACAGCAAATAGTAACTTTCTTGCTTTAGTTGCTGATTATATATTCGTAATTTTACCTTTTATCATAATACTTATTGTTCGAAGTGCACAAGGCGCTACAGGTTCATTTTATATGCTTCCTGATTGGGGAATTGCAGCAACTATCGTGTATGGGCAGTTAATAGTGAAGTTAGCGACAGCATTGGCAAAAACTAATAAGCCTAAGAAAACATCAGCAGTGAGTTTTTATTTAACAGTCTTGGTTGCATTTGGTTTGGTTGTGAATGTGGTAATTAATATCTTGATGCTTGTTATTCCAAATGAAGTGTTGGGGAAAACTCAAATTGTACTCTTTGGGTTTGCCACTCTTTGCCATTTTATCTTAGGCTCCGCAGTTAATCATATAGAGTCAGCTGCAGAGAAAGCGTAGTTATAACAGATAAGGATATGCACCGCGCAGCCAACACCTATTTGAAATATCAAGTAGCCAAATCCACCTTATATAAATATTGCAAATATCATCAAGGGTGATTCTCAAAATAAGTCGAGCATTATCCTTGGTGTCACCCCATCAATAAAATTCATTGGCTTCTTTAAGGCTCAAGCACGCTTTGAATAGATCACGGATAGCTTCGTTCCTCAACTTTCGAGATGACGAATAATGGGCTGAGTGCATACACTATCAGACTAACTTAAGAGTTTAGTGAGATCATAGTTTACAAAATCTGACCATTTTATTTAGCAGCTGAATCATGTTCAATAAGCAGTACTATTATTTATAGATTATTCTATTTACACATTTTTGAGATTGCACATGCTTTCAGTATTCAACGCCGCAGAATTGTTCTCACTCATTCTTACTCTCGCGACTCTAATAACAGGTATTGTGTTCGCGTTAGATAAGTTCGTTTGGCAACCAAAACGTAAAGAGCAGCCACAACAGAGTCGATCTGGTTGGGTTGATCAAGCACGCTCACTGTTTCCGGTGTTGTTTGCTATTTTGATTATTCGATCTTTTATTATCGAACCTTTTCAAATTCCAAGTGGCTCAATGCAACCAACCTTGCTGCCGGGTGATTTTATTGGGGTAGAAAAATTCGCTTACGGACTCCGTGATCCTATTTTCCACAAAACCTTAATTCCTACAGGTAAACCGCAACGTGGTGACATTACCGTATTTATTGATCCATCTAACCCAAAGATCGATTTAATCAAACGTATTGTTGGTTTACCGGGTGATACCGTTATTTACCAAAACAAAACCCTGTATATTAAGCCTGCTTGTAATGGTCAAAAAGTCTGCCCTGTCGCGCAAGAAGTGCCGAAACAATATGTGGGCTTAACTAACTTTACAGAGCAAGGGGTGCGGTTAGATGAATACAACGAGCAACTAGGCACAGTTAATCATCACATTTTGCGTGATCCTGCATTACCTGAACAACTTTACCGTTATTACCAACAGCCAGGTTCACCAATGGGCGAATGGGTTGTGCCAAAAGGTCATTACTTTGCGATGGGTGATAATCGAGATAATAGTTTAGATAGCCGTTACTGGGGCTTTATGCCAGAGCAAAACTTAGTCGGCAAGGCGACCTTTATTTGGATCAGCTTTACGTTCAACCATAATCCAAATTCAATGTGGCCACACTGGTTACCTGATGGAGTTCGCTTCCACCGTATTGGTCGTATTCACTAGCACCACCGCAACCAGTAAGCTCAAATCAAAAAAGCCGATATGCTAATACCATGTCGGTTTTTTTTAGCTTAACAGCGCTGAGAGTTTGAGAGTTTGAGAGTTTGAGAGTTTGAGAGTTTGAGAGTTTGAGAGTTTGAGAGTTTGAAGATTACAACAAAGAGATATTAAAAAACAACAGCGACAAGCTAATATTGAACTACACTATAGAAAGTTATAATTAAATTAACTATTTGATAGAATGGGGATTTTCTGAATTTTAGATGGGTGGAAGCCCCCACCAGCCACATCCCGGCACACACGACGCCTGCTGCGGTTGCTCCCTTCCGGGCCTGGCCGAGTTCACAGGTTAGTGTTGCGGGAGGACCAATGGGGGCCTCCATAGATTCTTTGTCTCTTTCGAGAACGGGAAGGATTATCTATTAACCTCGCCCACAATGCAAGCCGTTATCTTACGCTTTTGTTTAACTGCTGATTATTTATGCAAAATAAAACAAAATTGTAATAAAGTCAGCCTATTGGTCACTGTTAGGGATGGTGTTATTCATCTTCCTCTTCAGGTTCATCCAGTAACGATTCCCCTAATAAGCCGCCGCCTAACACTAACAACCATGATACTAAAATAGGATTGGCAACACTGAACTGTGGCAGCACCACTAAGGTTGTAAACCCTATTGCAGGTAATACACAGGCTAAACGCGGAATCCAATCTTGATGATGCATTTTAACTAGGCTTTGTAGTGCGGCTATTAAGCCAGTGACACATAATCCAACTAACGCTGCCGCTTCCATGCCGCCAAGCCACAGTGGAAATACAGCAAACAATGGCCACCACGTATTACCAGTGATCGGACGCCAACAACGGGCGGCATACCAAATTACACCAATCGCGATAATTTGGATCACGGTAGCACTAATACTACCTTCAAGTTTACCCTCGCCTTGTAATGCCATTAGACCGACGTTCATAGACAGCACAATCGACACCATTAAAGCACCAAGTTGCCAACAACCTTTAGCCGAGGTACAGATCATCAGGATCGGTAACATCATGAACAAACTGATAGATAATGCCAATGGTTGCTCTGGCAGCACTGCGCCATACGCACCAAGTCCAAATACTAACAACCACCCTGCAACTCCACTTTGCGGTAATAACCACAACGCGGGAATAGCAAGTGCTAACACTGGCAGCTCTCCTGCCGTTGGGCCAAGAGCACTTACACCTAACACCGTTAAAATTAAACTAACGGCAACTAATGAAGCAGCATACAACATGGCAACACCTCCTTGCGTTATCCTGTTGTCTAAAAAGATAGAGCCGCTATTATATAACAAGCATATTATTTACTATTTACCGAGTATATTTGTTAACGGCTACTTATAAATATGGACGACTTTTCCAATCAAATCTATAGCCAAGTCTATCAAATTCCATTTGGGCGAGTTTCAACCTATGGCGATATAGCAAAATTTGCCGGTTATCCCGGTTATGCTCGTCATGTCGGTCGCTTAATGGCAACCTTACCCGAAGGGTCAACAATTCCTTGGCATCGCGTGATTAACAGCCAAGGTCGTATATCATTAACCGGTGAAGCACTCGCAAGACAAATTACTGCATTGCGAGCAGAACAGGTTGAAGTATCCGATAGCGGACGGCTATCACTGCGCTATTATCGTTGGCAAGGGCACTCGTAGGCATATTGGCACTAAAGTTAAATAGGCTTACCATTGTTTTAGTTTTTATTTTTCAGGATATACCATGAGCAAACAATTAGATGAACTACTCACTCTGCTGCAATTAGAGCAAATTGAACGTGAACTCTTTCGAGGCCAAAGTGAAAATTTAGGTTTGCCACAGGTATATGGCGGTCAAGTTATTGGTCAGTCTTTGTCTGCAGCACAACAAACGGTAGATCCAGATCGCCACTTACATTCTTTTCATAGCTACTTTCTGTTACCTGGCAACCCAGAAAAGCCGATTATTTATGACGTAGAGACCCTACGTGATGGCAAAAGTTTTAGTACTCGTCGTGTTAAAGCGATTCAAAATGGTCGCCCTATCTTTTACTTAACCGCATCGTACCAAATTGATGAATCTGGATTTGAACACCAATCGGTAATGCCAACAGTTGCAGGGCCTGAAGGTTTAGCCTCTGAAAGTGAATTGGTTGAATCTGTAGCCCAATATTTACCGCCAAAGATTGTTGAAACCTTTGGTCACAAGCGTCCAATTGAAGTGCGTCCAGTGACGGTGGTTAATCCATTAAAACCGACCATTGAAGATCCTAAACAATATTTATGGATCAAAACCAATGGTGAGATGCCAAATGACTTAAGTATTCACCAATATATGCTGGCTTATGCCTCTGATTGGGGATTTTTAACTACCTCACTCCACCCGCATGGCGTGACATTGTTCAGCCCTCGTATGCAGGTTGCTACTATTGACCACTCAATGTGGTTCCATCGCCCATTTAAAGTCGATGAGTGGTTACTGTATGTCATTGATAGTCCATCAGCCAGCGGGTCACGCGGTATTGTTCGAGGTGAGATTTATAACCAACAAGGGCAATTAGTCGCAACAGCAGTACAGGAAGGACTGATTCGCCAGCGTTAATGCACACTCGTTGTACTGCCTAAAAATAACCCCGAGCCACTATTGATAATGACTCGGGGTTATTTTTAGTATAAATACAATATTTAAACAGGTAAGGCAGTGGTATATTTAAGTGGTTCCATAGCAAAGGTGGAAGTCACATTAGTCAGATCAGCAACAGAAGCCACTAACTTTTTATATAAATTATCAAAAGCCTGCATATCCGCAACTTGTACTTTCATCATATAATCATACTCTCCCGCCATACGATAAAACTCCATCACTTCAGGAAAATCTGTCACAGTCGTAACAAAATGATTAAACCAATCTTGCGAGTGATTGCTGGTTTTTATTTGCACGAAAGCAGTAAATGCGATACCTAATTTGACCGGATCAAGCAAAGCAACCCGTTGCCGTAAAATACCATCTTCTTCAAGACGTTTTAGTCGTTTCCAACAGGGTGTGGTTGTTAAATTCACAGCGTCTGCAAGCTCAGCCAACGGCATGGTTGCATCATCTTGTAACAAACGTAATAACGTTCTATCAACACTATCTAAAACTGCCATTCATTCCACCAATTACAACAAAAGGGTAAATACTTACTAAAAAATACCTCTTATTCAGCGAAGAGGCAAAAAAAATCATCCATTATGACGATCAGTGTCAGTTTATTAGGGCGAATTAACAGTAAACGCGCTTTGATTTGCGCTATAAAGTGGTAACATTTGATTATACACAACGGAAACAATGATACTCATATTCCATAAAATGAATATTAAATAGCACCAAATTGCAATAAAAAAACAAAAAGTAGAAAAACCTTCTATTTATAATTCAATAAATAGCAAACAAGGCAATGTTTTTCCCCGTATTTATGTTTACTATATACCCAGTTGCTTCAAGGGAGTTGATTAAGTAAACACTCGATGGATTCGAATTAAGCAAAGAGGTAATACTATGACGATGACAGTAAATACCGTACAAGAGCAAAATGCTTGGATCAGTAACGCAATAAAAGTGATTGAAGCTGACTACCAACGTTCTGCTGATACCCATTTAATTAAATTAGATATTCCAAGCCTTGAAGGTATCGATCTTTATCTAAAAGATGAAAGTACTCATCCTACTGGAAGTCTCAAACATCGTTTAGCGCGTTCACTGTTTTTATATGCCTTATGTAATGGTTGGATCAATCAAGATACCACAGTGATTGAATCATCATCTGGTAGTACAGCTGTCTCTGAAGCCTACTTTGCACGTTTACTCGGGCTGCCTTTTATTGCTGTCGTTCCACGTAAAACAGCCCGTAAAAAAATTGAACAAATTGAATTTTACGGTGGTAAGGCCCATTTTGTTGACTCTTCGGCAGCTATTTATGATGAATCACGCCGCCTAGCAAAAGAATTAAATGGTCACTATATGGACCAATTTACTTATGCTGAGCGTGCAACTGACTGGCGTGGTAACAACAACATTGCCAATAGCATTTTTAATCAAATGAAATTTGAGCGCTTTCCTATTCCAACATGGATAGTGATGAGCCCAGGCACTGGCGGTACATCAGCAACAATTGGTCGTTATATTCGTTACCAAATGCATCCAACCCAATTGTGTGTGGTTGATCCTGAAAACTCAGTGTTCTATGACTATTTCATCAATCGAGATGCAACGATTACTTTAGATTCTGGTAGCCGTATCGAAGGTATTGGTCGACCACGGGTTGAACCAAGTTTTATTCCTAATGTAATCAGTGAAATGCGAAAAATTCCTGATGCTGCAAGTGTGGCAACAGTACATTGGCTACAACATATTATTGGCCGTAAGGCGGGCGCATCAACAGGCACTAACCTGTATGGCGTATTGCAATTAGCGGCTGAAATGAAACAACGTGGTGAAACAGGTTCCATTGTGACGTTATTGTGCGATAGCGGTGAGCGTTATTTAGATACTTATTACAATGACGAATGGATCGCTGCCAATATTGGTGATACCAGTGCTTACTTTGCCCAATTACAACAGCTACAACAAACAGGAACATGGCAAGCAATATAGCCAACAAACAACCCCTTGAGCTGGTTAGCTACAGCGCCAGCTCCCCTTTTTAGTATTTTGTGTCTTTAAACAAATATGAGTACAGGCTAAGTACCCTCTGCACTTCGGTTGCTTAACTGCACATGGATTCCATATTTTGTTTATTTTTATGCCGCCCTCTTTTGGTGCGGCTTTTTTTTATCTACGCTATTTGTGATCGCTACTTTTCTATCGTCAACAGCTGGGTTAGCATAGCCCCTCATGTTAATAACACCATTATTAGCATGTTGTTGTACCGACTGTTTATCGGTAATCACTTATAAAGGATATTCATAATGACAAAAGCTGTTGTTGTTTTCAGTGGTGGTCAAGACTCAACCACTTGCCTAATTCAAGCATTAGCGCACTACGATGAAGTGCACTGTATTACGTTTGACTATGGTCAACGCCATAAATTAGAGATCGAAATTGCTGAGCATATCGCCAAAGATCTTGGAGTAGCAGCCCATAAAGTCATGGATGTAAGTTTATTAGGCGAGCTTGCGATTAGTTCACTAACCCGGGATAACATTGCTGTTTCGCATGAATTACAAGCCAATGGCTTACCCAACTCTTTTGTGCCTGGGCGCAATATTTTATTTTTAACCTTAGCCGGTATTTATGCGTATCAAATTGGGGCTGAAACGGTGATCACAGGTGTGTGTGAAACCGATTTTTCTGGCTACCCTGATTGCCGCGATGAGTTTGTACGTTCACTTAATCAATCGTTAGTGCTCGGTATGGATCGTCAATTTACTATCGCAACCCCATTAATGTGGCTTAATAAAGCTGAAACATGGGCACTGGCTGATCAGTATGGCAAATTAGACTATGTTCGTGAGCAAACTCTAACTTGTTATAATGGTGTCGTCGGTGATGGTTGTGGTGATTGTCCATCATGTGATTTACGTCGCATTGGTTTAGAAGATTACTTACAACACCAATCAACAGTGATGGCAGCATTAAAAGAAAAACAAGCACAGCATAAAGCGTAAAATAACATCGCTGATTAACTCACTCCATATTTTCTATGGAGTGAGTATTAAAACAATATTGTACGAAACAAATAACAAAATAACATATCAACAACACTTACTTTATTAAATATTACTGCTCTCCCCGCTTCTTTTAATAACACTTCAGTTTTTCTTAACCCCTAATAAATAAAAATAAAATAGTAAACAACACCCACTCTAATATATATTGTCACCAATTTACATTTACCATGCTAATTGATAACACAAAAAAACAATAACAATATAATATATTACATACACCTTGAAATACGTTTTTTAGATTGCAAAATACACGACTTAATATAATTAAACAGTGGTAATTTGTTGTTTATAATACGTTTCTATTTAATCACAGCTGTTATATTTATAATAATTATTGTTCACAAACAATGACCGAGCATAAATTTAACACCTAGTAATATAATATTAATTTTTAAAGTTTTATAAATTAATATTATAAATAAGGCTTTATTATTATGTTACACGATGTCGTTGATTTATCGCGATTTCAGTTTGCATTTACTGCAATGTACCACTTTATATTTGTACCATTAACGCTAGGAATGACGTTCTTATTAGCAATAATGGAATCAATTTATGTCATAACCGGTAAACAAGTTTATAAGGATATGACTAAATTTTGGGGGAAACTTTTTGCCATCAACTTTGCACTTGGTGTGGCGACAGGTTTAACCTTTGAATTTCAGTTTGGTACTAACTGGGCTTATTATTCTCATTATGTGGGTGATATTTTTGGCGTGCCATTAGCAATTGAAGCTTTGATGGCGTTCTTCTTAGAATCAACCATGATCGGTATGTTCTTTTTTGGTTGGGATCGACTTTCAAAACGCCAGCACCTTACAGTGACATGGCTAGTTGCCTTAGGTTCTAACTTGTCTGCATTGTTGATCCTGGTTGCCAATGGCTGGATGCAAAATCCAGTTGGTGCACATTTTGACTACCAAACCATGCGCATGGAAATGATCAGCTTCTCAGAGGTTATCTTTAACCCTGTGGCGCAAGTTAAATTCGTTCACACCGTCGCATCAGGTTATGTCTGTGGCTCAATGTTCGTACTGGGTGTGAGTGCATTTTACATGCTAAAAGGCCGTGATCTTGGCTTTGCCCGTCGCTCATTTACCATTGCAGCCTCTTTTGGATTAATGGCAATTATTGCAGTAATGATATTGGGTGATGAATCTGGCTATGAACTTGGTGATGTTCAAAAAACCAAGCTCGCTGCGATTGAAGCTGAATGGCATACCGAACCCGCTCCTGCTGCTTTCACTGCATTTGGTTTTCCTAACCAAGATAAGATGGAAACTGAATACGCGATTAAGATTCCATATTTAATGGGGATTATCGCAACCCGTTCACTGGATACTCAAGTGACAGGCATTAGTGATCTTAAAAAACAACATGAAGTGCGTATTCGTAACGGTATGGTTGCCTATGGGTTACTGCAAAAATTACGTTCAGGTGATAAAAATCCCACCGATATCGCCGCCTTTAATGAAGTAAAAGGTGACTTAGGTTATGGGCTGTTATTGAAGCCTTACACTAACAACGTTGTTGATGCGACACCAGAGCAAATTCAGCAAGCGACGAATGACTCTATACCGCGTGTATGGCCGTTATTCTTTAGCTTTAGAATTATGGTTGGTGCTGGCTTCTTAATGTTTGCCATTGTTGCTGCTGCATTTTTCCAATCATGTCGGCATAAAATCACGTCCAATAAATGGATTCTTAAAGCAGCGCTTTATGGCATTCCTTTACCTTGGATTGCGATTGAAGCGGGTTGGTTTGTGGCAGAATATGGTCGTCAACCATGGGCTATTGGTGAAATTCTACCGGTAAATATGGCGGCATCTCACTTAGCACCATCACAACTATGGTTCTCACTGGCGGTAATTATTGTGCTTTATTCTTTGTTCTTTATTGCAGAGGCTTACTTGATGGTGAAATTCGCCCGTTTAGGTCCGAGCAGTTTAAAGACCGGTCGTTATCATTTTGAACAACCGAATAATACCAAAGATGCGCTAACACATCAGGTTGAAGCATAAGCTGGGAGGCACAAAGTAATGTTTGATTATGAAAGCTTGCGAGTTATCTGGTGGGTATTAATCGGTGTGTTATGCATCGGTTTTGCAATTACTGATGGCTTTGATATGGGTGTTGGTATGTTGTCGCCATTTATTGGTAAGACCGATACCGAACGCCGCGTAATGATTAACGCCATAGCACCACACTGGGATGGTAACCAAGTGTGGCTTATCACTGCCGGTGGTGGCTTATTTGCAGCATGGCCATTAGTTTACGCGACAGTGTTCTCTGGTTTTTATGTGGTACTTATCTTGGCATTAGCATCGTTATGGTTACGCCCATTAGGGTTTGATTACCGCTCTAAGCTGCCTAATAGCCAATGGCGTAATTTGTGGGACAAAGCGATCTTCGTCGGCAGTATTGTGCCACCGATTGTTTTTGGTATCGTGTTTGGTAACCTGATGCAAGGTGTGCCGTTTGAGCTTAATGAATTTATGATTTCGACTTATCACGGGTCATTTTATCAATTATTAAACCCATTTGCGTTACTGTGTGGCGGTGTTAGTTTACTGATGATCATCACTCAAGGTGCAACATTCCTGCAATTGAAAACAACCGCGGCTATTCATGCTCGTGCACGTAATGTTGCCGTCATTTCGGCGATCTTAATGGCAATATTATTTGTTATTGCAGGTTTTGTTGCTCAAGGCATTAATGGCTATGTGATCACATCACAAGTATTACCCAATGCAGCATCCGATCCATTAACTAAAGAAGTTGCACGTCAAATGGGAGGGTTATTCACTAACTACCATAATCACCCTATTTTATGGATTGCACCAATATTGGCGGTTGTAATGCCATTACTAACAGCAATCTGTTCACGTGCAGATCGTGGTGGCTTTGCCTTCTTATGTTCAAGCTTAACCGCTGTAGGCGTGGTATTAACGTTTGGGTTTGCAACTTTCCCATTTATTATACCGTCAAGTTTAGATCCAAATGTAAGTCTAACTCTTTGGGACGCGACCTCATCAGAATACACATTACATATTATGACCATTGTGGCGTTTGTAATGGTACCGGTGATCTTGGCATACACCTCATGGTGTTACTACAAAATGTTTGGTCGTCTTGATACCAAATATATCGAAGACAATAAGACGTCACTGTACTAAGGAATAAACACACAATGTGGTATTTAGCGTGGTTTTTAGGTATTTTGCTCGCATGTTCATTTGCGATAATTAATGCCTTATGGCTTGAACAAGACACCAGTGATGATGAATTAATTAAATAATTCTAAGCGCACAAACATAAAAAAATCAGCCATAATCTATGGCTGATTTTTTATTGTTATTACCAGTATTGATTAAGCTTGGGGTTAATTAATCGCGGTAAAGAGCAAAATCTTCAGCACAATCAACTAGCTGCTCACGAGTTAACATAAACACGCCGTGACCACCATTAGCAAACTCTAACCACAAAAATGGAATATGCGGATATTGCTCTTCCATGTGGATCATTGAGTTGCCAACTTCACAAATCAAAATACCGTTCTCTTTCAGGTAATCTGGCGCATTAGCAAGAATACGGCGAACCAACTTTAGACCATCACTGCCTGCGGCTAAACCTAGCTCTGGCTCATGACGGAACTCTTCTGGTAGGCTGTCCATATCTTCTTGATCAACATACGGCGGATTAGTCACGATAAGATCGTATTTATCTTTTGGAATATCACGTAAAAGATCAGAACGAAGCGGAATCACTTGCTGCTCAAGACCATGATCCGTTATATTCTGTTCAGCAACAGCAAGTGCATCTGTCGAAATATCAACGATATCGACTTCTGCTTCAGGGAACATGTGCGCACAAGCTATACCAATGCAGCCACTTCCCGTACACAGATCCATGATCCGTGTTGGCTCTTGTTGTAAAAAAGGTTCAAAGCGGTTTTCAATGAGCTCGCCAATTGGTGAACGTGGCACAAGTACACGCTCATCAACAAAGAACTCCATACCGCAAAAGTAGGCAACATTCGTTAAGTATGAAACAGGTGTACGTTCATTGATGCGACGCATTACACGTTCAACAATGCGATGACGCTCACTGCTTGTTAAACGAGAATTACGCACTTCCGCTGGAACATCCAACGGTAAGTAAACTGTCGGTAGTACCAGTTGCACAGCTTCATCCCATGCATTGTCTGTACCATGACCGTAAAATAGGCCAGCAGCATTAAAACGGCTTACCGTCCAACGTAGCATGTCCTGCAATGTGTGAAGTTCGCTGACAGCTTCGTCGACAAAAATCTTATCCAAAATAGCCTCCGATAAACGCTACAATACCACTATACAATTGTTGGAATTTCATTATGAGTAATAAAGATTCACAGCTTGAAGATGATTTCAATCTCTTCAAGGCAGAAGTAAAAGGCGTAAAAAAGTTCACGCATGATACCATAATCGCGCCACGTCAACAGAACTCTAAAGCGGATAAAGCAAAAGTGATGGGCAAAGAGACCCAAAATCATGAGTTTTACTTCTCTGATGAGTTTGAGCCGCATCTTAGCGACACTGGCCCTACGCAATATGCACGTACAGGTGTGTCTAAATATGAAGTGAAAAAGCTTCGACGTGGTGTGTATGTTCCTGATATTTACCTAGATATGCATGGAATGACACAACTAGAAGCAAAACGTGAGCTTGCGGCAATGATTGCAGCGTGCATCAAAGAACATGTGTCATGTGCTTGCGTTATGCATGGTATAGGTAAACATATTCTCAAACAAAAAGCGCCAATGTGGTTAGCCCAACATCCAGATGTGATGGCGTTTCATCAAGCGCCACTAGAGTTTGGTGGCGCAGGTGCATTATTAGTGTTGATTGATATTCCTGAACGCTAATATCTCGGTTTTACCATATGGCCTACATTCACTACTTTACCATGGTTAAATAACGTCACTTCTCCTGTCTCGCAGACTTTTAGACGTTTTTTAACCGCGGTTTCAACGTAAAAGTACTCACAGTTATCATTACGGGCACTATCAATACGCGCAAAAATAACTAAGGGCGGAGCACCAACTTCATTGGAGTGGTTAACAAAGGTTAAGCTACTGCCCGTTTGTGAAACATGCATCCCCTCTGTGCGTCCATCAGACCACTTCACCATTCCGTTAGCAGACAGTCGCACAGGCTCGCCAACACTGCAGCCTGTCAGAAATAATAGTCCTATAGCGGTAACTATTGCTAATTTAGTCATGGTGGTTATCCATTATTTATGTGGCTGCTGTTGCCATAACAAGCTGCTGGTTCCCGTTTGAGGATCGTACTCAATCGCGGCAATCGCAGAGGTTAAAAACATTGGCGGTTGAACACCTGCGACCAATTCTGCGGTTAAATAGCCGACTAATGGCAGATGTGAAATCAATAACAATGATTGTGGTTGCTCTGTCTCAATGATCGCCTGAATATATTCAGCCACTGTTTCTGCATCACCGTAAGGCGTAATATCTTCAACACTGTCGACTCGTGTTGGAGACGGTAAGCTATCAGCCATTGCTTGCCACGTTTGTTGCGCACGTAAATATGGACTAACCCATACTCGATCCAACTCACCATTCAAATGTGATGCGAGTAATGTCGCCATTTGCTGTGATTGCGCAATACCGCGTGCGGTTAATGGGCGCTCAGCATCACTGGCTGCAAAATTTTCGGCTTCGCCGTGACGCATAATATATATTTGCATAGATATTCCGATAACCTCAGTTAAACAATCGCCATAGCCACTCTGGAGTTTGTTGGAGTGGGTCGATCATTATTACATGGTTTGATTATTGGCATAACCATAGAGTTTTAATTCTGTGGCTAAGCCTACTATTTAACGGCTTAATTGATTAAGTAATGACTAATTCATCATTTTGTTAACAAAAATGCGACCTAGATGTCATCTAATCGCATCTTCAATTTGCCAGCCTTAATATTGAGCGTCATACTTACTCTAAATCCCTCTAAAATAGGCTCTTCCTGTGCATACTAGCCCTAACGATCATAAGCAGTATCGCTACCTCACTTTAGCGAACGAACTTCGAGTACTGCTCGTTCATGATGCTGAAGCGCCTCGCTCTGCAGCTGCATTGTCTGTCGAGATTGGCCATTTTGATGATCCCATCGACCGTCAAGGCATGGCGCATTTTCTTGAGCATATGCTCTTTCTTGGCACTGAAAAATACCCACGTGTCGGTGAATTCCAAACCTTCATCAACCGTAATGGTGGCAGTAATAATGCGTGGACTGGCACTGAAAACACCACCTTTTTCTTTGAAATAAGTCCTCATGGTTTTGAAGAGGGCTTAGATCGTTTCGGCCAATTTTTTACCGCGCCATTATTTAATGAAGATGCGGTCGACAAAGAACGTCAAGCTGTTGACTCTGAATACAAATTAAAAATAAAAGACGACGTGCGTCGTTTATATCAAGTTCAAAAAGAAACCATCAATCAAGCCCACCCTTTTGCCAAGTTCTCGGTTGGTGATCTTACCACTCTTGATGACCGCAATGGCCAATCAGTACGTGACGATTTATTAGCTTTTTATCATCAACACTATTCAGCTGATGTGATGGGACTGGTGCTGTTAGGCCCACAATCGCTAGATGAGCTAGAACGCTACACTCAAGAGTTCTTTAGTAAAATTCCTAATGCTACCACTAAAAAATTAGCAATTGACGTGCCATTTGTTACTGAAAACGAGTGTCAGAAGTTCATTCAAATTGAACCTATTAAAGAGTTGCGTAAGTTAACATTATCGTTTGCACTGCCTTCGGTTGACGAACACTATCAAATCAAGCCGTTATCCTATCTTGCCCACTTATTGGGTAATGAAGGTAGCGGTAGCTTAATGGCGATTTTGAAACAACGCGGCTTGATCAATACCCTAACCGCTGGCGGTGGCGTGAGCGGTAATAATTTCCGTGAATTTACCATTGGTTTAAATTTAACCCCTAAAGGCCAGCAACATACCGATGAAATCGTGCAGTGTGTATTTGCCTTTATTGCGCTCATAAAGCAACAAGGGTTAAATAGTTGGCGTTATCAAGAAAAGAAATCAGTACTAGAGATGGCATTTCGTTATCAAGAGAAAAGCCGTCCACTTGATACCGTTAGTTATTTAGTTATGAACCTGCTGCATTACAACGCCGAAGATATTATCTATGGCGACTATATGATGGAAGGCTACGATCAACAATTACTTGAGCAATTATTAGCCTACTTTAGCGTCAGTAATATGCGGTTAACCTTAGTCGCACAAGGGGGTCATTACGACCGTGTCGCCGCTTGGTATGATACCCCTTACTCAGTAACGCCCTTTACGCCACAGCAAGTGGAAATGTGGACCAATATTAGCCTTGATCCAGAGTTATTATTGCCTGAGCCTAATATTTATTTATGCGAAAAATTTGAGCCTTTAGCGCTTGAGGCTGGATCAGACTTACCACCACAATTAATTCAAGATCTGCCAGGGTTTAGGCTGTGGCATAAACAAGAACATGATTTTCGCGTGCCCAAAGGCATTGTTTATGTTGCGATTGATAGCCCGCATGCCGTCAGTTCAACCACCAATATTGTCAAAACACGCTTATGTGTTGAGTTACTATTAGAAGCGATCAATGAATCAGCTTATCCTGCTGAAATTGCAGGTATGTCTTACAATCTTTATGCCCATCAAGGCGGTGTAACGCTACAACTTTCAGGGTTTAGTGAAAAACAGCCACAATTGATGCAATTGATTTTAGAGCGTTTTAAGCAGCGTAATTTTACGCAACAGCGGTTTGATAATATCAAAGCACAGATGTTACGTAATTGGCGCAATGCAGCAGAAGATAAACCTATTTCACAGCTGTTTAATCAATTAACTGGTTTATTACAGCCCAATAATCCGCCTTATCCGCATTTAATTGCAGCCCTAGAAACCATTACTATCGATCAACTACCGCCGTTTGTTGAAGCGATGTTTGCAGAGCTGCATATTGACACCTTCGTGTATGGTAACTGGATCAAAAAAGATGCATTGGCGCTAGCTGAAACCCTCAAAGATGCATTTCGTGTCACCGACCAACTTTATGGTGAATCACAACGACCGCTAGTACATATAGAAAACAGTGGCACATTAACCTATGAGTTAGATTGTAATCATGAAGATTCGGCCATCTTAATGTATTACCAATCACGCCAAACAACACCAAAGAAAATTGCGATTTATACCCTCGCAAACCATTTAATGTCGACCACGTTTTTCCATGAATTACGCACTAAACAACAACTCGGTTATATGGTAGGAACCGGCAATTTACCGTTAAATCGCCATCCTGGATTGATCTTATATATTCAATCACCCGTCGCTGAACCAAGTTATTTATCTGATGCTATTGATGACTTTACTAATGCCTTTGCATTGGTGCTTTTAGAGCTTAATGAAGCCCAATGGCAAGCCAGTAAAACAGGATTAATTGCACAAATATCAGAGCCTGATACTAACCTTCGAGCGCGAGCACAGCGATTCTGGGTCAGCATTGGTAATAAAGATGAACACTTTAATCAACGCCAATTAGTGATTGAGCAACTTAAAAAATTAAGCCGCGCCGATATGATTAAATTCATTGTCGATACCGTTAAGCCACGTACTGCTAATCGGTTGGTCATGTATTACACCGGTAAAACACATCAAGGTTCTGAGCCACTAACAATAGGTCAACCGATTGAATCTATAGAGGATTTCCAGAAAAACGCTTACTAAATAAAAAACCCTATTTATATTGAATAAATGGGGTTTTATTTTAACAGCTAACATTTAAGTAGTTTTATTATGATAAAAAACACTTTCATAACATTTCAGTAGCTAAGTAACTGTCCTCATAAGCATAATAATCATTATAAATATATTGCCATTATTGCAGAAACATACGGCATTAATTGCAAATAGCATTAAATTGATTAGAAGAGGATCGCCGTGACTCAACGATGTCCGCACTGCCAAATTGAAATAGATGCACCCAAGCTAAATGCATACGAAGATAACTTTGTTTGTCCTCATTGCGCCGCTACGTTATCTCATAGCCAAATTGATATCTTTTTTTATGCCTTTTGCTTTATTGCATTAGTCTCATTACTGCTGATCACTGTGGGCCACGTTAACACCTTTATTGCCCTCGTTGTCGCTGCGGTAAGCTATCGTTTCTGTCGCGGTAAGCTATTTGAGTCTCGCTTTCGTTTAATTCGCTGTACCTTTTAACATTCTCCATGACAGCCAAACGACACTCAACAAAAAGCCTGCATCAAAGCAGGCTTAATGGTTAATGTTGATTATAACGGCTTAATAAAACCGTTGCTGAGCTTGCGCCATCTCTACCAAATAATCACAAGGAGCAAAACGCTCACCATAAAGATCACTGTATTCGCGCATCATATCGACCACTAAATCGATACCTAAATGATCCATATAACTAAATGGCCCGCCAAGAAATGGAGGAAAACCGATACCAAATATCGCGCCAATATCCCCATCTCGCGCTGATTTGATCACCCCTTCATTTAAACAGCGTGCAGCTTCATTCAACATCATTAAAGTACAACGAACGGCAATATCAACTTCGGTTAATTGTTGCTGCGGCTCAACCCCTAATAAGGTATACACCGACTTATCGACTTCTTTGTTTTTGGTATTATACAAATAGAAGCCTTTACCACTTTTACGTCCCTTACGGCCATCTTGCTGTAACCATTCAAACATTGCTGGTGTAGCAAAACGTTCGCCTAGCTCAGCTGCTAAAATTGGACTAATTTTGGCACCGATATCGACCCCAACTTCATCAAGCAAGGTTATGGGTCCGACAGGAAAACCAAAGTTAAGTAACGCGTTATCAATATGCTCAATCGGCTCACCAGCCAATAATAGCTGCGCGGCTTCATTCATATAAGGCGCAAGAATACGGTTAACATAAAAACCGGCTTTATCTGCGACTACAATCGGCGTTTTGCCTTGTTTTTTGGCTAATGCAACCACGGTAGCAATCGTTGAATCTGACGTTGTTGCATGAGGAATAACTTCAACTAACGGCATTTTTTCTACCGGGCTGAAATAATGTAAACCAATAACATTTTCAGGACGTTGTGCCTTTTCAGCAATTTTATGAATCGGAATCGACGATGTATTAGTCGCAAAAATGGTTGTTTCTGAAGTATTGGCTTCGATTTCTGCAACCATCTGCTGTTTAAGTGCAATATCTTCAAACACTGCTTCAATCACCACGTCAGCATGCTTCACGCCACGATAATCCGTACCACCTGTAATACGTAACATTTGCTGTTGTAATTGTGGCTTACTTATAATTCTCCGCTGACGTTGCTTATTTAAAATAGCGTAGTTGTATGCTAATGCATGTTGAATACCGTCATTATTAATATCTTTAATTCGCACCGCATAGCCAGCTTTAATTGCTGATACATGCGCAATACCTCCGCCCATTAAGCCGCCACCAAGTACCGCTATGCGATGAATTGGGTTGGGTTTAGCTGTCGCGCCCGGTTCTTTTTTCATTGCGGTAGTCGCAAAAAAGATATTCCGTAATGCACGTGATTCAGCGGTCATCACTAACTCACCAAAGACCTTGGCTTCTTGCTCTAACCCTTGCTCAATACCTTTTTCTAAACCGTATTTTACCGTATCTAAAATCGCATCAATGGCAGGATAACAACCGCGCGCTTTTTGTTGGGCTTTTTTAGTTGCTTGCTCAAACACTACACTGCGACCAAAAGCATTACCCGCCATAGCCCAATCTTGAAATGAATGGGAACGTATCGGTTTTGGCGTTAACGCTACTTGCTCCGCGGCGTATAATAAAATACTTTGCGGAACCATTTGATCAACCAAACCTTTTTTCAAGGCTTGTTTAGCGCGAAGTTGTTTACCGGTTAGGATCAACTCTAAACTATGTGCGACACCAATCAGGCGCGGTAAACGTTGAGTACCACCAGAACCTGGCAATAAGCCTAATTGCACCTCTGGCAAACCAAGACGGGTAATCGCATCATCGCTACAAATACGGCTATGACATGCTAAAGCAAGCTCTAATCCGCCGCCTAAACACGGTCCGTGAATAGCTGCCACAACGTGAATCGGTAAATCTTCTAATGCAGAAAACAGCTGTTGGCCCTTAATAGCTAAAGCTTCGGCTTCGGCGGCAGTTTCGCAGTTAGCCAACATTTTAATATCAGCACCTGCAATGAAATTGTCGGCTTTGCCGGAATACACGACTAACCCTTTAAGATCTGTGTGAGTACTTAATTGTGTTAACACCGCACTGATTTGATCGCCAAAAGCGGCTTGCAGTGTATTCATTTTTTCATTGGCAACATCAATTTTAAGCCAGCCAATGCCATTTTCACCAAACGATAAACTAAATGCGGATTGGGTCATTATTCTGCCTCCAAAATCATTGCTGCACCAAGACCACCAGCTGCACAAGCGGTATTTAATGCAAAACCACCACCACGACGCTTTAATTCATGCAGTGTTTGAGTGATCATTCTTGCGCCAGTTGCCGCAAATGGATGCCCATAAGCAATCGAGCCACCAAGCACATTGAACTTATCCATATCAATGTCACCAATCGCATGATTTCGACCTAATTTTTGCTTCGCAAAGCGTTTAGAACCAAACATTTTAACGTTGGCTAAGGTTTGCGCTGCAAACGCTTCATGCATATCAATTAAAGTTAAATCACTCAGAGTTAATCCTGCCCGTTCAAGTGCCAGCGGGCTCGCATAAGCAGGTCCCATTAGCATATCTTCAACAACATCAATCGCAGCAAAAGCATAAGAACGAATGTAACCAAGCGGGGTTAGGCCTAATGCTTTAGCTCGCCCTTCACGCATGAGCAATATTGCCGCAGCACCATCGGTCAATGGGGTCGAATTTGCAGCAGTTACACTGCCATACAAGCGATCAAAAGCCGGATTCAGTGTTGCGTATGCTGCCAATGTGGAGTCTTGACGAACGTTATTATCTTGAGTAAGCCATTGTTGGTAAGGGGCTGGAAACGCGGTCATGACTTCATTGGCAAGTAAGCCATCACGCCATGCTTGCGCTGCTAACATATGTGAACGATGGGCAAAAGCATCTTGTTCTTCACGACTGATAGCATGACTTTTGGCCATTTGTTCTGCGGTTTGCCCCATGCTTAAGCCGGTTGAATATTCGGCAACAGCAGGAGGAACGGGCATTAAATCCTTAACACCTAATGCACTGATTAACTTCAATCGAGCCGGCATGGTTTTAGCTTTACTTAATGCCAACAGCGTCGCTGCCATTTTTTTGCTAACGCCAATCGGTAACAACGAGGTTGAATCTGCACCACCTGCGATACCAATATCAATCGTACCTGCCATGATACTTTCAGTGACATTAACTGCAGCCTGAAAACTGGTAGCACAAGCACGGGTTACACTATAAGCATCAGTATGAACGTTCATACCTGTACCGAGCACAATTTCACGGGCAATATTCGGTGCTTCAGGTGTTTGTACAACCTGACCAAATACAACTTGTTCAATTAACTGCGGATCAAAATCAGCAACTTGCAGCATTTCATTAACGGCGATTTTGCCTAAATCAAGTGCGGATAAACGTTCAAAGACTGTTGATTGCCGTGCGAATGGTGTCCGTAATCCACTAACAATAGCAATACGTTCACCGTTACGTGTAGTGATATTTTGAAGACCCGACATCGCAACTCCTTGTCACAATTATAATTAACCTCTAAATCAAGGTCAGACCACACAATTGTAACTACAAAGTTATAAAAATAAAACATTTGTTTAAATTTGCTGATTAGTTGGTTTTTTTAAGTAAAAGATATCGACATTAACAGCAGTTGTAGTATAAAAACATTCAATGCTATATCCATATGGGATTGGTAATCAAAAGGGTTGATTGCTAGGGAATAATAGCGACTCAATGTGTAGGCAAAAAAAAACCACACCCGTAGGTATGGTTAGAATTCACGCCGAAAATAATCAAATCAACGTAATAAAATAATCAATTAACATAAAGCCAATTGCAAATCAGGAAAATCCTGATAGGAGAAAGTAAAGTCAGCCTTCAAAAGGAAGTTGTCATCTTGCTCAACAGACGGTGTTAACTATTATTAAGTCATACGACCTAAACATAATTTCAACCATCAGATGACGCGACAACTATAACCTACCGTTAAAAACAGAATTTGAACCAGATCAATTTTAGTGCGGTTTATAGAACCTAGACCCCAAAAAACCACTGACATTACTCAAAAGTTATCAGGTGGCATCGTTTATTGATGCAATAACGCTAAACAGGCACATCAATGATAAAAAATATTTTTAGAAACAAAAAGTCTTCTGCCTCGGTCTGTTTAAATATGAACAAACAAAAACGCTACGAAGCGCTTGTTAGGGCTTGGCATCAAGACTTATATCGCTACGCTTATTGGCTATGCCACGATTCTCATATTGCCGAAGATTTAGTGCAAGAAACATGTCTGCGCGCCTGGAAATCACTTGATAACTTACAAGATGATAACGCTGCCAAAGCATGGCTTATCACGATTCTACGACGAGAGAATGCCCGTCGATTTGAACGTAAACAATTTGATTTAGTCGATATTGATGATCATCATATTGCAGACACCAATCCCAGCGTTGAAATGGATACCGAACAATATTTATTACAACGATTAATCATGAAACTGACACCTGAATATCGAGAGCCGCTGATTCTACAAGTGATGGCTGGATTTAACGGTGATGAAATCGCAGGGATTCTAAATCTTAATCGCAATACGGTAATGACACGGCTATTTCGTGCTCGTAATCAATTAAAAGAACAACTTGAAAAAAAACCGACTCAACGAGGGAATCATAATGGATGATCTAGAATTTCGTCGCCGCTTACTGGCAGATCCTAATGATAATGATCCTGAGCTGATTAAAACCAAAAATCAGTCTACTGCCAATCGTCATTTCTCAAATGAATTGCAGCAGCTAGATCAACAATTAAAACAAGCTTTGAATGTTGAGATACCAACGAATCTTGCTGATAGGATTCTATTTCATCAATCCAGTCAGGCACAGCCACCAAAACAATCTCATTATAAGCGCTATATTTCTTACGGATTGGCAGCGTCGGTGATGTTTATGGTTGGGGTTATGGTAGGACAACAACAGCCTTTTTCGTCGGTATCGCCTACACAACATGTTTATACTCCGGCATCAATGTCTAGTATCGCTTTGCAACACGTCAACGCTGAAGCGCAATTTGTGAACCAAACCGATGAAGCGGTTACCTTGCAGCAAGTTAATGCTAAATTGAAACCTTTTGGTACTAGTATGAATCAACTACCTGGTCATATTTATTATCTAAATTATTGTGGTTTTGATGGCAACCGTGCTTTACATATGGTTGTTGGTACTGATAAAGGAAAAATGACGGTCTTTATCGTGCCGCAAACAAGTACACAAATGGCGACAGATAGCGACAGTACTAATCAAAGTTTATTATTACCCCTGCAAGATGCTAGCTTAATTGTGGTTGGTGACAAAGGTGAAAAGCTGATGCCAATCGCCGAAAAACTCAAATCTGAACTCTATTGGCAAATCTAGCCCCATAAGTCCCTTCGATATCCAGCTAAAAATTCGATATTGGTAATTAAGTATCGATTTTTAGCTGCGATTTATAGTGTCAACTGTAACGAAAACTGCAATAAATCAGCGTAAAATGATACCAAATGAACTCAAAAGTTCGCTATAACGTATTTTTTACTGCCTAAAGGACTGGTCAGCTTTGATGGTGCCCTTTCCCCCCCTACAATCGTCGCCAATCAGTCATATATAGACTGGAATAATAAATATAAATACATGATCAGGAATCATAAATGAATAAGAAGCAGATATTCACGCGTTCAGTTATTACTGTTGCTATCGCTGTTGCATCGTCACAAACAATGGCGGCAGGCTTTCAGCTAAATGCTCAATCAGCTACCGGATTAGGTCGCGCATTCTCAGGTGATGGTGTTATTGCAGATAACGCCTCAACCATGGCTAAAAACCCAGCGTCAATGGCACTGTTTGATGCCCCAGCATTATCGTTAGGTGTAATTGCGATCAATACTGATGTGCATGTTAAAAACACTGAAACTGCAATGACTATTGGTAACCACACATTGCCATCAACGGCGATTGCTGACGCATCTATTGGTGGCACTAGCTATGCACCAAACATCTACTATATTCAACCAATTAACGATAAATTTTCTGTAGGTGCTTCGCTGTATTCAAACTTTGGTACTAAAACTGAGTTTAAAGAAGGTTATAAAGCCGATCTTTTCGGTGGTTTAACTGACGTTAAAAGCGTGAATTTAGGCTTAAGTGCTGCTTACCGTATCAACCAACATTTTAGCGTTGGTGGTGGTTTAGACATTATTCATGGTAGCGGTAAACTACAACGTGGTAATGCACAAGCACTGAATATCGATGCTGATGGGATTGCATTAGGTTACAACCTTGGCGCTATTTATGAATACAATCAAAATAACCGTTTTGGTTTATCTTACCGTTATAGCCCAACACTAAAAGCAAAAGGCGATATTGATTATAAGGGCGATAACCTAAGTAATGAAAAACTCATTATGCCATTACCTGATATGGTTGAGTTTTCTGGCTTTAACAAGCTTAACGATAAATTTGCAGTGCATTACAGTGTGCAATGGATCCGTTGGAGTGAGTTTGATAACTTAGCCACAACGGGTGACTCTTTTACTAAGGCTTACCAATGGCAAGATAGCTGGCACTATTCTGTTGGTGGTACTTATTACCTCAACAACGATTGGACCTTACGTGCGGGTTACATGCATGACACCAGTGCTCAAGGTAAGCTAACATCAATTTCAGTACCTGATTCTGATCGTAACTGGTTATCAGGCGGCTTTAGCTACCACCTTGACAGCAAATCAACTATTGATTTCGGTCTAACCTACTTAATCGGTGAAGATGTTAAGGTAAATGAAACTCAGCCATTACTACCTGGCGTGAGTACATCAGTTGCTGCAACCACTCGTGCTAATGCTTGGTTATATGGTCTACAGTACAGCCGTTCATTCTAATTTGAGCGTACACTGATTACTGATTATAAAAAAGAAGCCGCTGTGGCTTCTTTTTTTATATCGAAAAAACATCAATCAATATATTTTTACATGCTAATACCCTAAAAATTCGCATAAAAAATAGCAATCAGTCATAGTGATAACAGATTTATTTACTTTCTTTTTCGTACATGTGTACGCTCAAATTTAAATATCCATCACTTATCGTACAAACAACACCCGATAAAAAACCACAATATTAAACAATTAAAGCATAAAGTACTTAATGACTCGCTTTTATAAGATAATTTTTAACGCACTTTATTGCTGCGGGTATCATTTAGCTTATTATTTCGATCAACAATAAGTTTTTTATACCATGCATAAAAATAAAATCACTCTAGCCTTAGCTATTACCGCCACTGTCGGTATCAGCAGCCAAGCTTCTGCCGCAGGTTTTCAATTAGCTGAATATTCAGCAACAGGTCTAGGTCGTGCTTTTGCGGGTGAAGCAGCAATGGCTGATAATGCTAGCGCCCAATTCCGTAACCCTGCGATGCTAACGTATTTAGAAGGCATTCAAGTTTCTGCTGGTGCAATTTATGTTGATCCTAATATTGATATTGAGGGTTCACACTCAATTCTTGGTAAAACTAGCTCAAGTGACTTTGCTAACAGTGCGGTTATTCCTAATTTTTATTTCTCTCGTCCATTAACCGATAAAGCCACCATAGGTTTAGCCGTTGGTACTCACTTTGGCATGCGTACCGATCTCGGTACTGATTTCAAAGCATCGATGTTTGGTAATCAAGCGGATGTACATACCGTTGAAATCAACCCTAACCTTGGTTACAAAATTAACGATCAATTCAGCGTCGGTGCCGGTGTACGTTATGTGATGGCAAGTGGTCATTTTGGTGCAGCAAGCCCAATTACTATACCGAATATGCTCAATAAAGGTCAGCATCTAAAATACATGGAAGGTGAAGATAATGCTTGGGGCTGGCAAGCTGGTGCAGCATGGCAAATAGATGCCAATAACCGCATCGGTATTAGTTACCAATCGGCGGTTAAACTTAACCTTGAAGGCCACGCTAATGGTCTTGGTTTTGATTTAAAATCATTAGCTCAACACAAACTACCTAAAACACAATATGCAGGCTCATTACCAATTGAGTTACCCGCATCAGCTGAAATCGCAAGCTTCCACCAATTAAATGATCAGTGGGCTGTGCACGCCAGTGTTAACTGGACTGATTGGAGTGCGTTTGAAAAACTCGAGGCTAATATTCCACAACTTGGTGGTTCTGTAGATATCAAACCTGAAAATTGGAAGGATAACTACCGCTTTGCTATCGGTACCACTTATCAAGCGACCAATAAGCTAGTTTTACGTTCTGGTATTGCCTATGACACTTCAGCGGTTGATGAAGCTAACCGTACGCAAACCATTCCTGAAACTGATCGTACGTGGTTAAGTGTTGGTGCAGGCTACGCATGGTCTGAGAACCTAACTTTAGATGCTGGTTTTACTTATATTTTTGCTAAAAAAGCCCACATGCTGGAGCAAGAAAAAGGCATGCCAGTATTAGGTAAGTTTGACGGTCAAACCTCGGGCCACATTTGGCTAGCGGGTGTTCAGGCAAGTTACCGTTTCTAATCTGATCCGCTAGTAGCCACACAAAAAGACCGCCTATTATGGCGGTCTTTTTATAGCGCATAGTTAATCAATAAAATTAATCACTATCAATTTCATCTAAATAACTATCATCAAATGTATCACCTGTCGTTTGCTCACTCACTTTACCGTCACTAGCGGTGAAGTTCTTATACTGAATATACGCATCACGAGTAAATAGATAAGGATCGGGTGAGTTGTTAAGCATCGACTCTTGCTTCACTAAGGCGGCACGATCTTCCATACCTTCAAAGACCCACTTACCTAAACCTTCCCAGAAATTAAGTAAATTCAATGGGAAATACAAACCATCAACCGAATCTGTAAAACCACGGAACGTAATTGGTCCATATACAGGCAGCATTAAATATGGCCCATTACCGACACCGTAATAACCTAGTGTATCGCCAAAATCACGATCTTGAACTTTAGTAATATCAGCTGCTGATGCAATATCGATAAGACCCGCTAAACCAAAAATAGTATTAATCCAAAAGCGGTTAAAATGAGTTAGCGCATCTTTGCCATGCAGTGTTAACAGGCTATTCACCATCCCTGCTGGCTCATCAAGATTTGATAAGAAGTTAGTAATACCAGTACGTGCAAATGAAGGCGTATAGTTCACATAAGCAAGTGATACTGGACGCGCAACATACGGATCTACATAATTAAAATTAAAGTTCCACATCGCACGGTTAAACCCTTCAAACGGGTCATACACTGCCGTTGTAGACGCATTATCACCGTCAATATGATCAGTTACATTGGTTGAAACTGTTTGGTCAGTGGTTTTATCGGGTGACTGTGCACAGCCAACCATACCAAGGCTGAAAAAAATTATCAGTAATAGCTTTTTATTCAAAACATACACCTAATAAAAAACAGGCTGAACGTTGATATTCAGCCTGCTTTATTCATTTTAGCAATTAATTAGTTAATATTGCTTATTAATGACAAACGCTGTTTCTCCACCCAAAGGAGTTTTGCTACTTTGACCGTACCAATCACCTTGTTTGGTCATCACGTTACCATCGCTATCCACACGCGCTCGAATGATCATCTCTGATAATGATGATAGCTGACGCTGTGGAATCATGCTGTCTTTATCTGTTAACGTAATCGTTAATGGAAACTTAGTCGACAACGGTAATTTTACCGCTGCAATTGGCATTGGCGAACCATCTGCATCATGCACCGAAATAATAATATTACCTTGCTTTGGCAACACAACGTCTTTACCTAGCGCTATAGTAGCAGTTACTTGCTTATCTGTATCGGCATTTTGCGTTTCAGATTGTGTCGTTGTTTCATCAATTGCAGTTGGATCGGGTGCAACCTTTGAACTATCGCCATCTGCAATACGCATTTTCGCACGTTCAATACTGCGAGTCAGCATTGGCGTACGTGAATCATTAGGACCGATAAGAGTTTTCATCATTGTCCAATAATCAACGGCTTGCTGGTAGTTTTTCTGCTCAAACGCATCAAATGCTAATAATGATAATGCTTGAACGTTACTATGATCACTCTTGATTACTTGACGTAATAGCTGACGAGCAAGTTCACTTTGGCCAGGCTTACCACTTAGCATTAATGTTTGTGCATAACCTAAGCGAATATCAGTATCAACCGGGTTCAGATCATAAGCACGTTTCATTGCCATTTCAGCCGTGGCACCATCGCGGTTAGCAATAGCAATACGGCCTAACAGTAACCATCCCATTGGATCATCACCATCTTTGTGCAATTTCGTTCTTAATGCCAAAGTAAGATCTGACATATCTTGGTCTGATAGCGGTTCATTAGACGCATTATCGCCCATTAAACGTTGGGTTAGCTCTGGTAAGCGATTCACAGCTTGATGCCATGCTTCAACTTTAGCACTGCTACCAACGGCGCCATAAACACCGTAACAAATACCAACAATCAAGATCAGGCCAGGTACAACCATTGCTGGGCTAACATATGCTGCTTGTTTCTTTTCAGTAACAGGCAAGTCATCCAGTAATGTTTGTTGTAAATCGGTCACCATTTCTTGTTGGTTATCGACTAAACCTTCTTGCGATTCTTCTTCAAGTTCATGAATACGATCTTTAAAGAAGGCTTTATTGAGCTCATCTCGGCTAGCTTCATCGTCATACTCTTTACCGAAATACATCGGAATCACAAAGATAGCGATAGCAATTAAAACCAAAACAGCGGTTAAAATCCAAAACAGGGTCATTTAGTTACCTTTGTGTTATTGGTTGTTTCAGTATCTTGCTGCGCCATTTCAGCTAACAACCCCTGCAAACGTTCCGATTCAGCATCATCAAGTGGCTGATCTTTAGTTAGCTCACTTTTTTTGCGTGAACGATAAACCAAGACTGCAAAACCAATCACAATAAACCCAATTGGGCCCGCCCACAAAATAATGGTTGATGCTGTCACTGCCGGATCATAAGTTACGAAATTACCGTAACGTGCAATCATATAATCAATGACTTGCTGATTAGTTTTGCCTTCTTTTAACAGCTCATACGTTTTCATGCGCATATCTTCTGCTAACGTCGCATTAGAATCGGCGATGCTGTTATTTTGACATTTAGGACAACGTAAAGTCTCTGTAAGTTCTTGAAACTGTTTTTCTTGTGCTGGATTTTTAAAATCGTACACATCAATGGCCGCTAATGCAGGCGCCACCATCGAAAACGTCAGTCCAAGTGCAAATATTAAAGCAAAAAAACGTTTCATTATGCTTTAACCTCCGCTTTGGTATTGTTTGCTTTCGCTTCCGCTAGCATTTTTTCATACAAAGGCTTAAGGGTTTTGTTCCAGTTTTCTGGATTAACATCACCCACATGGCGATAACGAATAATGCCGTTAGCGTCAATTAAGAATGTTTCTGGTGCGCCATAAACGCCAAGATCCATCCCTAACATGCCATTGCCATCAAACAAGGAGATCATATAAGGATTACCCAGCTCTTTAAGCCATCGAATCGCTTTAGGTCGCTGATCTTTATAATTTAGACCAATGATCTTCACGCCTTGATCTGCAAGCGTATTAAGATATTGGTGTTCAGCTTGACAGGTTGGACACCACGTTGCCCATACATTCAGCAACAGTGGTTGACCTTTAAAAATCGTTTGCTGGTATTCCTTACCTGGCTCAAACAAATCTTCTAACTTAAATGCTGGCACAGGTTTACCCACCAATACTGATTCAAGTTTTGTCGGATCGTCACCCGCTGCGTTACGAGTTAGTTGGACCATAAACATCACAACTAACCCTAAAAACAGCACTAAAGGAATAAATAATAGCTTCTTATTCATTAGTTAGCTTCGCCTCTGATTTTTTGTCATTCGCGGCAATATTAGCAGGCTTACGGAACCGATAACGCTTATCACTGATAGAGAAAGCACCACCAAGTGCCATTAAGAACGCACCCATCCACATCCAATTAACAAATGGTTTGTAGTAAATACGTACCGCCCACGCGCCGTTATTACCTAAACGCTCACCCATTGCAACATAAAGATCACGCGTAAAGCCGCTATCAATTGCCGCCTCAGTCATCATTGAACCAGCAACAGTATAGAAACGCTTTTCAGCATGCAGAGTAGTAATATCGATACCACGACGACTAATTTCAAAGTCAGCGACGTAGCCATCATAGTTCGGACCATCTGCATCGCGTAAACCAGCAAAGTGGAAGTCATAACCTTTAACGTTCACTGATTGCCCTGGTGATAAACGTAAATCACGTTCAATACCGTAGTTCGATACTAATGTCATACCAATAATTGCTACAGCTAAACCTAGATGACCTAGCATCATTGCCCAATGGCTACGCCCTAACTTACCTAAACCTTCAAGGAAGGGATGACGATGCGTTGCACGACGGTAGATTTCAACAAGGTGAAGCACAATGATCCACACTGCCATCATTACACCAACAACGGCTAATGGCTCAACAACGCTTGCTGTTAAGTAAATTGCCAAGAATGAGAATGGCACTGTAAATAGCGCACTCCATAACATTGGTTTTGCAATTGAAGCAAAATTATCACGCTTCCAACGTACTAGTGGACCCACACCCATTAAGAATGAGAATGGCACCATTAACCACGTAAACAGAGTATTAAAGAACGGTTCGCCAATCGATACCGAGCCCAAGCCTAATTGTTTATGCACTAACGGTAATAGCGTACCAATCAGTACCACTAACAATGCAGCCACTAATAGCAAGTTGTTTGCTAGCAAAAAGTTCTCACGCGAGAACAACGCGTAGTTACCGCGAGAACGAATTTGACCACCACGTAGTGCATACAGCAGTAATGAACCACCAATAACTACCACTAAGAAGCCAAGAATAAACATACCGCGCGATGGATCTGATGCAAATGCGTGCACAGAAACCAATACACCAGAACGTACTAAGAACGTACCTAATAAACTTAATGAGAATGCAGAAATTGCCAGTAATACAGTCCACGCTTTAAAAGTACCGCGTTTTTCAGTCACTGACAGTGAGTGCATTAATGCCGTACCCGCAAGCCATGGCATTAGTGATGCGTTTTCAACTGGATCCCAGAACCACCAGCCGCCCCAGCCAAGTTCGTAGTAAGCCCACCATGAGCCTAGTGCGATACCTAAGGTTAGAAATGACCATGCTGCAATTGTCCAAGGACGCGACCAACGTGCCCAAGCCGTATCCAAACGACCAGTCATTAATGATGCAATAGCAAATGAGAATGCAACCGAGAAACCAACATAACCCATGTACAACATTGGTGGATGCACAATCAAACCCGGATCTTGCAATAATGGGTTTAGATCACGGCCTTGTACCGGAAAATCTGGCAATGTGCGTAAAAATGGATTGGACGTAACGATAATAAACAGTAAGAAACCCACTGCTACCATGCCCATCACAGAAAGTACACGCGCCACAGCTTCTAGAGGCATACCACGGCTAAATCGAGCAACAGCTGCTGCCCAACCAGCTTGAATAAGTACCCATAGCATCAATGAACCTTCATGGCCGCCCCATACTGCAGTTAAACGGTAATACCATGGCAGTAAACTGGTTGAGTTACTGGCAACATACGCTACCGTAAAATCATTGCTATAGAACGACCAGCTCAAAATACCAAACGACAATGCAAGCATGCCGAATACTCCGTAAGACAGCGGACGTGCCATACGCATCATTGCTTGGTTACCAACAGTGGCACCATACAATGGGTAAATACTGGCCAGCACCGATAGCGCAAGTGCGGCTATAAGTGCGAATTGGCCTAATTCAGGGATCATTGATCACTTACCTTGTAGTTGTTCTTCAGTGTACTGAAGTCGTTTATGGTTTATCTTCATTGCATCTGCCACTTCTGGCGGCATATATTTTTCATCATGCTTTGCAAGCACTTCACTAGCTTTAACTGTCGTCGGATTAATTAATACACCCTGTGCCACAATACCTTGTCCTTCACGGAATAGATCCGGCAAAATACCATCGTAAATAACAGTAACTGATGGACCAACATCTGCCACTTTAAAGCTAATTCGTAACGATTTAGGATCACGCTTAACCGATCCTTTTACCACCATGCCACCAATACGTAACCGTTGACCGACTTCAGGCTTAGCACCACTATCGGCTTTACCATTAATTAACTCTGAAGGCGTATAAAACAGGTTCATATTTTGGTTTAACGCATACAGTATTAAACCAACCGTTGCACCGAGTCCAAGCACTAACGCCAATACAATTACTAAACGTTTTTGACGTCTTGGGGTCATAGTGTGTTCTCCAATGTTTTTGCTTCTTTAATGCGTTGTTCACGCGCCATTTTATTTTTAATTTCTCGTAACAAACGGCGTTTCGTTGCTAAGCTTGAAAATAAAATCCATAACATCGATAGAAAAGAAATAGCATAGGCACTCCAAACGTAACCTGCATACCCACCCATCGCAAAAAAATCTTTTATAGAATCAAAATACATAACCATCTCACTTCACCAACTTCTGCACCCAAGGGCGGTGACTCTCGCGTGATAGAATTTCATTACGTAACCGCACCAAAGTAACAGCAGCAAAGAAACAACCAAAACCAAGTAGCATCACTAACAGCGGCCATAACATATCGCTAGACATCGATGGCTTGCCAAATTTAGAAATTGTTGCACCTTGGTGAAGGGTATTCCACCATTCCACTGAGTAGTGGATGATAGGAATATTAATCACGCCAACGATTGACAAAATACCGGCTGCTTTAGCCGCTGTTTTGTGATCATCAAACGCGTTATACAAAGCAATCACACCAAGATATAAGAATAATAGAATCAACTCAGAGGTTAAGCGAGCATCCCAAACCCACCAAGCGCCCCACATAGGTTTACCCCAAATAGCTCCTGTAATAAGGGCAATAAAGGTAAATACTGCGCCGATAGGTGCCATCGCAGCCGCTGCCATATCTGACATACGAATCTGCCACACAAGGCCAATAAAAGAAGAAATAGCCATAGTCACATAAATACTCATCGACCAGATTGCTGATGGCACATGAATATAAATGATTCTAAAGCTATCGCCTTGTTGGTAATCAGCAGGAACAAATAATAGTCCCCATACAGATCCCACTAAAATGGATATCAATCCGATAATAGAAAACCAAGGCAACAACTTACCGCATAATCGATAGGTGTTTTCTGCTTTAGCGTAGGGATGTAACCACTTCCACATAATGCTCTCAACTTATAATAGATAGTAAATACGTCACTGAGAGTAACGTTGTTACTCTCACTTTCTTTACCACTTCGCCATTTAACAAGGTAAGCGTTAAAGAAAAAATTCATCGGCTAATTAACACTGATCCTTAGTGATGCAGCCACAGCAAACGGTGCCAGAGTCAATGACCCAACTAGCATTGCTCCTAAAATGGCTAATTGACCATCATAGGCCATGCCTAAACTTGCCGCCTCAATGGCGGAGGTCGCGAATATAAGCACAGGAATGTACAAAGGCAGTATGAGCAAGCTCAATAAAACGCCACCTTTTCGTAATCCAACCGTTAATGCCATACCAATGGCACCTAAAAAACTTAATGTTGGTGTGCCAATCAGCAAGGTTAATAACACCGCGATCCATGTATGCCAATTCAACGACAATAAAATAGCCAATAGTGGACTAATTAAAATCAATGGCAATCCAGTGAGTAACCAATGCGCAACCATTTTAGCAAATGCCGCTACCGACAATGGCACTGGCATCAGCAACATCTGCTCCAGTGAACCATCAAGGTAATCATCACGGAACAAACGCTCCATCGATAATAACGCCGCTAATAGCGCCGCCACCCAAATAATACCCGGAGCAATACGAGCTAATAAATTAGGCTCAGGTCCGATCCCTAATGGGAACAGCGTGATCACGATAATAAAAAACCATAGCGGATTAAAAATATCCGCTTGGCGACGATAAGCGATTAATAACTCACGCCGAATAATTTGAACAAGGGTGTTAAGCATGGTTAGTATGCCCTAACTTAATTTTTCGTAACCGATCACTATCAACAAACATATCTTGGTGAGTGGTCAGTAATACCATTCCTCCACGCTCAGCATGTGCCAAAAATAGCGCTTCAAGCACCTTTACACCTTGCTTATCAATCGCTGTTAATGGCTCATCTAGCACCCACAATTTGTGATTACTTAACCATAAACGAGCCAAAGCAACTCGACGTTGCTGACCTGCTGATAGCTGTCCTGCGCTAATATCTTCACGTCCAGCTAAACCAACATGGGCTAATGCTTGCCACAATGCATCATCACCGGTTACTTTGGGTGTTCCTTTGAGATCGGAGCCTTGTTGACAGGTATGCATTGCCTGAAAAAAAGCCAAGTTCTCAAAGGCCGTAAGCTCGCGCTTTACGCCTGTTTGATGACCTAAAAATAACAGTGATTGGTGATAATCTTCACGTGCTGTCGTGATATTTTCATTACACCACAGCACCTCACCACTATCTGGATGGCCTAAGCCCGCTATAATTCTTAATAAGGTCGTTTTACCCGCGCCGTTTGGCCCTTCAATTTGAACTAATTCACCGCTTGAAATCGTGAAATTTAATTCATCAAATAAGACGCGCTCATCACGAACGCAGCTCAAATTTGCTACTGACAACATAAAATGCTATATCCTAGGTGCCACAAAATAGCCGCATAGTACCACAATGGCTAACAAATTGGCTAAACTGCTCAGCTTCTTAGTCGTTAACTAACGTAAGTAATTGTGAAATAAATGCAAACTAAACTATTGCCAAATTCATCACCATTTATAGAAAAACTTTCGACAATTGAAACAATTACTACAATACCGAAGGCTTCTAATTTACTCTCATCACCAATCACTGCTAACAATCAATCAAATTTGATCTCTCAGCTGCCGCAATTATTATTATCTATGAATAGCTTGCAACGATTAGTTACAAATTTATTGCTGCCGTTAAACTTAGGTACAGCTAAATCACCACAATCGATGCCATCATCACTGCAACAATTGTTTAGCCAATTATTATTACCCAATAACCAAGCTGAATTAATTCACTGGCTGCAACACAATACTGGCCACCAAACATTAGCAACGTTATTACTACAATTATCGCAACCATCAAGCCCACTCAAGCAATGGCTAAGCCAATTAAGTCCTGAGCAACAACAAGAGTTTACCGCTTTACTTCGCCTTGCAAGTGAACAACGCGGCCCTGAAAACCAGCGTTCTCCTGATAGTCACCAACTGCACTTACAATGGGTGCAAGACAATGGTCAAACCATTGAGCTACAAATTAATCATCATCATAAAAATAAAAAAAATACTATTAAGAATAACAATAACCGCTGGACGGTCAAATTGAGTTTACCTATTGGTGCAATAGACACAGTGAATGTTATTGCTTGTTGGCACCAACAACAATTAAGCACTCGCTTTGAATGCGTGAATCAACAATTATTACTACGTATTGAACGGCTAACACCCTATTTAATTTCACGCTTACAGCAATTAGGCATTAATAGTACGCCCCCCCAGTATAAACGGCTTACAGAGCAACCACAGCCCACGCTATCAGCAACATCTGGGCTATCAATCACTGTCTAATTACACGGGTAAAATAACCATGACAATAAAGCCGACTTCTCCCCAGCAAGCAATTGCTCTGCGTTATGATGGCGATAAAAGCCCTTATATTGCAGCAAAAGGTTATGACCAGTTAGCGCAACATATTATTGAACAAGTAAAGCAGCAAGGTGGATTAATCCATCAAGATCCAGTGCTGGCACAGTACCTAAATAGCTTTGAATTAGGCGATCATATTCCTGAAGAGTTATATCAAATTATAGCTGAGTTAATTGCCTTTTCATGGTTCCTAAACGGCAAAACCCCTCCGGGATGGGAAGGGTTTGAAAATATCGATATCACCACATAGTAACGGGTGTTTAAAGCCATTAACGTCGATAATGCTGTGGCATACTTCTTTGTAAACTCAGCAGTAATTCAGCTTCAGCTTTAGGTAAGTCACATTCTTTCATTAATTCGTCAACATCAGCACCAAGTTCAGCCATTTTACTGGCACGGCTGTATAAGCGCCCACCGGAATCATTCATCGCCACTTCATTTTGACGTACTTCAACTCGGTCAATTTGCTCGATCAAATCAACTAATTTATCACTCATACCAATGCTGCCAGTGCGTAATTCGTGAAATTGTTTGGTTAAGCTTTCATTTTGCAACCGCGCATTTTTTAATACTGTTTCAATAGCTGTAAATTTGACTTCTAGCGCCAGCCGCGCTTGACGCTCTCGACGCATTAGCACTACTGCAGTTAGCGCAATCAGCGCAGAAATAATCACCGGTAACCATTGTTGAAGTATGATATCCATTACAAATACGCGACCTCATCCCACTCGTCTTCCGACAGCAATTTATTTAAATCAACCAAAATTAATAGCTGTCCATCACGATTACTTACCCCTTGAATAAACTTGGCGCTTTCTTCTGTACCAACACAAGGCGTACTGTCAATTTCAGAACTACGTAAATACACCACTTCAGCAACACTATCGACTAAAATACCAATCACTTGGGTTTCAGTTTCAATAATTACAATACGAGTACTGTCTGAGATTTGACCATGTTGTAAGCCAAAACGGGCACGAGTATCAATAACGGTAACAACATTACCACGTAAATTAATAATACCAATCACGTAATCAGGCGCGCCCGGTACCGGTGCGATATCGGAATAACGTAATACTTCACGCACTTGCATGACATTGATACCATAGGTTTCATTTTCTAATTGAAATGTAACCCACTGTAGTACTTGATCATTAACGCCATCTTTCTGAATTTCCGTTATATTTACTTGGGACATATTATTTCCTCTTTAATGCCTCAACTCGCGCCACTATTAACATCTAAGCCTTTATTCAACATTTGAATTAATGCATCAACATGGATCAGTGCACACATTTTTTGTTTGACCATTCCCGCTAACCACGGGCGCTTACCTGCTTGCTGACGCCAACGAATATCTGTCGTCAATAATGTTTGCGTACCATGTAAAATATCGCACGCTAACCCCCACTGACTATTACCTAACATCACCATGTAATGATAATTTGCACGATAATTATCATGGGTTAACTTATCAGCCATCACCCAACGTGCTGTATCTACAACATCGACATTATATTGAGTTAATGGCGCTAAACCTAAATACCAATGTGGACGACCAACAATCTGGTTTAATTCTCCCAATCGATGAATCGAACCTAACTCCGTTAATGCCACCGCAAACATCATGCCATTGACTTCAAAAAACAATGCTTGAAATGGCTGCTGCTGACCATGATGGTGCCAGGTAGCATATTCTGGTTCTGGTTCTGGTTCTGGTTCTGGTTCTGCATCAGTGACAACAACCACTTGCGGCTCGGTTGCAACCGTTAATGGTACTTGGTCTAATAACTGTTGTAATTGTTGTGACGATGACGGCTCACAAAACGTTGCTGGCTTCTTAACCGGCTCGGCATCTAACAGTAAGTCACCAAAATAATCATCCAATGCTTGTTCACTGGTTAAGCGGTTATTATTCATTATGTGCAAGCCTTGTTAAATGACTAAGTAACGTTTTGTAAGCAAATACTCCGCGACAATTATGGGCATACAATGATGGCGGCATATGTTTAATGCTGGCATCTCTAAATTTAGTATCAATTGGAATCGCTGAGGCCCACACTTGATCAGGATAACGGGTTTTGAGATCTTGCAGGGTTTGCAATGATGCTCGCGTACGCTTGTCATACATGGTCGGCACTATCGTGACATCAAAACCACCCGGTTTAGAGCGCTGCATAATCTGCAGGGTACGTAGCATGCGCTCGAGGCCTTTCATGGCTAAAAACTCAGTTTGTACTGGAATCAAAATCCGATCACTGGCTGCCAACGCGTTGACCATCATCACCCCAAGAATCGGTGGGCAATCAATTAAGACATAGTCATAGTCTGCGGCAACAGCGGTTAATGCTTTTTTTAACACTAATCCCATACCACTGCGGTTACCCATAGAGCGATCTAAAGTCGCTAATGACATATGGGCAGGAATAATATCAATATGGCTAAATGTGGTGCTTAAAATTAATTCTCTTACGCCATCATAATCAATCTGAGGCAATTGAAATAAATCAAATAAACTGGCGGGTACATAATCAGCATCAAAATTTAAATAGGTTGTTAATGATCCATGGGGATCGGTATCAACCACTAATACTCGCTGGTTTTGTTCACTTAGTAACCCTGCTAATGCTATGGTAGTGGTCGTTTTCCCTACTCCACCTTTTTGGTTTGCAATACTCCAAACAACCACCTTTAACTCCTCACGACAAACCCAATTCAATTAAAATATATTCCGCAATGCGGTCAAGGGGAAGATCATGACTAGAAATGCCCGCTTTAGCAACTGCTTGTGGCATACCATATACCACACAGCTATCTTCATCTTGTGCCCACACGGTTGAGCCATTAGCTTTTAACATTCGCGCACCTTCGCGACCGTCTGCCCCCATGCCCGTTAGCACTATCGATAATACTCGATCATTAAACACTTTCGCCGCCGAACCAAAACTGACATCAACACAAGGCTTGTAATTCATACGTTCGCCACCATCAATAATGCGTAATCGAGCTCCAACAGCCCGTCCATCGACCATCATCTGCTGTCCGCCTGGGGCTAAATACGCCACGCCTGCACGAAGTATATCGCCATTTTGCGCTTCTTTTACTTCAATGCGACACAGGTTATTTAATCGAGCCGCAAACGCCGCCGTAAATGTTGCAGGCATATGCTGCACTAAAATAATCGGATATGGAAAATTCGCTGGTAGTTGGGTCAGAATTTTTTGTAATGCGACCGGCCCTCCCGTTGAGGTTCCAATTGCGACTAACTGATATTTTTTACCTGAGGCGCGAAAGCGTAATGGTATTTTGGCTGCCAGTGCGGATTCACTACTCGTTCGTCCAGTATTTATTGTAGTGACAGCAGGGCGAACTTCAGCCGTCATCGCAGACATATTACGCCCAGAAGGTGTAGATAGCGTCTTTATCGGCGCAGATAGACCATTATGACGTCGTAAATAAAAACGTTTTCCGGCTAATTCAGCCACTCGCTTTTGTAATAGATCGACCGCTTCATCACGATTACGGGCAATATCTTCAAACTTTTTCGGCAAAAAGTCGAGTGCACCAGCATCAAGTGCATCTAAGGTCGCTTGTGCACCATCTTGGGTTAAAGAAGAAAACATCAAAATAGGCGTTGGGGCTATTTTCATTATTTCACGTACCGCAGTAATACCATCCATCACCGGCATTTCAATATCCATGGTAATAACATCAGGCTGTAACACTTTCACCAGCTCACATGCTTCTTTACCATTAGTGGCATTGCCAACAACGGTTAATCGAGGATCGGCATTAATAATCTCACTCACACGGCGACGAAAAAAACTTGAATCATCAACCACTAACACCTTTATTGCCATTTTTTTATTCCTTTACCTAAACAATACCGTCAGCCTAACCACTGTCGGTCTATCGGTTATTATTGTTAGTAATTAACGTCTTACATAATGTTTTAACAGGTTCGGTACATCTAAAATAAGCGCAATATGACCATCACTGGTAATGGTTGCTCCTGCCATGCCCGGCGTGCCTTTGAGAAGATTATCTAACGGTTTAATCACCACTTCTTCTTGACCGATCAGACTATCAACCACAAAACCGACTCGTTGGTGACCCGTTTGAACAATCACCACATGGCCATAACTATTATGCTGTTGATGATGCGATGATTTTTTCGATAACCAATCTTGCAGAAAAAATAATGGAATCGCTTTTTCGCGTACCACAATCGTTAATTGACCATCAACGGTATGGGTCTTGGTTAAATCTAAATGGAAAATCTCATTCACACTCGCTAACGGTAACGCAAATGGCTGCTGCGCTACGCCAACCATTAATGTCGGTAAAATGGCTAATGTTAGTGGTACTTTAATGTCAATTCGAGTTCCTTTGCCTAACACCGAATTAATCGCTATCGAGCCATTAAGTTGGTTGATACTGGTTTTAACCACATCCATACCAACACCACGCCCTGAAATATCTGAAATCTGTTTTTTAGTCGAAAAACCAGGGGCAAAAATCAAATTATAAGCATCATTATCACTTAAGCGTGAGGCAGCATCCTGATCCATCATGCCGCGATCAATCGCGATTTGACGCAATTTATTGGCATCCATACCGCCACCATCATCTTCAATGGTTAATCGAATATGATCCCCTTCTTGTGATGCGGAAAGTAACACTTTACCTGTTGGTGACTTACCGGCTTGCTCGCGCACTGCTGGCATTTCAATACCATGATCAACTGAATTACGTACTAAGTGCACTAAAGGATCGGCTAAGGCTTCCACTAAGTTTTTATCAAGATCCGTATCTTCACCTACCATTTCCAGCACGATTTCTTTATTAAGACTGCGGGCTAAATCACGTACTACTCGCGGAAAACGACCAAAGACTTTTTTGATAGGCTGCATGCGGGTTTTCATTACCGCACCTTGAAGATCAGCTGTAACAACATCCAATGTCGATACCGCTTTAGACATTTCTTCATCGGTGGTATTTAACCCTAAACTCACCAGACGATTGCGCACTAACACTAACTCACCGACCATGTTCATGATGATATCAAGGGTTGAAGTATCAACACGTACTGTGGTGTCGGCTTGAGGCTTAGGTTTATCTTTGGTCACAACTGACGCTGTAGGGGTTACTGGCTCAACCACGTTGTTATTAGTGGCTAAATGCGGGTTAACAGTAACAAACTCCGTCTCTAATGGCTCAGCAGTCACAGCTGTAGGAGCAATCTGAGGTCCACGACCGACACCATGTAATTGATCTAATAAGTTTTCAAACTCATCATCTGTCATCAAATTATCATTAACAACCGCGAGATTATCATTCGCGATAGCAGGATCAGCCGTTACAGCTATAGCCTCACTTCCTGGGGCCTTACCACTGCCATGTAATTCATCCAATAACCGTTCAAACTCATCATCAGTAATATCACTACTTTCAACACTGCTCGCAATAGTAGCCGTTGTCATTACTGCTGAAGGTGGCACTGATACTGAAGAGGGAGAATTACCCACACCGTGTAACTCATCCAGTAAGCGATCAAATTCATCTTGAGTAATATCATCGATACTATCAGCATTAATCGCACTGGTTGATGATGAAGCAATAACGGGCTCTGGATCAGGCTCAATCACTGCGGTTTCAACAGTGGTCGGTGGTAAGCTGTAATGATGCAATTGATCCAATAATGTTTGATCAGCTTTCGTGAGAGGCTGGTGCGCTTGTACTTGAGTAAACATCACGTTGATACAATCTAACGCTGTTAAAATCACATCCATGAGATCTGGTGTGACGCTACGCTTACCGGTACGTAATAAATCAAATACGTTTTCAGCACCGTGGCAAGCATCAACTAGCTCAGCCAAAGATAAAAAACCAGCACCGCCTTTAACGGTATGGAAGCCACGAAAGATAGCATTTAATAATTCACTATCGTCAGGACGACGTTCAAGTTCAACTAATTGCTCAGACAATAATTCAAGAATTTCCCCAGCTTCGATCAAAAAGTCTTGTAGGATATCTTCATCTAAATCAAAACTCATAAATTCCCTCTAAAATCCAAGACTTGAAAGTAAATCATCAACATCATCCTGTGATGAAAGTGCATCTTTGCGTTGCTGGGGATTAATAATTGGTCCTTCAGCAGTCACCACTGATGGTTGTATTGCTGTCTCAGTTAGTGCTGCTTGCTCGATACCAAATGCTTGCAGAATATCAAGCATTCGCTGTTCAACTTCATGAACTAAGCTGATCACCCGTCGTATCACTTGCCCAGTAAGATCCTGAAAATCTTGCGCCATTAAAATATCAGTTAAATGCTCACGTAAAAGAGCGCTATCTTGATTAACTTGATTTAATAACTGATTAATATCGTGGCAAAGTTGTTTAAAATCAGCCAAGGCAATTTGACCTGCCATTAACTGCTGCCATTGCGGCTGAAGGTGTTGCAATGTTTGCTGTAATTGTTCGGCAATTGGTAACGTTATTTCAACCGCATCCATGGTCCGGTTAGCGGCAGCTTCTGTTTTATCAATCACATAAGATAAACTGTCACGCGCATCCGGAATATCGGTTTTAGCCAAATCATTCCAACGCGGATCAAGCCGAAAACTAACTAAGGAATCATGCAGCTGACGCGTCATTTTTCCCACTTCCTCATACATAGGAGAACGTTGATGTTCAACTAAAGTTTGCACTAATGTATTAGCTTGTTGTTGCTGTCCTTGCTCAAGCAACACCACTAATTGCTGCGCTTGCTCTAATGAAATCATGGTTCACTTTCCCTATGCCAAAACGCAATAACTACTGTAACCGTTCAAAAATCTTCGCGAGTTTTTCTTTTAATGTCGCCGCATTAAACGGTTTAACAATATAACCATTCACACCAGCTTGAGCGGCTTCAATGATTTGTTCACGCTTAGCTTCCGCGGTGATCATCAACACTGGTAAATGTTTTAATTGCTCATCAGAACGAATATGACGTAATAAATCAATACCTTGCATTCCTGGCATATTCCAGTCAGTCACCACAAAGTCAAAATCACCTCGTTTTAATAGCGGCAATGCTGTTACACCATCATCGGCTTCAACAGTATTGTTAAATCCTAAATCACGCAGTAAATTTTTAACGATACGACGCATTGTTGAAAAATCATCAACAATAAGAATTTTCATATTAGTATTCAAAATTGCCTCCACAGAAAACTGTGTTGTAAGTTATAAATAATGACAGCACTATTATTGAAATCACGCAGCCCAAGCATGTAATTTAGCCCGTAATCGCTGCATCGCTTGGCTATGAATCTGACAAATACGCGATTCACTCACACCAATAACGGCACCTATTTCCTTTAAATTCATTTCTTCGTCGTAATACAGTGACAGCACTAATGCTTCTCGCTCTGGCAGGGTTTTAATCGCTGCCGCTAAGCTATGACGAAAACTATCATCAACTACGCCTTGGAATGGCAGATTTTGATTAATATCTTCATCATTAACCATTGTTTCTTCACCACCCGCAAGATCAGCAATACCGACAATACGACCGCAATTAACATCGTTTAACGCTTGGTGGTATTGCTCTAATGGCATATCAAGATAAGCGGATATTTCATGGTCTGTCGGATCGCGGCCAAGACTATGTTCAAGGTGTGCAATCGCATCACTGATAAGCCGATTATTTTTATACACCGAACGTGGCACCCAATCGCCACGGCGAATATCATCGAGCATCGCGCCACGAATACGAATACCCGCAAAGGTTTCAAAGCTCGCCCCTTTGCTAGGATCGTAATTTTGCTGTGCTTCTAACAACCCAATCATCCCCGATTGAATCAAATCTTCGACTAATACATTTGGTGGTAAGCGCGCCATTAAATGATGTGCAATCCGCTTTACCAAGGTCGAATAGCGCTCAATAAACGCCTGCGGGCTTTGTTGGTAACGACTATAAGTTAACGTTTTATTCACAAATTGGCGCCTCCATGGCTCGCGGTTTATGCACTAACAACCGTTCAACAAAAAACTCTAAATGCCCACCAGGATGATGAGGAATTGGCCATGTCATCGCTTTTGATGCCAATGAGTTCAATGCTAACGCTGCCGGTGTATGCGGAAATGCCTCAACCACTAATTTTTGACGCTTCACTGCTTGGCGAACGTTATCATCAAGAGGAATACAGGCGGCAAGTTCTAGATTGGCATCAAGAAAACGTTCCGTTACTCGCGTTAATTTAATGAATAGATCACGCCCTTCACGATAACTACGAACCATGTTGGCAACAATCTTAAATCGTTGAATATCATACTCACGACTCAAAATTTTCATTAATGCGTACGCATCTGTGATCGAGGTCGGTTCATCACACACCACAATAATGATGTCTTGAGCTGCGCGAGCAAAACTGAGCACCATGTCAGAAATACCAGCAGCGGTATCGACAATAAAAAAATCGATCTCGTCTTGTAAATTACCAAACGCACGAATTAAGCCAGCATGCTGTGCAGGGGTTAATTCCGCCATATTCTGAGTGCCCGAAGCCGATGGAATAATTTTTACGCCATAAGGGCCTTCGATAATAATATCTTTAAGTTCGCACAACCCAGCCAGCACATGTGAAAGATTTCGCCCAGCACGTAACCCTAACATCACATCGACATTGGCTAACCCAAGATCAGCATCAAGCACCATGACACGTTTGCCTTGGCGCGCCATTGAAATTGCCATATTAAGTGTGACATTGGTTTTACCTACGCCACCTTTACCGCCAGTAACCGTAATGACTTTTGTCGACGTTAATTGGGTCATTCGACGTAAACCACTCGCTTGATCGTACATGATGTTCTCAGTCATAAAAATCGGCCGTTTTGTTATCTGAACTATCACTAGCCCAGACATGAGATTGCTGTGACAACTCTCGTTCTAACAACTCATTGGCACGCGAAACTAGGTAATTTCCCGTTGCTACTTTCAAATCTTCCGGAACCCGTTGACCATCTGCTAAATATGCAATGGGTAAGGCATTTTGAATAGCAACACAGATTATTTCACCCAAACTTAATGATTCATCAAGCTTGGTTAATACACAGCCTGACAATGGAATACGACGAAAATGCTCAATCGTCTCCTCAAGCACCCGTCGTTGTGATGTTGCTGGCATCACCAAATAACTGCGAATTTTAGCGCCGCTATTTTGCATTATGGTATCTAACTGTTCGGTCAAACGAATATCCCGTTGCCCCATTCCAGCAGTATCAAGCAACACTAATCGTCGATGGCGTAACTGATGAAGTATATCGGCCAATTCTTGCGCATCTTTAGCTACTCTGACAGGACACCCCATAATTCGGCCATAAGTAGCAAGCTGTTCATGAGCACCAATACGGTAATTATCTGTGGTCACTAATGCGATTTGACTAGGGCCAAACTCCATTGCAGCCCGTGCAGCCAATTTGGCAACGGTGGTTGTTTTACCGACCCCAGTTGGCCCAAGTAAAGCCACCACACCACCTGTTTCTAAAATACAATCATCAGTGGTCAGTATTTGATCTGCTAATAAATCAAGTAGTGCTGGCCATGCTTCATTGGTCGGTAAATCTTCAGGAATATAACAAGCTAATTGATCTGCGAGTTGGTCTGATAGACCCATTTTTTCTAATCGCTTAATCATCATTGCTCGCATTGGCTCTTGGCGTTCAACTTCTTGCCACATCAGCCCGGATAATTGATGCTCTAATAAACGTCGAATTGAGATAATTTCAGCACGCATCGTCTCTAAGTCATCGTCTTTACGTGTCCCTTTGGCTTCATAGCGACTCGGATCTAACCGTGGCTTACGTGGTGGCGTACCATAATCATTTCGACCAATAGCCACTTCACGTTCAAATTGTTTTGACGCTGGACGGTTATAATCCCCCACATTGAGATCATGTGATTGATCATCGTAGCGGCGTTTGGGTTGCGATCGTAATGATGCTGGTTGACGATCAATGCCATGTTGCTGCCGATGCTGCTCATGGGTATCACTGTGATAATAATGCTGACGCACTTGCTCTCGGCTGCCTTCATGTGAATGAGTCGCTTGTGACTGCAACTGATCTTGATGCTTTGATTGGCGCTGTAATAATGCCGTTAATGAATCAACAGAGGCCATATTGTCTGGCGTTTCTGTGGAAGCGGCATAATTTTGGAGCACACTGGCAAACTGCTTTGATGCCGCAGGCGTCACATTGACTTTATCATCAGCAAGTTTACGCCGTGCTTGTCCTAAGCCTTGGGCTAACTCATCACGCACATCATGATTGGTTTTTGCCACCATAGGTTGAGTGTCAGTATCAACCGCAGCGACAATTTCTACGCCACCAGAAACTTTTTTATTGGACATAATCACTGCATCAGGGCCAAGTTCTTCTTTGACTTCGCTAAGTGCTGTTCTCATGTCCTTGGCAAAAAATCGTTTTATTTTCAAACTTAATTCCCTATCAGCACGTGCTTAAATGAATATTGAGTTTCATCATTATTAATGGCCAACCGCATTAACAATGCGAATTTGCTTTTCATCCGGTACTTCCTGATAAGACAGTACTCTCAATGTTGGTATGGTATTTTTGACAAACTTTGCCAAAGTAGAACGCAAAACACCGGATGTGAGTAATACTGCTGGCTCACCTTTTAATTCTTGTTGCTGGGTCGCCTCAGTAAGCGATCGTTGCAGACGCTCAGCAAGTCCTGGTTCAATACCAGAAGACTCCCCACCAGCAGACTGCATCGTCTGATGCAATATTTGTTCCAACTCAGGAACCAAAGTAATCACTGGTAATTCTGACTCTATTCCATTGATTTCCTGACATATTAATCGTTTCAAGCCAATGCGCGCTGCGGCGGTAAGAATGTCAGGATCTTGACTCTTGGTGGAATACTCAGACAAGGTTTGAACGATGGTTCGAATATCCCGTAATGGAATAGCTTCGTTAAGTAGGTTCTGCATTACTTTCACTACCACACCCAGTGGTAATTGATCAGGTACAAAACCATCCACCAATTTAGGTGTCGATTGACCTAACATTTCAAGTAAGTTTTGAACTTCTTCATGGCCTAATAATTGTGCGGCATGATTGGTCAATAGTTGACTTAGATGGGTTGCTAATACGGTAGCTGAATCAACCACGGTATAGCCTAATGCTTGAGCATGTTCACGTTGAGAGACTTGAATCCATACCGCTTCTAAACCAAATGCAGGATCAAAAGTGCGTTCGCCATCAATACTGCCAAACACTTGGCCTGGGTTAATGGCTAAATCCATATTGGGATGAATATTCGCTTCACCACACGTCACCCCCATGAGGCTAATACGGTAACTATTTGGTGGTAATTCTAAATTGTCGCGAATATGAACTGGCGGTACAAGGAAACCAAAATCTTGAGAAAGTTTTTTACGTACGCCTTTAACACGCTCTAACAGTTCTCCACCTTGATCTTTATCGACCATAGAAATAAGCCGATAACCAACTTCTAAGCCAATAGTATCGACTGGCTGCACATCATCCCATGACAGCTCTTTAAGCGGCAGGGTTGGAGCCATATCATGAGTTGGTCGTTCTTTTTCAACCACTGCAGCGGTCTGATCTTTTTTGTGACGCCAATAAGCAAGGCCACCAATCAGTGCTGCTAGTAATAAAAACGGTATATGGGGCATGCCCGGCACAATACCCATTACAAATAAAATCGAACCAGTAATGATCAGCGCCTGCGGATTATTAAACATTTGAAAATACATTTGCTGGCCCATATCCTCGTCAGTATTTTGACGAGTTACCAACATTGCAGCACCAATGGACAATAATAACGACGGTATCTGTGCAACCAATCCATCACCAATGGTAAGTAGGCTATATATTTCCAGTGCTTCAACAAACGCTAATCCATGTTGAGTCATACCGATGATTAAGCCGCCGATAATATTAAGAAATAAAATCAGAATACCGGCAATTGCATCCCCTTTTACAAACTTAGACGCACCGTCCATCGAACCATAAAAATCGGCTTCTTTGGTAACTTCAAAACGACGAGTACGGGCTTGCTCTTGATCAATTAGACCCGCATTTAAATCGGCATCAATCGCCATTTGCTTACCCGGCAAGGCATCAAGCGTAAAGCGAGCACTAACTTCAGATATACGACCTGCACCTTTAGTTACGACCATGAAGTTAATGATCATCAAAATAATGAACACCACTAAACCGACCGCATAATTACCGCCAATCACAACCGCACCAAAGGCGTGAATGACCTCACCAGCCGCTTCTGGTCCTTCATGACCATGGAGTAACACGATCCGTGTTGAGGCAACGTTAAGTGCTAGACGTAATAAGGTCGCGATAAGCAATACAGTTGGAAAAGCAGCAAAATCGAGAGGGCGACGAGTGTAAACAGTGACTAACAACACCACTAATGCCAACGCAATATTAAAAGTAAAAACCATGTCTAGCATTAATGGCGGTATTGGCAGAATGATCATCGCCAAGGTCGCCAATACCATTATCGGCGCACCGATTGCAGGCATATTTTGTAAACGCGCTAACGGTAGGCGCGCAGCCGCAGGAATTGAAAGCTTCATTGTATTTTCATCAAATCACGATTTATTGGTATGAAGACGACTGCTTTCTAAACTAAAAATTAGCCATAATTCTTCACAGATACAATCGCTTATAGCAAGTATCATGCCGCATAATTCTGCCATTATTTTGACGGTAAATTTATGCTTCCATACTAATTATGATGAAATGATTAATGCTGTAATTCTTGAGGAATATCCGTTGCGGCAGCGGATAATATTGGCTTCTGCCCTTTACCACGGCGGTAGGCTTTTAATTGGAAAACATAAGCCAATACTTGCGCCACCGCGACAAATAAACCATCGGGTACTTGCTGCTCTAATTCGGTGGTGTAATAGATCGCACGTGCTAATGGTGCGGCAGGCACAATATCAATATTGTGTTTGTTGGCAATTTCACGAATTTTAAGTGCTAAGTGATCGCCACCTTTGGCAATCACAATCGGCGCAGCGTCCAGTTTAGGATCATAACGCAATGCCACCGAATAGTGTTCAGGGTTGGTGATCACCACATCGGCTTGTGGTACATCTGCCATCATTCGTCGCTGCGCCATTTCACGTTGCAGCATACGAATACGCCCCTTTACTTCAGGCTTACCTTCAGAATCTTTATATTCATCTTTAATTTCTTGCTTGGTCATTTTCAATTGGTCACTAAAATGCCAAATCTGATAAGGCACATCAATCGCCACGACCACCAGCAATGAACAACAGATCAATAGCACAAAGTTGAGCAAAATATCCAAAGCATGAAAATAATTAGCTGGAAAGGTTTCAATACTGAGTTGAAAAAAATCATCCAAACTTGAATAAATCAGATACCCCGCCACACTTGCCACTAAGCCAACTTTAAGGATTGATTTAATCAGTTCGACCCAACTTTGGCTACCAAACATCCGTTTAAGGCCACTTAGGGGGTTCATTTTAGACAATTTTGGCATCGCCGCTTCAGAAGAAAAGCGTACTCCACCTAACCCTGCCGCGCCGATTAACGCGGCAGTAAATAAAAACACCAAAATAATCACTAACGGTAAAAATACTTCCCATATCGCATTCGTAATCACCGTTAATAACAAATGCACATCAAATACTTCTTCACGGCTAAGGGTAAACATGCGCGTCATTATTCGACCTAAAGCACTGCTTAACCCTTCACCAAACCACATTAAACCGACAGCACCGGAAACCAATACTGCCACGGAGGCTAATTCTCTTGAGCGCGGTACTTGACCTTTTTCTCGCGCCTGCTCGCGTTTTCGCGCGGTGGCGTCTTCGGTACGTTCTTGACCGTCAGCATCCGACATAATGGTACGTCCATGGTGAATTTGAAGAAGAATGATCTGCGAAATACATCGCTATAAAATAACAGTCAACAGTTAGCAATCAAGCCTCGCTAAGCGACACACCTGATCCAAACCCAGTTGCCAAATGGCCTCATACTGCGGCACAATCCCGAGCACAATAAACCAACTGATCGCTAAGCCAAGTAACAGTGCAAATGAAAAACCTAACGAGAAAATATTTAACTGTGGTGCGGCACGCGTCATAACCCCAAACGACAGATTAACCGTTAATAATGCAATCACTCCCGCTAATGCCATATCCACCCCAGCTTTAAAGATATGTCCAAACCAACCGGCTAATTGATAATAATCTGCCGCCACTAACATACTGCTTCCCACTGGCAAAGTGGTAAAACTCAGCACCACCACATTAAGCATGGTTAAATGCCCATCAGTGGCTAAAAACAGCAATATTGCTAGAAACATATAAAATTGCCCTAGCACTGGAGTATTTTGCCCATTGGCAGGATCGACCATAGAAGCAAAACCTAAGCTCGATTGCATACCTAATATCTGCCCTAACAATACAAAGGTTTGAGTAATAAACTGGGTCACTAATCCCATTGCGACACCAATAATAATTTGTTGGGTCGTCACTATAAATCCTGCTAACGAAAGCAGTTCAATATCCGTCGGCACTTTAGGCAACATCGGCATCACCGCGAAAGTGATGGTTAATGCGAGATAAAGTCGAATCTTTGGCGACACAAAACGGGCTCCAAAAAAAGTCATCGCCATCATCATTGAAGAAATACGCGTGAACGGCCAAAAATAATTGGCAATCCAGTCTAATAATATGCTTGAGGTATAGTGCATAAACTGTGGTTACTCATAACTCACAAATGACGCTGTATTCGCAATTGTCGTCATAGTGCTAATACAACAACTGCGGTATTTGTTCGACAATACGGAAAAAATAATCCATCAGCATTCGCGTCATCATATGACCAAAAAACATCAAGGCTAATAGCGTCACGATTAAGCGCGGTAAAAAACTTAATGTTTGTTCGTTAATCGACGTTGCTGCTTGAAATACTGCCACCACCAGACCAATTAATAAGCCCGGAATGATGATCGCGCACACCATGATTAACACCATGTATAACGCTTCTTGAAAAATATCGACAAACGCTTCTGGAGTCATTGGTTATTTATCCTTGCCATTTTCGCTGTTTTATAAAGTGCCAAAGCTGGCCGCTAACGTCGACAATATTAAATTCCAACCATCGACCAAGACAAACAACATTAACTTAAACGGTAGCGATACAATCATCGGCGATAGCATCATCATACCCATTGCCATTAATACCGAAGCCACCACTAAATCGATAATTAGAAACGGTAAAAACAACATAAAGCCTATTTGAAACGCAGTTTTAAGTTCTGAGGTAATAAACGCTGGCACTAATACTGTTAACGGTACAGTTTGAGGATCCGTGGCGTTAGAGCCCGACATGTTGACAAAGGTTTCAAGATCTTTCACTCGCGTTTGCTTCAACATAAATTGTCGCATCGGATCTTCTGCTTTGGCTAATGCCTGCTGAGCACTGATTTGTTCATTAATATAAGGCTGCACCGCATCAGTATTAATTTTATCGATAACAGGTGACATCACAAAAAAAGTTAAAAACATTGCAATGCCAATAATCACCTGATTAGAGGGCGTTTGTTGCAATCCCATTGCTTGGCGCAAAATCGACATCACTACCACGATACGGGTAAACGATGTCATTAGGATCACCACTGCTGGCAAAAAGCCCAGCGCAGTCATCAGGGCTAATATTTGCAGCGTGATTGAGTAATCTTCGCTGCCATCAGGGTTCATGGTCACTGACAATGCAGGAATACCACTACTGCCCTTACTCGCCGTTAAATGTCCTGCAGCGCTTTCTGTTGCCATTGCAGCTTGAGTAATGCTTTCGGTTGCTGACGCTGGCATAGCCATCAACCAGCTACCAATAAACACCATCAACAGCAGTCTGTTTAAATACGGTAAAACGTTATTTTTTATCATTAGTGGTTATCAATCGGCTCAGCTGAGACGCAAAATCTGTCGCTGGCACATCTTCCATGATTAAGGGCTGTTCAAGTTTGGTGAGTAACGAAATATTATGCTGAGTGATGCCAACTAATAATTGTTCGTCACCGACTTGAATTAATGCAATCCGTTCCCGTTGACCAAGTGTCAGTTGTTTCACAATCGTCAACCGTTGATCATTACTGTGCACGCCAACCAAACGCATTTTTTTCAGCAGCCACGCTAAAAATAGAATAATCACAATCACCAGCACTAATGACGCTAGCGTGGTAGCTAAATTTAAATCGGGCGCTTGCCCTAATGGTACAGATTGATCCATCACTGACTCTTAACGTAACTTTTTAATGCGTTCGGTTTGACTGATCACATCGGTTAAACGAATACCGAATTTATCATTCACCACCACCACTTCACCGTGAGCGATCAAGGTACCATTGACCATCACATCCAGTGACTCGCCCGCAATACGATCAAGCTCAACCACTGAGCCTTGGTTAAGTTGCAGTAAATTACGAATACTGATTTGCGTCCGTCCCACTTCCATTGAAATCGTCACCGGAATATCCATGATGGTATCAAGCTTACGGCGCTCATCATCAGAGATCGGGGCGGTATCATCGGTTAATTCTTCTAACGGTGCAGTCTGAACCGTATCTTGTTGCTCTGCTAATGCTGCTGCCCAGTCATCTGCCATTTGTTGATCATTTTGAGACATTGTTATTCCTGCTTATTTATTATCAATGCGTTTCATCGTCACTATTCATCTCTAATAATGTCGAGCTTAATAGTTCACGATCTAAGAAAGCCAAATCCGTTTTCACCATATCTGGACGTTTTAATTTATCGGTGATTTTAAGGGCGACATTATCACCACAGCGGCCCATTTTGGCGCGATAAGTTGGTAAGTCTTCAACAAAAATCGTTGCTGATTCTGGCATCGTTATCGGAATAACATCGCCAGTTTGAAGCTCCATTAAATCGCGTAATGAAATATCAATATCCAATAGTTTTGCGCGTAAATTCACGGGCACATCCATGATTTCATCACGTAATGCGTGGCTCCAACGTACATCGGTGTCCATCTTGTCGCTTTGAACACCCGCATCCAGTAATTCTCGAATTGGTTCAACCATCGAATAAGGCATTACCACATGAAAATCACCGCCACCGCCATCAATTTCGATGTGAAATGAGCTCACCACTATGACTTCGGTTGGGCTGACAATATTGGCCATGGTTGGGTTAACTTCGGAATCGATATATTCAAAGTCAACCGACATTACTGGCGACCATGCTTCACGGTAATCTTCAAACACCAGTTTAAGCAGCATTTGTACAATTCGGCGCTCGGTCGGAGTAAATTCACGTCCTTCAATCTTGGCGTGAAAACGACCATCGCCACCAAAAAAGTTCTCAACTAAAATAAATACTAATCGTGCTTCCATGGTGATCAACGCCGTACCTTTTAACGGTCTAAAGCGCACCATATTTAAACTGGTCGGCACATAAAGTGTATTTTGGTATTCACCAAACTTAATCATCTGAACACCATTGATCGACACTTCAGCGGTTTTTCGCAGCATATTAAATAAGCTGATTCGCATATGACGCGCAAAGCGTTCATTGATCAATTCAAGAGTCGGCATTCGTCCACGAACAATGCGATCTTGCGATGAAAAATCAAATGTTGTTATGCCTGAACCTTGCTCACTATCATTGGTCTCTTCTGGCTCATCGACCCCATGTAATAGTGCATCAATTTCATCTTGGGTTAATAAATCACTCACAGTGCACCTATTGCATCACAAAGCCGGTAAATAACACCCGTTCTATCACAGGCATGTCAGTCATCTTGTTCATTGTTGCTTGTACTGCTGTCAACGCTTGTTGACGCAATTGCTCACGCCCTAGCGGTTGACGTAACTGTTCAACAGTGGTCGCGGAAAAAGTTTGCAGTAATCTACTTTCGATCAGCGGTATATGTTTATTGGCTAAGATTTCATTGGCTTCACCACGCACCATCAACTGAACTTTTATCTGTACCAATCTATCCCGTTCTTTACCGATGACATTAAAAATAAATGGCTCTGGTAACACGATGTAATAGGCTGACATTTGTAATGGTGCGGTCGTTGATGTAGCAGATGGCTCAACCGTCGCTTGAGACGCAATAGAAACTGAAGAATAGAGCCACACTGCTCCCGCAATCATTGCTGCAACCATTATGCTTACCACACTAATAACGGTTATTTTTTTTCTTTTTCCGCCAAACATTACTCGTCCTTGGTTACTATTTTTTATTACCGATTAAATATTTATTACCAATATCCACAACACACTATGCGTAGTAATCGACGTGATCTTTATTGTCTGTTACTAATAGTTGAGTCTGGATCTGGGATTGCTCTACTTCAGGCTGTAATTGCCCCTCAGTTGCCGCTATTGATGATGATTGCTTACCTGATTGTGAATCCGCAGCATGATGATTGTGCTGTCCTGAAAATTGCTGCGGTGTTTCTTGCTGAACTGAACTTTGTGCTAATTGTAATCCCTGTTGTTGCAGCATTTCTCGTAGCCTTGGCATCGCTTGTTCAACCATGTCACGGGTTTGCGAGTTATTAACCGTAAATTGCACTGATGCCTGATCTTGAGTGATGTTCAATTTAATTTGAATTTTTCCGAGCTCTGGCGGATCTAAGCGAATATCAACCTGTTTAAGGTTTTTTGCCATCATCATATTAATTCGCTCATGCACTTGTTCACCCGCGTGTTCACGGGTGAGCAATAATGGTGATTGAACCGGTGTCATCGCCACTGCGGGTTCTGGTTTCAATGCTGTCGCTGAAGGTGTTGTTAATCCCGCCAGTTGTTGCGCTAAAGACTCACTATTAGCATTCATCGTTGCGGGCTGAGAAAGACGACTCTTCGATGCTAATAAATCGCCAGTTTCGACGTTTTCCATGCTCTGCAGTATATCTGAGGTTGGTGTGGTGACAGTTGCTGTCACTGACGTCGCAACTGTTGATAATGGCAAATTATTGACACCACCATCAATGCCGACGTCAGCTTTTTGGCTCTCAGCCGCTGTTGCTGCAGCCATTGAAGTTTGTAAAGCTGTAGTCGTAGGGGGCAAGCTTTTGCCGCTACTATCAATTATACTCGCCTCTGCTGACGAGGTATTATTAAGCTGCTGATTTGATTGAGTAAGCTGTTGTATAAACACATTCCCAGCAGCCATTAACTGACTAATATCGTCAGCGGCGGGTAGTGTTTGGGGATCCTTTGCAACGGTATCAGCTGCAACAACATCGGTTGCTGCATCGTCAGTAACAACAACGCCCGTCATTGATACATCAGTTAATATATCTGCATTGTCATCAACCGTTACCGTGTCGTCATTCGTGTCGCTACTCACAGCAACAGTATTTGGAGTGACAATATCTTGAGCAATAATATTTTGCTCTTGAGCGGCGATAGCATCAGTGTCACTGGTTTTAGCATCAATATTGACGCTATCATCACCAGAAACTAACTCACTATTATTGCTAGCTAATAGTGGCTGGTTATCATCCAGTGCTTGTTGATATTGTTGGTAAAAATCATCATCACTTGGTGTGGTAGTTGCAGATTCAGCAGCCGTTGCCGCTGATGAAACCACTGATTTTGGTGTTTGCGCTGATGACACATTAAATAGATTCATAGCAACTCTTTTAATACGTGTCGCTACAAACGACAGATAAATGAATAACTGTTTGAAATAAAGCGTCAAAAAAACGTTTGATTCCAAGCTGATGTTCTATGTTAATGCAAAAAGCAAACCAGTTTTTTAATTCTAGCGTTGTTGACGTCGAGCAAACTGTAACGTGACAAATTCATCCATCATTTTTTGCTCTTGTTTATCCAAAAAAAGTCGTCGCTCACGCTGCTTTTTCTCTAATAACCATTCAATACCGCGTTTCTTTTGTTGCATCGCTTGCCAATGTTGACGGCATTGCTCAATTTGATTATCGAAGTAGCCCCCGGCCTGTTTTTGTTTCTCAAGCGTGGTATCAAGTTGAGTTAAAAATTTTTGTAAATGGCTATATTGACTAGCAGTCAGCCCTTGCTGTCCACGCTCAGAAAGCTGGCGACAATAATCTAAACGATACTGCTCAATTTGGGCTAATTGCTGCAAATAATTTTGTTGTTCAAGTTGGGCTTGGTTAAGGGCTAAACTGGCTTGATGTTCTTGTTGTTGCGCTTGTTCTATCAATAATTCAAATGTTCTTAATGGCATACTATAACGACCTTGTCTTTGATTACCTTATTTGCAAATACCATTAGCCTCCTAATGTAGAGCGCAACATATTGACGCACATTTCATAAGGCACTGCTTGTTTCATTTCTTGTTGTAAATAATCATCTAATTTGGGTTTAAAATTAAACGCCTGATCAATGGTGGCATCGGTGCCGGGCTTATAAGCACCAATCGCAACCAAATCTTGATTTTTACGGCAAATAGATAAAATTTGGCGGACCGCTTTTGACATCAGCATATGCTCATCGCTAACAATGGCTGGCATAACCCGGCTCACGGAACGCTCAACATCAATCGCCGGATAATGACCGGCATCTGCCATTTCTCGCGATAACACAATGTGACCATCAAGGATCGCCCGTGAGGCATCAGCTATCGGATCTTGCAGATCATCACCTTCACTTAGCACCGTAAAAAAAGCGGTAATTGAACCTTGGTTTTCATTGCCATTACCAGCACGTTCCACCAGCGCAGGTAGCTTAGCAAATACTGATGGCGGGTAGCCTTTGGTCGCTGGCGGCTCACCAACAGATAACGCAATTTCACGCTGTGCCTGAGCAAAACGAGTCAATGAATCCATCAGCAACAACACATCAAAACCTTGATCTCGAAAATACTCAGCAATTGTCAGTGACGTTTGGCAACCTTTTAAGCGCATTAATGGCGAAGCATCAGCAGGCGCAGCAATCACCACCGCCCGTTCTCGGCCTTCTTTGCCTAATATTTCATCAATAAATTCTTTTACTTCTCGACCACGCTCACCGATTAATCCCACCACCACAATTTGGGCACTGGTACCACGAGTCATCATGCCTAATGTCACCGATTTACCCACACCTGAACCTGCAAATAGGCCGATCCGCTGACCTTTGCCAACCGTCAATAAACCATTAATGGCTTTAATACCAACATCTAGTGGCTCTTTAATTGGTTTGCGTGATAACGGATTTATCGGTACTGAAGTAAATGCTGCTCGTTGTTCAGTTAAAATAGCCCCTAAGCCATCTAATGGATTCCCCATTCCATCAATCACTCGCCCTAATAATTCAGGGCCAACGGGAATACCACTGTTATGTAAAATAGGGGTTACCTTAGCGCCCGGCATGACCCCTGATAGCTGCTCGCTGGGCATTAAAAATAAGGTTTCCCCCGCAAAACCGACCACTTCTGCTTCTAATTCACCAGTGACAGTTTCCACCTTACAAACACTGCCAACAGGGGCGCGACAACCAATGGCTTCAAGGGTTAAGCCAACCACGCGCTCTAACCGCCCTGAAGCCACAGGTTTACAGCCAGTATTCGTGGTTTGGTAACGACTTAAGCGCTGTGCGAGGGTCATTGCGTTGGCTCTTGCAAGTGACTGTTGAGTTCATTAAAGGTGGTTAATGAATGCATAATTCGATCATCAATTAAATAATCAACACTAGAGCTGCCACATTCCAACTGCAAATCACCTCGCTGTAAACTTGGCTCGGCAATCAGAGACCATTGACGTTGTTGTAAATCTGCTTCATCAAAATGGGCATGCACTAATGCTACATCCTCAGGATGAAGATGCATTTTTATCGCCCGCTCGGCAATCGGCAAAGTTGCTACCACTTCACGTAACGTATTAAGTAATACTTGCGGATTGGTTTTTACTTCAACTCGAATCAGCGCCTTAGTTAAGCCATTAACCAATAACAATAACTGTTGCTCAACCTCGGCATCAACTTGCGCAATCGGATCGGAAAATTTATCCATCACCGCAACTAATAATGCCACTTGCTGTGCAATTTGAGCTTGGGCTTGTTCAAGTCCTTGCTGTAATCCTTGCGCTAACCCTTCCGCATGGCCTGCGCTAACACCTTCAGCATGACCCTGAGCAAAACCTTCGCTGTGTCCTGCTTGACGACCTTGTTCAACACCTTCGTCATAAGCTGATTGCTGCATAGCTTCAAGTTCGGCCGCCGTTAATGGTGACGGTGCTGGCTCTGATTCAGGTTCAGGATCTGGCGGCAACGGCTGAAGATGATATTGATGATCATAATTAAGCGCATTTTCAGTTTCATGTTCACCATCGTTGCTGTAATCAGGATAAGACCAACGCTCAAGCTCTTGTGCTTGATGTTCAGGTACGCGCATAAAACCGCGGCGACGTTCATTACTCATGCGAAATAGCCGCTCCCATAGTCAATAATAACGTTAATCATTTTCTTATAAGAACTCATCGGTACCGCCATTACCTGTTAATACAATCTCGCCTAAATCAGATAAACGACGCGCAATAGATAAGATTTCTTTCTGCGCCGCTTCAACATCAGCCACTCGAATCGGTCCCATCGCTTCTAAATCTTCTTGCAGCATTTCACCGGCACGCTTAGACATATTGCTATAAAACTTATCACGCAACATATCATCCGCACCTTTAAGGGCTTTTTGTAGTAAATCTTGGGGAACATCACGGAGTAAGGTTTGAATACCGCGATCATCAACTTCAATCAAATTATCAAATACAAACATCAAATCTTGAATTTGAGTGGCTGTCTCTTCATCGTTTTCACGAATTTGATCCATCAACAGCCCTTCAACGTTATTATCGAGGTAGTTCATGATCTCAGCCGCCGCTTTAAGACCACCAATCTTGGCTGCTTGCGCACCGGCTTGACCGGCAAATTGTTTTTCCATGATATCGTTTAATTCATGCAATGCCGCAGGCTGTACTTCTTCTAAGTTAGCAATACGCATCATCAAATCTAACCGCACGCGCTCAGGAAATTGCGATAAAATTTCAGCCGACTGTTCCGGCTCTAAATACGATAAAACAATGGTTTGAATTTGTGGGTGTTCATTAAGAATAATGCTGGCAACTTGACGTGGATCCATCCATTTCAAAGAATCAAGTCCACGCGAGCCACTGCCCATCAGTATTTGATCAACTAAGTTATTGGCTTTGTCTTCACCTAATGCTGCCACTAACGCATTACGCACAAAATCTTCACTGCCCATACCAATGCTGGTGTATTTTTGAATCTCTTCTAAAAATAACCGATGAACGCTAGAGACTTTATCTTGATTTAAATTTTTCATGCTTGCCATGGTGCCACCGACCCGCTGCACTTGCTTAGGATCGAGGTGACGAATAATGCTGGCAGCATCTTGTTCATTAAGACTTAATAATAAAATCGCAGCTTTTTCAGCACCATTAAGGCTTTTAATATCAAATTTATTATCAACTGTTGCTACGTCATTAGCCATCTTCATTCATCCAGCTTTTCACTACTTGAGCAGCAAGATCAGGTTCATTGGCAACCAATGCTCGTACTGCTTTCAGTAAATCTTCATCTTTATGTAAATTAGGTAGATCTAAACTACTACTACTTAATTCAAAACTTTCATGGCCATCGACATCACCGCCAATCAAATCAGTACCATCGCTGCTACTGTGAGTCAGTATTGGCATACCATTTTCATCTAACGGTGTACCGTCTGCGGTTTGATTTGGATAGAGCAGCTTCTTCATTGCTGGACGCACCAGTACTATCACAATGACAATAATCACTAATGCCGCTGCTAGCCAACGCACCCAACTGCTAAAGTTCGGGTTTTCCCAAATTGGCACCTCAGCTAATAATTGCTCTTCTGGTAACGCAAATGGCACTGATAATACTTCTAATAAATCGCCACGGGCGGCTGAAAAACCAATCCCTCCCATTAGTAAGCGGCGAATTTTAACAATTTCAGCTTCTGAGACTGGCACGCGCGTAATGTCACCGGTTTTAGGATCGACAATGGTTTTATAGTCAATTGCCACCGAAACCGTTTGGCGATCAATCACTCCTGTTTGGGCACGCTTATGACTAATGGTGGTATCTAACTCATAATTACGCGTCGATTCACGGTGCATACGGCCATTACCGCTGCTCGTTCCCGCTTGCATATCTTTGATATTTTCAGGAATAGCACTACTCACAGGCGGCTGATTGCTTAATGCGCCAGGAATACCCGCCACCACTTGGCCGCCATTGCTATCTTCACGGGTAAACTCACTTCGTGTAGCTGCTGTTGCAGGGTTATACCGTTTATGGGTTTCTTCTAAGGCTGAGAAATCCATCGTAATATCAACTTGCGAGGTGTAATTTCCTAACCCTAAAACTGGCATTAAAATCGCGTCAATTTTTTCACGTAGTGATTGTTCTTGTTTGCGCTCTAATTCATATTCTTTACGTTTCGCGCTTGAGCCAGGATCTTCAGTGCCCGAGCTTAATAAACGTCCATGTTGATCGGTAACGGTAACGCGTGTCGGACTTAATCCTGGCACCGCGGTTGCTACCATATCAACAATTGAATCCACTTCTTGCTGACCCAAGGCACTGCCAGAGGCTAGGGTTAGAAAAACCGTTGCGGTCGCGTCTTGATTATGACGCACAAACACACTTTGCTTGGGCATGGCTAATAACACTTGTGCCTTGCGCACTTGGCTAATTTGTTCAATCGCACGTGCTAATTGGCGTTCACGGCTTAATTTTAAGCGTTCATTTTCAAGCCGTTGTGATACGCCAAATCCCATGTCTTGCAATAAAATATCATCGCCTTCAGCAGTGCGACTGTTTAAACCACTGCGGGTTAAGTCTAATTTTATGCTGCTGTATTTATCGGCAGGAACACGAATAGTGTTACCATCAAGTTGGTAATCAACCTGCTTTTGATCGAAGTGATCTAGGATAGGAATTAACTCTTCGGTTTCATAGCTACCAAGTGGCCGCATTTCGGGTTCTTTTATCCATACCACCACCATCACAATTAATGCCACACAGATGGCAACCGATAGCACTAAAATAACCTGCCGTAACAGATCAAGGTTGCCTAAAATACTGTCGGTACGTGATGCTTTTTTCTCGGCAAGATCTGGATCTTGAGAGGCATCGCGTAACACCGGCGAAGTATTATTATTTGCAACCGCAACTTGCTGATTAACAATCTGATCTGACACTATTTATTACTCACACATATCACCAAATGATGCGTTATCACATCGACAATAACCACGGCATTTATACCGGCATATTCATTAATTCTTTGTAGGCTTGAACCATTTTATTGCGCACTTGCACCGTTGCTTCAAACGCCACACTGGATTTATTACGCGCAATCATTACATCCGATAACGACACACTACGATCACCTTGATCAAAACGAGTCGCTAAATCACTGGATTGACTTTGAAGGGTATTTACTGACTTAATGGCATCGTTAAGTAAATTGCTAAAATCAGCACTGACTTGTTGGCCTGTTGGCGGACGAATCGTGTTTTGTGCTTCTAAACGCATGGTCTGCATTTCAGTCGCTAATCCATTAACTTTCATTGCATAATCTCACAGGGTTATTTACCGCTACCACTAAGCAGCGGCTAAAAGATCAATCGGTTTACGCAGGTAACTGAATTCCTGCATCGCGCATTTTAGCTAACTTATACCGTAACGTTCGTGGGCTAATCCCTAACTTATCTGCCATATGTTTACGGTTACCTTGGCAAGCAACTAAAGTATCAAGGATGATGGTGAACTCTTGTCCACGTAATTCATTGCCTAAACTCTCGGTCGCGGTAGCTGGTGATATAACGGTTTCCGCAACAGTGTTAGCTGCAGTAGTACAATCAGCCATCTGCAACCAATCAAGTCCTTCTATCAGAATATGTTGCTCATTTATCATAAGGTTATCGTGAATGATTAACGCGCGTTGAATCACGTTATCAAGCTCACGAACATTTCCTGGCCATGAATATTGTAATAATTTGTGCTGCGCACAGTCGCTCAGCGTTGGCACGGCAAGCCCTTGTTGGCTGGCATGACGCTGGAGAAATAATTGCGCCAATGGCAAAATATCGCCGCTGCGTTCAGCTAATGCTGGCCAAGTGATTGGAAAAACATTTAAGCGGTAATATAAATCTTCACGAAAATGGCCAGCGGTAACATGGCTTTTTAAATCCCGATTACTGGTCGCTATAATGCGCACATTTAATTTAATACTTTTACGGCCACCTAAGCGTTCAACTTCACGCTCTTGTAATACTCGCAATAATTTAGCTTGCAAGTTGATGTCCATTTCACTGATTTCATCCAGTAAAATAGTGCCATTTTGCGCTTGTTCAAATTTTCCTGAACATGCCTGCACTGCGCCAGTAAACGCACCTTTTTCATAGCCAAATAACATCGCTTCCAGCATATTCTCAGGAATGGCAGCACAGTTAATTGCCACAAAAGGGCCATCATTGCGTAATGAATGCTGATGAATATAGCGTGAGAGCACTTCTTTACCTGAACCACTGGGGCCTAATACCATCACACTGGCATCGGTTTTCGCGACTTTTTCTGCCATCGCCAATAAATGCAAACTTTTAGGATCAGCCACGACGGTATCGGTCAAATGGCGTTTAACTGGCGCATAGCGCGCGACCATATTAAGCAATACTTGCGGTGCAAACGGCTTCGACATGTAATCAATCGCCCCTTCTTTCATGGCAGCAACCGCATCTTCAATATTGGCGTATGCTGTCATCAATAGCACCGGCATTTTGGGCCATTGCAACTTGATGCTGCGTAACAAAGCTAAGCCGTCCATTCCCGCCATTTGGACATCAGACACCACAATATCAATCGGCTCTGATTTCAGTAGCACTAATGCCTGCTCTGCGCTTTCCGCTTCTAGCCATTGATAACCCGCTAATGCCAGAGTATCGACTAACGCTTCACGCAAACCGGTGTCATCTTCGACGATTAATACTCGTGTTTGAGTCATGTTGTACTCTCCATAGTAAACTTGAATCGTTATGCTGCTTGTAGTGATGCAGCGAGTGGGAGTAGCAAGGTAAAGGTTGCCCCATGCCCAAGCTGTGACTGTAATTGCAACTGGCCTTTATGCGCAGCGACGACCATTTGCACCACGGCTAAACCTAATCCAGTGCCTTGTTGACGGGTGGTGTAAAAAGGCTCTAACACTTTTTGATGATCTTCCACCGCAATACCAGGGCCATTATCGCTAACACTGAGCAATAACATTTGCCCTTGTTGCTGGCAACGCACCGCAACTCGGCAGCCTTTACCTGACATTTGAATCGCATTGGTGATCAAATTTCCCACCGCACTGGCTAACGCATTTTCATTACCTAACAGCAGTAATGTCTCATCATCACAATCAATACTAAAGTCAACATCCTCACTCATTAGCTGAGTTTCAATAAGGGTTTCTAAACGGTTGAGTAAACTTTCGACAGTAAACTCACTCACCACTTTATTATCGCCACCTTTAGCAAATAGCAGCATGTCATTAACTTGTTTTTCAAGGTCGTAGAGGCGATCAACCAATTTCGTTTGAAAGCGGTTACGTGTGATTGCTGTTAACCCTGATGACGCTAGGTTTTCTGCATATAATAATGCGCTGGCAAGCGGTGTTCGAACTTGATGCGCCAATGACGCCACCATTCGCCCTAATGATGATAACCGCTGCATTTCACTTAAGCGTGACTGTAACTGCCGAGTTTCGGTTAGATCAGTGATCACAATAAGTTGTCCTGCCGCAGACGCTGAAATGGCAAGCTTGACTTTACGGCCACTACGCAATGAAACCTCATGACCATCATCATCTTGAGGAGCGAAACTACGCTGAATAATCTCTCCCCAGCGTTGGCCTATTAATGGCTCACCTAACAACCGCAATGCTTCTTGATTGGCTTCAGTGATCAGCCCTTTTTCATCCAACAAAATCACCGCAACAGGCATCACTTGTAATACTTGCCGATAACGCTCAACTTGTTGGTTCAACGCCAATACTGCTACCGATGAGTCACTCATAATTACCCTAAAACAAACACCACCCTACAACTAAATGCAAGTTACATACCACTATTAATTGCTATTTATCAACAGCTTAACAAAAACATCACATTCAAAATAGTGTCACTTTTATGACACTCGTCGCCATGTAATCACAGTGATTAATATTGTTTAGCCATAGTGATGAATTTATGCTCACAGCCACTGGTAAAATATCGTTGCTAGCTATATTTTGTGACTAGCTTTGACACAGCTCGGTGTATAAAACACATAAAAAAAACCACCGCCAAATTACTGGCGGTGGCTTTTTCCGAATTGTTTGACAACCATCGTTAGTATCAATTAGCTGTCTTTAGATAATCCGTATTTACGCATTTTTTCAACCAAGGTAGTACGTCGCATTCCTAACATATCTGCGGCACGCGCGACCACATTTGACTGAGCATCCAATGCTTGACGGATCATTTCGACCTCTAACTCAGCTAGCATTTCTTTAAGGTTTAGCCCCTCTGGTGGTAAATCATTACCTAAAGATGTGGCTTCTGTCTCTTCTGCTGCGAACATATCAGCTAATGCCTGCTGCTCTTGTTCTTCAATCGAAGTGGTATTTAACTCCGGTACAAAATCAGGTAAATGACCATAACGGTATTTCACCGGTAAATGGTTCACATCCACCATTTCGCCTGGATAAAGAATCGTTAATCGTTCAACAAGATTAGCAAGTTCACGAATATTTCCCGGCCAATCATGCAGCATTAATGATGCAATTGCGCGCGGGGTAAAATGAATTCGTTTCGCGCCTTCAGCTTCCATACGCGTTAGCAACTCTTGCAATAATAACGGAATATCTTCAATTCGATCCCGCAGCGCTGGCATATCAATTGGGAATACATTTAAGCGGTAGTATAAATCTTCGCGGAAGCTTCTATCAGCGATCATTTTATCCAGATCACGATGGGTTGCTGCCACAATACGAACATTGGCTTTAATGGTTTGAGTGCCACCCACCCGTTCAAAACTACGCTCTTGTAACACCCGTAATAATTTAACCTGCATCGACATTGGCATATCACCAATCTCGTCTAAGAATAAAGTGCCACCTTCAGCCAATTCAAATCGCCCTTTACGGGTTGAAATTGCGCCAGTAAAGGCACCTTTTTCATGACCAAATAATTCACTTTCAAGTAAATCTGCAGGAATGGCACCACAGTTAACCGGCACAAATGGGCCTTTGCCACGCTCTGAGTGATAGTGCACATTACGCGCAACCACCTCTTTACCAGTACCTGATTCACCTAAAATCAACACACTGGCATCACAAGCTGCTACTTGTTCAACCAACCGACGAATATCACTGATGGCTTCACTGCGACCGACCATACTTCTAAACAGCATGTTCTTACGCCCTAAAGACGGCACTTGATGAGTACGTTTGCCTAAATATTCTTGGCAATGACGAAAGGCATCAGCTAATTGGTTGTAATGTAACGGGAGTTTTAGATCACCAATATAATTAGGTAACTCAACCAATGCTTCATGATGATTTGCTAAAGCAACCACAGGGATCTGTGGGTACATTTTAAGCATATTGATAATACTATTTAAGCGCTTAGCATTGATGATCGTACCTAATAAGCAAACACTCCATGGCTGCTCCCATAATGACACGGTAAGATCTTGTGATGATAGCGCACTATGATGCTCACCCATAAAATTAAGGATGACACCTAAATCATGACGTTGCTGTGAATCGTCATCAATAACAAGCGTATTTACTAAACCGAGCATAAAATGGATATTGCCTTTATATGAGGACATTTTGACGGAAGATTCAATATAATAAAGAGAACAACAATCAAGAAGATAGTAGCTACATTGTAATTAATGTGCACCATAAGGCAAGATTTGACATATAAAAGCTGTGATACCAATACAAATTACAATGCAATTGAGACGCTTTTATTCCATTTTTAGCTTAAAAACCATAAAAATACTGCTTATCGGCAACCAAATTTGTGGTTGCCGACAATCAATAACGGTTAATTTGTTTCAGTAAGGTAGTGATATTGGGTTGGAATTTGATCCCATGCTGATTTTATTTCACGTAACATACCGATCACATCATCAATGGGCTGAGTGACGTTTTCTGCATTGGCACGTGAAATTTCGCTGCCCATAAACTCATACAATGCATCAAGGTTTTTCGCGATGTCACCGCCATCTTCCATTGATAAGCAATCACGCAGACTTAATACAATATCTAATGCTTTAGCTAACCGCTCACACTTAACCGCGATATTGCCCTGTTCCATCGCGGCTTTGCCCTGAATAAGGCGTTCGATTGCCCCTGCGTATAACATTTGAATGATACGGTGTGGGGATGCGCTGGCGAGTTGTGCATTTACTGAAACTTGCTTATATGCCTGAAGAGAACCACGCATGTTATTATCCTTTAAATAGCTGGAACATTATTGCTAGCGTTAACGCTAATGGTTATTGTCCGTGTTGTTGAATATTGCTGTAGAGCGATAATGATTTTTGACTTTTTTTCGAGCGTACTAACTGCGCGCCAATACGATCTTTATGCTGTTGTAATAACCCCTTCATCGCTTGCGTACGTGCTACCACATCATCAAATACTGGTCGTGATAAATCTGGCTGTTTAAGCACTAACTCCACTTGTTGATGGCGCAACGCAACTAAGTTTTCTAATTGCTGCGGAAAATCATCAGGGTACTCTTCCGCCAACAATAACTGCTCGATTTGGTGCTCAAGCTGAGTTAGAGCTTCTAATGTAATTACTTGTTGCATTGGTTATCCTTACTCAAACGACATCATCAAACTCATCATGCTACTGAGTTGATTGTTCATCTGACCGATGGCTTCATCCATCGCTAAAAACTGTTTATAGGTACGATCTTCATAAGCGACCATGCGTTTATTAAGCTCTGCCATGTCGTCGTCTAATGATTTTTGGCGCTCTTTTAAGGTCTCTTCTTTAACAGATAGAGAACCATCGGTTTTATCGGTAAAACTGTCTAATAGCTTATCGGCTTTAGCCAAAAAACCGCTGTCTTCTTGTGCAAAGAACTGACCGATAACGGCAAAGTTTTCACTGATAATATCATCGAGTTTATCGCTGTCTTCTTCAAGCTCGAGGGTGCCGTCACGCTGAATCGAAATACCGAAATCAGACATTTGATATAGCTTGCCGTTAATTTCAATTGGCTCATTAAGCAAGTTACGCATTTGGGTGGTTACTGAGCGGGTTAAGCTATCACCGTTCAATGCTCCGGCACGATTAGGATCATCCGGCTCTTTATCTGCATCAAATCCGGTTAGCTTATCAATGGTGCCCATTAAACTGTTATAACTATCAACAAACGATTTCAGTGAATCTTTAGTGCTTTTCTCGTCACTTTCAATGGTGATCTTAACTGATTTAACATCGACATCATCAGTTTCAGGGTTATCGGTACCTGATGTACCCGTGAGTTTTTTAAGATCTAACGTCACCCCTTCAATAACATCTTCAAAGGTGTTGTTGCTGCTCGTCACAGTAGTGAAGTTATCGATTTTAATACGTGCATCTTGCGCTGCCTGCATCTCATCAACTTTTCTTTCTGCTTCTGGCATATCAGCGCTATAAGCCAACGATGCTAATTGCCCCGTCATCGCTGAAGTATCAATTTCAATGGTATTTTCAACACCGGTTTCAGTGGTGGAAAAGACAATTTTAGAGCCGCCTTCTTCGCCAGTATTAATCACGGTTGCAGTTAGACCGGGGTTATCTTCAGCGTTATTAATCGCATCCACAATCGACGATAAATCATCGTTGTCTTCAGTAATGTTTAAGGTCATCGATTTATCACCGACCTTAATTACCATTTCACCACTACCGAGTGAGGCTTCAGGATCGCCGCTAAATAATTCTTTACCCATTAATTTATGTGATTGCGCCATTTGCTCAACATTAATGGTGTAAGAGCCATTTTTTGCCTTTGCCGTCGCTTTTACCGCAACGTAATCACTGTTATCAGACGTTGCTTTTTGACCATTAAAGGCTTCATCTTTACCAAACTTTTCTAGCATTGACTGCATGCTACTGATCGATGATTTGACCTGACCATAAGCACTGAGAGAGACATTAACTTGTTTTTGTTGTGTTTCAATACGATCTGCTTTTGGTTTACGTTCAGCGGCAACTAATTGTTGCGTCATGCCTGCAATATCTAGCCCTGATGCCATTCCGGCAGCACTTAACCCCATAGTTATGTCCTCTACACTGTTTTACTGATAGAGCCCAAAGCATGCTTGGCTAAATTTTTGTTTAACTCTAGCAATTCTTGTGCCGGAACTTGGCGAATAACTTCACCACTGGTTTTATCAACAATGGTGGCTATCTGCTCACCGGTTTCCTCATCTTGATGGAAACGCAAACTGCGGTTAACTTGCTGTAATACTTGTTCAATCTGCTTAATGCGTTCTTGCTCTGCAATAGGATCAGGCGTAAATGAATTAAGCGGATTGTCATCAAGAGGGTGATTAACATCATCAACATCCGTTAATGCGGTTATCAGTGGCAATGGCTTGCCGCTAGGTTGTAACTCACTATAAGTTGGATCAGATATAGACTGATTCGCAGTATTGGCCGTCGCTGAAGCCGTACTATTTAATGATGTCTGTAGCGCGGTATGTAGCCCTGTTGCAGCAGTAGTAGAAGTGATCGCCATAGCCAGTTCCTTGAGCATATTTGTTAGCGATTAAAATACAATAATGCCCTGCTGAACGTATCAGCAGGGCATTAATTTAAGGGCGAATTAACCTAGTAGGCTAAGTGCCGCTTGTGGAATCTGTTTTGCTTGCGCAAGAATTGAAGTACCTGCTTGCTGTAGGATCTGACCTTTGGTCATGTTGATGGTTTCAGAGGCGAAATCAACGTCTTTGATACGGCTGTTAGACGCATTTACGTTTTCGTTGATGTTAGCCAAGTTACTCATGGTATGCGTCATACGGTTTTGGAAGGCACCAATTTCCGCACGCTTCTCATCCACTTGCTCCATTGCTGAGTCAAGTACATCGATAGCGTTTTGAGCACCTTCTTGAGTTGATAGATCTAGGCTTGCAACTGAGTCAGTTGATGTTCCCGCTTTTTGGCTCATCTCTGTACCACCAATAGAAACAGCACCTTCAATATCTTCGTCAAGCTTTGCCGATATTAAACTAAATGTAAAATCGCCTTTTATTGCATCTGTTTTTTCAGCAGCAATAACGGCACCATCTTTAGCTTCATCAGCACCAGTTAGCACCATCGTCTTATCGTCTGCATACGTCACTTTATCAGCAGCTGCATCATAGGCTGTAACCTTTTGTGTTTTAGCAACAAAGGTACCATCGGCGGCTGCACCTGCATCAGTAACACCTTCAACCCCCTTAACAGACATAGTTATAGGAGAACCATCTTTACCTGTAATAGCAATACTTACAGTATCTGTAGCACTTGTAGCAGCTGAGCCATCTGCTTTTAGTGCAACTGCCTCAAATGTACCGTCACTTTCATCATTCAAAGTGGCTGCTAATTTAAACAAGTCTTGACCATCTTTTGCTGCGGCTTTTGTAGTCGTTGATAAATCAATTTCTTGACCATTTACAGTCAGTGTACCTTGTGCAGCGTTTGATGCTGTAATAAGTGTTCGAGCTTGCACTTCAGGTTGTTTATCATCCGCTTGAGTGACGTTAACACCACTTAAACCGTCAATATTATTGATTTTTTCTTGTAAGTCATCAGCTGACATATCATGACCTAAACTAATAGACTGTGACTGTCCTCCTACGTTAATAGTTACACTACCATCTTCAGCTCTAGTCCCCGCAACAGCCGTTGCGCTAATTGTCCCTGCAGAGTCAAAGCTCTTATACGTTTGACCTAAAGCGTGTGAAGATACATCCATCAAACCCAACTCTTGAGTTTCATTTGAGTTAGCACCAATTTGGAAAGATTTTGAACCAAATGAACCATCAAGAAGGTTTTGACCACCGAAACTGGTGGTATCAGCGATACGGTTCATTTCGCTTTGCAATTCACCCATTTCTTTCTGCATTGCTTCACGGTCTTTATCTGAGTTGGAACCGTTAGCAGATTGAAGAGCTAGCTCACGCATACGCTCCATGATGGTAGTTGATTCTGACATCGCGCCTTCAGCCGTTTGTGCCATTGAAACACCATCATTAGCGTTACGCATGGCGACGTTTAGACCATTGGTTTGGTTGGTCAAACGGTTTGAAATTTGCAGACCTGCTGCATCGTCTTTTGCAGAGTTAATACGCAGACCAGATGATAGTTTTTGCATGCTGTCGGCAACACTGCTGCTTGCACTGTTTAGGTTACGCTGGGCAGTCATTGCTGTTACGTTAGTATTAATTGTAATAGCCATAAAGGTGACACTCCTTGATATGATCTTTCCCAGACGTGGTGCCGGGTTAAAAAGAGATTTAATTAACTTAGTGCTAAAGTTAACGGCACCTTTTGGCGAAGCTTTAGGATTATTTTTATAATTTTGTATATGAATTTAACAATTGATAAATAGGGGGAATAGTTGGTGAGTGGCGAGTGGCGAGTGGCGAGTGGCGAGTGGCGAGTGGCGAGTGGCGAGTGGCGAGTGGCGAGTGGCGAGCAATATCCTCAACTTATAGTCAAGTATCAAAAATAAATTTGAAGATCGATTGACTGAATACTTGTAACCCAGAGCAATTACACAGAATTATTTACAGGGTCTGCCTCTCTTCTGCTTTTACTCGAAACTCGCCCCTGCTCTCCCCTAAAACCCCTAAATATAATTAAACAATGACAATTGCTTGGTTTGCCCAAACGCTTGCTGCGAGGCTTGCAGCGCCATCATTTGTTGATTCATATCCATAATGGCTTTGCTGTAATCAAGATCTTCTAAGCCACTTTGAGCCTGATTTAGGGTTAATTCAAAATCCAGATGTTGTTCTAACTGGCGATCGACCTGCTGCATAATAGTGCCGACTTCTGAACGCTGCTGGTTCATGTGCACAAAGCCACTGTCGAGATCATCAATCACTCGCTGTAAGTTTGCTTCTGCCGCAGGCGATGAGGTTGGACGCTCTGCGTTATCAATCGCACTCTGAATAGAATCAAAAATATTGATGGTTTGGGCGGGCTTTAGCGTAATGCTATCGCCACTGCTGATGCCATCAAATTGCAGATTAAGGGTAGCACTATCGGCAACCGCAGGATCTTTATAACTGATCCCCTGCTGAGGATCATAACTCGCATCAGTAACAACCGCTTTACCGCCGATGTTAAGGCTGTATTGCATTTCTTTGGTGGTATTACCGTCATTATCGACCACATCGACTTCATTAAAACTTACTTCAATCGTTTCAGCACTCGCAAAATCACTGGTCGTCGCTGAAAGTAAATGCAATTTAGAGCCATCGGTTAAGCCATCCGTTGTGGCAGTTTTATCGCTAAATACAGGTCGAAAATCACCGTAACTATTAGGTATATCAGTAAATAGCTGATCGCCAGGCAAGCTGGTTTTTACGTTAACCGATTTATCAATTTGCGCATAACGCGACTGGTTATCACCGTGATAGTTCATGCTGCCATCAGTGGCTTCCATAAACGGTTTAGTATCAGATTGATTGCCTGCAAACACATAATTACCGGCTTCATCACGGCTATTGGCTAATTCTAGTAAGCCATCACGCAGACTAATTAATTCATCTTTAAATGCGGTGCGGTCATTACTAGCCATCGCACCATTGATCATTCCCAGCACTTTTTGTTTGGTTGCGCCAAGGTTATCTTCAACCCCAGCTATCGCGGTTTCCATGGTTTGCAGACGATTATTGGCAAGGGTGATGGCACTATTATATTGATCGATTTGAGTCAGCTGTTGACGGTAGTTTTGAATCGTCACTGATGACACCGGATCATCGCCGGCGGTTTCGACCCGTTTGCCGCTAGATAATTGACCGTTAGTTTGATTAAGCTCGCCTTGCTTACGCATTAAGTTGGAGGTCAGGTTTTGGTATTGGCTGGCGGTTGAGACGCGATTGATCATGACAACTCCTGGTTATACTGCGCGCATTAAGGTATCAAAGGTTTCTTTTGCCACCGACATAATTCGTGATGACGCCATGTACGATTGTTGAAACTTCATTAGATTAGCGGCTTCTTCATCAAGGTTAACCCCAGATAAATTCGATACTCGCTCTGAGGCGGAATCAAAATCAAGCTGATTTACTTCGGTTAATTTATCGGCATTTTTTTTAAGCATGCCAATATCTGTCGCTAAGCCTTCAAAAACATCAATCACACTGGATTTACCATTCGCCATGGTCTTTTGATGCTGAACTTGCTGCATCGCTAAAAAGTTACCGTTGCCGCCTTGGGCGTTTTGCGCGCCAAGTTCAATCTCAAAACTATCATTGGCAGCAGCATTGGCTGATATTGTCATTACTGGCATTGATGTAGTTGCGCTGGTTTTAAAGGCAATGATAGCGCCATCAGCAGCAGAATAACGATTATCAACCAGCTCAACATTGGTATTAGTTTTTAAATCAGTAACCGTAACTTGATCGCCCGCGGCATTTAACTGTAACTGATAGCGCCCAGCGGCGTTATCAGGCACAGCAGTCGCTTTAGTAATCGTTGCCGAGCCTGTGTTTGACTCTGCGGCAATCGCGGTTAACTGGCGGTGACCAGCAAGCCCGCGCGGATCGGTCATTGCCAGTGAAATATCCGCAGCACCACGACGTAAAGGTTGAATAATGGTCATTTCAGTCTCGCCAGCCGTTAACGTTGGCGGTTGATTAATAGTGATTTCTAAACCATCAACCTTAGCAACAAACTTGCCGTCAGCATCAGCTTCCAATTGGGTTTTATTACCTTGCTGATCAATCAAGGTATGGCTGCTCGCATCACTGACTAATTGATAATCACCTAATTTCAGCTGGTTAATATCATCAATTTTAACGCTTATATCACTGCTGCTACCAAAGGGTTTAAGCGCCCGTTGTGACATCGCCTTGGCACTATTAATATCGTTAAATAATGCCTGCCCTTGCTGACCATTAAGATCAACGCCCTGCTGTTGCAAATCATTCATTTGGGACCCAAAACCAATTGCCATTTGTCCGAGTTGATCCAAACTTTTATCAATCACATCATCACGCACCGTTAGCATCGCCCCTAGGCTGCCGCCAATAGTATCGCTCTTAATCGGTTTGCTATTATTGCCATTGATTAACGCTATTTGTTTATTGGCAACATCAGGATCGCCATCGACGAGTTGCAACTGCGATGCACTCACGCCAGAAACTAAAGTATCACCGCTGCCAATAATAACCGTATTGGCTAAGCTGCCTTTATCCGCTAACACTGTCACTTGCGTATATTTGGCTAATTCGTTGATCAGCGTTCGTTGTTGATCAAACAAATCGTTACTGCCATCACTAGTTGATTGTTGTTGCAGGCTGGTATTAACGGCGGCAAGTTCTTGCCCTAGCGCATTGACGCGTTCAAGTGAGACCTCAAGTTGCTGATTAACATCAGTACGAATATTGGTGAGGGTTTCGTGGGCATTATTAAGATTAACCGCCGCTTGATTGGCATGTTCTAGCACCGTTTGACGGCTACCTAGATCGCTTGGGTTATCCGCTAATGAACGCACCGAGTGATAAAAATCATTAATACTGTTAACGCTATTAACCGCGCTTTTAGAGGTGAAGTCATCTAACATCGCTAAATGCTGTTGTTTAACGTTCGCTTCTTCAAGCTGAGTGGTAGACAGCGTCAGTTCGCGGGCTGCAAATTGATCATAGGCACGACTGACGTTATCAATATAAGCGCCAGTACCATAGTAATTATTACCATTCCAATGTGCATTATCTGCTTTTTGCTCAACAACTTGACGGCTATATCCAGGCGTGTTGACATTGGTAATGTTATGACTTGCCACATCCAATTGTTTTTGAGATGTGCGTAAGCCACTCACCCCAATTTGCATCAAATCTACCGCCATTGCCCACTGCCCTCACTGAAAATTAAACCATTACCGTCAATGTATTGCGATAACGCTGTAACTAATAAGCAAGAACTGAACCACTTTTAAATAAATAACGCACTGACATCGATGTTTAAATAAATACTGTTAATTGGCATTTATTTACTTATACTTTTGCCAAAGCTGCCGATACAGATCAACACTTAACAAAACTAACGTCATAACAAAGGATCGCGCTAATGAATGTTTTACTTTCTGGATTAATTGGTTACGCGATAAAAGAAGTGGTGGTGCCGCTGATTACTGACAGTAACGATGATCAGCAACAATCAAAACAAGTGTCTGATAAGGAAGTCGAAGGGGCATTATTTGAGAGTAACGATCTGATTAAAATGGTCTCAAGCTTAGTTGATATTGTGGTATAAGATTGTTGTTGCTTTCATTGTTCACAACTCCCTCGATACACCAGCTTTTTAGTTACTTTATTCTTTGATCGCCCTGATCATCCTGATCACAATAAGCTCTGCACTTTTTTCATTACCGCTAACACTTTGTTGCTGTAATTAGGATCAGTGGCGTAGCCTGCTTGATGAATTTCACGAATAAATTGTTGCGGCTGAGTGCTGTGCGTCAGTGCTTTTGAATAGCGCGGATTATGCTGTAAGAAATTAACAAAATCATCAAAACTGTGCTGATAAGAATCATAAGCACGAAATGCGGCTTGTTCTTGAACGGCAATACCATCATGAAATTCTAATGTTTTAGTGGCAACCTTTTGCCCCTGCCAGCGTGGATCGGCTTTAATATTAAATAAATTATTGCTTGAACCAAGCGCATTATTGATCACTTTTTTACCCCAGCCAGTTTCTAATGCTGCTTGAGCAATTAATAACGCAGGATCGGTACCTAATGCACGTGCCGCTTGCTGCGCATAAGGTTTCATGTGATCAACAAATTCCGCTGCCGAGGCAAAACTTGTCGGTTTAGCGACCGCAGCAGGCAGCGCTTCAACCGGATTAACCGCGCTTGATTTTACCGCAATAGGCGCTGGTGCTAATGGTGCTGGTGCGGCTAACGGTGATGTTGTGGCAGTCGCTGTGGCTAAAGCTAAAGCCGGCGCATCGGCATTAATTGGCCGAATCGTAAATGGCTGCGGTTGCTGCTGAGGTCGAAGTTCGGTTGTCGGCTGGTGTTGACTCAAATCTTGTTGCTCGCCACCGAGCTGTTTAACGATCATATCCGCCAGCCCTAAGCTACCAGTGGTACTAAGCTGCGAAGAGAGTTGTTCATCGTGCATTTGCTGGTAAAACTTACCGTTATTGCTACTCATTAAATCAGATTCAAAGGCGCTATTGGCTTCACGCATCGATTTAAATAACATCTGCGTAAAAATAGATTCAAACTGGGTTGCCGCTTCGCGCAAAGAGCCTTGTTTATCATTATTAATTCCTGCACGTAAGCGATCAAGATTACTTAAGTCATGAATAAAACCCGGCTCTATTTGCTTCATTGCGGCTCCCTTTATAGTAATGATGCACTAACTGATTAGATAATGATTAACTGACCTTCAATCGCACCAGCTTGCTTTAACGCTTGTAAAATCGCCATTAAATCTGATGGCGCTGCGCCGACTTGATTGACCGCTCGTACTAATTCATCCAAGGTCACTCCCGGCTCAAATTTGAACATGCGTGCATCGGATTCATTAACGGTTATTTGTGAATTAGGCACGACCACGGTTTCACCACCAGCAAAGGCATTGGGCTGACTCACTTGCGCATTTTCTTTAATGGATACCGTCATGCCACCATGAGTAATTGCTGCTGGACGTAACTTAACATGCTGGCCGATAACAATAGTGCCAGTGCGTGAGTTAACAATGATTTTTGCCGAGCCTTCAGCGGGATCAAACTCTAAATTTTCAACCGTTGATAAAAAAGCCACTCGCTGACTAACATCACGCGGCGCACGGACACGAATCGAGGTTGCATCCACAGCTGATGCCATTTGTGGACCTAAAAACTGATTAATCGCATCAGACATTCGTTGCGCGGTAGTAAAATCAGATTCGTACAAGTTAAAGGTTAAATAATCGCCACGCCCAAACGGGTTTGATACTTCTTGTTCAACCATCGCACCATTGGTGATTCGCCCCACTGTTGGAGTATTACCCACCACTTTAGAGCCATCAGCACCTTCAGCACTAAAGCCTCCGACCACTAAACTGCCTTGAGCAATCGCATACACTTTACCGTCAAGACCTTTAAGAAACGTTTGTAATAATGTGCCGCCACGTAAACTTTTGGCAGAGCCAATCGAAGACACAGTAATATCAATCGTCTGACCTTGCTTGGTAAACGCAGGCAAAGTCGCATTCACCGCAACGGCGGCGACATTTTTGGTTTTCGGTTTAGTGCCAACAGGCAATTGAATACCAAAGTTTTGCAACATCGCATTAAAAGTTTGCTCGGTAAACGGGGTGGTTTCACCTGTGCCGGGTAAGCCGACCACTAATCCATAACCGACTAATTGGTTACTACGCACGCCTGCAACGGCGGCGACATCTTTGATCCGTGCTGCTTGCACAGTGGTGGTAAATAAAGCCAAGGCTAGCATACATATTGACGAAATTTTCAAGCGATTCTCCGCTGCGAATTAAGGTGAGGCTTAGAAAGCGACATTAAAAAAGCGTGACAGCCAATTTTGCTGCTGAATGTCTTGTCTATCACCAGTGCCTGAATATTGAATCCGTGCATTAGAAATACGGGTCGAGGCGATAGTATTATCTTGATCTATGTCATCGGGACGAATATTGCCGCTAACACGAATATATTCTTCACCAGTATTGAGCATTAGCCACTTTTCACCCCGAATCACCAAGTTTCCATTACTGAGCACATCGACCACTTCAACCGAGATCGAGCCTTTAATACTGTTACTTTGATCGGCAGAGGTTGAACCGGCAAAAGAGTTATTATTCGCCATCTCATAAGACAAAGTGTAATCATGCAAAGTGACAGGCTTACCACCAAGATCAATCGGCTTCATATTAAGATCGGTTTTTTTATCGAGATCAGAGCTGGCGCTTTTCTTAGCCGCGGTTTTCTCTTCCAGCAAAATTGTCACAATATCACCAATTCCACGCGGCTTAGTGTCATCATATAAATCTTGCGCCTGAGCTTGATTAAATAACGATCCGGTTGCAGTAGCATAGTGCTCTGGTTTAGGTTGTGGTCGTACTGGGTTCCACGCCGGATCGTTCATTTGTGCATCTTCACGGCCACGCAAGCGCTCAATCAAGCTTTTTGACTGCGGTTGCTTACCTTCAACAGCATCAACATTGGTGGTGGCTTTTTCGATATCACTGCCAACCGTATCAGGGGTCGACATACAACCACTTAATCCACAAATCAGCGCAATAATGCTCCAACGCCAATAACGATTTTGGTGTGTTTTCACCGCAAGTTCCTTACCAATCGAGTTATAATTGCTGATTAACGTAACTTAGCATTTGGTCAACAGTTGAGATCACTTTTGAGTTCATTTCATAAACCCGTTGTGCTTCAATCATGTTCACTAACTCTTCGGTCACATTAACATTGGAGGTTTCAAGCATCGATTGACGAATAGAACCAAAACCTTCTAAACCCGGCGTGCCTTCTTGGGGATCGCCACTCGCCCCCGTTGGTAAGAATAAGTTTTGCCCGATCGGCTCCATACCCGCGGGATTAATAAAATCAGCGGTGGTTATTTGCCCCAGAACTTCGTTTTCCTGTTGATCTCGAATACGTGCTGAGACTTCACCATCAGTACCAACAGTAATACCTACTGCATTATCAGGTACCACAATTTCAGGCTGCACTGGGTAGCCACTGCCACTGGTGACTAAAATACCTTGATCATTAATGGTAAATTGACCATTACGGGTATAACCAATATTGCCATCAGGCAGTAATACTTGGAAAAAACCGTCGCCTTCGATCATCATATCCATAGCATTATTGGTGGTTTGAGTATTACCTTGAGTAAATACTTTTTGGGTTGCGACTACTTTTGAGCCCGCACCCAACATTAAGCCGCTTGGCAGAGTGGTATCTTGAGTTGATTTACCGCCAGGCTGATTAATGTTTTGGTAGAATAAATCTTCAAAAACCGCGCGACTTTTCTTAAAACCAACCGTTGAGGCGTTAGCTAAGTTATTTGAAATGGTTGAGATATTGGTTTGTTGGGCATCTAAACCCGTTTTACTGACCCATAATGCTGGATGCATGCTGCTCGTCCTTTAGTAATTAGCTGATACGCATCAGTGAAGAAGAAGACTTATCCATTTCTTCGGCTGATTTCATTAACTTCACTTGCATTTCAAAGTGACGCTGTAAATCAATCATGCTGGTCATTTCAGCGACGGCATTAACATTACTGCCTTCAAGCATGCCTTTGGCTAAATTGACGCTAGCATCGGCATCTAAAGGATCACGATTACCAATCACTTTAAATAAGCCATCAGTATCTTTAAATAAACTGCGATTATCAGGCTTTACAAGTTTAATGCGATCAACCGTCACCATGGTATCTGGCGGCGCGCCTTTGGGTAATACCGCCACAGTGCCGTCTTTACTTATTTCAATTTTATTGATCGGTAGAGGAATAAAAATAGGACTGTCGTTACGTCCCAGTACCAACTGACCATTGCTGTTTTGCAGCATGCCCATTTGATCAACTTTCAAATGCCCAGCACGAGTATAGCCTTCTTGACCATTGGCATCTTGAACAGCTAACCAGCCATCACCTTGAATAGCCACATCAAGATCACGCCCAGTATTGATCACTGAACCTTGCGCAAAATCATTACCAGTACGCTCAGCCATGGTAAACACGCGGCTTGGTACGCCTTCACCAAACACCTGCATACTACGTGCTTGTTGTAAGTCAGCCCGAAAGCCCGTTGTACTGACGTTAGCAAGGTTATTGGCATGGACTCGCATACCTTGCATATCTTGTTTTGCCCCGCTCATGGCGAGAAACAGCGCCCGATCCATTTTTTTGACACTCCTCTGTTCAATAGCGGATTTAAAGCAAAAATTACGCCAAGATATAAATAAAAAATAGCAACGATCAGAAACTGAGAGCTGAACATACAAAAACGCCACCGATAGCGGTGGCGTTGAGCAATTAATAATAATTAACGCATTTTAAATTAACGAATTTGAAGAATATTTTGCTGAAGTTGGTTATTAACATCCAAAGCACGAGAACTGGCTTGGAAGTTACGCTGAGCACTGATCAAATCCACCAGCTCTTGAGTCATATCAATGTTTGATTGCTCTAGAGTACCGCTTTTGATAGCACCAAATGAACCTTGGGATGCATCTCCCCACACCACTTCACCTGACTCTTGGGTTGCATTCCATAGCGATCCGCCAAGTTGTGTTAGCCCTTGTTCATTGGCAACCCGTGCCATTGCCACACGACCGACGATTAAATCTTTACCATTGGAGTAAGACGCCATGATATTGCCATCAGGATCGATATCAACTTTGGATAAATAGCCCGTTGTTGCACCATCAACATCTTGAAACTTACGTACTTCAAATGCTGAGGCGTACTGAGTCGGATCATCATATTTCATGGTTAGTGCCTGATTAATATCAGCACCACCAACATCGATTTTGGCATCGGCAAAGCTTTCCATTGGTATCTCATTTGGAGAACCCGCCTGCAGTTGCCCATTCGCATCAAATTTCATGATGTAGCCAATATGCGGACTCACTTTTGGATCCGTCATATAAGCAGCGGGCAATGATCCTGGTTTGACGTCCAACGCCACTTCGTCACCATTGTTATTGGTCACGGTTTGATAAACTTCCCATGTATTGGCTTGCTGCAGCGCAGGAGTCGCTGCATTAGGATCATACTTTGCCACATAATAAGTGGTCATTTTGTATGGCTTACCCAATGAATCATAAATGGTTGATGAGGTAGAACGGCTAAATGAATCTGGATCCTTAAAATCAAACGGCTGACTTTTAGGTTTCGTCTCACTATTAGGTAAATTAAGAGAGACTTTGATATTTTTAGAGGCCGTTGGCTGTCCAAACACATCATCAATTTTGAGTGACTTGGCCTCATAAGAAGCCACCGTATTAGTATCTTGGTTCACTGGATAACCTAATAAGAACTTACCTTCAGAGTTAACCAGTTCATTTTCATTGTTTAATTGAAACGCGCCATTACGAGTTAGATTACTGTTGGCGGCTTCATTTTTGTTATCAGCCACCGCAAAAAAACCGGCACCAGATACCCGTAAATCTAACGGGTTATTGGTATAAATACTTGAACCTTCATGGAACTGTTGTGCCACCGTTGAGGTTTGAACACCGCCACCCGTGGTGGTCTTAGAATTTGAGAAAATAGAATTTGAATACACATCGCCAAACTCTGCCCGCGACTCTTTAAAGCCAAAGGTATTTGCGTTGGCAATGTTATTACTGGTGGTGTTTAGATCCTTTTGCGCAGCACCCAAGCCACTTAATGCGATATTCATGCTCATAAGTTCAATTATCCTTGTTGTGTACTAAGTGGTGCCGCTGATTGGGCGCTTTTACCAATTTGTAAGACTTCAGCGAGGTTGACAGGTTTTGCCACACCAGCGAGGTTTAACATCACTTTACCGTCGCTGTTACCCAGTAAAACGCTATTTACATTAGCGTGAGTTAATACTTCAAATTGTTGGCTTTCACCACCAACATTACCTGATACTGAGAAGTTATATTTACCCTGCGGCATCACATTGCCTGCATCGTCTTTGCCGTCCCATGCAAACGGATGCTCTCCGGCTGATTTTGCGCCAAGCGTAACGGTTTTCACTAATACGCCTTGCTCATTTTCAACCCGTAGAATGGCGTTATCGACTCCTTGTTGCATACGCACCATACCCGCCATTTCACCATCATGGCTTTTTAGCGCCGACGCACTTGGAATAAGTACATCTTGGCCGACCAGCGATGATGCTTGCAGTGCTTGGTTAGATGTCATAGCACTATTGAGTGAGCCAAATTGCTCATTCATTTTATTGATGCCATCAACAGTAGCAAAAGAGGCCATTTGGGCGATCATCTGATCATTACCTACGGGCTTAAACGGATCTTGTTGGGCTAATTGTTTGGTTAATAACGATAAAAAATCATCTTGCTTTAATTGATTAGTGCCCGTTGTCGGTTGCTCTTCAGCAATTTTTTTATCTTGCATGCCTTTTAATTGGTCAAGATAAGAAAGGGATTGCCCTGCGCCATTAATGGTTGTCATAACACTCGCTCCTTTGCTTATTTGCCCATCTGCAATGTTTTCATTAGCATTTGCTTACTGGCATCTGCAACTTGAACGTTATTTTGGTAAGAGCGTGATGCTGAGATCATATTGGCCATTTCTTCCATCACATTAACGTTCGGTTTATAAATATAGCCCGCACTGTTTGCCAATGGATGCTCTGGATTATATTCAGCACTTAATGGCTCGTTGCTTTCAACGATACCTTGCAGTTGTACTGGTACACTGGCACTGCCTTGATAAGACGCGCTATCAAGTGCTGCGGCAAAAATAGGATGGCGCGCTTTATACGTTTCTTGCGCAGAGCTACTAACACTGTTGGCATTGGCAAGGTTACTTGAAGTGGTATTGAGTCGTACTGACTCGGCACTCATGGCAGAGCCGGTAACATTAAAAATATTAAATAAACTCATTCATTATTCCCCTTTCAATGCCTTGGTGAGGTTCTTAAATTTAGAACCTAAAAAGTCTAACGATGCTTGATATTCAATGCTATTTTGCATAAATAAGTTTTGTTCTAATTGCGCATCGACTGTATTGCCATCACCGCTGTCAGGTTGAGTAGGTACGCGATATAACTGTTCACCGCTAGCACCACCAGAGGCAGTAATATGCCGCCCATTGGTACGATTAAGGCCAACATTTGCCCCTGAGGTTGCCGATTGTAAGACGCGGCTAAAGTCGACATCTTTTGCTTTAAAGCCTGGTGTGTTGACATTGGCTAAGTTGCTCGCCAACGTTTCGGCGCGGGTGGCGCGAGCACCAACGGTATGTTGATGAATACCTAATGCTTTATCAAAAGAAATCGACATATTTTGCCTCTACGGTGTTGTTCACAGTCACAATGACAACAGATGTAAAGCAAGGACAATGCCAAGATGGAAAAGAGGGTAGGAAAAAGGGGCGAGTGGCGAGTGGCGAGTGGCGAGTGGCGAGTGGCGAGTGGCGAGTGGCGAGTGGCGAGTGGCGAGTGGCGAGTGGCGAGTGGCGAGTGGCGAGAAAAGCTTAATCGCTAATAATATAGTAGCAATCTTTCCAACTGAGTTTAGATATCGAAAACTCGAACCTCGAACCTCGAAACCTCAAACTCTCGAAACTCAAATCCTCGAACTCTCGAAAACTCGAAAACTCGAAAACTCGAAAACTCGAAAACTCAAACTCTCAAACCTCCCCACTCTTACTCTTATTTTAATTTATAAATGATACCCGGGTTACAGCGTACCATTTCAAATTTATCGCACAATCCGGTTAACGATTCTGATGCACCTAAAAATAAATATCCGCCTGGGTTTAAACTCGCCGCTAATTGATTAAGCACTTTGATTTTGGTTTCTGCAGAAAAATAAATTAATACATTGCGGCAAAATATCACGTCAAATTTACCCAATAAAACATAACTTTCTTTTAAGTTCTGCGTACGAAAACTAACCAATTGCTTCACTCGCGAATTGATCATCATGCCGCCACTAGCATGAGCTTCAAAAAATAGTTTTCTACGCGCCGCAGATAAACCTCGACTTAACGCTAGCTGGTCATACACCCCTTCTCGACACATATCGAGCATGGTTTGGGAAATATCCGTCGCTGTGATCTGAATATTTGGCAATAACCCTGGTCGTTTTTGTTGCTGTTCTAAAATGGTCATCGCAATTGAATATGGTTCTTGACCTGACGAACTTGCCGCTGACCATATTTTAAATGGCCTTCTTTTGGCTGCTAGCTCTGGCAGCACCTTGTCAGCTAACACCGTATAAGGATAGCCATCACGAAACCATAACGTTTCATTGGTTGTCATTGCATCCACCACGGCCACTCGCACTTCACGATTGCGTCCACTAAGTGTCAGTTGCAACAGCTCAGATAAAGACTGCATACCAAAACGTTTAATTAACGGGCTTAAACGACTACGAACTAAGTACTGTTTATTGTCCCCTAAAACAATGCCACACTGCGCTTCAAGATAATGACAAAAGTCATGATAATCTTGATCATTTACCGTTAATGTTGTCATTAATTGCTCTTTATTATTGTTATATTATTACTACACATCGATTTTTATTGGTGATTAAGCTGGCGTATTTTCAGAAGCAGGTGTGCTGACAATAGGTATCATGGCATTTTTAACCGCTTGCCCAAGTTCATCAGGATTAAATTTAGGAATAAAAGCATTAGCTCCTACTCGTTCTATCATTGCTTGATTAAAGACGCCACTCAAAGAGGTGTGCAAAATAATATGTAAATCTTTTAAGGCTTGATCGCCACGAATAGCCGCCGTTAAGGTATAGCCATCCATTTCAGGCATTTCGATATCAGAAATAACCAGCGCTAATTGTTGATAAATACTGCCCTTAGCAGCCATAGCTTGTAATGTATTCAACGCTTCCTTGCCATCTTTAACACAAATACAATCACAGCCAATAGATTCAATGGCTCGCTGAACTTGCTTACGTGCGACCATGGAATCATCTGCAATTAACACAGTTTTTACCGTCGGTGTAATCAGATTAATTTCATCAAGTAGCTCAGTTGATAAGCGGGTATCTGCTGGGGATATTTGGTCAAGAATTTTTTCGACATCAAGAATTTCCACCAGCTCATTGTCAATCTCAGTGACCGCGGTAAGGTAATTACTTCGCCCAGCCCCTTGTGGCGGCGGTAAAATAGCTTCCCAATTGATATTAACAATCCGCTCAACCGCTGAGACTAAAAACCCCTGCACCGAACGGTTAAATTCCGAAATAATAATAAAGCACTTACTGATGTCTTCAACAGGCCGACCACCAATTGCAAGGCTAATATCGATCACTGAAATGGTTTGGCCACGAATATAAGCCACCCCTTTCACAAACGGATGCAAATTAGGCATCGCGGTTAATTTAGGGCATTGTAAAACTTCTTTTACTTTAAAGACGTTAATGCCATAGCGCTGGCGTCGATTGAGCCGAAACGTAAGTAACTCTAATCGATTTTGGCCAACCAACTGAGTACGTTGATTAACGGAATCTAAAAGACCTGACATGTGAAATAGCTCCCTGCTCAAGAATATTAATCTGACCAATACAAGCAATTTTATGAATAATTACTTATGATATGTCGTCTAACTACTGATTTTCTAACACCGACAGAGAATATGACACCGTGATCACTCATCGATATTTAGATCTAGTTTGCATGATTATCGGCAGTTTACTGCTGAGCTTTAGTGGAAATATTCATGCGACACCACTCTCTCAGCACGCGCTTATTCAACAAACCGCTGTCAGCCATATAAAACAGACCTTAATACAGCCCGAATTTGGCAGTATTAAGGTCACCGCAGCAAAACTCGATTCACGATTACGGTTTCCGGTTTGTAGTAGCCAACTGCAAGCATCGACGCCAGGTAAACAAACATTAGCGGGTAATGTCACCGTTTTAGTGCGCTGCAAAACTGAAAATTGGCAATTATATGTTCCTGTTAGTGTTCAACAAACCTTGCCACAAGTGATTGCCACTGCCCATTTAGGCCGTGGCGCACTACTCAGTGCCGCTAACCTCAAAATTGCGATGGTAGAGAGTCGCTTTCAGCGTGGCATTAGCTTTACTGATCCACAGCAAATTATTGGTTCTAAAGTAAAGCGAACGGTAAAAGCGGGTGAGGTGATTCAAGCAAACGATATTTGCCTGGTATGCCGTAATGACAGTGTTTTAATTCGTGCCGGTCAGTCAGGGTTAGCGATTGTTACAGCGGGAAAAGCATTATCTGATGGCGCGATAGGTGATGAGATTCGAGTCCAAAACACTAAATCAAAACGCATTATTGATGGCGTCATTACTGCTGTTGGTGAAGTCTCTGTGAAGTATTAAGTCAACCATCAACTGATGACCATTCACCTCAATACCCAACACCATAAAATTTTGGCGTTAACGCACAAAAAAAGCTAAAGTTTGAAGTCTATACGTCGATAACTGACTATAACCATTGACATCGACAGGTACAATATTATGACAAGCATTGATCATTTACGTGGCGGGCAACCACTGAACACTAGCCGTACAGTTAATACTCAGAAAACGGCAGCAGAAAATACCGCTCCAACAGCGATTGAACCACAACACGATGCGGTCTCATTAAGCTCTCAAGGCAAAGCTGTTGGTCAAATTCATCAACAATTAGCCGCTGAAACCAGCTTTGATTCTGCAAAAGTGGATCAAATCAAACAAGCCATCGCTAATGGCAGTTATACTATTGATGCCGACAAACTTGCCAACAATATGATTAAATTTGAAGATGAACTTAATGGTCTTTAAGACAATTAATGTTATTGCGTATTCACTGTAAGGATCTTGGTCATGAAACATACTATTGAGCAATTGCTTGAGCTACAACAAACAGCTTTGGTATCACTTGCTGAATTACTCAACCAAGAGAAAACAGCGATTGCGCATCGACGCGCATTAGAAATAGAACAGTTTGCCAAAGAAAAACTTGCGATTATTAATAGTGTTCAACAACACGATTACCTGATTGCCAATCACCCTCAGCGCCAGCAATTGCAAGAGGATGCTTTACTCAGTCAACAGGTTGAGCATATTCAACAATTAGTGACCTTATGTAAGCAGCGTAACGATATCAATGGTGAAGTCTTACAACGGGCGCAATTAAGTTTTCATAAGCTTAATAACCTATTTCAACAAAGTCGCGGCCGTCATCAAATGACTTATAATTGTGATGGTAAGGCGCAAAATGTACGTTCATTAGGCACCAACCTAAAAGCATAACGATTAAAACATAACTTGCTGATTATTAGGAACATGAAACACTTCACCGTGTTGCTTCATACGTTCCATTAAACCTAAATTTAATTCCATTTCAGTCACGTAACTATCGCCCACAGGGTAACTACGAATCACCTTTGCACCACGAATAATACCATCAACCGCACCATCAGTGGTTTCAGGGCCTAATTGTTGGTTAGATAGTGACGTGGTCGCCGATATGCGAAGACCATATATTTGCTCAGATAGCTCACGGTAAGCATCAAGCTTTGATGCACGCATGGCACGTAAACTTTTTTCTTCTTGAGTACGACCATTTTGCTCACTGATAGATGCATAACCAACTGCTGAGACTAGTTCATTACTGTGGGTTAAATTTGAATTAAGGCCATTATTTGAGGTTGAACATCCTGATACTACGACCAATAACATTACTGTTAGCCATTTCGTCATCGCGCTTATCCTTAAGGTCGTAATACCACATTATTAGTCGTGGTCTGTTGTTGTTCAGTGCGCATAATCACACCGTTGCGAAGTTGAATCTTATTCATGAAATCTAAATCACGCCCGATACGATCTGCTGGTAAAAAACCTTGAGCTGTGGCAATCACGACGTGCGAACGCATGCCAATAATACGCGCATTTACTAATACGCCACCACTTTGACGTAACATGGTGCCGGTAAGCACATAATCAACCGGTTGTTGGCCCGATAATTCTTGCCAATTACGGCTGATACTAAAATCGCCGTTGCGAGTAACCTTAATCACTCCCGTTGATTTGTAATCAACCACCGTAAAGCCGCGCTGCTGCATCTGAAACATGAAGTTTTCACTGACAACATTACCAAGCCAGTTAGTTGCTCCCATATCTTGCAGATCAACAAACGATGTTACAGCTAAAGGAGTGCTTGCAGTTAAATATTGATTCGATTCAATTAACTGATTTGTCAGGCCTTCAACAAAATAATCAACGGTATGACGTGGCGTTGTTGTTAATGAGTACCCTGCTGAGGAAAATTGTTGTTTGCCGTTATAAACTTGCGGAGCTGCACAGGCTGTCACTAACAGCGCGCACATCACCAGTATAATATTGTTCATTTTTTGCCACTCTCGATACGCGTGATAAAGAAGATATCGTTCACGAACACAATTTCTTTAATAATAACCACCAATTGGGAACACTCTTTGCATTCCTTTGCAGCTATGTCTCGATTAAAGCAAAAAACATACCTAAACTGGTCTTTTATGAATAAAAAAATAGCAATCTGTTTGAGTGGCCTGTGGTTATTGCTCTCAAACGCTAGTCATGCGCAATGGGTACAAGTAACAGGTGAGGCAACGATCCTTGAAAGTAAAGCGACAGCACGTGTTAATGCCTTAGAGAACGCCGTATTTCAAGCAATGACCTTCACTGGAGGTGAGATAGCCAGTTTGCCGTTACTCAAAAGTTATTTGCAACAAGATCGACAACAATACCGCTTTAGTGGCAATGAAATTCGGCATATTAGCGTGCTGGAACAAAAACAGGCTGGCGGCAAAATGTATGTCACTGCCAGAATAGATATTTACCCATCGGCAAAAAGTTGCCACAAGGTACAATATAAGAAAGGATTATTACTGGGTCGATTTTCACTGGCAGAGCCTCAACAAGCGGCAATGGGCAGTATTTATCAATTAGGTGATGATTTCTCAAAAGTGCTGAAAAAAAATATTCAGCAACGTTCGCAAAGTTTTTTAGTCACGGGGATGACACAAGTTCCTTTTAGTGCCAATCATGCTGATGCGATGATGATGCTTGCGGAAGATAATGACGCCCAATATTTGATCAGTGGCGAGATCACCGATCTTTCAGCCACTGTCGATGATCACGCATTACAAGCTGATACTATTAATCGCCAGTTTGCAGTCAACTTAGATATTATGGATGGCAAAACCGGTGAGATGATTTATCAAAATAGTTATCGAGATATTGGCTTGTGGCCGTTTGCACGCACCAGTCATGTTGATACTAAAACTGCTCGCTTTTGGGTATCACCTTATGGACAAAGCATTCAGCGTATTACTCAAAATATGATGCTTGATATTGAAAGTGCGTTGTCGTGTCGAGCAAGCTTACCTGAAATCATTAATATTCATCAGGGAGTAGCGCAAATTAATGTTGGTCGTGTGCACGGTGTGCGTAATGGTGATCAACTTAAGTTATGGCATAGCGCGGGTTTTATCGATCAGAAAGGGATTCCACGTAACCGAATGGTTGCAACAGCCATTACACTCACTGTCGATCGTGTCTATGAAAAATCAGCAGAGCTACGAGTTAACCAGCCACAATTGGCTTCAAGCATTCAACCTGGCGATTTACTGACCAAGCAGTTGAATCAATAATACTATTTTCTTAACCTCTGTGCATTTTCGCGTATACTGTGCACATGCTTCCTTAGCTCAGATGGATAGAGCGTCCCCCTCCTAAGGGGAAGGCCGCTGGTTCGACTCCAGCAGGGAGCGCCATATTTATCAACGCCTTAGCAATTTATTTTGCTGAGGCGTTTTTGTATCTGCTGTTTATAGTCCAGTTATGAGTTAAGTTATACGAACAAGTGGATAAACAGCATAAAAAAAGGCCGAGTAATCGTTGATTACTCGGCCTTTTTTGTATCTGTAACATTATTATCTAATTATTTAGATGTCGATTTATGTGTCTTCAGACCGAGGATGTTACGTACAAAAGCAACAATACGGAAAATATGACTAATCGCAGCAAAGTAACAAACGAACATCACTAAGAAAGCAACGAACATGGTTGACTCAGCAACACCTGCGTAATCACTCCACAGGCCAATAACAGAACAACTTAATGCCATCGCACAGATGGTCAGTAACGTCTGACGAGATGATAATCCAAGACGTTGGAATATATGGTGTAAGTGCTCACGGTCTGGTTTAAACGGTGATTGACCCTTACGAATACGGCGAATCATAATTGTCGCCATATCCATCAATGGAATCGCAATCAACCATAATGCTGTAACTGGTTTAAAAGCGTATGATTCTGGATCTTGTGTCGCTTTAATCAATAACCATACCACCGTAAAACCGATAAACATACTACCGGCATCACCCATAAAGACTTTTGCTTTTGATCCAAATGGAATGCCTAAGTTAAGCATAATGTAAGGAATGATTGCTGTAACAATCAAGCCACACACTGTGCCTAAATAGGTATTACCAGATAGGTAGAATACAACGCCCATCGAACCGATAGTTACTGCCGCTAATCCGCCTAATAAACCATCAATACCATCTACCATGTTAAATGCATTGATTGCACCAATAACACCGATAACCGTAATAATATAACTTGTAAATACAGACAATTGAATTGTTTCACTGCCCATTAAAAAACCAAGGTTATGCAGGCTATGACCACCAATTACTATCATGGCGATAGAAATAGCAGCTTGAACAATTAATCGTATTTTAAAACTTATATCTAAACGATCATCAAATGCACCAAGAATAATTAGCACTAGAGCACAGCTTAAATATAAATATAAATCACGTGTATGAGGAAGAAATGACAAGAAGGTAACTGAAATAGCAGCAAAAATAGAAATACCACCCACCAAAGGAATTGCACCCTTATGATGTTTTCGAGCATTAGGTTTATCAACTAAACCAACAACTTGTGCGACAACTCTCATTATAAATAAAAATATTAATGATGAGATAAAGATAAAACAATATCCAGTAAACATAACAAACACTTTTTTAAATTGGATACACTCGCATATAAAAAGAAACAATAGAGAATATAATAGCGAACCATTACTCCCCTATTGTTTCATTATTTGCGCTGATTAATTACTTGAGATAATAATAAAATTAAAACTCATTGAACGTTGTTATTAATCTTCTTGGAATATATCGCGTGTATAAACTTTATCAGCTACATCACTTAATTCTTCAGCCATACGATTAGAAACAATAACATCACACTCTTGCTTAAATTGATTCAAATCTTTAACCACTTTAGAGTGGAAGAATTCAGCGTCATCAAGTACTGGTTCGTAAATAACAACCTCAATACCTTTAGCTTTGATACGCTTCATAATACCTTGAATACTTGAAGCGCGGAAATTATCTGAGCCAGACTTCATGATAAGGCGGTAAATACCTACGCGTTTTGGATTACGACCAATAATCGAATCAGCAATAAAGTCTTTACGTGTTGTGTTAGCATCTACAATCGCACCAATAATGCTATTCGGTACATTTTTATAGTTAGCACGTAATTGCTTAGTGTCTTTTGGTAAGCAGTAACCACCGTAACCAAATGATGGGTTATTGTAGTGATTACCAATACGTGGGTCTAAGCCAACACCTTCAATGATTTGACGTGCATTTAGATTGTTAGTTTCTGCGTAAGTATCTAACTCGTTGAAGTAAGCAACACGCATTGCTAAATATGTGTTTGAGAATAATTTAACCGCTTCAGCTTCTGTTGAGTCTGTAAACAATACTTCGATATCTTCTTTAATCGCGCCTTCCTGTAAAAGGCCAGCAAAAACTGTTGCGCGCTCGCTTTGTTCACCAACGATGATACGTGATGGATAAAGGTTATCGTACAATGCACGGCCTTCACGTAAGAATTCAGGTGAGAAGATAATATTATCGCAGCCAAACTTTTCTTTAACTTCTTTAGTGTAACCTACTGGCACAGTTGATTTAATAATCATTACTGCATCAGGGTTAATCGCTAACACATCTTGAATAACGGCTTCTACAGAAGAAGTATTGAAGTAGTTATTTACTGTATCATAATCAGTTGGTGTTGCGATGATAACGTATTCTGCATCTTGGTAAGCCATTTGCTTATCAAGTGTTGCAACAAAATTAAGATCTTTATTTTCTAGGAAATATTCAATTTCACGATCAACAATCGGTGATTTTTTATTATTAAGAAGGTTTACTTTTTCTTCGATAATATCGACAGCAATAACTTCGTTGTTTTGTGCCAATAGCATGGCATTTGACAGACCTACGTAGCCTGTACCTGCAATAGTAATTTTCATGAAATCTCTCTTAGATAATGCTTTCAATAGCCGTTAGATATTTATTAATTATGATTTTTTCATCGAATTCATTTTCGACTTTCTGGCGACTTGCTAACCCCATATCAAGACGTTCTTGATGAGTGTGCTCAATCATTTTAGTGAGCATTTCTACAAGGCTTGCGGTTGAACGTGTCTGGCAAAGATAACCATTAACGCCATGGTCAACCGTTTCGCGACAACCAACGTTATCCGTTGTCACTATTGGTTTACCCATTGCACCGGCTTCAAGTAATGATTTAGGGACACCTTCACGATAGAACGATGGCAATACCATACAATCAACTTTCGCGATTTCTTCCTCAACAGTGTCTGAAAAACCAAGATAATTAACAATACCTTCATCAACCCATACTTGCATCTCTGCGCGTGATACAGCTGAAGGATTATTCACATCTAGAAAGCCAAGTAAATTGAATTGTACTTTGTCGCCGTAACGTTGCTTCAATTCACGAGCAGCTTCAACATAATGGCCGATACCTTTGTCATAAAGCATACGTGCCACTAATAAAAAGCTCACTACACCATCATCTGCGGCTGGTGATATTGCAAAACGCGAGAGATCAGCACCAGAGCCTGGTAAGCGATCCGTCTTTGAAATATCCGCCAGCTTATTATCGATAAATAACCCGCGATCATCTTCGTTTTGGAAGAAGATTTTATCAGCACGACGCTGACTAAATTTATATAATCGGCGTGCTATTTTGGCAGTCATATTTTCATCAATGAAAATAATACCTAAACCAGCGATATTATTAATGACTTTGGTGCCATTTTTTGATGCTGCAACTGTGCCATAAATATTATTTTTAGGTGTAAAGTTTAAAACAACATCAAACTTTTCAGCTTTAAAAATAGCATTAAAAGCAAAAAACGTTTTTGCATCATTAATCGGATTTGTACCACCTTGATCAATATCAATGTGAATAAATCGTGCCCCTAATTGTTCAAGTTTTATTGAATAATCATCTCGAGGTGCAATCGCCGTTACAACGTGGCCGGCTTCGATTAACGCTAATATAGTGTTCTTTCTAAAGTTATATAAATACCAACTCGTATTGGCTGATATAGCTATCTTTGCCATGGGATCACTTATTATAAAATTCTTTATACCAACGAACGAGGTTCGCAACGCCTTCTTTCACACCGACCTTAGGGGTATAGCCAGTAGCTTTGAATAAATCTTGCGTATCTGCATACGTTTGGTAAACATCACCAGGCTGCATGCCACGGAAGTTCTTAGTCGCTTCAATACCTAATTCAGTTTCAATAGCTTTAATAAAGTCCATTAAATTAATTGGGCTACCGTGACCGATATTGTAAACACTGTATGGTGCTGAACTTGATGCTGGCGTGCCTTCTTCAACAGTCCAATCATCATTACGCGCAGGGATCACATCAGCAATACGAATAACACCCTCAACAATATCATCGATGTAAGTGAAATCACGCCACATATCACCGTTGTTATTAATATCAATCGTTTCGCCATCTAGAATTTTCTTAGTGAAAATAAAAGGTGCCATGTCTGGACGACCACAAGGACCATAAACAGTAAAGAAACGTAATCCAGTGGTTGGCATATTGTACAAATGTGAGTACGAGTGAGCCATTAACTCATTAGATTTTTTAGTTGCTGCGTAAAGTGATACAGGGTGATCAACAGTATCTGAAGTTGAGAACGGTGTTTTTGCATTCAGACCATATACAGAACTTGATGATGCATAAACAAGGTGAGCAACGTTATTATGACGACAACCTTCTAAAATATTAAGGTGGCCTACAAGGTTACTATCAGCATACGCCATTGGGTTTTCAATCGAATAACGAACACCTGCTTGAGCCGCAAGGTGAACAACACGATCAAATTTTTCGGCAGCAAATAAATCTAGAACATCTTGAGAATGTGCAATATCAATTTTCTTGAAGACAAATTTACTGTCTTTTAGCAGCGGTGCTAAGCGTGATTCTTTTAACGCAACGTCATAATAATCATTGACGATGTCAATACCAACAACATCATGGCCTTTCTTTAATAATTCTTCACTTACTTTTGCGCCAATAAAACCAGCAGCACCTGTCACTAAATATTTCATTATTTCACCTTATAATTTTGTGTCCACAGATCACCGATTTTTAAATCCCAATCATCAGGCATAGTTAAAAATCCAGATGCTGAATACATCGTCAGTTCACTGAACGTTACTTTTCCTTCGTAGAAATATAAATCGACTCGAACAAAATCGTAATGTTGACCAATTTTTTCCGCGATGCGGATCATCTCATCTATAAATTCTGGTTTAGGTGGCGCTGGGTGACGGCGAGGATGATGATACTCAAACCCTAGCTCTTCCCAATTAGCATCATAAAGATTGCGGGTCATGCTTGTAAAACGACCAGAATCTAACTGAATGAAGCCAACTTTGCCATTAAATACATACAATTTATAGTCATCAGGTTCATGACCATTAAACTCAAGATATTCTTCAATAAATACTCTTGGTGGAATGTTTTCATATGCCCATTCACCAAGCGCACCAGATTGATCTTTTTTAAGCCAATCCTTTGCTAACGATTTCATCTTATCTTTACTAAGATGATTACCATGACGAATAATTTCAATCGTCTGACTGGTATGGTTAGCTTTATATACGTAATCTTCTGGTAATGTTGATAAATCTAAATCATCAAGCGACTCCGGTGAATCACCTACCCATAACATTTTTGGTAGATATAATTCCGGAACAATTCCTTTAACGAAATCCTTCGCTTTTATTTTATCAGCACCAATCGTTAATAGTTCATTACGATCGGCTATCTTTTTACACTGAATTTTTTCATTATATGTCCGAGGATTATCAAAATTGATAAATCGCTTAAATTTTCGAAAAAATAATATCTGTAATCGAGTTTTAATTGGTATTTTAGAGATGATCTTTGAGAACAATCTAAATTCTAGACTTTCCACTTTACACCCTCACTTATTAATGCTTTTTATATATTCAATATGATTTTTAAATATGGGACCATTATTTGCTTGGTGGAAGTTAATTTCACCCCAACCTGCATTATATTCAATAACTGACATTCTACCGTCATTATCAACTGTTAAATCCCATGAAACTATACCGTGGCTTTTTAAACATTTATGTTTATTTTTAACAAGTTCTAATAACTCATTAAAATAAGGAATGCTGTAACCATCTGAAAATTTAATCGATGTTCCTGGATGTTGATAATACTTCTTAAAGTCATGATCGATTGCAAAGTCACGCAATTTACCACTACTATCAACACCAATGGATATACCACCGGCAGCAGAGTTATCGATACGGCCACCATTACCCATTCTTAATACTGTTGAAACAGGATACACATTGCCATGGTAAGCAAAACTCATCACTCTCACTGTATTAATAGATGACGGGTTAAAAATAGCCAGATCATCATGTTGAGTTATAACTGGTTGAATTACAAAGTCATATTTAGCATTAAAATAAGTAGTTAAAAATGGAACAATATGATTTGCGGCACCAATTTCAACACCATTTCCGCCACCGGTACCAATACTACGTTTAATAACAAACTCCGTACCAGCTGGAGCTTGTTCTAGATATGATACTAAATCATTAAACTCAATAACGTCATTGTTACTATCGTAAATAGTACCAGCAATGCAATTAGCAATTGTTAACACTGTATTACTATTAAGGATATTTGAGATATAACCTTTATGGTCAAAAAATTTATTCAGACCAAAATCGTTAACTTTTGCTTCTAGATTATTGTAAAAATAAGGTTCAGATAAATATTTATCTGATTCAATACCGCAAGCACTTTGATAACGGTGACTCCAAAAACGTCCCGTCAATGGACTTAGCATATTTTTACATTTTAAAGATTTTGGATTTTTAATACCATATTTGATATATCTAGCATTTGCCAAAATCTCATAAGCAAACCGACGAGCAAAGCTATCTTTCATTTATAAGCCTTATATAACAATGTTATTAGTGTAATGAAAAGCATTGCATTATACACAGGTCATTTTCAATTAATATCTCAAAGTCACTATTGAATTAATGTATGAAAATAATGACACCAATAAAACATATGAAATACGAATAATAGCCAACACATCTATAAACGTAATCTACTTTATTTAATGTCATTAATTGATTACAAATACAATAACAACTCGCTATTAAGTGTTAACCATTATAAGCATTTACCTTCCAATAAATTAACTAATAATTTGAGCTATTTTCTAAATTCAGGATAAATAAACCATGATAAGACTAAATGTTTATCAAAAAACATAATTTATTCATCACTCAATAATTCTATCTAATATTATAAATTAATATTCTTTATATATGACATGTGTTGTTTAAATACAGGGCCATGAAATGCTTGATGTGACTCTAATCCACTCCATGCTGTATTACATTCAACAATAGTAACGTAACCACTATTATCAACACTCACATCCCATGAAATAATGCCATGACTCTTAAATAGTTGATGCTTTTCTTTCACTACATCAACCATTTCGTTAAAGTAAGGCACTTCATAGTTACCAGGAAACTCAAGCTGAGTCTGCGGGTGCAAAGTAGTTTTATTAAGGTAACAGTCAAAACCAAAAGTTGTTAATGAACCGTCATTTTTAATACCAATGCATAGACCCCCAGCACTGACATTATCAATTCTGCCACCAGGGCCGCCCATTTTCACCATACTTGAAACATGATGAACTTCACCGTCATATGCCAATGTCATAATTCGCACTGTATTGAGCGATGATGGATTAAACTCAGCTAATTTATCATGCTGTTTAACCAGGGGCTGAATAACAAAATCATATTTCTTTTTACGATAAAGGTTAAAAAATGGAATAATTTTCTCAGCATTGCCGATTTCAACACTTTCACCGCCGCCTGTACCAACACTTCTCTTAATGACGAATTCATCATTAACAGGGTCATTACGTAATTTTTCAGCAATCGTGCTAGCATCTACAATATTATCGTCACCATCATAAACGATACCAGAAATGTAATTAAACAATAATGGAATCGCATTTGATTGCAGAATAAAAGGTAGGTAACCTTTATGGTTAAAATAATCACTTAACTCAAAGTTGTTTATTTTGCCTTCAACCTGATTAAAGTAAAATGCATCAGAAAGATAGTCATCCGATTTAACACCAGAAAGCAACTCAAATTTATAAGATGAAAACCTACCCATTATTGGACTAAGTGTATTTTTTCGCTTAAAAGATTCAGGGTTTTTAATTCCCCATACTAAATCTTTTACACCTGCACGAAGTTCAAAGATGCGACGTCGTAAAAAGCTATTTTTCATTAAAAACCCTTTCTTTATTAAACACGATAAAATCGTAAATAATAAAGTTGCATATGATTAAAAATAATCAGCAATCAAGCTCCTTCTTTAATACTGATTAAATATAATAAATTAAAAAATCATGTATCTACATATATTATTGAATTATTGCTGCTTATATTAAAGTGCAGCGATTATTTTAATTAATTCAACAATTGGTTAATATTGTATCTATAACAAAGTAGATAACATTAGTTAAACGTATCGTATATATGTTGTTGCATTTCTTCTAAACTAAATTTATTAATAATTAGTTTACTATCAGGACAATAACTCTTTTGATTCGCAATAATCTCATTAACTGCATTAGCAATTAATGAAGGTTCTGACTCATCAATAATAATACCATCTGATTTTTCAACTACAATCTCTGAAATTCCAGGGGTATTTACCGCAACAACAGGTGTTTCAACACTAAGTGCTTCAATTACAATTGTTGGTAATGCTTCACTGGAATTAACTTTCATTGTTTCGCCTTTAAATGATAAGGTTTGATTTATCACTGACGGGAAAATTAACAAATCTGACTTCATTATTTCAGGTATAACATTCGAACACCAACCATGAAATATAACTTTATCTTGTAGTGCATTTTCAGAAATAATACTACTTATATAGTCTTCATAATTCAGTAAAGGGTTAGAATGAGCATATGAACCATAAACGTGAAGTTTAACATTGGAATGGTCAATATCTTTTAAAGCTAATAATATATTATGAAGCCCTTTATGAGCAACTAAGCTGCCAACGAATGATAAGTTCAGTTCATCAGCAACTGGATTTTTCGCTATTTCACGCTTAAGATCAAAGCCATTATAAATAACCTTTACCTTATCATCTGCTGGCAACGAGTCTTTGATATTTTGAGATGGAACGATAATTTCATCAACAAAAGACATCATTATTTTAGATATTTTATCTGAACAACTTAACTTACTATGCAGATGCCAAATAACTTTTGTTTTAGTCAACTTGAGCAATAAACAAGATAATACAAAACCACGAGGATCATAGGTATATGTGTAGTCAGGTTTTTCTTTAATCACATGAAAAAGAGAGAAAACATTAAAAAACAAAACATTAAGAATAAAATAAATTTTATCCATTAGTGTTTTTTTTGTTCCCTCAAAACGACCAGTACCAAAAACCTTTGTAAATAACGATTCACATGGAATTCTTTTAGTCTCACCAAACTCTTTCACTGTATCACTATACAATGTATTATTTTGACGTTGAAAGATGACGACATCATATGTCTTCTTTAACATCGGAATGATATTTAATGTTACCTTTTGTGCGCCTGCGATATTGCCTGTAAAAAACTCAAATATTACAACTTTCTTCATGTTATTCTCATTTAGTTTAATATTATCTTTATATAATGTCTTAATTTGAATATGGAGTTAGTCTTTTATAACTTGTTCAAGCAAATTAAAGCTCTTGTCACTATTAAAGTATCTAATATCAGATAATTGATTATCATCTAAAAGAGAGAGCACTTTTTGCGAAAACTCATTGCAATCAAAGCATGGAACTAAATAGCCATTAATACCATTCTCAATAATTTCAGCAGGACCACTTGGACAATCAAAAGAAACAACAGGCGTTCCTGCCGTTAATGATTCAGCTAAAACATTTGGGAACCCCTCATATAAAGAGGTTAGAATCGTAATACGAGAGCGGTTATAATAATTATTAACATCATCCGTTGCTAAAATACGTTCAATTTCAACATTATTACGCTGTTTAATATCATCTAAATTATGCTGAAGCTCTGTTTCAAGATCACCTGTACCAATAATAGTTACTTTAATCTTTCTCTTCTGTGAAACAAGATCAATTACACTAGCAAGATAATCAAGTCCTTTTTGTTTTTTTATACGACCAACAAATAATAGATCAATATCTTTTTCAACATTAGGCTGTTTGAAAATACTTGTTGATACAGGATTATATATAACCGTTATCTTATCTTCTGGAATAGAAAGATAACTTACCATGTCATCTTTCATATCATTACATTGAGCAATATAATAATCGATATTTCTATAAACTAATTTGGTCAATAAAATTGTAACGAATTTCTTGATCGAATTTTTACGAATATGTAAATCTCGACTAAGATAATTCACATTACGAGCAATTAGCTTAAATGGTGATTTATTAATAAATCGACGATAAAACCATAATGCAATTGATATTTGATGATTAAATGTAATTACAGTACTAGCAAAAGTAAAGTTTGTTGCTTTTATCTTTTTCAGCATTGAAGATGCATTATGACAATGCAAATAAACCAATTCGATTCTTTCATCTAAAAGATTAATATAAGAATCTTCATATTCTCTAAAAAGAACAATACGTACTTTATAATTATTGTCAGCTAAATAATTTGCATAATTAACGCAAACACGTTCAGCGCCGCCTTTCCTTATTGCATCAATAAATAAATCTATACTTTTTTGTGTCATAATAAAACCAGTTCAATAACAAAAAACAATTAACAACGCAGTAATTACACTTTTTCTTTTGATAAAATTAATAAAATAGCAGCAGGAACTATCATACTTACCACTAGCTTTACTGCTAGATCGATAATAATTGAATCGATATTAATATAATAATTAACTATAAAGCTTGAAATTATGATAGGTATCATAATCATAACTAATCTCTTAAAATATTTTAAAACTGGAAACTTAAAATATTTATAAGAAATTATAATGTTAACAAACCATTCAAATACAGTGGCAAAAATCATGAAATACAAGACTACATGAATACCATAAGAATGGATTGAAACAAATATAATACCAAGAATTAATTTAACTGATAATCTTATCTTTAAATATAAATCAGTACGTCCTTCAACTGATAATATATTTCCAAACAAATTAGATAATGGTACTACAAAGAAAGCGAGGGATAATATGGACAAAAATAAACTAGCACCAACCCAACGCTCACCTAGTAGCTTCAAAATAATATCATGCGAATTAAATGACAGCCATAACGTTACAGGTAAATAAACACTAACAATATAAGATGCAATATTGATTAAATTACCAAAATAACATTTATCATTATTTCTTAACTTACTAATAATAGGATAGTTAACTCGGCGCACAACCGATGTTATTGTCATTGATGGAACTTCTGTCAATTTCGTAGCTTGGTTATAGAAACCTAAATCAGTAACAGAGTAAAACTTACCGATACCTAAATTGAACATATAACGATATGCTACATCAACGATATTACCAAGTAGCAATTTATATCCAAAATTTAAGTGCTCTAACAGTAATGGTAATTTGAAGTGTCCAGTTGGTCTCCAACGAATAACACACCAAAAAATAACACATCTTACTGATGATAAGACAACAGTTTGAATAATTAACGCCCAAACACCAAATCCATTATGAGCTAATAATAACGCTACAATACCACTAAAAATCACAGAGAATAATGTAATTTTAGCCTGCGTTCTAAAGTTAAGATCTAAGGTTAAAGTTACTCGCTGGATTTGCTCAAAAGCAGTAAATATAATACTTAACGCGTATACTTTTAGATAAATTTCAGCTTGTGGTAAATTTAAAAAATGCGCTAAAAAACCAGAAGAGAAAAAGATAATCGCGTAGAGTAAAATACCGAGCGTAATGTTAAATATAAATACTGATGTAAAATCATCAGCAGTTGCTTTAGCCTTACGAATTAAACTGCTATTTAAACCACCATTACCAATAACATTTGATAAATAGACGACAACTGAAATTAAACCTATGACACCAAAGTCAGCAGGTGTAAGTAACCGTGCTAACAAAATAGTAATGATTAATTGACTCCCCTGGGAGCCAACACCATCGACAAAGCTCCAAAAAAAAGCTTTGAACTCGCGAATATTCACAAGAATTTATTCCTTTGTTTAATCGACATTTTTATGACTAGTTTCATCGTTAATGTCTTCATCTTCATCTTCATCTTCATCTTCATCTTCATCTTCATCTTCAATATCTGATTCCAGTACAGGTTTATTGTTGAATACCAAGAAGAAATAAAATACAAAACCAAAGTATAGAAAACTTAATTTAGTTAGAAATATAACAAATAATATAATTCGATTTAGTGTCGATTTAGTTTTAATAAATAAATAAGACCCAATAATTGCAAGGCCAACATAACCAAATTTAATGATAAAGAATAACCACATACCATTATCATTAAGTGACGCGATACCGAGTCGATAAATAGCACCAGTCGTATTCATCACATCAGCGGCTGCAGGCATAATACCAAGCGCACCATTACCAAAAATTAAAATCGGTAACTGCTGAGCAAAAACCATTGCATTGAGGTTATCACGAATATCTTGAGCATTACCGCCTTGAGAAATTAAACGCTCAAGGGCAATACCTATAACAGCTGCTACCAGCAAGGGCGATAATAAAAATAAAATATACTTTAAGTAACTGCCCTTACTTCTTAGTAAGAAGTAACCAATAATGATAAGACCGTAAGCAATCGCAGCCACCGAAAATGACATAATGATTGATATTGCAGCAACGATAACTAACTTATCAACTTTTGGATTTAGATAAAGTTTAGACGCTAAAAGAACAACAATAAATCCAGCATAAGTTGACGGTTCTTCAAAAAAACCAGTACAACGATAAACTTGACCAATAACAGGAATAACCATACCACCACCATATCGTGATGGCTCACCCGTTATAGCTCTTAATGGGTCAATGTAATATCCTGTAGGGAAGACGACGATAAATTGCAGAAAAAACATTGATAAATTAAAAATGATTACATATTTGATCATTTTTTCTAATTTATTAATGTCTCCTTTAAGAAAAACGAAGGTACTGTAAGCAGAAAATATCTTTACCATCATACCAACAACAAAACTATAGTAAGTATATTTTACTAAGTTATGCATATGTGGATATATTTTAAAAACTGAAGGTAAAGCTATAAATGCTACAAGTAATGATATCCAAATAAATGACTTCGTACTTTGACTATCAATTTTGTTATTAGTATCCAAAAAGTGTAGCACCCACCCGATTCCTAATAAAGGAACCATTAGGTCATATCTTAGTGCCTCAATATTTTCCATAAAACCAATGGAAACAATTGCGACAGATAACCAAAACACAACTTGGCTTATTTTAGTATTTGTCATCATATTTATTTAATCACAGTATAAAGTTAACTGGCATAATATATGACCATATTAATAACTTAACATGGCCATATATTATTTATATTTACAATTAAAAATATAACAAAAAAACAACTTCGTTATTTTAACTTTATATTTATTAACTATAAGCCTTAGTATGATGGATCACCTTGCCATAGACGCCCTAGCCATAAATCATAAACTTTATGACAGAAAGCACCTCGACCGCTTCCATGTGCAAATGTTAATTCACCAAAGTAAATAGCGCCATCAACATTATAAAAGTCAACACGGGAATAACTAAACGGTTCAGCTAGTACTTTAGCAGCAGCAAGCATTTCATCGTAATTTTTAGGTTTTTCAATTGATGTTTTAATACAAGCAGCGATATCTGAATGGAATGGTAACCAATTTAATTCTTCATCAAAAAATGAACGGGTATAGTTATCATTTCTTTCAAAATCAACCTGTAATACAACTTTAAAACTACCATCATTCTGCTTAAATGTATGGAATTTATAATCACGGATATCAGTTTCACCTGCTTGAGGTAATAAACGTTTTTCAACTAAAACTCTTGGCTTTATTTCACTGTACCAAGGTTCATTTAACTGTTTTCCATAATCTTTTTTAAGCTGATTATTTACATCATCGACTTTACGTTTGATCTCATCATCTGTTGCATTAACATCAATAAGATATACTGGACCAGAATTATGATTTGCTTTTAGTAATAAATCACCTTTATCTGCTAAGATCTCTTTTATCTTTTCAACTGTTATATTGTCACCAACATAATAATTTTCGATAATATAATCTTCAGATAATTTTTCTGCTACATACTCTTTTGATTTAATCTTATCCGCACAGATGCTAAATAATTCATTCTTATGATTATTCTTACGGTAATTTATCTTTTCGTTAAATGTTTTAGGATTTTTAAATGATGGTATATATCCAGTTTTTCGAATAAAGCTAAATTTAAATCTTAAATCATGAGCTAATTTACTTTTACTGCAAATTAAATTAATTATTTTTCTCATTGTTTATTTCATCACATAAAAGGGAATGATAATTATGGCAATTAACTTGCCATAATTATTCTTTTAGCTAACGTATCAATATTTCTTAAAGATTGCTTCGTTGCTGGTTTTCTTAATGACATTGTTCAATACAAAACCATTAACCTCAACACCATTATCTTCAAACTTTTGTTTTGCTTGTTCGATATTTTTCAGCGCATCAGCACCATAACAACCAACCATAACCGTTGTGCCAACAGCTGCACCTACAATCGTAGCATCAACAACAGCAAGTACCGGTGGAGCATTTACAATCACAACATCGTAATGTTCAGCAGCCCATGCTAACAATGTCTTGAATTGATCGTGCATCAACAACTCAGCAGGTGAGTGTGCATTTTCACCACTAGAAATATAATCTAGATTAGTAACTTTCGATGCTTTTACAGCTGTTTTGATCTCACTTTTACCACTAAGTAGCTCGGCTAAACCATTTGCTTGCTGACCATTGAGTACTGATGCAATTTTACCTTTTCGCATATCAGCATCAATAATTAGCACTCGCTTACCCGCTTCAGCCATTAATGCAGCAACATTGGTAATGACGAATGTTTTACCTGCTTTAGTTACTGACGTTGCGCTGGTAATTAACACCGTATTATTATTCGCGTTATCCATAGCTAAAAATAGACGGTTACGCAACGTACGTAGTGCTTCAATAGAAATATCATTTGGTTCTATTTCAGCCAACACAGCATTTGATACTTTCTTTGCTTTAGGTGTTTTTGGTACTGAAGTAAATACTGGTAAGCCCATTGCTTTTAACTGCTGTGGTTCAACAACGGTATTATTTAAAATAACGCGGAATAAAGCGATTAACGCACCTAAAATTAAACCAAGGATTGCAGGAGCAATAACCAACATAATGCGGTTAGGTGCAACTGGCTTAGCACTGCTAGAAGCGGTATCAATGATCTGTACGCTAGCAGAACTACTCGCCTTAACAATATCAAGCTCCTGAATTTTATTCAGAATTTGCATATATGTTTGTTGACTAACATCAACATGACGCGTTAAACGAATAATTTCACGTTGTGTTTCTGGCATTTGATCAATTTTGCGCGTTAAGCGTGTTTTTTGAGCCAGTAAATCATTACGTTTTGCAATTAATGTTTTGTAAAGTGGATTCTCTTTGGTATAGCTACGTGAAATATCAGCCTCTTGGAAGCTTAATTCATTAATTTGACCATTTAAAGCAACTAACTCATCAAGCGATGACTTTGCTTGCAATTCCATATTAACTGATTGATTAGCTTCACGATACTTATTGAGCTTATCTTCAGCAGAGGTTAATTCTGCTTTAATTTTAGGTAGACGAGCATTTAAAAACTCTAAGCTCTTATCTGCACTTGCAGCTGCACGATCAGCATTCATTTTGTAGTAACTTTCACTGATACTATTTAGAATGTCTTGCGTCTTTAGTCGATTCTGACCTTGTAATGATACCTGAATGATACCAGTGTCTTTACCTTCTTCTGCTACTGCTAACGATTTTTGGTAGTAAGCAATAACATCAAAGCGAGGCAGCTTTTTCACAGTAAAGGTATCATTGTTAGCACCTACTAATGCTGTTACTAATAAACTGTAACCTTGCTCTTTAATAGGTTGGCCCACAAAGCCCTTAAGCTTAACATTACTATTATCTTCATCAGTAACGACAAACTCACCAGTATCTACATTGGTAATTTTCAACTGATAAATATTATTTTGTGCATCTTCTGGCATAGTAAAATGCGCAACTGTTGCACTACTTTCACTATGTGTTAAACGTGCAAGTCCTTTACCGATAATTGGTAGGTAATCCGGCGCGACAGATGTTGTTAAGTTTAACTTGTCGACAGCTTTACCGATAACTCGACGCGATTTAATTAACTCCATTTCAGTAACTGCTGAAGATTCAGTAGAGAACTCTGTCGCCATTGCCTCTCCAAATGTAGGAGAGCCATCGGCTTTAGAGTCAACTTGAATCAATACATCAGATCTATAAATAGGAGCAGCAAAAACAGAATAAATCAGACCTAATAAAGTAAAGACAAATGTAATAGCAAGAATAGATTTTTTACTATCTCGCAACACACCAAAAATTTTACCTAAGTCGATTTCTTCATTCGCTGTCGAAGAGGGTCTTACTTTTTTATTGTTAATGGCAGTCATGAATGGTTTCAATCCGATATGGTTAACTAAAAGGAAATTAAAAGTTTTTTGAGTAAATAATAGCAACAGTTAGCTGCATCCCTGGTGGCACTTACTTAATAATGAGCCGTCATATCGACAAATAAATAAGATACATACTAATGATTAAATACGCTACCGCCCTAAGGTTACAGCCCCTCATTTGCTTTATCTTACTATCATCTTTATTTTTCCGCGTTAAATCTATGTATGACCATATAAAAACCATCGAAATTACGAATATATATATGGTACTTAATTGACAATTACATTAAATAATAAAATTCATTAACCAATAAATGTTTAATGGTTAATTAATTTCCATCCATACAATTGTTTTTAAACATATCTACAGTAAAGAAAATAATAAACCAACACCATTTAAAACTTTTGAATTAACCCCAAAACGCAACATAAAAAAATAAAATCAAACAAAATCAATAGGATAATGATTAGTAAGCACTAACAATAAATTAATATCAAAAAGAATATTAAAATAAAAAAAGCATTTTAAGTGCCAAAAAAACCAACAATCAACAATTATTATATGCATTACAGCAAACAAATTCAGCAAATGAATGCTTCCTGGGTTTGATTTCTGTTTATTCTGTATCAATATAAAAGAAATACATGTACCATCAACAATAAATACTTATATTAATTATTCAAGATTTAATGGTTAATAATACTTTTACTTATATTAATAACATCAAATAACTACTATGTAATTATTCTGTCAATTTTAAAAGCTTATTTTCATTTATTTAAATGTCATTCTTATATATCTGTTCTTATATTTAATATAAACTTTTTTAAAATATTAATAACAAAAACACTGAGATATTATATGAAATTAACCTTAGCAACGATCGCATTAGCAACGGCAATTTTATCGCCAATGGCTATGGCCGCGACCCCTGTTCAGCTTTCACTACCAGGTATTAATTTACCTGCAGGCAATGTTTCAGGCGCACGTTTAAACCTACTTTATGGACAAACAAGCCAAGTCACAGGGGTGAACTTCTCACTGCTGGGTTTATCAACAATTGATAACTTTACAGGTCTTAACCTTGGCTTAGCTTTTGGAGTTAACCACACCACATCAGCGATGAAAGGCTTAGAGTTTGGTTTAGCCAACTGGAATGAAGGTAATGCTATCGGTGCAGACTTTGGTTTAGTTAACTACACTGGTAATAATTTCACTGGTGCCCAATTTGGTACCTTTAACTATGCAGGCTCTCTAAATGGTCTTCAATTTGGTTTAGTCAATGCTACCGATCATATTAATAAAGGTGTACAGATTGGTCTAATTAACTATGATAAATCAGGCACTTTCATCAGTAAAAATTTACCTGTCTTTCCGATCATCAATGCGCGTTTTTAATCGCGAATAAATGCAAAAAACCTCGTCAGCGTTAACCGACGAGGTTTTAAATTTGGTGGAGCTAAACGGGATCGAACCGATGACCTCTTCGCTGCCAGCGAAGCGCTCTCCCAGCTGAGCTATAGCCCCATAATGTCTATTTATAGTATTGATATATTAAGAAAATGTCACCGTTATAAAACTAAAAATGTGATACGGTTTACGTTAGCGACAAAAAAACGGAAATATCGATGACATTTCCGTTTGGTATTTATTTGAAATCAACTAAAAGTTACGCGTTAGCTTCACGCGCAGCAATATAATCTAATGCCATTTTAATACGAGCAACAACACGCTCTTTACCGATCAATTGCATTACTGCATCAACTGATGGTGACTGGCCTTGACCTGTAACAGCAACACGTAATGGCATACCAACTTTACCCATACCTAATTCAAGCTCTTCACAAACTTGGGTCGTTACAGCATGTAAGTTTTCAGTTGTCCACTCATCAAGCGCTTCAACTTTTGCTAGTGCTAGTGCTAATGCATCTTTAGCCACTGGACGTAAATGCTTTTTCGCCGCGCCAGCTTCAAACTCACTGAAATCTTGGTAGAAGTAGCGTGATTGCTCTGCTAATTCAATTAGGGTATTACAACGCTCACCAACCAGTGTGATCACTTCAGTGATTGCTGGACCATTTTCTACTGAAATCTGCTTTTGATCTAAATGCCATTGCAGGTATTTAGCAATATATTCAGGTGCTTCAGTTTTGATGTAATGATTGTTTAGCCACAACAACTTATCAGTATTAAATGCTGATGCCGACTTACTTACCGACTCAAGCGTAAATAAATCAATCATTTCTTGTAATGAGAAGATTTCTTGATCGCCATGAGACCAACCTAGACGTACTAGATAGTTAAGTAATGCATGCGGTAAGAAACCGTCATCACGGTACTGCATAACACCTACAGCACCATGACGCTTAGAAAGCTTAGCACCATCATCACCCAAGATCATTGCACAGTGAGCAAACTCAGGTACTGGTGCACCTAATGCTTTATAAATATTAATTTGACGTGGAGTATTATTGATATGATCTTCACCACGAACAACTTGAGTGATCCCCATATCCCAATCATCAATCACAACACAGAAGTTGTACGTTGGACTACCATCTGTACGACGAATGATCAGATCATCCAACTCGCTGTTAGCAATCTCAATATGGCCACGGATCTTATCATCAAAGATCACTGTGCCCTCTTTTGGGTTACGGAATCGAATACAAAATGGAGAATCCGCTGTTGCCGCTGCATTTGCTGCGATAATTTTTGGGTGATTAGCATCGTAACGCGGTTTAACACCAGCAGCCATTTGCTCTTCACGAATTTCATCAAGCAATTCTTTAGGGCAATAACACTTGTAAGCTTTGTCTTCTGCTAGTAATTGATCAACCACTTCATTGTAACGATCAAAACGCTTAGTCTGGTAGTAAGGACCTTCATCCCAGTTTAGCTCTAACCATTCCATGCCTTCCATGATCGCATCAATCGCTTCTTGCGTTGAGCGTTCGATATCAGTGTCTTCGATACGTAATACGAATTCGCCACCCATATGCTTAGCAAATAGCCATGAATACAATGCTGTACGCGCACCACCAACGTGCAAAAAGCCTGTTGGGCTTGGTGCAAAGCGAGTTTTAACCGTCATTGAGATTACCTTATGAATGATGGATGACACAGTAAAAACTACTGTGCTAAATCTATTGTGGAGTATTTTAGCACTGTAACCAAGATCTACAATCTTTGATCTGTTTCACAAGCCAATATCAATATAATTATTATCTTAGCGCTAATGAACAATAAGGGCGTGAGTAGTAAAAGTGAACTCATGAGGTTGGATCACGGATAAATAACAACAATCAGAAGTGATATTACACTTTTTTAACAATGAAAAATAAATCGTTTAACTTGCGAAAATGCAATAGCTAAACCAAAATGAGAGTGTAAATTTGCTATCAACCTCACAAAAAAAGGAACTAAAGATGAAAAAGATTTTAGGACTTTGCGCTGGAGCACTTTTGATGATGCCATTTACTCTGCAAGCGGAAAATTCACCAACAGGCCCTTTCGTTGAGTGCCAACTACAAAATGGTAATGTTGAATTTATGCCAGCTATGTTTTGCGAGATAAAGAAAGGTAAGTATCATTATTAAATGATGACAGATAAAATTAAAGCGTAGGAATCACTCTATTCCTACGCTTCTAATCATATTTATCTATAATTGACTACAGAGTAAATTATTGTGTTACCGCCCAGCCTAAAAATGCTTTACGCTGCTGTGGCGTTAATTGTGAATAGATATTTTTAAGCTCTTGCTCTGCTGCGACTATTTTTGCTGGTTGGACAATAGCAACGGGCTCAACGGCTGTCGCTGGAGATTCAATTTTGACCAACTGTTTAGGTTCTTTCTTAGGCTCCACAAGTGGCTTTTCACCTGCAAATGCATAACCTTGTGACTGATTATAGTAAGCCAAGTCTTTTAAATAATCACGCCCGAAAAGTGTGGCTGTGTCACCACTGTTATTTCTTGGAAGTACATCCATTTTAGCATTTATAACATCACCGTTTGATGCAATAAGCTTCACTGTTGGGTTCGCATCAAAATTACGTACATCAATTGAACTAATAACACGCGCACCAGGGACAACCTTAAATTGTTTATCGCTTGCAGTTAGAGTAATGACAATCGGCTCTGAACGGTATTTTTCTAGTTGCCCTTGGCCTTCGACTAATTTTGATACGCGCACCACAATTTGATTAAGACCATTATTTAGCGTTAAATCTTCTGTTTTTTCTAGGAGATTAAGGGTTTTATTACCGTTAACAATCACGGTTTCAACATCTGGAGCAAAAGACACATCTACAGCTGCGTGTGCACCATGTGCCATCACCATCGCGCTTGCTAATAATAGTTTTTTACCTAACTTCATATAACTCTCCTAATTAAAAAACGAGCATTGATAACCAATGCTCGTTTAATTTTTTATTCTAATTCAAATCAAATTAGAAGTAGTATTCAACACCCATAAGTAGGTTTGTTGAATCACCACCTTCAGTACCGCCATTCATGTTGTAATGACGAATATCTGTAAATAGGTATGCACTTGGTAGTAAGTAACCTAGACGTGCTGTAATTGCTGTATCATCAGTATCTGCTTGCTTACCTTTACCAGCGATATCAGCTTCTGATGTACCTGCGTAACCAACTTTGTATACCCACTGACCGTTGTAAACGTACTGTGCTGTTGTAGACCATGCCCACTGGCTGTTATCACCAGCAGTAGCATCAGTTGTCATGTACTTACCAGCAGCAGTTAACGTGATATCACCTAGGAATAACGAACCACCAAAGATTGAGTATTGAGAACCAGTATTTGATAACCAAGGCTTATCAGCATCAACAGATTCAGCAGAATTATCATAGTAGCCAGCATGTACAGAGAACATGTCTGCAGAGTAAGATGCAGCAATACTGTATGCAACATTATCAGTCGATGTTGCCATGTTGCTTAACGTTGCTTGAACGTTGAAGCCACCAAAGTTTGCAGAATCAAAACGAAGGTTGTTGTTGGTACGATCTTCAAATGATGCGCCAATATCTTGGTTCCAGTCAAATACGTTACCTAGACCTGGGTTTGAGTGTGGCCAGTCAACGTAGTTATATGCAGCAACTAATTGACGACCGTATTTGATAGAACCGATGCCATCAAATTGGAAACCAAGAAAAGTATCACGTGCACCTAGTGCACCGTTATTTGGGTGTTTCCATGACTCGTTTGGATCGTAACCGCCGTTATCAGCATTACCACCTTCAATTTGCCATAATAGCGTTGGAGCAAAGTTGTCAAATTCAACTGCGCCACGGAAACCGATACGTGATTCAATAACAGCACTTACTGTATCATCTGATTTATCTGCTTTTGGCATACCGTATTGAACAAAACCAGCTGCCTGACCGTACATCTGTACTTTGCCGTCAAGTAGATCGATTGCAGCGTTTGCACCTGTTGAAGCCATTGCTGCTGTTGCGATTGCAGCGCCAAGTAGCGTACGTTTGAACATGTTTTCCATGGAATAACTCCTAAAAGATATTAGCTGTTTACTTGCCCCTGAAAGGTTGGCCGCCGAAGGTGACAAGTAAATCTCCTATATGTCAGTCGAATCATTTCAACCGATTCATATTTTTTCGTTTTAAATTGAACTTTTAAGTAACTTCGGTATTAAGACTACTTTCGCAGCGCAAAACATCAATAAGAACTTACTTTTTAATAGTGAAAATATGATTGAGTGCAAACTTTTGGCACTATCGTGATCAATGTCATATGTTTTCACTCTCAACAAGAAAACAAAAATAAACCCTTTATAAACAATATTTTATACACACACTAAACTATTATTGTGAACAGTGTCGTATTTCTAATATGGTGCTATTAGCAGTTTTACAAATAGTAAACTATGAATGTCAACCACAAATCTTTTTCATTATCACCATTAAATAAACACTAAAAATTAAGTTTATTCACACTAGTAACGCTTTAATACTGATCAAATAACGACCAAAAAAAAGCCTCACTTTGTGTGAGGCTTCAATATAAAACGAAGTATTTACTAGCCGTTGTTGATCAAATCAACTAACTGCTGTTCATTCCAGATTTCAATATTCAAATCTTGGGCTTTGGTTAACTTTGAACCTGCGGCTTCACCTGCAACGAGTAAATCGGTTTTCTTTGAAACACTTCCGGTTACTTTAGCACCAAGTGCTTGTAATGCTGCTTTGGCATCACCACGAGTCAGTTGGGATAATGACCCCGTAAGCACCACGACTTTGCCTTCTAACGGCAATTCAACCCCAGCTTGAGGCTTCTCAATTGCAGGCCAATGAATACCTTGCGCCAATAAATCATCAATAACTGCAGTATTATGTGGTTCACGGAAGAAATTGAACAAATGTGCAGCTACCACCTCACCCACATCTGGTACTTTAATTAATTGCTCTTTAGATGCCTGACTGATTGCTTCTAAAGTTTCAAAATAATTGGCCACATTCGCTGCTGTCGCTTCACCGACTTCACGAATACCTAATGAGTAGATAAATCGTGCTAACGTAGTTTGTTTTGAGGCTGTTAGAGCATCAATTAGCTTCTGTGCCGACTTCGGCCCCATGCGCTCTAGTACCGTTACCTCGCCAGCACTGAACTTAAATAAGTCAGCGGGCGTTGTTACCATTTCACGATCAACTAATTGCTCAATGACTTTTTCACCACAGCCGTCAACATCTAACGCTTTACGTGATACGAAATGTTTCAGTGCTTCTTTACGTTGTGCTTGGCAGAATAAGCCACCAGAACAACGCGCAACAGCTTCACCTTCAACTCGCTCAACTTTAGACTGGCACACTGGACACTCGGTCGGAAAGACAATCGCAGTCGCGTTATCAGGACGGCGAGATTCAACCACCGCTGCAATTTGTGGAATCACATCACCTGCACGGCGAATGATGACGGTATCACCAATCATAACCCCTAAGCGTGCAACTTCATCGGCATTGTGTAATGTTGCATTGCTGACCGTTACGCCGCCAACAAATACGGGTTCCAGTTTAGCAACCGGCGTGATTGCGCCTGTGCGTCCAACCTGAAATTCAACATTATTTAAAATGGTCATTTCTTCTTGAGCTGGAAACTTATAGGCAATTGCCCAGCGTGGCGCACGTGCAACAAAACCAAGCTGTAATTGTAGATCCAGTTGATCAACCTTGATCACCACACCATCAATTTCATAGCCTAAAGATTGACGTTTTTCACCGATCATTTGGTGATACTCAATCACAGACTCAATACTATCAACACAACGAATCTCAGGGCACATAGGTAAGCCCCATGCCTTTAACTGACATAAACGTTGATATTGGGTATCTGCTAACTCTCGCCCTTCTACCACACCAACCGCATAGGCATAGAAGCTTAATGGACGGGTAGCGGTAATTTTAGGATCGAGTTGTCGCAAACTACCAGCAGCTGCATTACGTGGATTAGCAAAAGTTTTAAGGCCTTTTTTTAATGCTTTAGCATTGAGTTCTTCAAAACCTTTTTTAGGCATGAACACTTCACCGCGCACTTCTAATCGCTGCGGCCAGTCATCACCACGTAAACGTAATGGAATTGCACCAATAGTACGCACGTTATGGGTGATATTTTCTCCCGTCGCGCCATCACCACGGGTTGCTGCTTGAACCAGAACGCCATTCTCATACATTAAGCTAACAGCTAAACCATCCAATTTGGGCTCACAGCAATAGCTGATGCTGCTGTTATCGCGCAATCGATCTTGAACTCGCTTTTGAAAGTCACGTAAATCATCATCATTAAATGCGTTGCCTAATGACAACATCGCAATCTCATGGGTAACTTGAGTAAATCCCTCAAGCGCCGCTCCCCCCACACGCTGGCTTGGAGAATCATTAGTGATCCACTCTGGATGCTCAGCTTCAATCGCCAATAATTGTTGCATTAGACGATCATATTCAGCATCTGGTATCTCAGGGTTATCTTCAACGTAATAACGATGGCCATGATAATCAAGTTGTTGTTTTAAGCTGGCAAGTTGTTGCTGAAGGTCGGTGTTCATTTCAATTCCTATCTGAAGAAAATGTTGATTAATGACTCTGATAACAAGACTTCAAATCATTAGAGCGATGACTATAGCTACAATAAAATTCAGGCCCCCGAAGGAGCCTGAATTTTAAAACAATAATAATAATCTATTGGATTAACATTGATTATATTTTACTGATTTTTCTCGGTATGCAGCAATACGATTAGGGGTGATCATAACCCGATCTTGGTCCATCACATCGGCATTAAGTTGATCGGCAATTTGCTGGGCCGTTTGAAGCATCATATTAAAGTTACTGGATGCTTTTCCATGACAAGGCAACATTAAGAAAAAGCCAATACCTGGCGTTTCAAAATGCTGATAATTGGTTTCAGGAAATGTACCAGGATTAACCAAATTGGTAACAGAGAAAATAACAGGCTCAGTACCGGCTAAGTCTGCATGACGATGAAACACTGAGTTTTCACCAAAAATCAAACCATTACGCTCTAAGCATGCAAATAATGATGGCCCGCGTAATACCTTACCTTTACGAGCATGCACACACAAAGATAAATAGCTTGGCGGCAAAGGTTCAGGCTCTGGTAATATCTCCGGTTCAACAATGTCGTCAAGTTCAGGCTCTGGCGTAATTTCAGGCTTAGGTGTTTTTTCGGCAACAGTTTCTGTTACAACACTCTCTACAACACGATCTTGCGGTTTATCATCTTCAGCGGCAGGCGTAAATATCGGCGTCGGTGCTGTAATAGCTTCGGCGGCAACGGTCGGTTGAGCGGCAACGGTCGGTTGAGCGGCAACAGTTGGTTGAGCGGCAACGGTCGGTTGAGCAGCAACAGTCGGTTGAGCAGCAACAGTTGGTTGAGCAGCAACAGCCGGTTGAGCAGCAACAGTCGGTTGAGCGGCAACAGTTGGTTGAGCAGCAACAGTTGGTTGAGCAGCAACAGTTGGTTGAGCAGCAACAGTCGGTTGAGCAGCAACGGTCGGTTGAGCAGCAACAGTCGGTTGAGCAGCAACAGTCGGCTGAGCAGCAACAGTCGGCTGAGCAGCAACAGTCGGCTGAGCAGCAACAGTCGGCTGAGCAGCAACAGTTGGTTGAGCAGCAACGGTCGGTTGAGCAACAACAGTCGGTTGAACAGCAACGGTCGGTTGAGCGGCAGATCCAATATTCATCTGAGGCTCAATACGCTCATGTGTCGCCACTTTAGCTGATGTATTAGCCGTTTGAGGGGCTGTTTCACCTAATAATGGATCATACTGAGGGCGCTCGCCAAAACTAAAACCAGGCTCTTTACGTTTAGGGGCTGGCTGCTGAGTTTCGCTAACCTCAGCTTGAGTTGGTTTTGCTGGTGTCACTTCCGGTGCACTATTCACAACGCGGACGTCACTAACACTCTCTTGAGCAATATCTTGACTCTCAAGATTCGCTTCATCTATTTTACTTAGTGGCTTCTCACCAAATTTAGCTGGTTTTTCTTTTCTACTTGTCCATAGACCATGAAAAAGAAGCGCAGCAATTGCTAACGCACCAACAATAATAAGAACCAGACGCAATTCCTGCATATGAATACTCTAAATTAACTCGTTATCCCTTTACGGGGTTAATAATAGAAAAAAATCTACTAGGAAACTTAGTATCTAGTTAGAATTTCTCACCGAATGACTTACTGTACCAAAACTCACTTGACAATGAGAACATGAATATCGAGATTCCATCAAGATAGTGTAAGCTTAGTTATTTTTGTACAATTTTAAATCATTTTTGTATTGTTACTCATCATTTTTATTTATGGTCAACGTAGTGACAACAATTTTACGAATTGATTCCATCCTACCTCGGCAATTAAAATCTATAAAGTAATCTAAACAGATGAACAGTAAAACACTAGAAAATGCTTGTTCAGGAGAAAGAAATGCCACAACAGCATAATACAACCCCCACAACCAGTGGTGCAGGTTATTTTTTTCAAGGTCTACAGCTCGCCTTCCAACCGGGCACGCGTCGCTTTGTTCTCATTCCGCTAGTGATAAATATGGTGTTGCTTGGTAGCGCTTTTGCAACATTATTAACTCACCTAAGTGGTTGGATCGACAATTGGCTGAGCTATTTACCTAGCTGGCTAGAATGGCTGTCCTATATTTTATGGCCATTATTAGCGATTGCGGCTTTAGTCTCGTTTTCATATTTCTTTAGTACCATTGCTAATTGGATAGCAGCCCCATTTAATGGTTTATTGGCCGAGTATCTTGAAGCTAAACTCACAGGGCAAACACCACCGGATGATAGCTTTAAAGCCTTGATTACCGATTTACCTCGTACCATGGGACGTGAATGGACCAAGCTTAAATATTATCTACCTAAAGCGATTGGATTACTCATTTTAATGTGGATTCCTGCTATCGGACAAACGGTTGCTCCAATATTATGGTTTTTATTCAATGCTTGGATGATGACGATTCAATATGCTGACTATCCATTTGATAACCATAAAGTACCGTTTCCTGAAATGAGAGATGCGCTAAAACAAAAGCGAACTCAAGCACTCAGTTTTGGTGCGGTAGTGATGCTATTAACCATGGTACCTATTGTTAATTTATTTGTAATGCCTATCGCCGTTTGTGGTGCAACAGCAATGTGGGTTGATCATTATCGTAGCCAATTTAAACGTTACTGATCATTAAGATAGCTACTTATGTTAAGACCGACAGTATTTGCGCTGTTGGTCTTTTTTTTATTTTTCTCATAAAAAAGTGCTATTTTAACCGCACTACATAGCAACAAAATACAAACAATTAATCAATAAAGGTAGCAACTATCACACAATAACAATAAGATATAACAATTAATTACTTTGCAAATATTGAGACAGGTATATGCTTATTCTATTCAACATTGAGTCTAATTTGTCACGAAGGAACGAAGTATGAGCAAAATATACGAAGATAACTCTCTCACTATTGGTAATACACCGCTGGTACGTCTTAATCGTGTCAGTAATGGCAAAGTGATTGCAAAAATTGAAGCACGTAACCCTAGCTTTAGTGTTAAATGCCGTATCGGCGCCAATATGGTATGGGAAGCTGAGAAGAATGGTCTTCTAAAAGAAGGTATAGAACTTGTAGAGCCTACCAGTGGTAATACTGGTGTCGCTCTTGCTTTTGTCGCCGCAGCTCGTGGTTACAAATTGACGTTAACAATGCCAGAAAGCATGAGCCTTGAGCGCCGCAAATTATTAAAAGCGCTTGGTGCAAATCTGGTATTAACTGAAGCGGCAAAAGGTATGAAGGGCGCGATTGATAAAGCTGAAGAAATCGTCAACTCAAATCCAAGTAAATATCTCCTATTACAACAATTTAATAATCCAGCTAACCCTGCTATTCATGAAAAAACAACCGGTCCTGAAATCTGGGATGCCACTGATGGCGAGATTGATGTTTTTGTCTCAGGTGTTGGCACTGGCGGTACAATTACCGGTGTGAGTCGTTATATTAAACAACAACAAGGAAAAGCAATTACTGTTGTTGCCGTTGAGCCTGCAGAATCACCAGTGATCACTCAAACAGTAAATGGTGATACCGTTCAACCTGCACCACATAAAATTCAAGGTATCGGCGCTGGTTTTATTCCAGGTAATCTTGATTTAGCCCTTATCGATGAAATTGAGCAAGTCAGTTCTGATGATGCGATTGAAATGGCACGTCGCCTGATGGATGAAGAAGGTATTTTGGCGGGTATTTCATCAGGTGCTGCTGTGGTTGCTGCAAATAATATTGCTGCTCGACCAGAATTTGCGAATAAAAATATTGTTGTTATTTTACCCAGCTCCGGTGAGCGTTATCTATCAACAGCACTTTTTGCCGGTATTTTTACAGAAAAAGAAACCCAACAGTGATCACACTTTGTGATGCTTTATAGGTATATCCTGACTCAAAAAGGCCCTTTGTGGGCTTTTTTGTTGCATTTTATTCTCAGCTTTACTATAAAGCTGATGCGCTTTATTTTTAGCATCAAAATAAAAGGACAACTATTAGTCAATTTTGATTAATTCAAAAAAAAGTTTCTCATAAAACTTTGATATGGATTAAAGCTAAGACAACATATTATTAGGTAGTTTATACTGCTTGAACAATATGCAGAGATTTATAATCGCATAGGTTATAGCTCATTAAAGCAAACTATTAATATAACGACTATATCTAAATCGGGGTGAAATATGTATCAGAAGCAAGTTGAAATCACAGCACCAAACGGCCTACACACTCGTCCAGCTGCACAATTCGTTAAAGACGCAAAAGCATTTGATGCTGATATCACAGTAACTTCAAATGGTAAAAGCGCAAGTGCTAAGAGCCTATTCAAGCTTCAAACACTAGGCCTAGTTAAAGGTGCTGTTATTACTATCGCAGCTGAAGGTGCACAAGCTCAAGAAGCCGTTGATAAGCTAGTAACTCTTACAGAGCTACATGACGGTGCTGATATCGCAATGTTCCGCGAAATCTAAGCAAAGTTTGTATACAAACGAGTTCCAGTTTTTAGTTAATTAAAGGTAAGGCTATGATTTCAGGTATCCTGGCATCTCCTGGTATTGCTTTCGGTAAAGCATTGCTATTGCAAGAAGAAGAGATTGTTCTAAACAAAACTCCAATCGCTGCAGACCAGATCGATAACGAAATTCAACGTTTCTTCGACGCTCGAAAAAAATCTGCTGAGCAACTTGAAGTTATCAAAGAAAAAGCACGTGTCACCTTTGGTGAAGAGAAAGAAGCCATCTTTGAAGGCCACATCATGTTGCTTGAAGATGAGGAGCTAGAAGAAGAAATTATAGCCCTTATTAAAGATAAGCATTCTGCTGATTATGCTATTTATTCGATCATTGAAGAACAAGCACAAACGCTTGAATCTCTTGATGATGAATACTTAAAAGAACGTGCAAGTGATATTCGTGATATCGGTAGCCGTTTTATTAAAAATGCATTAGGTATTAACGTTATTAATTTAAGTGCTATTGATGAGCAAGTGATTTTGGTTGCTAATGACCTAACACCATCAGAGACTGCACAAATTAATCTAGAGTTCGTTCTTGGCTTTATTACTGATATCGGTGGTCGTACTTCACACACCTCTATCATGGCGCGTTCGCTAGAGATTCCTGCGATTGTGGGAACGAATACTATTACATCTGAAGTTAAGAACGGCGATATGCTAGTTCTTGATGCAATCAATAACCAGATTGTTATCAATCCAACTGAAGATGAACTAAACAAATTTAAAGCTATCCGTGATGCTGCTAAAGCAGAGCAAGAAGAATTAGCTAAGCTAAAAGATCTTCCTGCTATCACACTTGATGGTAAACAAGTTGAAGTATGCGGTAACATCGGTACAGTTAAAGACTGTAATGGCGTTAACCGTAATGGCGGTGAAGGCGTTGGTCTATACCGTACTGAATTCTTGTTTATGGACCGTGATTCTCTGCCAACAGAAGAAGAACAGTACCAAGCATACAAAGAAGTTGCTGAAGCAATGCATGGCGAGCCAGTGATCATCCGTACTATGGATATCGGTGGTGATAAAGATCTACCTTACTTAGATCTTCCTAAGGAAATGAACCCATTCTTGGGTTGGCGTGCAATTCGCATCAGCCTAGATCGTCGTGAAATTCTTCGTGACCAATTCCGTGCTATCTTGCGTGCATCAGCTCATGGTAAAGTTCGTATCATGTTCCCGATGATTATTTCGGTAGAAGAAGTACGTACATTAAAAGCAGCAATTGAAGAGTTTAAGGTTGAATTAACAGCAGAAGGCTTAGCATTTGACGCTAACATCGAAATCGGTGTTATGGTTGAAACACCAGCAGCTGCAGCGATTGCGCACCATTTAGCGAAAGAAGTTTCTTTCTTTAGTATTGGTACCAACGATTTAACCCAGTATACTCTAGCAGTTGACCGTGGTAATGAGCTTATTTCTCATCTCTACAACCCGCTATCGCCTGCTGTACTTACTGTGATCAAGCAAGTTATTGATGCTTCTCACGCTGAAGGTAAGTGGACAGGTATGTGTGGCGAGCTTGCTGGCGACGAACGCGCTACCCTACTGTTATTAGGTATGGGTCTTGACGAGTTCAGCATGAGTGCGATTTCTATCCCTCGCGTGAAGAAAGTTATCCGTAACGCTAACTTTGCTGACGTAAAAGCAATGGCAGAGTATGCATTATCTCTTCCAACTGCTGCTGAGATTGAAGAGCACGTAGAAAAATTCATCGCAGAAAAGACCATCTGCTAATAATATAGCAGATAGAATAACAACGCTTAGGAGCAACGATATGGGTCTGTTTGACAAATTAAAGAAAATGGTTTCTGACGACAGCAGCGAAGCTGGTGTAATTGAAATTATTGCACCTCTTTCTGGTGAAATCGTTAACATCGAAGATGTGCCTGATGTAGTATTTGCTGAAAAAATTGTTGGTGACGGTATTGCTATCAAACCAACTGGCAACAAAATGGTTGCACCAGTAAACGGTACTATCGGTAAGATTTTCGAAACTAACCACGCTTTCTCTATTGAGTCTGACGATGGCATCGAGCTTTTTGTTCACTTCGGTATCGATACTGTTGAACTTAAAGGCGAAGGTTTTACTCGCATCGCTGAAGAAGGCCAAACTGTTAAAGTTGGCGATACTATCATCGAATTCGATCTTGCAATCCTAGAAGAGAAAGCTAAGTCTACATTGACGCCAGTTGTTATCTCTAACATGGATGAGATCAAAGAGTTGATCAAGCTATCTGGTGCTGTAAACGTTGGTGAAACACCAGTATTACGCATCAAGAAATAAGATTGTTGATATCTTAATAAAAACGCAGCTTTATAGCTGCGTTTTTTTATGGCTACAAAATAAGACTCTAACTCTTAAAACGCTTTCATAGCGACACAGGCGCTTTCACATATTGAGTTCATACTCTTAGCTTAAATAACTATTAGAATCTCTCTATCATCAATTCAGGCAGCCTTATTGCCATCATATATACCAATAAAAAACGCGACCATAAAATAATCGCGCTTCTTAAGCATAATCGAAATCAATCATCAGGGTTTATGCGGTCATCACTTCAACTTGTAATTTGACATGCTCGCTACTTGGCTCACCGGATTCAAATAGCATTGGCATATTTAATCCTGTTGATAGTGTTTGAGCTAAAATAGTTCGCCAGCCACCATCATCTAATCGCTCTTGAACTTGCAATGCAATACTGACCTTATCAGCAGATACATCTAGCAATTGCGCACTGCCTACTACTTCACGGCATAAATGGTGATTATCCTGACGTAATCCTTCGAAAAAAATAGTTTCTTCGCCAGGTAATAGTGACAACGATGTATTCACCATTTGTCGGCTACGACAAGCACTGTGCATCTCAAAACTAACATCAAGTAGCCAATCCGCCATTGCTAATGGGCTTAATAATGTGCTTAAAAATAATTGTCCTTTACCCATAGATAACTTTTCCATTACAACTACCTCTAAAAAGCTAATCTGCAAATACATCTTTTACTCGTGAGCTTCGAAGTAGATACAATCCAAGCCAAACGGTTAATAACAAGGTTAATGCGCGTACCCAAGAAAACGCACCTTGACTCAACACGAGATGATATATTTGCAAAGCAAAATCGATACTGTAAGCAGCTATTAATATTTTTTTTCCATGCTGCCACAGATAATGTATAACTTTATTGTCACTACTACGCTGACCTGATAACCACATTAATACTAAAGCAGGACCTCCCAGTACCATGCCGATATACAATGTGTCACGAAGCGGATAAATCAACTCAAGTAGTTGTCCACCTTGAGTGCGACTTACTCCAGCCATCACAAAAATTACCCATGCTTTCGCATTAAAAATCAGCGCAAGCCATAACATGTTATTTAATTTTAGTTGCCCATGTTCATCGTAGGCATTGATAGGATAAAGCAAACAACTTTCCTCACACTTGTTCAACTCAATACGCATCAATCTCGATAACATCAGCACGTTACGGCTTAGTTTTGACTCTAATCGATCAACGCATAATAAGTACTATTTAAGGGTTGTTTTTGTGGATCACCGCACTTTTCATTTATTTATATTGCCTAGCAAGTCACGTTTTTTGATCAAAAACCAACAATTAGTGGTTATTTATTAACCACCAACAGTCACAAAAACAGCCTCTAAATTCTTTTTAATCATAAGGTTACAATATGAATGTAGTATTAACACCATATTCATCTAAAATTGGAAATTTCATACAAAAAAGCTTATTTATATAAATCCTTACACATATGCCAACAATCACACATATGACAACACTACTGCTAAAATTAACTAATCAGATATAATCACTGCTCCTTATCATTTTTACGTAAGGTCAATAATAACGATGACAACCATAAAAAAGCAGCCAGCGCCTTCTGCGGAAACACAAATAGAGGCATTACGAGTAGCGAAAGCAACCCAAAAAGAAGGCCAAACTAAAGAACAAACAAAACTGATAGCACAAGGTATTCAGAAAGGCATTGAGCAATATAAAAAACAACAAAAAGCCAAAGCACGGGAGCGTGATAAATTAAAAAAGAAACATGCCCAATCTAAAAATACCCAACCAGAGATAGCAGCAACCACTACGCCTGCCGCGAATCCGAATATCATCTACAAGCAACATTGGCTACCATGGACAATCACCCTTGTCTCTTGGATTGGCTTTGGGCTTTATTTCGTTTACACCCACCCACAATGATGAGAGTGAATATGAAGATTGTTGGCTTTATCAGTGTATTAAGTGGCCTAATCAGTGGCTGTGCTGACCCTCAATCAGTACCATGGCAGCGTCAGATTGATTCGCCTTGCGATAATAAATCCCACTGTGTATCAACGCTTGAGCAACGCGAAAAATACCACTTAGCCCCTTTTCTGTTGACACCTAAAGGTATACGAAGCTGGAGCGAAATTATTGCGCTAGCACAAACCCTACCCGGCGCAAAACTTATTGAAAGTGATGACCATTATTTTCATATTGAAGTTCAAAGCGCAGTGTTTGGATTCATTGATGATTTTGAGGTCAAACAGCATGATCAACAACTGCAAATACGATCCATTTCTCGCAGTGGTTATTCTGATTTTGGTGTTAATCGGAAACGTGCTCAGCAATTTAGAACATTATTGATCGATCAACAATTAATACACGATACAACCACCAGCAACTGATTGACTGGCCTATGAATAAACTAAAAAGCCATGGTAACGTAAGTATTCACTCAGGTAACCATGGCTTAATATTCATATTGTAGTAGCTATTTAATCAAGGTTTTTATCTTTGCCTAATGATAATAGTCCAACACACACAGCAGCAACCGCGATAAAGCCAGATAAAATAATCATTGGCATCGCAGCATAACCCAGTACATGCCAAATAACAGATTCTAGCGTACTCATTATCTCTCCTTTGGTTTATTGCCACCCTGCCACATCTTTCATGTCAGGTAACTTATGGGCAATCCCCTTATGACAATCAACACAGGTTTTATCACCTGATGCTAGTGCGGTTGAGTGCTGCTTTGCACTCCGCGGAGCTTGCTCAGAAAAATCCATATAATTGAACTGATGGCAATTACGACACTCTTGAGAATCATTATTTTTCATTCGCTGCCACTCGCGCTCAGCAAGATGACCGCGACGAGCATTGAATTTTTCAGGGGTATCAATAGTGCCCATCATATGTGCAACAATTTCTTTTGATGCCTGCACCTTTCGCACAATTTTATCAGTCCAATTATGCGGCACGTGACAATCTGAACAAATCGCTCGAACTCCAGAACGGTTTGAAAAGTGAATTGTTTCTTGAATTTCTTTAACGATTGGCGCATGACAGCCAGCACAGAATTCTTCAGAGTTAGTCTTTTCCATCACGGTATTAAATCCGCCCCAGAATAATAACCCCCCCATAAATCCCATAAACAGCACTAAACCAACCGCAACTTTACTGGGTGTTTTTAGCCGTAGCCAAAATGTTTTTAACAACTTCATAGATAAACCCTTTTACTATTCAGTCACGATTAACGTAATGCGTTTACGCGTTTAAAATCATTTTCAACCAGTGGCTTAGCTTCCGCTTGAGGTACATGACACTGCAAGCAAAAATAGCGACTTGGTGAGACATCAGACAACACTTGCCCCTGCTGTGGGGATATATAATGGGTCACACTGATTTTAGTGGCGTTCATTTGTTTAGCATTTTTCCAGCTATGGCAGGCTAAACATTTATTGGCATTTAACGACACTTCATAATGACGAATGCTATGAGGGATCAATGGTGGCTGATATACATAATCACTATCGATAAGACCTTGATCTTTAGGGTAGTGTTTCATTGGGTCTGCTGGACGTGTTGTCTCTAACTCAACCATGCCGCGTAACGACTCAACGCCGCCGATACCACCAGGGTTATCAAGTTTAGCCGCCGCTGCAATATTTGCGGCGGTTGTGGTTGCTGCAGCCGAATCACTATCATCACTATGCGCGATACCTGTAAGCATCAGCCCTGCGACTAATACTGCAAAAAATAATCGTTTCATGCTGTTCTCCGTTACTAGGCATATTCTAGTTACAGCGAACGACTGTCTACGTTCGCTGAATTGATTGATTAGATCTTGGTGATCTTAATTGGGCACTTTTTGAAATCTGTCTGTTTCGACAATGGATCTGTTGCATCCAAAATCAATTTATTGACGAGAATATTTGCATCAAAAAACGGCACGAAAACTAATCCAACCGGAGGGCGATTTCGACCACGCGTTTCCACTCGACAACGAACTTCTCCACGACGAGAAGCAAGTAACACTTCATCACCACGACGAAGGTTGCGGGCTTTAGCATCTTGAGGGTTGATATAACACCACGCATCAGGTACCGCTTTATATAACTCTGGTACACGGCGAGTCATGGTGCCCGTATGCCAATGCTCTAACACGCGCCCAGTACACAGCCACATATCATAATCTTGATCAGGCACTTCTGGCGGCGCTTCATAAGGCGCTGAAATAATAAGTGCCTTACCGTCGGGCTTGCCATAAAAATCCCACCCCGAACCTTTTTTAGCATACGGATCAGACCCTTCCTTAAAGCGCCATTGCGTTTCTTTGCCATCAACAACTGGCCAACGTAAACCACGCACTTTATGGTAAGTATCATAAGGTGCTAAATCATGCCCATGACCACGGCCAAAACTGGCATACTCTTCAAACAGCCCTTTTTGAACGTAATAACCTTGCGCTTGTGCATCATCATTTAATGGCTGGGCTTCGGTTAATGGGTATTTATCAACCTGAGCATTACGGAACAAAATGTCATACATGGTTTTGCCACGGTATTGCGGCATTTTATTAAGTAATGCCTCATCCCAGATTTCTTCAACCTTAAACCGCTTAGAGAACTCCATGATCTGCCATAAGTCTGATTTAGCTTCACCCGGTGCTTTAACTTGCTGATACCAAGCTTGAGTACGACGCTCAGCATTGCCGTAAGCGCCTTCTTTTTCAACCCACATTGCGGTCGGTAAAATCAAATCAGATGCTTGCGCCGTTACTGTTGGATAAGGATCTGAACACACAATGAAATTGTCAGGGTTACGGTAACCAGGCAGACGCTCCTCATTAATATTTGGACCCGCTTGCATATTGTTGTTACACATCACCCAGTAAGCATTCAGTTTACCGTCATTTAGCATTCGATCTTGCTGCACCGCGTGATAACCCGGTTTAGGTGGAATAGTACCTTCAGGCAATTTCCAAATTTTTTCAGCAATGGCGCGATGTTTAGGATTAGCGACCAATAAATCAGCCGGTAAACGGTGAGCAAAGGTACCCACTTCACGCGCAGTACCACATGCCGATGGCTGGCCTGTTAATGAAAACGGACTATTGCCTGGTGTCGATATTTTACCGGTTAATAAATGTAGGTTATAAACCAAACTTTGCATCCATACACCACGGGTATGTTGGTTCATACCCATGGTCCACAATGACATTACCTTCAGCTTAGGATCGGCATAATATTTGGCTAACTGCACCAACTTTTCAGGCTCTACGCCTGACATTTGAGAGGCTTTTTCAAGAGTATAATCAGCCACTGACGCTTTATATTCTTCAAACGTCATTGGGAATAATTCACCCGAGTTAGGGTTCGCTGCTTGTTTTTGTAATGGATTATCATCACGTAAGCCGTAACCAATATCAGTTTGGGCACGTTTAAAATGGGTATGTTTATTAACAAAATCCCAATTAACTGCATCATTTTCAATAATGTAGTTAGCAATATAGTTAGCAATCGCTAAATCAGTTTGAGGGTGAAAAATCATACCGTTATCAGCGAGCTCAAACGAACGATGCTCATAGGTCGAGAGTACGTTAACTTTAACGTGAGGATGACTCAAACGGCGATCAGTTAAGCGCGTCCATAACACCGGATGCATTTCAGCCATGTTTGAACCCCACAGCACAAACACATCAGCATGTTCCAGATCGTCATAACATCCCATTGGTTCGTCAATACCAAAAGTACGAATAAACCCGACTACCGCCGAGGCCATACAATGGCGAGCATTGGGATCGATGTTATTAGAACGAAAACCCGCTTTCATCATCTTAGATGCAGCATAGCCTTCCATCACCGTCCATTGACCCGAACCAAACATGCCCACACCAGATGGACCTTGTTTTTTCAGCGCCGCTTTCCACTTTTCAGCCATTACATCAAAGGCCTGATCCCATGAAACCGGCGTAAACTCACCATCTTTATGATATTGACCATTCTTCATCCGTAATAACGGCGTTTGTAAACGATCTTTGCCGTACATTATTTTCGATAAAAAATAGCCTTTAATACAGTTAAGGCCTTTATTTACCGGAGCTTGCGGATCGCCTTGAGTTGCAACCACCCGTCCATTTTTAGTACCAACTAAAACTGAACAGCCAGTGCCACAAAAACGACACGGTGCTTTATCCCATTTAATTTTGGTTTCATCAGAACTCACAATTAAATTCGTTGCAGATGCAGGTAAAGAAATACCCGCCACTGCAGCAGCAGACGCTGCAGCATTTGCTTTCACAAATGCTCTTCTTGTCATTTTCATAGCTTACCCTCAGCGTGTGAATCGTAGTGCTCAATATGGTGATAGACCAAAAAAGTGATCAACACATGGTCTAAATTATTAATTTTATCAATTGCATCAGTTACATAGCCTTGGTTCTCTGTCTCAAGTACTACGATAATTTTACCTTCTTCACTTGTCGCAGGAATTTCAGTATTTGGTATTGCTAAAATTTGTTGGCTAATCGTTGTCAAATATTGTGGCTTAACATGAACGATAAGGCTTGAGGTATGCACTTCATGTAATGTCATGTTTACTCTCTATAACTTCAAAATTTAAGGCGTTATCATTTCTATCGCAGCTACTGGACAGCCACTGATACATCCACCACAGCCACTACAATCAGCGCTGTTTATCATAGGCTGTGCAACCTTTCCTATTTGCAAAGTAAAGCGAATAGCTTGAGTTTCACATTGATCGCTGCAACTACGACATTCAATATTATTAACTGCCATGCAAGATGAATTTATTGTCGCAATCTGCGTCCATGGTGATTGATGTTGTAATTCAAACAACGGTTCGGGGCATACCTCTGCACATTGATAACAAAAACTGCATTCCCCTTCACCATGATGAAAATCTATAACTGGAAACCCGCCATCACCTTTAACAATAATATTGGTTTGACAACCATTAACACATGCATTGCAGCGCTGACACTGTTCTATAAAGGTGTTCTCATCCTTTAACCAAGGTAAACGTTGCTGTTGAGACGACTGTTGGCGAGTAAATAAACTTCGACGAGAACGATTAATCACAACCTTCACCTCATAGTTAACTGTGAGAGGTGAACCGCATCACCATTCACTTTCTATTCATTATCTTTTACGTTATTTTTAAATATCGTCATAACCACGAACATACCCCTTAGGGGGTAATTACCCCTACACCTTGTGCTAGATCAATAAAAATAACGATAAAATAACTATTATTTGACGATTTTGTCGCATACTCCGACAGATAAAAGATAAAACGTCTTAATGTCAGTCTAGCAATGAATAACAGCACCGTTTTACTATTAACAAATCTTCATATAAATAGGCCATCTATCATCCATGCACCAACACAAAGTAAATTCTGTCACCACCACTATTGGCCGTTCGATGGTGGCCATTCTGTTTTTAGTCTCAGCCACTATTAGCTTAGCGTTGTGTATGTTGGTTTCGAGCTTAAACGATGCTGCCGCCATAAATACTGCAGGATCATTAAGAATGCAGAGTTATCGGCTGGCATTTGATATCGAAACTCAATCACCATTGCTTAGTACGCATACTGTGGAGTTTGAACAATCCTTGACATCACCAACGATGAAAACATTGCACCACTGGTATGTTCCTCAGAAAATACAGGATCATTACACTGAGTTATTGCTCAGTTGGAGAGCTGTACGTTCACAGTTAGATCAGATGGATAAAGATGGCTATTTAACTCAAGTCGCTCCTTTTGTTGAGCGTATCGATCAATTTGTATTTGAGTTACAACAATCATCTGAAAATAAATTGCACCTGTTAGCTTTAATCAGTGCGATGGGGTTATTACTTATCTTAATGGTGGTGTTATTTACGATTCAATTTACTCAGCGTCAAATAGTCACGCCGCTTAATCAATTAATGGCAGGATGTAAAAAAATAAAGCAGCACCAATTTTCATTAATAATCAATAATAACAGTGATAATGAATTGGGTATTCTGGCGCGAACATTTACTCAAATGGCCGCAGATCTAAATAAACTTTATACAGATTTAGAACTGAGCGTTAATGAAAAAACCCACCGCTTACGCCATGCTAATGAGTCACTACAGGTGCTATATAACTGTTCACAACAGCTATCAGTAAGCCGCCTGACCCACCAGCATTTTCAACATATGCTCGAAACGTTAATTGCCATTGATGGTTTAACCGCGGCGAAGCTTATTATTGTAGAACCTAATGACACCACCACTGAAATTACGGTTGGCAACCACCACTCAACAGCTTGGCATCAGCAATCATTACTCATTGATGGCGAAATCATGGGTCAACTATGGTGGCAATACCAACTTCCTTGCCCTGATCTTGCTTTGATTGAAAATATCGCCAATATTATAAGTCGCGGGATTTATTACAATCGCGCGCAAAAGCAAACCGAGCAATTACTATTAATGGAAGAGCGTGCCACCATTGCCCGTGAACTGCATGATTCACTAGCCCAATCATTATCATATTTAAAAATTCAATTAACACTATTAAAGCGGCAACTGAAGCTCACGCCAGAAGCCAATCAGCACCAAAGGCAAACAGTACAAACAATTGATGAAGAGTTAGCTAATGCTTATACCCAACTACGTGAATTATTAAGTACATTTAGATTAACCATCAAAGAAGCCAATTTTAATGAGGCACTTAATCAATTATTGGCACCATTACAACAACAGACATCTGCACAATTTGAAGTTGATAATCAATTACCATCAATGGCTTTAATTGCCCATAATCAAGTGCATTTACTGCAAATTATTCGCGAAGCCATACTCAATGCGATCAAGCATGCCAATGCGAGTCATATTAGTGTTAGTTGTCATCAACAGCAGCAGATGATTAACGTTGAAATAACCGATGATGGAATAGGGTTTGATCCTTCGCAATCAAAACTCAATCACTATGGCTTAAATATCATGCAAGAACGGGCTTCATGTTTAAAAGGACAATTAATCATTGATTCCCAAATTGGCAAGGGTAGCCAAGTTAAACTGCAATTTGCATTATCAGAAGGATAAAAATATGTCGGCTTGGAAAGTTATGATCGTCGATGATCATCCGTTAATGCGCAGAGGTATTGGGCAGTTACTCAGTTTTGAAAATGAATTTGATGTTATTGGTGAAGCCAGCAATGGTAATGAAGCCATTGCGCTTGCCCATAAAATGCCCGTCGATCTAATTTTATTAGACCTCAATATGAAAGGCATGTCAGGTTTAGACACTCTAATTACATTACGTAATGAAGGGATTGATGCTTGTATTGTGATTCTGACGGTATCCGATAATCATGCAGATATAAAAACACTCATCGATGCTGGTGCTGATGGCTATTTACTCAAAGATACCGAGCCTGATGAACTGATTAGGTTATTAAAAACCGCCTTAAACGGAGGCAAAGCATACAGTGAGGTTGTGACTGCTTTTTTAACTAATAACAGCACTGATAATACCCTTTTCTCAACTCTAACTGATAGAGAAAACCAAATATTACAAGAGGTTGCTAAAGGACATACTAATAGAGTGATTGCTGAGTCATTGTTTATTTCAGAAGCAACAGTCAAAGTGCATATGAAAAGCTTATTGCGCAAGTTGCAAGTGAAATCACGCACAGCAGCAACGGTACTGTATTTACAAACCTTAGGTTACTAACATTAGCTTACTAGCATTAGGCTACGATTAGATCATCTACTTGCTATAAAAAACCGCAGCGTGAATAAACACCTGCGGTTGATAATGCTAACATGATTAGGGTGAATTACACCGCTAAAGATGCCATTAAATCCTGCTCTCTCGACTCGACCCACTGCAAATCAAACGGTCCCCAGTCACTTAATTTATAATAGCCATCATTATGACGACGCCCATCTTGAATAAAAGTCAATTCAATACCTAAGCCTGGTAGGGCTTTTAATACATCTTGAATCGTCCGTCGTGGCCAACCTGTTTGTTCAATTAAACGAGGAACATTAGGGCGTTCGGTGTGTTCAACAAGTAATGCCAAATAAAGTCTGCGGGCAAAAACTGGATTCAGTTCCATTGGGGCCTCCATAATATACTGTGTCTATTATTGCCCGTTCTCAAATGAGGATGTTGCGTTTGATCAACGAGGTCAGTGGTTTAATGGCTATCTATCATAATAAAAGCGAGTTTGATCTCATTTTTATGAAAACTATCGTCATAAACAATAATGCAAAATCATCACCAACAAAGTGTAACTGTTGCGATAAGCTTGTAATCTCGCTATAAAAGATAATTAATTTATTATAAAAAGTCAGCCAAATATGAACACAATTGCTTACGGTATAAAAAACTGCGACACCATCAAAAAAATGAAACACTGGCTCGCAGCCGAAAATATTGATTATAAATTTCATGACTACCGTGTCGATGGTATCGATCTTAGCTTGCTAGAAACCTTTGAAGCGGCGTTAGGCTGGGAAGCGATGGTCAATAAACGCGGGACGACTTTCCGCCAATTAACGGCTGAACAAAAAGCGAACCTCAACCGTGAAACCGCATTGCAATTAATGCTAGAGCAACCTGCAATGATAAAGCGACCATTATTACAACATAATAACCATTACTACTTAGGCTTTAAACCTGACCAATATCAGGCTATTTTTCTTACTAAATAACAAGGATACAAGGATGTCTGACAGTCCCGTTATTGCACTTGCAAAAGATCTTATAAGCCGCCCTTCAGTCACTCCTGAAGATGCGGGTTGCCAAGCGTTAATGATCGAACGTCTACAAGCGCTAGGATTCACAATTGAAACAATGGTATTTGAAGATACCACCAACCTATGGGCTCGTCGTGGTAACCAAGCTCCGCTATTTGTGTTTGCAGGCCATACTGATGTCGTTCCTTCTGGACCTGCAGAACAATGGCATACGCCGCCTTTTGAACCAACCATTGTTGATGGCTACTTACACGGACGTGGTGCCGCAGATATGAAAGGTTCACTGGCATGTATGGTGGTGGCGATTGAACGCTTTATTGCTCAGAACCCTCATAATAATGGCTCAATTGCACTGCTCATTACCTCTGATGAAGAAGGGCCTTTCATTAATGGTACCACGCGAGTCATCGACACCTTAGAAGCACGTAATGAAAAAATAGATATGTGTATTGTCGGTGAGCCATCAAGCACCGCGACTATCGGGGATATTGTTAAAAATGGCCGTCGCGGCTCAATCACTGGCGATCTCATTGTTAAAGGTATTCAAGGTCATGTTGCCTACCCACATTTAGCCAATAACCCGATCCATCAAGCACTGCCTGCTTTAGCCGAACTTGCAGCTACCCATTGGGATAATGGTAATGATTTCTTTCCACCAACAAGCTTTCAAATTCCCAATATTGCTGCAGGAACTGGCGCATCAAATGTCATTCCGGGTCAATTTGAAGTCCAATTTAATTTCCGCTTCAGCACAGAATTAACGGATGCCGATATTAAACGTCGTGTGCACGCAATATTGGATGCTCATCAACTAGAATACGATTTAAAATGGACTCTCAGTGGTCATCCATTCTTAACCGATAGTGGCACCTTGGTTGATGCGGTAGTCGCTGCTATTACCGACATCAACCACACTCCGCCGCAACTGCTCACCACAGGTGGTACCTCTGATGGTCGATTTATTGCTCGCACTGGTGCACAAGTTGTTGAGCTTGGACCGGTCAATGCCACCATTCACAAAGTTAATGAATGTGTGAAAGTCGCCGATCTTGAAACGCTAACCGATATGTATCAGCAGATCCTCCACAACGTTTTATAATTACCGCTCCGTTTATCTATTATTAACGCTGTTCAGGTTTGATGACTGAACAGCTAATCATGCGATCTTTGATAGCTAATTATGCATTGCTGTAATGATGAACTCATCGCAGCCAATCACTATTATTGGTATGCTATTTATTCTGTGGTCATTATTTATTAATGGTACTTGATAGATTAAATCGAGATTATCGTGTGAGGTGAATATGGAATGGTTTTTTAATCCTTGGGTTATCTGTGTGATTATTATTGCAGTGATCGCCAGTAATATTGCCGCTTTAAAGTACACTGCTTATATGCGAACAGGACTTAAAAAAAGACAACCACCATCCACATCACTCGATGATCCTCAATCATCACCCACGACAAATACTCATCACTCTGACACCAGCAACCACTCGCAGGATAAAAATGACTGATATAAAAACATTAGATAGCCATATTGTTTATCAAAATAAATGGATGACAGTACGAGAAGATAAAATCCAGCGTCAAAGTGGTGCCCAAGGCATTTATGGCGTGGTCGAAAAACCTGATTGTGCGGCAATTTTGGCGATTGATAATGGTTGTATTCATTTAGTACAACAGTTTCGCTATAGCATTAAGCAACGCTGTTGGGAGATTCCACAAGGTGCTTGGGAAGCTAATCCTAACGCAGATCATCTCGATCTTGCCAAAGGCGAACTACAAGAAGAAACGGGCTTAGTGGCTGATAAAATGACCTACTTAGGTAGCCAATTTATTGCTTATGGTTTTTTAAATCAGACCTGCCATATCTACTTAGCAACACAATTACATTCCGCGCCACAACAGCAACGAGATCTCGAAGAAGAAGATTTAATTAGCCAATCTTTTACCATTGCGGAGTTTGAAGCAATGATCATCAACGGTGAATTAAAAGATAGTGTGACGATTGCGGCTTATGGACTTGCAAAATTAAAACAAGCAATCTAAGTACTAAAACGCTAATCTAAACCAATAAAAAAGCTGCCATTTTAGTGGCAGCTTTTTTGATGGGGATTATCTTTTCATTTGCATTGCAGTGCAGTTTAATTACTACGAACGGCTTAAGTAATCTGCCACACCCACCCACTTGTAACTGGTTAGCTCTTCTAACCCCATTGGGCCTCGAGCATGCAGTTTCTGAGTTGATACCGCCACTTCAGCACCTAAGCCAAATTGTGCGCCATCAGTAAACCGAGTTGAGGCATTAACGTATACCGCAGCAGATCCAGCAGCATTAACAAATCGCTCAGCAGCTTGTAGATTATTGGTTAAGATCGAATCTGAGTGACTAGCATTATGTTTACGCATATGAAAAATGGCTTCATCAACATCGGCAACGACTTTTACGCCTAAGGTATAACTTAGCCATTCGGTATCAAAATCACCTGCTTCAGCTTTTCGTAACAAGCTTGCTTTACCTTCCAATAAGCTAAACGCAGTATCATCAGCAACTAATGTTACTTTAGCCTTATTCATACGCTCAACTAAACGCGATAAGAAAGTCGCAGCAATGTTCTCATTCACTAATAACGTATCTAATGAATTACATGCAGAAGGACGTTGCACCTTAGCATTTTCAACTACGTCTAATGAGCGTGATAAATCAGCACTGTCATCAACATACATGTGGCTAATACCAAAACCACCAATAATTACCGGAATAGTGCTGTTTTCTTTACACATTTGGTGCAAACCCGCACCGCCACGTGGAATGATCATATCAACATATTGATCAAGTTTTAGCAGCTGTGATACGTATTCACGATCAGGCTGTTCAATATATTGTACTGATGCCGCTGGTAAACCTGCTTTTGCTAATGCAGCCTGAATAACCTTAACTAACGCCATATTTGAATGGAAGGTTTCACGGCCGCCACGCAAAATGCTTGCATTACCGGTTTTAAGACATAGCGCTGCAATATCAATGGTTACATTAGGACGAGCTTCATAAATTACTCCCACCACACCTAATGGCACTCGACGACGGCTTAAGCGCATACCGTTTTCTAGCACTCGGCTATCAAGCTCAGCACCAACAGGATCTTGTAAATTAATCACGTTGCGTACATCACTGGCAATGGCACTGATGCGTGCTTCATTAAGTAATAAACGGTCAATCAATGCTTCAGACATACCGCTTGCAATCGCGGCATCAATATCTTGTTTGTTAGCGGCAAGAATTGCCACTTGATTAGCTTCTAGTTCATCAGCAATAATCGCCAACGCAGTATTTTTTACAGCTGTAGCAGTGGTGGCTAATTCAAACGCAGCCAGTTGTGCTGCTTGTCCCATTATTTCAAGATTCACAGTAATTCCTTTCTTAAATTAAATGCACTCAATGAGTCAGTTATCAATGTAACTGACCACTGCTATTAAATAACAACCATATCATCGCGATGGATTGCAGCATGACCATACTCATAGCCTAAAACCTGATGAATATCATGGCTGTGCTTACCGGCAATTTTAGTCATATCATCACTTGAGTAACGGCTAATACCACGTGCGAGTAAGACATTATTACTATCAAAAATTCGAACGACTTCACCACGTTCAAACGATCCTTTTACCTGCGTAATACCTTTAGCAAGTAAACTGCTGCCTTTTTGTTGTACCGCAATCACAGCACCATTATCAATTACAATATCCCCAGCTGGCGGAGGCCCGGCAAGGATCCATTGTTTACGCCCTTCAAGCGATGACTTTAGTGGCAGAAAACGCGTACCGACAGCTTTGCCTGCCGCCAGATCAACAATCACGTCAACGCGACGTCCAGCAGCAATAATCACTTCAATACCTGCACGACAAGCAACTTCTGCTGCTTGTAATTTGGTTGCCATACCACCGGTGCCTAAACCACCAACAGTGCCACCAGCTAATTTACGTAATTTATCATCAATGGTAGCGACTTCATGAATCAACTCCGCATTTGGATTACTACGCGGATCGGCGGTAAATAATCCCGCCTGATCGGTCATCAGTAGTAACTTATCAGCACCACCTAAAATACCCACTAATGCAGAAAGGTTATCGTTATCACCAACTTTAATTTCTGTGGTAGCAACGGCATCGTTCTCGTTTACAACAGGCACGATACCATTATCTAATAGCGCTACTAACATATCGCGCGCATTTAGATAACGTTCACGATCGTGTAAATCTGCGCGAGTTAATAACATTTGACCAATGTTGATCCCATAGATACCAAACAAGGTTTCCCACTCTTGAATTAAACGCCCTTGACCAACAGCAGCAAGCAGTTGCTTACTTGCCATGGTTTTGGGTAGTTCGGGGTAACCTAAATGCTCACGACCAGCAGCAATCGCGCCAGAAGTAACAATGATAATTTTATGGCCTTGACTACGTAACATAGCGCATTGACGCACTAACTCAACCATGTGGGCACGATCGAGTTTTAATGTACCACCAGTGAGTACACTAGTACCTAGTTTGACGACGATAGTATGGGTTGCAGCAGCGGCAGCAACGTCTTGCTTTTGAGCATTAGATTTTTTTGAATCAGCCATGAGATCAAACAATAGATTGAAATAATAAATGTTCTTTGTTGTATCAATCCCTATCGAAAAGCACAAGAAAAAAACAATGACAAAATCAATATTAGCGGGCTTTCGTGGCTTGTTTGGGCATTAATTGCCATAAATAAGAGTGATGACACCACATGGCAACATAATAAATGCATATTTATGATGATTTCATAAAATCGCAATGTAATGTCACCTGTGGTGATAGTCTAACTTTTCAGCCAATATTAAGATTACTTAATGGACAATTCAGCCAGCGGAGTTTGGGTTAATGTTGCGGCAGGGATCAGTGTCAATTGACATTCATCAACGATAAAAGGTGTCAATTTAGGGTAGAAATCAACCAATGTTTTTAATACTGCATCATGATGTTTAGCCGGTAATTTACCATTCACCCACTCACCCGTAGCATTATAGCGACCAAAATCATACTCATATTCATAGCCAGTATCTGTCGCAGTCATCACCAACCACCAACCCCAAAACTCTCGTTGCTCAGGATCTTTTTCTGCATTAACACAGCTTGCTAAGCAGTCAAAAAAGAATCGTTGCGGTTGTGATTTTTTTTCACGAAGATAAGGACCAATTGCGGTCAATTTAGACATTAAACGTCCATGTGGTGGAAAAATTGTTGCTGTTGTCATTGTATTATCCATCCATAGTCAGCGGTATTTGATACACAAGTAAGACTTACTGTCCTGTCATTATCTATGTCGACGTAACAATTCGCTCAACATAATAATAATTTCTTATAGTATGGATAAATTTTAACAAAATAACAAACCATAACAGTTAATTTTGCTAACAATATCATGACAATATATTTTTTCTATAAAAAACGGAATCACACTATGGTGCAATTCCGCTAATAAATGATGGCTATTGCTCAGGGTAATAATTACTGCATTTTATCATCGAGCCATTTAACGACTTCTGTCATTACGCGATGATAGCCATCATAAATTGGTTTCTCAGGTAACGTCATCGCCTTACCGCCATAACTTGATAAGGCAATCAGCTGATTATCCATTTCAGGGCAAATAGGATCGTTTTTAAGTCCAATACCTAACATCGGAATATCCACTCGACGGCGACCTAAAATACCTTGGTTTTTTAATGACCATGCGGGTAAATGCGATTTAATACTGGCTTCTGCTTGGCCATTTTTGCCCATTCGAGACGCTAGAACATCGAGATACATACGTGGCATTTGATCTAACAGTTTAGGTTGAGTAAGAAAGCTATTGATTGCGCCACCAATACTGACACAGGTTTTTAAGCGCGTTGGCTCCATAAATCCAAGTCGAATCGCAGCATTACCTCCCATTCGTAATCCCACCATCGCAACGTTGCGGTTATCAACCCACGGTACATCTCGAATTTGTTGTAATAGTGCTTGGTGTAAACGACTGGTATCTTCGGTTAAATTCCAACGATCACTATGACCAACAGATGGCATATCTAAGGTCACCATTGCATACCCAGCAGGGCCTAAGTAATCTTTATATAACCGCCACAGATCACTTTGCAACGTCGCTAAGCCACCACTAACAATTACTGTAGGTAATAATTTATCGGTACGTGGCAGATGAATGAAGGCCTCAAAGGTCTTATTTTCATATTTAACATCAATTTTACGCATATCATGTGGACGTAGATCAATCGCCTCACGGTAACTTTGATTGGCTTGTAATTCGGCCTGATCAGCCAATTGATCACCTTTTATATAAGGATATGCAGCAATACTGTAATGAGTACTGGCTTTTAACAATAATTCTGATGCTATTAACTTATCGCCATTATTAGCAGCTATACGGGCTAATTGCTGATAACTAGACGCTAATTGTGACCACTCATAAGTCCAGTTACCCGGACGATAACCAATAACTGTATCTAATAAATGTGCTGTTGTACGAGGAGCATCTGAAGCAGCTATCCGTGCTAAAACCGCTTCTTGCTCAATCGGATCAACACCTTGCCATATCCACTGTGGACGCCGTAAAACACGATACCAACCAAGCTGACTTTCACCATCAAGTGCATTATTTACATCACCACTACGAACATGTGCAATTTTTACAATATTTGAGGTTTCTTTGCTGGTTTGGCGAGGTGCAAATAGCTTCTCTGATAGATTTTGTTTTGATGATTGTTCGGACACGGCATCCTCCAACGTATAACACATATTTTAATAGACTTAGATAATATACCTAAACCACTCTCAATAACTAAAATCTATAAAAAAAGACGCCAACAAGGTGGCGTCTTTAATAAAACTTAGTTTTCAAAACTGCTCATCAACACACTATCATTGTCTGTTGAATCCGTTTTAACTAACAGATTTATTTTTTAGCAATCGGATCAACGTAAGTAACCGCCATATCCCAAGGTTGTTCAATCCATGTATCTTGAGGAATGTTAACCACAAAATCATCAACTAAATGTTGACCAGCAGGTTTTGCACATACCGTTACAAATTTAGCACGTGGGTACAGTTCACGAATTTTTTCCGCAGTACCACCAGTATCAACTAAATCATCAACCACGATAAAGCCTTCACCATCACCATCTGCTTGCTTGATCACATTCATATCGCGCTGATGATCATGATCATAGCTAGAAATACATACTGTATCAATATGACGAATGCCTAACTCACGCGCCAAAATAGCCGCTGGCACTAAACCGCCACGGCTAACAGCAATGATCCCTGTCCACTGCTCAGCCGGTAGCAATTTCTCTGCTAGTTGGCGCGTGTACATTTGCATGTTATCCCAAGTGATGACGAATTTATTACTCATAGTAAAACAACCTCTGAAACAGCGATTCGAAAACCGCATAAATTTATGTAAGCGTAAATAACATTACACTTATAAGAAAATAATCTTCGCAAGGAATAACGCAGAAATAACCCAAACACTGATATTTACTTCACGTCCCTTGCCACTTAATGCTTTCACTACCGCAAACGTAATGAAACCAAGGCCAATCCCTTCTGCAATTGAGTAGGTTAACGGCATAAGTAAACATACAACAACGACAGGCGCAGCTTCTGTTAGGTCGCGCCAATCAATAGATACCAAACCTGACATCATCAAAATAGCTACGTAAAATAATGCACCAGCGGTAGCGTATACTGGAACCATACCAGCTAATGGTGCAAAAAATAACGCCAGTAAGAATAACATGCCTACCGTAACGGCTGTTAGGCCTGTACGACCACCAACTGCGACACCCGACACACTCTCGACAAAAGATGTGGTATTTGAGGTTCCCAGTAATGCACCAATAGAAGTTGCAGTACTATCTGCTAATAATGCACGGTTTAAACGCGGTAATTTACCATCTTCACCAATCAGGTTAGCTTTGGTCGCGACCCCAACTAATGTGCCTGCAGTATCAAATAAATCGACAAACAAAAATGCAAATACAATTGAAATTAAGCCAACTTCCATTGCACCAGAGAAATCAAGCTGCATAAAAGTAGGTGCAATACTTGGTGGCATAGACATGATGCCGTTGTACTCAACTTCACCCACGATAATACTGATTGCGGTAACAATTAAAATGGCGATCAATACAGCGGCTTTAAAGCCACGCTGAACTAAGCCAATGGTTAATACAAACCCAAGTCCTGCCATTATTGCCGGAAAGCTGGTTAAATCGCCGGCTTTAACTAATGTCGCAGGGCTTGCCACGACAATGCCGGATGTTTGCAATGCGATAAAAGCTAAAAACAGACCAATCCCCGCCGAAATACCAATTCGTAATGAATGAGGAATAGAGTTAATGATCCATTCACGCACTCGCATAACACTCAGCGCGATAAAACATAAACCAGATAAGAATACAGCTGCTAACGCGACCTGCCACGTATGACCCATACCTAAAACAACGGTATAAGTAAAAAAGGCGTTAAGCCCCATACCGGGTGCTTGTGCTACCGGATAATTAGCATAAAAACCCATCACAAAGCAGCCAATCATTGCCGCTACACAAGTAGCAACAAACACTGAACCCTGATCCATTCCTGTACTGGCTAACATAGTGGGGTTTACAAAAATAATATAAGCCATTGTCAGGAAAGTGGTCACACCGGCCATAATTTCAGTGCGCACTGTTGTGCCATGTTCTTTGAGTTTAAACAACTTTTCTAGCATGCTTCTCGATTCCTTAGAGATAGGCAATAAACTAACAAACACGTTAAGAAATAGAAAACGTTTGCGCAATCCATTTCGGCGCTGATTATAATCATGCGATCCCGCAATTTCCAGATTTTATCGTTGAAAAGCGTAAAACAATGACAAAGGTGATTTACATCAGTGAAGAAAACAACAATAAAAACTTAAAATTCAATTAATTAAAGGAAATTCAATAGCGCTTGTTTTTTAATCATTTACTTTATTAAACACGACAATAAGGGTTAATAAAGACCGATAATAAAACCTAATTACAGCAATAACAGAAAAGCAGATAAAAAAACGCCACTTCAAAATGAAGTGGCGGCAGAATGTTATAAACAACGCTACAGCGTTATCAAGAATTCTTAATTTAGGGGGTAAACAAAATTGCACTTTGTCTCGTTGAATAACAACCAAACAATTAAAACTTATTAATAACGGTACGGCGCTGGGTAATGGAAATTACTGGTATAGACCGAACGATTATTCCAAAAATGTGTCATTGAAGAAAAAATTTTCATTTAAATCACCTTAATCATAAGTACACCAACACATCATTGCTGGCGGGTTGCCGTCATGGCTCACTTATTCTCGGTTCCTTGGAGGCGATATCTCGGGTTCATCCTGAACATGTCGTGTTAATTATTGTGCCACTCAGCGTGGCTTGACTAAACTATAACCAAAAAGTAATAATCTTACAATATTTATTTTAACTAGCTCACACTTTTTGAAAATTATACTTGAGAGGCGGGCTTTAATGTAAATTTACTACATTCTTATTTACTTATAATGCCACACCTTTTCTATTGATTATTTTTTGGTGTATTTGTTTACATTACATGCATAACAATGATTATGGTTAGTAAACCCTCCATCATTGACACTATAACTGCAGAAATCAGTGGTATAAGATTTTATTATTTGCCCTATCTCCCCTAAAGACAGAGTGATATGCTAAAACCAAAGCGATAAAAATACTCGCTCCCTAATTTTGTCATTTTACGGCTAAAACCCTACAAAATGACACTAGCCCAGTCTCATATATAAAAGGAAGGCTACCGTGTCTGAAATTACTCAACTATCACCAAAAGCTGTTTGGCATTTCTTTGATAAGATTTGTTCAATTCCTCATCCATCTAAATATGAAGAACAATTGGCACAATACATTGTCTCTTTTGCACAGGCTGAAGGACTTGATGTTCGTCGTGATAATACCGGTAATGTGATTATCAAAAAACCAGCAACAGCTGGCATGGAAAATCGCAAAGGAGTTGTACTTCAAGCGCACATTGATATGGTGCCCCAAAAAAATGAAGATACCGTTCACGACTTCACTCAAGATCCAATCATACCTTTCATCGATGGTGAATGGGTGACTGCAACAGGCACGACATTAGGTGCTGATAACGGCATGGGTATGGCAACATGTCTAGCAATTTTAGCCGCTAAAGATATCGAGCATGGCCCATTAGAAGTATTACTAACCATTGATGAAGAAGCTGGCATGACTGGTGCCTTTGGCTTAGAAGCTGGCTGGCTTGAAGGCGATATTCTTTTAAATACCGATTCTGAGCAAGAAGGCGAAGTCTACATGGGTTGTGCTGGCGGTGTTGACGCTGCATTAACCGTTGATATTCAACGCGAAGCAATCCCTGTAGATCACCAAGCAATTAAACTGGTTATTAAAGGCCTAAAAGGCGGCCACTCTGGCTGTGATATTCATACCGGCCGTGGTAACGCTAATAAATTAATGGCGCGTTTCTTTGTCGGTCATGCAGATGAGCTTGGTCTACGTATCAATAACTTCACTGGTGGTAGCCTGCGTAATGCCTTACCTCGTGAAGCAACAGTTATTGCAACATTACCCGCAGCAAATATCGATAAACTTAATGCTTTATTTGCTGAATACCTTCAAATGGCGAAAGCTGAATTAGGTCATGTTGAAACAGATCTAGTCTTCTTTACTGAAACATGTGCTACTCCTGCTGATATCATCGTTACTGCTGATCAAACCCGTTTAATGAATATTTTAAACGTTTGTCCGAACGGTGTTATTCGCATGAGCGATGATATTGAAGGTGTGGTTGAAACCTCATTAAACATGGGCGTGATCACCACAGAAGCAGACAAAGTTACTATTCTATGTCTTATTCGTTCGTTGATCGACTCAGGCCGTAGCTACGTTGAAGGTATGTTGCAATCACTAGCTACGCTAGCGGGTGCTAAATGTGAAGTATCAGGAGCATATCCTGGTTGGAAACCTGATGCAGATTCTGAAATCATGCACGTTTTCCGTGATACTTATCAACAAATGTACGGTAACAAACCTAATATCATGGTGATCCATGCCGGTCTTGAGTGTGGTTTATTTAAAGAACCTTACCCAGAAATGGACATGTTATCATTTGGTCCAACAATCAAGTTCCCACACTCACCTGATGAGAAAGTGAAAATTGATACAGTGCAAATGTTCTGGGATCAAATGTTAGCGGTTCTAAAGAATATTCCGGTTAAAAAATAACTCACCGAGTTAGCTTAATAACCCATTAAAAAACGGACCTTGCGTCCGTTTTTTATTGCTCACCATTATCTTACTTACCATCAAAAACCAAATGATAACTGCTGTGCCTTTAATCCTTGTTCTAAGCCAACGCTTAACCCGATTAGACGAATTTCTCGACCTTGTTGACGCGTAAGTGCTTCCGTTAATAGCGGCACAAATTGTTGTTTATCTAGTTTAGGACAACTGTGTTCCACCGTTGTTTGTTGAAAATCAGCAAATTTTAATTTGATCCCCTGCTTAGCGATATTCAATTGAGGTCGCACCTTACGTAACCGCTGCTCTAATTCTGAATGTAAGTGCTCAATCACCTGCCAGCATTGATCGTAACTTGCGATATTTTTATGAAACGTTCGCTCAACCCCGACAGACTTACGCTGTCGTTCAACAATGACTTCACGCTCATCAATACCATGAGCACGCAGCCACAATGATTGACCAAATTTACCAAACTGTTGTAATAACTGTTGTTGTTCATAATTTTGAACATCTCGGCCCACATACAAACCTAGCTGATGCAATTTTTGAATGGTGACTTTTCCTACACCAGGGATTTTTTCAAGTTTCAAATCCGCAACAAAATCATCGACTTGTTCAGGTGTTACCACATATTGACCATTAGGCTTATTAAGATCAGACGCCACTTTTGCAATAAACTTTACCGGTGCAATCCCTGCTGAGGCGGTGAGGTTAAGTTCACACTCAATCGCTTTACGAATATCTAACGCAATGAGAGTTGCAGAGCCGTGTAACATCTCACACTCGCTGACATCTAAATACGCTTCATCTAATGATAATGGTTCTATTTTATCGGTATAACGCGCAAAAATAGCCCGTATTTGCTGTGAAACTTGACGATAAACCTCCATCCGTCCACGCACAAGGGTTAAATGTGGACATAATTTCATTGCTTGTGCTGTCGGCATCGCGGAATGAATCCCATATTTACGGGCTAAATAATTACAGGTACTCACTACTCCCCGTTGCTCTGAACGACCACCGATAGCAATCGGAATATCACGTAAAGCAGGGTTATCACGCATTTCAACAGCTGCGTAAAAGCAATCCATATCGACATGAATTATCTTACGTTGGCTAGGCAATGGATTGATCACAGCAAATACTCATCAATAAACACAACAAATAACTGTTTTTATATACAGCTATTATACGCCAATTTAAGTCCGTACTGTAACTATCTCAACATTCATTTTTACACATATAAATAAACAATAATGTACAAAAAAATTAACAAAACCAATGGTATTAACTAATTGTTATGATTAAAATCATTGCTCTATCTAGCCAAGCAACAGGGACGTAATTGTCTGGTCCAATAATCATGCACAAAAAAGCCTAAGTATAACTTCTTTTGTCATACCTAGGCTTCACGGTAAGTAATTACTTACCTAATAGTAGTAAAATCGATTAAATAATCTGATTCTTTTTCCATTCAGCTTGGCGTGCTGCGCGTGCTTCACGTTTTTTACGTGCATCACAAGGTTCTGGACAGTCACACTCTTTGGCGATTCCAATTCCATCTAAGCCACCACAACTGCCACTTACTGATTTACGTTGAAAAATATACCCTACGGCCATTGCGATAATAACCAGTAGAAAAACAGCAAATGTTACTAAATAAGTTGCCATAGATGCCTCTATTATTTTTTATCTACGTATTGCTCAAAAGTATTTGATTTGTATTCAACAAAGCCGTCTTTGGTTTTTACAATCAACATTACAGGAATATTTTCTTGGTTTGCTAATGCAATTGATTCATCCTCTCCCATGACAGAGAATGTCGTCGCGTAAGCATCAGCTGTCATGCATGACGGCGCAATAACCGTTACCGACACGACATGATTATCAATTGGACGACCCGTTTTAGGATTAATCAGATGCGAGTAACGCACCCCATTCTCATCAAAATAATTACGGTAATCACCCGATGTCGCAATGGCCATATTACCCGCTTGCAGGATCTCTTGCACTGCTCGTTCGTTTTCAACCGGTTTTTCAACGGCAATACGCCATAACACATTGGCTTTATTTTTACCTTGCAGGCGCAGCTCACCACCGACATCAACCATGAAGTTTTTAACGTGTAAGTCATCTTTTAAGTAGTCAGCAACAACATCAACGCCATAGCCTTTAGCGATAGAAGATAAATCAACATACAGTTTAGCTTCATCTTTGACTAGCTTATTGCCCGCTAACACTTGTAGGTGATGATAACCCACTTCTGACAACCGAGTTTTAATGTCTTTATCGGTTGGAATTGATTCTGGACGTGCTTCTGGGCCAAAGCTCCATAAATTGACGACTGGGCCAACAGTTACATCATAAGCGCCATTGCTGACTTTAGATATACGTAACGCTTCAGCGATCACTTTAGCGGTTGCTGCTGATACAGGAAACGGTTTATTTGCCGGTGCTTTATTAAATAAACTTAATTCAGATTGTGGACGATAAGTCGACATTTGATCATTAACCAGCTCTAAACGACGATCGATCTCTTGTTGAATCTCTTTTGCTGACGGTAGCCCTGCTTGATCTATTATCTTAATTGAATAATAGGTTCCCATCGTCGAGCCATTAATAGTGATTTGCTGACGCTGTTCACTGCAGCCAGCAAGCGCTAACAATGCTGTTATTACAACTACAGCTCGAATAAAGAACATTTTCATTCAACTACTCCAATGAAATAAAGGTAATTTTTACTCTAGACACCATAGTGAGTCATTACTAACTGATAATAACCACAATAAAAATAACATTACTCATCATTAATAATGAAAAAGGCTGACCTTAAAGGCCAGCCTTCTTTAAAGGTGAAGGGCTATCAATTAGCCACCGAAATCATCCAATAGGATGTTTTCATCTTCAACACCAAGATCTTTTAGCATGCTAATAACAGCTGCGTTCATCATTGGTGGACCACACATGTAGTACTCACAATCTTCTGGTGCTTCATGATCACGTAAGTAGTTTTCATAAAGAACGTTGTGAATAAAGCCAGTGTAGCCATCCCAGTTATCTTCAGGCTGTGGATCAGACAATGCACAATGCCATACGAAGTTAGGGTTTTCAGCTGCTAGTGCATCGAAATCTTCTTCATAGAACATTTCACGCTTAGAACGTGCACCGTACCAGTAAGACATCTTACGCTTAGAGTGTAGACGCTTAAGTTGGTCAAAGATATGTGAACGCATTGGCGCCATACCAGCACCACCACCTACGAATACCATTTCATTTTCAGTCTCTTTCGCGAAGAACTCACCGAAAGGACCAGAAATAGTACACTTATCACCTTCTTTAAGTGACCAGATGAATGATGACATTTGACCAGGAGCAACATCTGGATTATTAGGCGGCGGCGTAGCAATACGCACGTTTAGCATAATAATACCGAACTCTTCTGGGTAGTTAGCCATTGAGTAAGCACGGATGATATCTTCATCAACCTTAGACTCGTAGCGGAACAAGTTAAACTTATCCCAATCGCCACGGTACTCTTCTGGTACATCAAAGTCTGAGTATTTGATGTGGTGAGCAGGTGCTTCAATCTGAATGTAACCACCAGCACGGAAAGGTACTGTTTCGCCATCCGGAATTTGTAGCTTAAGCTCTTTGATGAAGGTTGCTTTGTTATCATTAGAAATAACAGTACATTCCCACTTCTTCACACCAAAAATTTCTTCAGGAAGCTCGATATCCATGTCAGATTTAACGTTAACCTGACACGCTAGACGTTCGCCTTCACGTGCTTCACCTTTAGAAATGTGATCAAGTTCTGTTGGTAGAATATCACCACCGCCAGATTTAACTTTTACACGACATTGACCACAAGAGCCACCGCCACCACATGCTGATGATACGAAAATACCGTTAGCAGAAAGTGCATTCAGTAGTTTACCGCCCGCACCTGTAGTGATCGCTTTTTCTGGATCGCCGTTTACTGAGATAGTAATGTCACCTGATGGTACTAGCTTAGATTTAGCGAATAAAATCACTAAAACTAGAGCCAGGATAATCAAGGTAAACATGCCTACGCCAAGAATAATATCCATTGACTATTCCTTCCTTATCCTGATTACAGCTGTACGCCAGAGAAAGACATAAAGCCTAACGCCATAAGACCAACAGTGATAAAGGTAATACCTAAACCACGAAGACCTGCAGGTACATCTGAGTATTTCATCTTCTCACGGATACCCGCAAGCGCAACAATTGCCAACATCCAACCAACACCAGAGCCGAAGCCATAAACGATTGATTCTGTGAAGTTGTAATCACGCTGCACCATGAAAGATACACCACCGAAGATTGCACAGTTAACTGTGATCAACGGTAAGAAAATACCTAGGGCGTTGTATAGTGGCGGGAAGAAGCGATCAAGAACCATTTCAAGGATCTGAACCAATGCTGCAATCACACCAATGAACGTAATAAAGTTCAAGAAGCTAAGGTCAACACCTGGGAAAATTGCACCATCTTTAAGTACATAGTTGTACACCAGATTGTTTAACGGCACAGATAATGTAAGTACTACGATTACCGCAACACCTAGACCAAAAGAGGTCTTAACTTTCTTAGACACAGCTAGGAAAGTACACATACCCAAGAAGAAAGATAATGCCATGTTCTCGATAAAGATCGAGCGAATCAATAGGCTAATATAATGTTCCATATTCCTCTTACTCCTTCGCTTCTACTTGTTCTGGACGGAAAGTACGAATAATCCAGATCATGAAACCAATTAGGAAGAACGCAGAAGGAGCCAATAGCATTAGACCGTTCGGGTGATACCAACCGCCATCAGAAGCCAGTGGCAATACCTGCATACCAAATAACTTACCTGAGCCTAAAAGCTCACGGAAGAAAGCGACAGTAATAAGTACAAAACCGTAACCTAAACCGTTACCGATACCATCAATAAATGCTGGTACTGGTGCTGATTTCATTGCGTATGCTTCCGCACGACCCATTACGATACAGTTAGTAATGATCAAACCAACGAATACAGACAGTTGCTTTGATACATCGTAAAGGTATGCACGTAAAACTTCGTCAACCACGATTACCAATGATGCGATAATCGCCATTTGCGCAATAATACGTACGCTGTTTGGAATTTGATTACGAACTAATGATACAAAAAAGTTCGAAAATGCAGTTACCAATGTTACTGCAATTGTCATTACAAACGCAGTTTCTAACTTAGTAGTCACCGCTAACGCTGAACAAACACCAAGAATTTGTAATGCAATTGGGTTATTGCTGATAAAAGGTCCAAACAGGATCTTTTTCATTTCTTTAGTATCAGCCATTATTCAGATCTCCTGCACGTAACTTAGCAAGGTAAGGACCAAAGCCCTGTGCACCGAACCAGAAATCGAAGGTATGCTGTACGCCGTTACTTGTTAGCGTTGCACCAGAAAGACCATCAACTTGGTGATCAGTACCTACAGGTGCACCACCCTTAAGGATTTTAATTGCAGGTTTGAAGTTCATATCGTACAACTTCTTACCAACAAACTGCTCACGCCATGTTGGGTTTTCAACTTCACCACCTAGTCCAGGAGTTTCCGCCTGATCGTAGTAAGTGATGCCGTCAATAGTATTGCCATCAGTTGCAACCGCAACGAATGCATACATCATTGACCATAAACCGTTACCGTGAATAGGTAAGATCACTTTAGTTAACTTACCAGCAGCATCTTTTACAAGATATACAGTCGCGACGTTTGCACGACGAAGAATCTTCGCTAAATCTTCATTGGCTGGAAGCGCAATAGATTCAGCTGGATTTTTCGCAGCAGCACGTTGATTGTATTTAGCTGCATTTTCACCATTAACTTCAGCAACATAGTTACCCGTATCAATGTTTACAAGTTTAGGCTCGATAAACTGGTTGTACGTTTGCTTGATGTTAGTGTCTTTATTTAGCAGGCCTGCAACAGCAAGAATATTACGCTGTACGTCTAGTACCGCATTTTCTTGTTGTTTAGGGCGTAGAACAACTGCTGCTGTAGATACGATGATTGAACACACAAGGCTCAATACCACTACAAAAATCAGCGTTCTTGAGAAGCTATCCTTATTACTTGCCATGACGAGCCAGTCTCCGTTTGATGTTGCCTTGAACAACTAGGTTGTCAAATAGAGGTGCAAATAGGTTAGCAAATAGAATCGCTAGCATCATACCTTCTGGATATGCAGGGTTAACTACACGTACCATTACAGCCATTGCACCGATCAATGCGCCATACCACCATTTTGCTTTATTGGTGAACGCAGCTGATACTGGATCTGTCGCCATAAACATCATACCAAACGCAAAGCCACCAAGAACTAGGTGCCACTGCCAAGGCATGTTGAACATTGGGTTAGTATCTGAACCAATAATGTTAAATAGGGTTGCAGCAACGATCATACCGATCATTGTACCAGCGATAATACGCCATGAAGCAATGCCCATAATAACAATAAATGCGCCACCAATAAGGATAGCTAGTGTTGATACTTCACCAATTGAACCTGGAATATGACCAACGAAAGCGTCCATCCAAGTGATTGATTGACCAGTAATAGTGTTAACTACGTCAGCTTGACCACCTTGAGACCACTGACTTAGTGGTGTCGCGCCAGAGAAACCATCCGCCGCATTCCATACTAGGTCGCCAGAAATCTGACCTGGGTATGCGAAGAATAGGAAAGCACGACCAGCAAGTGCTGGGTTAAGGAAGTTACGACCGGTACCACCAAAAATTTCTTTTGCGACAACCACACCAAAGGTAATACCTAAAGCTGCTTGCCAAAGTGGTAGTGTTGGCGGAACGATCAAAGCAAATAAGATTGAGGTTACGAAGAAACCTTCGTTAACTTCATGCTTACGTACCATACAGAACAACACTTCCCAGAAACCACCTACCGCAAAAACAACTGCGTAGATAGGTAAGAAGTAAGTTGCACCAAGTAGCATCTTGCTACCCCAACCAGCAGACGCCGATAGCGTACCGCCAAGCATTTGGGTAAACCAGTAATGCCAATCAGCAGCAATTACCGCTGTTAGTTTGTCGGCTGTGTATAAGTGGTTAAGACCAGCAATAGCTTGATCACCAACGTTGTACATACCCCAGAACATCGCAGGGAAAACCGCAAACCATACCATGATCATGATACGTTTTAGATCGATACTGTCACGCACGTGCGCAGATGAACGCGTCACTTGCCCTGGCGTATACATAAGAGTGGCAAACGCTTCATATAACGCAAACCAACGCTCATGCTTACCACCTGGTTCAAAGTGGTGCTCGATATCTTCGAGGAAATTCTTGAAACCCATGAATTACCCTTCCTTCTCAATTTTGTCCAAACACTCTCGCAGCATTGGACCAAACTCATATTTACCAGGACACACGAACGTACATAAAGCTAGATCTTCTTCATCTAATTCTAGTAAGCCCAACTGTTGTGCACTGTCAACATCACCAGCGCATAAATCACGCAGTAATAATGTTGGCTCAATATCAAGCGGCATTACTTTTTCGTAATTACCGATTGGCACCATTGCACGCTCACTGCCGTTAGTCGTTGTAGTCATATTGAACAACTGACCTGGGAAGAACTGGCTCATAAAGGCACGAGTAACAGAAAACTTATTCTTACCTGGAGCAATCCAACCTAAGAATTCTTTTTCATAGCCTTCACGTAGTGCAGAAACTTGTAGATGGTAACGACCAAGGTATCCATGAACACCTTCCGCTTTAACACCATTAAGCACTGAACCAGATAGCACACGTATTTGACCTGGCATCATTTCTGAATCAGTTAGATCAGTAATAGATGCACCAATTTGTGTACGTACTAAACGTGGGTTAGTCACAACAGGACCAGCAAGCGCAACCACACGATCAGTGAAAATTTCACCAGTAAGGAATAACTGACCAAACGCAATCACGTCTTGGTAATTAATATTCCATGCAATATTGTTTGCATCAGCACCGAACAACATATGAATATGTGTACCGGCTAAACCTGCTGGATGTGGGCCGTTAAATACGTGCTCTTCAACATTTGCTTGCGCAGAACGAGGCAGGCTTGCACCTGATTTACACACGTAAACTTTGCCACTAGTCAAACGAGAAAGCACAGTTAGACCAGCAATGAATGCATCACTTTGCTCATTGATGATAATTTCTGGGTTAGCTGCTAGCGGATTAGTATCCATTGCAGTAACAAAAATTGCTTTCGATTCTGAGCCAACAGCAGGTACTTTACTGAATGGACGCGTACGAAGCGCTGTCCACATACCTGATTCAACTAATTGATCAACCACAACAGCACGATCTAATTGTGCTAATTGCGATGAGTCATATTTGTTAAACGTGATCTGCTCATTACCTTCTACATCAATAACCACTGATTGTAGAATACGTTTAGCACCACGGTTAATTTCAACTACCTTGCCGCTAGCTGGAGCAGTGAATTTAACACCCGGGTTCTTTTTATCTTCAAAAAGAACCTGACCTTTTTTCACTACATCCCCTACGCGAGTATGCATTGTAGGACGCATACCAACATATTCTTCGCCAAGCAAGGCGACTTTAGAGATGACATTGCCATCGTGTATCGCCTGGGCTGGAGTCCCTGAAATTGGGATATCCAAACCCTTTTTTATTGTAATCATACGCACTTGCACTACATTAAAGGGAAAAAAGAATTTTCATATTGCGTAATTAAGACACTACGTTCCTTGGCCTGATATCGATGAACAGGCAGTGACCACAATCACTAAACGACTCTGTATCGCAACATCCAGTTAACTACCTCGCTACAAATATCAATGAGCAAGTAATTTTTCAGCCCGCGATTCTACCACTAATTAACTCGTTTTTTCTATGGTAATCCACGCGATTCCGAGTGAAAACCAAGCAACAAACAAGACACAATAGATTTATTAACTGAGAAATATGATCAACTGCACATTTACAGAATATTTTTACATAAATATGAATTTTAAAAAACAACCATTTCATTAACAACGCTGTAAAAAACACCACTCATGAATACATGTTTTCAACATAATGACAAACTTATTATCAACCATAAGAAAATCGGTATTATTTAGCTTATGTTGTTAACATTGCATCCATAAGCGCTATCAATCATAGTTAACAGTGTAAGCCTTTCAAAATGACATAAAAAAAGTCGTTTTGTTAACGACTTTTGTCAAATAGCTACGCTTATCACTTATCAAAAGTTGAGCCACCATGGCATTGTGGTGATGCTGGCGCATTCAACTGTTGCTGCCACTCTGATTCAGTATAAGTATGAATTGCAAGTGCATGAATATTATTTGCTAATTCATCTGCTAAACACTGATTTACAGCACGGTGACGTGTAATAAGACGTTGGCCTTCAAATTGTGCACAGACAATCACAACCTTGAAATGACTTTCAGAGCCTTCAGGCACATTGTGCATGTAACTTTCATTAATGACCTTAAGATACACTGGCTCAAATGTATCGGCTAACTTGGCTTCAATTTGGGGTTGAATCATAATATCCTCAGCTAAAAAAGCGTTTTTTACTATTAACACCACTAATGCATCATTATTATGGCGTTAACTTGATAGATTTCCTTTCAAGCGTTTCACTGTTCTGCGAAAATGCTTTCTTATTTCGCCAACATACTTGAAAGTTATTATTAATGAAACCAGAGCTAACCTTGCATCAACGTACTTTAACGCTAACCCGTTTTCCTGTACGTAAAAATGAAACCCTGCAAGCATGGGATGCCGCAGATGAATATTTGATCAATCATTGTCATTCAATGGCGCTTGATCCTCAACGCCCAATATTGATCCTTAATGATAATTTTGGTGCATTAAGCTGTTGGTTTGCTGAACAAGGGCAAGTCACAACGGTCACTGACTCATTCATTACTCAGCAAGCGATTATCAATAATCTCAATGATAATAATTTACCTGCAATCACGATTATTGATTGCCTCGCAGATTTACCCGCAAATCCGCAATTAGTATTAATTAAGCAACCTAAAAATAATCGCTTACTCAGTTGGCAACTCCAGCAATTGTGTCATTTATTGCCAGCTGATTGTGTGGTTATTAGTGCCGGTAAAGTAAAAGACATTCACTCTTCGACGTTAAAACTCTTTGAAAAATACTTAGGTGAGACCAAAACATCACTAGCCGTTAAAAAAGCGCGGTTAATTTTTACTAGCGTTAATAAGTCATTAGCAGCACCGATGCCACAACCAACAACGTGGACAGTGCCAGAACACGATTTAACTATCACGAATTATGCCAATGTATTCTCAAGTGATAGCTTAGATATTGGCGGTCGTTTTTTATTAGATTTCATTCCATCAAAGCCTCAATATCAAGACATTATCGATCTAGGTTGTGGTAATGGCGTTATTGGCATTAAAGCTGCACGTTTAAACCCACAAGCGAATGTTACTTGTGTTGATGAAAGTTTTATGGCGGCGGCATCTTGTCGAGAGAACGCACAAATAAACCTAACTAGCACGGATAAATTTGACGTCATGGTGGCTAACTGCTTAGATAATTTTGCTAATCAAAGTGCTGATTTAGTATTGTGCAATCCACCGTTTCATCAAAATAATACCATTACCGACCACATTGCTTGGCAAATGTTTTGTGACGCACAGCGGGTTTTACGTGCAAGTGGTGAGTTAATCATTATTGGTAACCGCCAACTAAAATATCACGAAAAGTTAAATCGTATTTTTACTAAAGTAGATACTATTGGTAATAACAATAAATTTGTTGTGTTACGAGCAACAAAATAACCCCATTATTGTCGTTCAAATAGATATTTAAACGACAATAATGACTGATACTCACAGATAAGCAAAGGGAATGCTTTATGATTAAAAAATACGTTATTCTAGCATCAACATTAATACTCACCGCTTGTGCCGCTTCACAACCGCCACCACCATTGGCATTAACGCCAACAGCTGTGTTTACTGCACATCCGTGGGCAAACCATAAAGCGCTCAACCTTAGCAGTGCAGATAAAGCGCCAAACAGTTATATTGCAGCGATTGATAGCGGCACTGAAAATGTACAAATTATTCAACCCCAACAGCCGGTTTCAGCAACACTACGCCAAGCTCTAGCACAACAACTTACGGGGCAAGGATTTAGTATTACTGACAGCGCAACATCAACCATGGCGATTACCGTTGAAAAAGCCTTAGTTACCGTTAAACAAGGGTTGGTGAAATATAATATGCACAGTGAGTTACAATTACAGCTCACTATTAATACCCCTGATGGTCAGTTTATTAAACGTTACGCAGGTCGCTCTAGCCGTGAAGATGCATTAAAAGCATCTGATAGTGATATTGCTACCAGCATGAATAAGCTCATGGATTCAGTACTTCATGAAATTGCCCATGACAATGAATTAAATAAATACCTTATGGAGAATGTATAATGTCACGTTTTTTATTAGCACTTTGCTTACTGGTTGCATTGCCAGTTAGCGCCGCCACCAAAGTACTGGTTACGACTAATTTAGGCCCATTTACAATTGAATTAAATGAAGCCAAAGCCCCTATCACTACTAAAAACTTTTTACGCTACGTTGATGACGGTAGTTATGTTGGCACTATTTTTCATCGTGTTATTCCAGGTTTTATGGCACAAGGTGGTGGCTTTGATCAAGCCTTAAAGCAGCGTCCAAGCTATCCACCAATTAAAAACGAAGCGGATAACGGCTTGCCAAATAATATTGCAACTATTGCAATGGCACGTACTCAAAATCCAAATTCAGCCACGCGTCAGTTCTATATCAACCTCGCAAATAATGATTTCTTAAATACTCAAGGTAGCCGAACAGGCTATGCTGTATTTGGTAAGGTAATAAAAGGCTTCCCTGTAGTAGAAAAAATGGCAACCATACCAACAACCAAAGATCCCCGCACAGGTATGAGTGATATTCCACAGCAGCCGATTATTATTGAAGCGATGAAAGTCATTAAATAATGTGATTACGTCACCTGTACGTAGTCACTCACGTTACAGGTGACATCTATGTTAACACTTGCTTATAATCGCCCAGCGGTATCAGAACAAGAACAATATTTACAACAATTTGTTGTCGATAATGCACCGATTTTGGCACTCAAAGCCATTGCAGCTAGCCATGGTGATATTACCTACGTCCAGCTACAAAACTTAGTGAATCATCAACTCGCACAATGGTGGCTACTTCCCCACGACAACCTATTGCCAGCCAATCATTATGAAGCCTGTTATTGGTCTTTAGTACAAACCGTCAGTGCTATTAGTGATTACCAATTACTTGGCGATCGCTTTATTCGCCATAAAGTCGCCAGCCTCAGTTGTTATTTACTCAATATAGGGCCATCCCCTAACGTAGCAGCGGTTAGTCGACCCTAATATTATTTATCTAAATCTGCACTAAAACAGAATTAAATAGTAAAAAATTTGTCTGATAACCATCAAATCGATATAGGCATTATTGTTTTTGATAGCAGCCCATATTTAGAGCTGCTAAGCTTGAATTCTATAGTAAAAAATCTCAAATATTCAGTACGCTAGCATGGGTATTGGTAGTTGGTTTTCAGAGGAAGATATGGATACAGCAACACCTCAACAACATCCACAAGGCTGGCGCGTTTATGCCAATCCAAAAGCCTTGATCATGTTAGCACTTGGTTTTTCATCAGGATTACCAATCTTATTAGTGTTTGGAACTTTATCATTTTGGCTACGTGAAGCTGATGTGAGTAAAACCAGTATTGGCTTTTTTAGCTGGGTCGCCTTAGCCTATGGCTTTAAATGGGCATGGTCACCTCTGGTTGATCGGTTTCCACTACCGATTTTCTCGCGCTTATTTGGGCGTCGCCGTGGCTGGATGTTATTTTCCCAAATGGTGATTATTTTATCATTGTGCGGCATGGCATTAAGTAACCCACAAACCGATTTATTCAAATTTGCTATTTTTGCCATCATGGTCGCTTTTGCCTCAGCAACCCAAGATATTGTCATTGACGCTTTTCGTATCGAGCTGGCAACAGAAAGAATGCAAGCGGCGTTATCGGCAACTTACTTAGCTGGTTATCGATTAGCGATGATCATGGCAGGTGCTGGCGCGTTAGCCTTTGCTGCGTGGTTTGGCTCAGATTCTGGTTATGATCCTAGTGGCTGGAAAAGTGCCTACTTCATTATGGCTGCAATGATGCTGATAGGTGTAGTGACAACACTTATTGTCAAAGAACCCACCATTGACAATAACGCTATAAACGCCATTGAAAAAGAGTATAAACAGCAACTTATCGGCAAAGGCTATAACAAACATTATGCTAATTTAGGCGCCTGGTTTTATACTGCAGTTATTATGCCATTTCGAGATTTCTTTCAACGTTATGGCAAAAATGCACTGCTTATATTGCTACTGATCAGCTGTTACCGTATTTCCGATATTGTGATGGGCGTGATGGCCAATGTGTTTTATGTTGATATGGGCTTCACTAAAAATGAGGTTGCTTCCGTTTCAAAAATTTTCGGGGTCATAATGACTATTGCTGGCGCAGGTCTAGGCGGAATTCTCGTCAGTAAATTTGGCACCCTTAAAATATTAGCACTTGGCGCGATATTATCAGCGATTACCAATTTACTGTTTATCGTCTTTAGCTATGTTGGTAATAATATCGAAATGCTAACCGTGGTTATATCAGCAGACAATCTTGGTGCAGGCATTGCGACAGCGGCATTTATTACTTTTATGTCAAGCTTAACCAATGTTGCTTTCTCTGCCACCCAGTACGCACTCTTTAGCTCAATAATGGTGCTATTCCCTAAATTTATTGCTGGTTTTTCTGGGGTTTATATTGATCACTTTGGCTATAATGTATTTTTCTTCACCACCGCGTTAATGGGTATTCCGGTACTGATATTAATTCGTCTGTTAGCAAATAATTCTGCACTTAATATTGTTGCTACTCCAACCCACCAGCCTTAACTGCTATTTTATAAAACACCTTCTAAGGAAGTTGGTTACTAATTGCTAACTTCCTTTTCATTCCTGTCTAAAAAAGCTGTCTAATATTGCGGCAATCTTAGTCTATTCAAGCAATATAAAGTTCAGATTAGTGATTCATTAATGGATCAAGATCACACTTATCGCTCACTGCAATCGATTACATCAGATCGCGATCACAAATAGCAAAGGATTGCGCAATCGTTTCATTCCCAAACGTGAAATAAAACACTAGAATCAGCGCCAACAAAACGGGGCGGCCAAAATCCCAACTATTTAGACCAATATGAGCGAGAGAAAAATGCGCAAATCACTAGTAGCATTAAGCGTTGTAGCAGCAGCAACTACTTTCCCAGCCCAAGCTGAATACCTATATGGTTTCGGCGATATGAGTGTAAACTACTTAGATTGGTCTAATGGCACCGAGGAGCGTGCTGGTCACCAAAAAGATTTCTGGTACCTTGAGCTTGAAGGCGGTGCTGGTTTTACTTGGGGTGAGCTATATGGCTTTGCTGACTTAGAAAATGCAGATCAAGGTTCAGATAAAGCACGTACATCAATTAAAGGCTCTATCGCTTACAAAACTGGCATTGCTGAATTACGCCTATACGGCCAACTTTACAACACTAACAGTGATGGTTTCACTGCTCAAAACAACGTATTAGGTCTATCTTACGCATTTAATGGCGATGGTTGGTTTTTTAACCCATTCATTGGCTTCCACCACACCATGACTTCAGCTGATTGGAAAACGCCTTCATCTTTCACTGGCATGAACGGCGGTATGTTTGGTTGGAGTGCAGGTTACAACTTCAATGCTTTTGGCGAGAAGTTCATGATCAGCAACTGGCACGAGTCTGAGTTTGGTCGTAACGATAAATACATGATTGTTGCTGGTGAAGGCGATCATGTTACAGCTAACGGCGCGGTTGCATTATGGTGGAACGCGACAGAAAACGTAACCACAGGTATTCAATACCGTTACGCGTTTAACAAGCTAGGTACATCAGGCAACCAAAACGCAATGATTTACACAGTTAAATATAATTTCTAATTATTCCTAATAAATAGAATTACGATTTAAACGAAAAGGCGCTAAGAGCGCCTTTTTTGATCGTCGCAATTAACCACAATGTTATGATGTCCTAAATTAGGCTAATAACGGATTCAACTGTGAACATAACCTTGGTAGGTGCGGGTGCTATTGGCACATTATGGGCGGTAAAATTAACCCAACAGCAGCATAATGTGCAATTATGGACCAAAGATTCAACACCAGAAAAAACGGTGCATTTTAGTGAATTAACTACCCCCACAATCACTACTGACTACGCTTTTGATTGCAATGATCCGCATGCTCTCGCGGCCAGTGACGTTGTCATCGTTACTGTAAAAGCATTTCAAGTTACTGCCGCCTTGATACCTCTGCTGCCTTATTTGAATACTGATTGTGTAGTGATTATTATGCATAATGGCATTGGTAGTCAGCAACAAGTTCAACAGCTATTACCTCATAATCCAATTATCTATGCCACCACCTCTCAAGCAGCTTTCAAACCAACCCCGACAACGATTCACCATACCGGCTTAGGACAAACATGGCTGGGTGCAATCAATCAGCGCGCCCAATCTCAAGCCTATATTGCAGAGATATTTAACAGCGCATTATTCCCTTGCCAATGGCATGCTAATATCTATCAACCGCTGTGGCAGAAACTGGCTATTAATTGTGCAATCAACCCATTAACAGCGGTTAACCAATGCCCTAACGGCGACTTAGGCCAAAACTGTTATCAAGCTCAACTTGACGCTATTTGCGCAGAAGTCGCACAAGTTATGACAGCTGAAGGTATTAGTACGACGTCACAACAATTACGGCACCAAGTCGATAGCGTTATTACGGCAACATCTGCTAATTATTCCTCAATGAATCGTGATATTTTCCATCACCGCTTAACAGAAATCGATTATATTAACGGTTATTTAGTCCAACAAGCTCAGTGCCACCACATTGACACTCCAGTCAATCAACAATTGTGGCTGGCGATTAAACACATGGAGTCACAAGACCATGAATGAATTATGTCCTCGTATCGTCGTTTGTATTGCCCCCGGCACAGAAGAAATGGAAGCGATCAACACTATCGCTATTTTAAAACGGGCTCAATTTGATGTAACGGTTGCCAGCGCTGCTGAAGATGGTGCATTGATTGTTGATGGCTCACGTGGCATTAAATTGGTGGCAGATACAGCATTAATTACCATTGCTGATGATCAATTTGATGCGGTGGTATTACCTGGTGGCGTTGCAGGTGCCGAGCATTTTCGAGATAGCCCATTAGTAGTCGAGTTTGTTAAACAACACCATTATGATGGTAAGTTAATTGCTGCTATTTGTGCTACACCTGCAATTATGTTTGCTGCTAATGATATGTTCCCTAAAGCGTTGATGACTTGTCATCCAGCTTTTCATCACCAAATTGCTGCTGCGCAATTACGTCTTAAACGTGTTGTTTATGACAAACAGGCTCGATTATTGACCAGCCAAGGCCCAGGTACTGCCCAAGAATTTGCATTAGATCTTGTTACTCAACTGACTAACAAAGCCACAACAGCAACAATTGCTGAATCAATGGTGGTATGGCCAAACATGCATTACGACGTCATGCCTGAGCGTTAATCTCACGAACAATAAAAATGAGTATAAAAAAAGCCCTCTATGATCACATCATATGAGGGCTTTTTTAGCACAGCGAATAGCTTAATCTAAATAAAACAACCGAGCTATGCCTTTGCTTAAATTAGCGTGGACGATAGACTTTTACGTTATCAAAGCCATTCTCTTTCAAGTATAAGGCTTGTAAACGACTCATTACACCGTGTGCGCAGTAAAGTAAGTAAGTCTTTTCTTTTGGTAAGTCACCAAACTGGGTCGCTAGCTTATAGAATGGAATATGCTTCACTTCTACGCCATCTAACTCAAGTGGGTTTTCATCTTCTTCATCTGGGCTACGAATATCAAGTACGACAGCATCCGTTGAAATTTGCTCAACCAATTCAACTTCAGGCGCTTGTTCTTGACTCTGCTTTTCGATTTCACGAATATCCATCACTCGTGCCTCGTCTATAACGCGATCCAGAATAGTAAAATCAAACTTCGCTTCTTCAATTTCAAGCTTTGATTTTACCGCTTTAACGGTCGGGCTCTTTGAGATCACACCACAGAATTCAGGCATTGTTGCCGCAAAATCTTCAGTACCAATCTGGCGAGATAAATCGATAATATCTTCTTTATCCCAGTTAATTAGCGGACGCAGAATTAACGAATCAGTGACGTTATCAATCATGCGCAAGTTAGTCAGCGTTTGGCTAGAAACTTGGCCTAATGCTTCACCTGTTACTAATGCTTGAATACCAAATTTATCAGCAATACGACCCGCTGCACGCATAAACATACGCTTGAGGATCACACCCATTTGGCCATCGTCAACTTTTTCTAAGATCTCACCAACAACGGGATCAAAATCAACCGCAATAAATTTAACTTTGGCAGATGAACCATATTTTTGCCATAAGAAGTGAGCAACTTGCTTAACACCGATCTCATGTACTGGACCACCAAGATTAAAGAAACAGTAATGCACTTTACTGCCACGTTTGATATGCAGGTAACTTGAAACACCTGAGTCAAAGCCACCAGAAATCAAGCTTAATACGTCTTCTTGTGTTCCTAGAGGGAAGCCGCCTAAACCTTTATGGCGGAATAATACTTGGTTAAGCAAGTTATGCTCAATCTCGATATTAACCGTAACATCCGGCTTTTTCAGTCTTACTTTTGCAGACTCAATCGCTTGATTAAGACCACCACCAACATAACGTTCCGCTTCAATCGAAGTAAAATCATGTTGGCCGATACGTTTAGCACGTACACAGAATGTCTTACCTTCAAGACTCTCTCCTACCAATGCAAGAGTTTGCTCAAAGATATTATGAAGATCGGTAAATTCCGTCTGCTGAACTTCAAGTGTATGGTGAATACCAGGAGTTTGCGTCAAAACAGCAAGCACCATGTCACGTTTAGTTTCATCAGGTTCATTCACTTCTAACGAGAAGCGACGATTATAAACACTAACAGACTCAGACTGACGCTTTAAAATAATGCGTAGGTTAGATTCAAGAATTTTGATAAAACGCTTACGTACTGAATCACTTTTAACAAAAATCTCTGGATGTGGTTTAACTATAAATTTCATAACACACTTCGCTTCACTGGGTCTAAAGTACCAAACAGAATAAAGTACCAAACGGAATTAAAGGCGCGAATTATACAGCAAGGTCTCTGTCACTGAAACAAGGATATGATAACAGCAGCACTTATCTTATCGAGTCACACCATTATTATTGGTATTTATATTGGTTTACCTTAGTCACAATCTTTGCAACCAGCAAATATAGCCATTAAAAATTCAACGATTATTGTTTCAACGATTATTGTTCATCAGTGCTAATTTCTTCAGAGTAATGAGGCTTACCTTGAACAATTGAAATTTCAACCCGTCGATTACGACTCCGCCCTGCTGCGGTTTTATTATCGGCAATCGGTGCAGTATCAGCCATGCCAACCACTCGCATCCGCTTACGATCAAAGCCTTTTACTTGCTCCATTGCTTGAGCGACAGAAACCGCACGTTGAGATGATATATCCCAATTAGAACGATAAAGTTCAGAATCTAACGCTTGGTTATCAGTATGACCACTAATACGAATAATACCGGGAACATCATTTACTAATTCAGTAACCTGCTGAATAAGAGGAATAAATTTTGGTTGTAAAAAAGCTGAGCCTTCAGGAAAAGCGCCTTTTTCTTTAATTCGAATCACCAATTGCTGACCAAATGATTCAACTTCAACCGTATTATCAGTAATTTCTCGCGCCAAAGCTTGGGTTAATGCTTGTGCGGCTTGTTGTTGAGCTTGAGACTGTTGTGGCTGAGGGTGTTTAACCGCAGTATTATCATTGATACCGCCATCTAATACGATGCTATCTTGACGTGAACCACCTTCACGCTCAGCAACTCCATCATGAAAATCTAATGAACGTTTCGTAATATCAATTGTTTGCTGCATGATCACTTCAATCGGAGTCGGCTCTGGACGCCCGGGACGAAACTCTTGTGCAATAACACTGGTGCCTTTGGGTATATCATTAACATCCAATACATTTTGAACCCCAAACGCATATTTCATTGATCCTGCAATTTGTTTGAATTTCAGCACATCCATTTCAGAAAATGATAACAACAATACAAAAAAACACATTAATAGTGTCGCCAGATCGGCAAATGTTGCCATCCATGGTGGAGAACCTTTTTTGTGTGGTGGAGGTAAAGAATCCATGCTTAGCTCTTATTCATCAAAATTCAATCGACGCTTTTTCTCATGCAGATAGTTCTTTAAATAACTATCAATCACGCGTGGATTTTGTCCCTCTTGAATAGCTAATACACCATCAAGAATCAGTAAGCGGTTCAAACGCTCTTCGTTTTTACGTAACATCAATTTATCAGCAATCGGTAACGCCACCATATTTGCCAAAATAGAACCGTATAACGTGGTTAACAACGCTACTGCCATCGCTGGTCCTATCGATTTAGGATCATCCATATTTGACAGCATCGCCACCAAGCCAATTAGAGTGCCGATCATTCCCATCGCTGGCGCGACATCACCAAGTGATGAAAAAATGCTTGCTCCTTGTTCATGACGCTCATTGGTTAACGCAATATCTTTACGTAATATCATTCGCACCGTATCGGCATCATGACCATCAACCAGCAAATCAATACCTTTACGTAAAAAAGGATTCTCTACTTCCATTTCTTCTAAAGCTAAAAAACCGCCTTTACGAGCAGAATCAGCCATAGTGACAATCTGAGCAATAAGATCATCGGGTTTATCGGTCTTAAATATAAACGCTTTTGCCGCTACTTTTGCCGCCCCAAAAAACTGACTGACATTATATTTCATCAGTACCACAAATAAGCTGCCACCAATAACGATAAATACCGACGAGGTATCGGCAAACATCACCAAATCACCACCGACTAGCATTGCCATCAAAATAAAAGCAAATGCTCCTAATAACCCAATAAGTGTTGCCAAATCCACACTGAATCTCCTTCACTGTCATGGTTAATTATTACTTTAACGATCTGACAGCTAATTAACATATAACAAGAATTTATAAGGATAATATTGAGAGTTCATCAAACAGCAGTACCATACCGCCTTATAAAATTAACTTTGCGAGCTATAGGATAAAAACCATAGTGTTATCTACTGCAAGCTAACTCTTTATCGACCATGATTAGGTTTCATTGAGGGTTTTATTACCACTTTTGAGTGATTTTTATTGCTTTCAACGATGAAAACTACTGTCTGTGGCACAGATTACTGTGACATAATTTGACCTTAGATAGTCACTACGTTATTTTTCTTGCACTTAGATAAGAGTGAAAATGATATGGCAGCAAAAAAACCAGAGAATATGGCATTCGAAGCCGCACTTGATGAGCTAGATGCCATTGTCAATGAACTAGAATCGGGTGATATTCCATTAGAAGATGCGCTGAAAAAATTTGAGCGTGGTATTTCATTAGCTCGTAATAGTCAGTTAAAGTTAACCCAAGCAGAACAGCGAGTAGAGATTTTATTACGTGCTGATGATAATGCACCACTAACAGACTTTGAGCCAAACCATGACGAATAGTGCATCGCTACCGCAGACGTTAAAAACGCTGCAACAACGCAATAACCAATGCCTTATGGATTGGTTAGCAACACAACCTTTTTCAGATCAAACCCTGCTAAAAGCAATGAAGCATGGTACTCTGCTGGGCGGAAAGCGCGCACGTCCTTACCTGACTTACGTGACCGGTGAAATGCTTGGGGTTGATTATGATGATCTCGACACCGCAGCAGCAGCAGTTGAATGTATTCATGCGTATTCATTAATTCATGATGATTTACCGGCAATGGATGATGATGCATTGCGCCGCGGTCAACCGACTTGCCACATTGCATTTGATGAAGCGATGGCTATTTTAGCCGGCGATGCTCTGCAAACATTAGCCTTTGAAATTATTGCCAAAGGCCAATTGAGTCCAGAAGGACATCAACAACGTATCGCCATGGTCAGTGAATTAGCACAAGCTTCTGGTGCTGCAGGCATGTGTCTTGGACAAGCACTCGATTTAGAAGCTGAAGGCCAACACGTTGGACTTGAGCAACTAGAATTAATACATAAACACAAAACAGGCGCATTGATCCGTTGTGCCGTTCGCCTAGGTGCACTAGCTGCTGGCGATAAAGGACGTCAAGTTCTGCCTCAGCTAGATAAGTATGCCGACGCTATAGGCCTCGCATTTCAAGTTCAAGATGACATTTTAGATGTAATCAGCGACACTGAAACGTTAGGCAAACCTCAAGGCTCAGATATTGAGCTTGATAAAAGTACCTACCCTGCACTACTTGGGCTAGAAGGCGCGCAACAAAAAGCGCAACAACTTTATCAAGAGGCGCTACAAGCGTTAGCAGCGATACCTTACAATACCTATCAATTGGAAGTTTTTGCCCGATATGTTATCGAGCGCAATAACTAAAATCAGTAAAAGCGCCGAACAGTTATGACTTTGGATATCTCAAAATACCCGCATCTCGCATTAGCAAATACGCCAGATGAATTACGATTATTGCCCGCTGAAAGTCTGCCTCAAGTCTGTGATGAGTTACGTACTTATTTACTCAAGACGGTAAGCCAAACTAGCGGCCATTTTGCCTCCGGACTCGGTACAGTCGAACTGACCGTTGCGCTTCACTATGTCTATAATACTCCGTTTGATCATGTGATCTGGGATGTTGGTCATCAGGCTTACCCGCATAAAATCCTAACGGGCCGTCGTGATCAAATGTCAACCATTCGCCAAAAAGACGGGTTGCATCCTTTTCCTTGGCGCGGCGAAAGTGAGTACGATGTACTATCAGTCGGTCATTCATCGACGTCAATCAGTGCTGGTTTAGGCATGGCGATTGCTGCTGAAAAAGAAGCGTTAGGCCGTAAAGTTGTCAGTGTTATTGGCGATGGTGCAATTACCGCTGGTATGGCATTTGAAGCCATGAACCATGCCGGTGATATTCACAGTGATATGTTAGTCATTCTTAATGACAACGAGATGTCAATTTCTGAAAATGTCGGTGGTTTAAGTAATCACTTAGCCCACTTACTGGCAGGGAACTTTTACGCATCCATTCGCGAAGGGGGTAAAAAAGTTCTCTCTAATGCGCCGCCGATTAAAGAAATCGTTAAACGTGCAGAAGAACATATTAAAGGTATGGTTGTTCCAAGCACCATGTTTGAAGAGCTTGGTTTTAATTATATCGGCCCAATTGATGGTCATGATATTGATGAGTTAGTCAAAACGCTTAAGAATATGCGTCACCTTAAAGGGCCGCAATTTCTACATATCATGACTAAAAAAGGCAAAGGCTATGCGCCAGCTGAAGCAGATCCAATTAATTACCATGCGGTACCTAAATTTGATCTAAGTGAAAAACCACTGCCTAAAGCTAAAAATGCTAACCCAACGTTTTCTAAAATCTTTGGTGATTGGTTGTGTGATATGGCTGCCGTTGATGACAAACTGATGGCTATCACACCAGCGATGCGTGAAGGCTCTGGCATGGTACGCTTTTCAAAAGAGTACCCAGACCAATATTTTGATGTCGCAATTGCTGAGCAGCATGCTGTGACTTTGGCAACAGGTATGGCTATTGGTGGCTATCACCCAATAGTGGCGATTTACTCGACCTTTTTACAACGAGGTTATGATCAGTTAATCCATGATGTCGCTATTATGAATTTGCCGGTCATGTTTGCCATTGATCGCGCAGGATTGGTGGGGGCTGATGGTCAAACTCACCAAGGTGCATTTGATATTAGCTTTATGCGCTGTATTCCAAATATGGTGATTATGGCACCAAGTGACGAAAATGAATGCCGCCAAATGCTCTATACCGGTCATCAGCATCAAGGTCCTACAGCAGTGCGCTACCCGCGTGGTTGTGGTCTTGGTACTGAGGTTGAAACGACCATGACAGCCCTTGAAATTGGTAAAGGCATCGTCCGTCGCCAAGGTGAAAAAGTGGCTATTTTAAACTTTGGTGCAATGCTAGGTTATAGCTTAGATGCCGCCGAAAATTTAAATGCTACTGTTGCTGATATGCGATTTGTAAAGCCGCTTGATGAAGCATTAATTCTTGAATTAGCCGCTAATCATGATGTGCTCGTCACTGTTGAAGAAAATGCGATTGCTGGCGGTGCCGGAAGTGGCGTGATTGAGTTCCTAATGCAACAAAAATGCATTAAACCAGTGTTAACAATTGGTCTACCTGATCGTTTCATTGAACAAGGTACTCAAGCTGAACTTCACCGTATGCTAGAAATCGATGGCCCAGGTATTGAGAAACAAATTGTTGAATATCTTGCTAAATAACCACTAATTAATCGTTATTGTTATTAATAAAAGATCCAAAAAAAGCCATGAATAATAACCGATTCATGGCTTTTTTATTGACTGATTAACCGTGATGGTGGCTTAAAAACCGAGCCAATAGCCAACGAACCACAATGATATCATTGCCATAAATCCAGCTAGCACATCATCGATCATAATACCAAAACCACCCTCAACATGTTTATCTAACCAACTGATTGGCCATGGCTTTAACATGTCAAAAAAGCGGAATAAAATAAAACCGGCTAAGATCCATTGCCATGATACCGTTGGCGCAACGGCCATGGTGATCCAAAAACCGACAAATTCATCCCACACAATACTGCCGTGATCATGCACTTTCATATCAGTTGAGGTTATATGACAAATACGGATCCCGATAATCGCAGCAACAAATACAGCCACTAAGTACCAACCAAAAGGTAATTGGGCAAGGATAAGGTATAAAGGAATAGCTGCCAGTGTTCCCATGGTACCGGGAATATATTTAGCCAAACCACTGCCAAAACCCGTAGCTAATAAGTGCCAAGGATTGTTCATTTTTAATAAATCTTTTGGATTTGTGCTCACGCGAATACCTTAGTTATCTTTAACAACAAAATGATCCCAACCAAACAGTTGCCATGTCAGTGGTTTACCGAATTGTAATAATGACAAGCCGCTACCTGCCTTTACTTTACCAATACAGCTATATTTAACATTAGTATGCGCTAAAGCGGCTTTTAATGCATCTCGATTAGCTGCTGGAGCAGTAAAACATAGTTCATACTCTTCACCACTGGATAATGCCAACTGTTGTGCTTGTTGGCGATCACCTTTACAAAATGCTAATAATTCAGCAGATAATGGTAATTGCTCGACCTCAATTTCAATGGCGATGTTTGAGCGCTCAGCAATATGTTTTACATCAGCGACCACACCATCAGAAATATCTAAAGCTGCCGAAGCAATACCACGTAAAGCCTCACCGACACTGACTCGAGGCAACGCTTTGAAGTGCCGTTCAATCAATGTTGCAGCTAAATGCTGTTCACAATCTTGTTGGCCTAATATCAAGGCTAACCCTGCAGCACTATCACCAAGATCGCCGGTGACATAGACATCATCCCCAACTTGAGCGCCACTGCGGGTTAATGCTTGGCCGCGTGGCACCAAGCCTTGCACTGTCAAAGTAATACTCAATGGCCCCTTAGTGGTGTCACCACCAATTAATTGAATATGATATTGATTAGCAAGTTCAAAAAAACTATGGCAAAAAGGGGCTAACCACGCTTCATCAATAGTGGGTAATGTTAACGCCAATGACACCCATGCCGGGGTTGCTCCCATTGCGGCTAAATCACTTAAATTAGACGCCAACGCTTTATAAGCAACCGCTGCGGGATCAGCATCAGCTAAAAAATGGGTACCAGCAACCAGTGAATCGGTACTCACTGCGACAGAATAATCAGCAGCTACATTCACAAGCGCACAATCATCACCGATCGCTAAAGCAACATCATCACGTTGCAATTGTTGCTCGGCGAAATAATGTTTAATGATATCAAATTCATTTTTTGCCATGGTTCTCTTTTTCCTCAATAAAAAAAAGCCAGCTAATAAGCTGACTTCTTTCATCGTACTCAACGTAATAAAAAAAATTACTTATCTTTTTTACGTAGAGATGGTGCAGCTTTATCTAACACACCATTGACGAATTTGTGGCTATCTTCGGCACCGAAGAGTTTCGCTAATTCGATTGCTTCGTTGATCACAACTTTAAATGGTACGTCTTCACGCTTAACCATTTCGTACATTGCAAGACGAAGTAGAGCAAGTTCCATCTGGTCTAGATCCTGAAGTGGACGAGACAAGTATGGACGCATTTTGCTATCAAGTTCTTGATGGCTTAATACAACACCTGCAAATAAATCGCGGAAATAAGCAACATCAGTGTCTGGCGCTTTACATGTAGGCGCATCAGTTTGATGTTCTTCTTCTTCAAACTTATCGCCTGAAAGGAAATATTGCTCAATATCAGCAACATTACCTTTGGTAAGTTGCCAAGAGTAAACAGCTTGTACAGCAAATTGACGTGCATTACGACGCGCGGCTGGTTTCACAGTAACCCCCATTAGGATTCGATTTGGGACAGGACATTTACCATTTCGAGCGCGCTTAGTGCAGCCTCTGCCCCTTTATTACCAGCCTTGGTACCGGCACGCTCAATGGCTTGTTCTATAGAATCAACAGTCAGCACACCAAAAGCAACTGGAGTATTATACTCTAGTGCAACTTGTGCTAGACCTTTGTTACACTCACCAGCAACATAGTCAAAATGAGGTGTACCACCACGAATAACTGAGCCTAATGCTACGATAGCATCATAGCGATCACTCTTCGCAACTTGCTGGGCAACAAGCGGTAGTTCATAAGCACCAGGGCAACGAACAACAGTGATATTATCTTCACTAACCTGACCTTGACGTTTCAGCGCATCTAATGCACCTGAAAGTAAACTTTCGTTAATAAAGCTATTAAAGCGTGCAATTACGATAGCAATTTTTGCGTTTGGTGCCGCGATGGCGCCTTCAATTACCTTCATGGGCCTTCCTGTGACTATGTCTTTCCGGTTTGAGAAACCGCGGGAGTCTAACACACTTTACGATATGTCTGCTATCCACATCCGTCGGTTTCAGAGGATTTGTTACTATTTATTGCTTATTCGTTGATGAACCAACCAATAAGCGCATGATCAATCGTTTGTTATTCGCAAATATATTCAACCACTTCAAGACCAAAACCAGACAGTGAATGGTAGCGTTGCGTGCTTGATGATAATAGGCGCATCTTACCAATTCCAAGATCTGATAAGATTTGAGAACCGACACCGACTTGACGTGAAGGATTATATGGGCTGACCTTCACTTGTGGACGGCCTTCATTTTCAGCGGCAATATTTTTAACTTTATTAATAATACTATCCGTTGACTCTTGCTTGCTCAGTACCACCAGCACTCCATTTTCAGCACTGATACGTTGCATTGCTGCAGGCAATGTCCACTGCGTTGCACCTGATTGTAAAATATCTTTAAAGGTATCTTGCAAATGCACTCGTACCAATGTCGATGCATTGGCTTCAATATCACCTTTACATAGTGCGTAATGAATTTGATCATCAATTTTATCGCGGTAAGTGATCATATCAAACTCACCAAATTCAGTATTGAGTTTACACTCACCAACACGCTCAATGGTGGTTTCATGATGATTACGGTACTCAATAAGATCGGCAATAGTACCCAGCTTTAAGCCGTGCTTTTCAGCAAAAATTTCTAATTGAGGGCGACGTGCCATGGTGCCATCTTCGTTAAGAATCTCAACAATCACACTGGATGGTTCAAGGCCAGCTAAACGAGCAATATCACAACCTGCTTCAGTATGACCTGCACGAGTAAGTACGCCACCTTCTTGTGCCATCAATGGAAAGATATGACCAGGCATCACTATATCAGCAGAAGTCGCATCAGCCGCCACTGCAGCTTGTACGGTACGAGAACGATCTGCTGCTGAAATACCGGTAGTTACACCGGTTGCAGCTTCAATAGAAATAGTAAATGGCGTGCCAAATTGTTCAGTATTATCTTGAACCATCAATGGTAGGCCCAATTTCTGACAACGCGCCTTGCTTAAGGTTAAGCAAATTAAACCACGACCATACATGGCCATAAAGTTAATCGCCTCTGGCGTGATTTTTTCTGATGCTATGATCAGATCGCCTTCATTTTCGCGATCTTCATCATCCATCAAAATAACCATTTTACCTTGGCGAATATCATCAATGATTTCTTTTGCACTACTTAAAGCCATAATACTACCCTTATTCTTATGTTGCTCTATTACCCATAAAGCAATGCTTAACCGAGAAACCCTGTTCTCGCCAATAAATCCATTGTCACTTGAGGTTGTTTTTCTGCGGCTTTATCACCAAGCATTAATCGTTCAAGGTAACGCGCGATAACATCAACCTCAAGGTTAATTTTACGGCCAACACTAAAATCAGCCATGGTGGTTTCAGCTGCAGTATGTGGCACGATAGTTAATTTAAACTCATCGCCACGCACAGCATTCACCGTTAAGCTAATGCCATCAACCGCCACCGAGCCTTTCTCTGAAATATATTTTGCGAGCTGTGGCGGTACTTTGACCCAAAACTCAATCGCACGCCCTACATGCTGGCGCTCAATCACTTCAGCCACAGCATCAACGTGACCAGACACCATATGGCCACCAAAACGGGTGGTCGCTAACATGGCTTTTTCTAAATTAACCACTTGGCCGGCTTTGTAATTCGCAAATGCGGTGCGGTTAAGTGTTTCTAACGAAAGATCAGCGACATAACCTTTACCCGTTAATTTAACCACGGTAAGGCATACACCATTGGTGGCAATACTATCGCCTAACTTAACGTCCGTTAAATCTAAGGTTCCTGAATCAACGGTAACAGCAACATCAGCACCTTTAGGTGTTAGTGCAGATATTTTACCGACAGCTTCTATAATTCCAGTGAACATGCTCAGCCCTTAATTTCACTATTTTATTTATTATTTTGTACGGTTGCCATTATACGAATATCACAATCAATCATACAAACATCAGTAATAGTTAACAACGGCGTTTGTGCCATCGTTGTCAGTCCGCTAATATCAATTAGACCACGACTGTCGCTACCCATTAATTTAGGTGCTTGATATAAAATCAATTTATCCACTAACTGCTGTTGCAATAATGCGCCAGCTAAACGCGCACCAGCTTCGACCCAAATATGATTAATGCCGTATTGCGCCAAGCGCGACATTAATGCCACTAAGTCAAGCTGATGACTGTTAGTTTGAGTTGGAAGTTGCCATTGCTGAACAGAATCAGGCCATGCTTCGGTGCCGATAGACGTGCGAGCTAAGATAGTCTCACCAGGCAGGTGGAAAAGTTGATAATCAGGTGTGAGTCGATTCTGACTGTCAATGATAACCCGTATGGGTTGACGTAATGCCGCTTGAGGATAAGCGTGTTGAACAGCTTGGTCTAATTCACTCCAACGTACATTAAGCGATGGATCATCTGCTATTACGGTAGCACTGGTTGATAAAATCGCACCTGCCTGCGCACGAAAATGTTGCACATCAGCGCGAGCTTTAGGACCTGTGATCCACTTGCTGACGCCATTTGCTAATGCTGTTCGACCATCTAAACTCGCAGCAAGCTTTAATTCAACATATGGCATTTGTAGAGTCATTTGCTTAATAAAGCCAGGATTCAGTGCTTGAGCTTCCGCTGCGAGTACACCAACTTCAACATCGATACCTGCCGCTTGTAACATCGCAATACCACGCCCTGAAACGGCGGGATTAGGATCGACCATCGCACAAACAACCCGTGCAACGTTGGCATTAATTAACGCTTCAGCACAAGCTGGAGTGCGCCCGTAATGGCAGCACGGCTCTAAAGTCACATACACCGTTGCCCCTTGGGCGCGCTGCTGTGCCTGCCGTAATGCAAACACTTCAGCATGAGGCTGTCCTGCCTGATAATGATATCCCTCACCGACGATGTCGTTGCCATTTACTATCACACAGCCAACATTTGGATTAGGGGCGGTGGTATAACGGCCAAGCTTGGCAAGCGCTATGGCTCGCGACATCATTTTTTGATCAGTGTGTGTCATTATTGTTAGTCTTAACGATGCTGAGTGTTAACGTTCTAATTTGGCAATTTCCTCACCAAACTCACGAATATCTTCAAAACTACGATAAACAGAAGCAAACCGGATATAAGCAACTTTATCCAATTCTTTTAACGCTTCCATCACTAAATTACCAATCATCTCCGAAGGCACTTCACGCTCACCTGTCGCTCGAAGACAAGATTTAATACTATTAATTGCCCGTTCAATATCATCAGTACTTACGGGACGTTTCTCTAATGCTCGCTGAATACCGCCGCGTAATTTTTCTTCATTAAACGGATCACGGTTACCATTGGTTTTCACTACGCGAGGCATCACAAGCTCTGCCGTTTCAAACGTAGTATAGCGCTCATTACACGCTAAACATTGGCGGCGTCGGCGTACTTGGTGGCCATCGGCAACCAATCGAGAATCGATTACTTTGGTGTCATTTGCACCGCAAAAAGGACAATGCATTTAGCCTCCTACATTCAATCGACTCAGTGTAACCCATTTCATCGCTTTAATAAGACTATCACCCCCTTTTTTCTAATAAATCGGCTTAAAAGTAACAATTATCATTAATAATGGTCGATTTAGTTTATTTAAAAAATAAAAAAGGCTCACCTAGAAATAGGCAAGCCTCATCAAAACGATCATAACAGCGCTTAAATTTTGCTGTTATCAACTCAATTATGCGTAAACAGGAAGACGCTTACAAATTTCAAGCACTTTCTCTTTAGTCGCTTCAATCACAGCAGTGTCATTAATGTTATCCAACACATCACACATCCAGTTTGCTAGTTGACGTGCATCATCGGCATTAAAACCACGGCGAGTAATAGAAGGCGTACCAACACGAATACCTGAAGTTACAAACGGGCTACGTGGATCATTCGGAACGCTATTTTTGTTTACCGTAATATTTGCAGCACCTAGTGCGGCATCCGCTTCTTTACCTGTAATGCCTTTATCTATTAAATCAACAAGGAATAAGTGGTTTTCAGTGCTACCAGAAACGATCTTGTAACCACGCTTAATAAACTCTTCAACCATTGCTTTAGCGTTGACAACCACATTCGCTTGGTAAACTTTAAACTCAGGCTCCATGGCTTCTTTAAACGCTACCGCTTTCGCTGCGATAACATGCATTAATGGGCCACCTTGACCACCAGGGAATACTGCAGAGTTGAGCTTTTTGTAAAGGTCTTCGCCTTCATTTGATAGAATCAAACCACCACGAGGGCCCGCCAATGTTTTATGGGTAGTCGTGGTAACGACATGCGCATGAGGAACGGGATTAGGATAAACACCAGCAGCAATCAAACCGGCTACGTGAGCCATATCAACGAATAAATATGCGCCTACTTTATCGGCAATTTCTCGCATCTTTGCCCAGTCAACAACTTGAGAATAAGCTGAGAAACCACCAATGATCATTTTTGGTTTATGCTCTAAAGCCAATGCTTCCATTTCTTGGTAGTCAATTTGACCACTTTCATCAATACCGTAAGGAATGATATTGTATAACTTACCAGAGAAGTTTACTGGTGAGCCGTGAGTTAAGTGACCGCCATGTGCCAAGCTCATACCTAATACTGTATCGCCAGCATTCAATAACGCCATGTAAACTGCATTATTTGCTTGAGAGCCTGAGTGCGGCTGAACGTTTGCGTACTCGGCACCAAATAACTGACAAGCACGATCAATAGCAAGTTGTTCTGCTTTATCAACAAACTCACAACCACCGTAGTAACGCTTACCAGGGTAACCTTCAGCATATTTATTTGTCAGCTGAGAACCTTGTGCTTCCATTACACGCGGGCTAGTGTAGTTTTCAGAAGCAATCAACTCGATGTGTTCTTCCTGACGGGCTGTTTCTTCCTGAATAGCTGCAAATAGTTCCGCATCATAATCAGCAATGTTCATATCGCGCTTTAACATCTGTATCTCCTGACTCAGCTAAGTTTTATCCTATTTTAAGTAAAAAACGAAAAACCACAAACCTAGACGCCACGTGGACGCAAACGTTTTCGTTTTACTTTTTATCTGTTGACTATCTTACATAAATTGATCTAAATCAGAAAGTCCTAAATGCTGTTTTATTGAGTATATAAATTGTTTAACTTAAATTTAAATGCCTTTTTTTACATCGTTGTTATTTTTGCCGCAGCCACTCATCACTCCAATCCGTTTACATCAACGTAAATAATTTAATACGCATAAAAACCACTAATTTAACACTGGGACTATTGCTTGCACTTTAATCCTTTTACCATAGTCACTCACAACAAGGAGGATAATGTGCACATCAATAAACACCCAAGCTATGAAAACGTTATTGCTATTTTTACCGGCACATTGTTTGCCGCTGTGGGGCTTTTTTTACTGCAACAAAGCCATTTATTAACTGGCGGGACTGCGGGGTTAGCTTTGTTAGTCAGTCACTTTGTACCGATTTCATTAGGGAGCTTATATTTTATTCTCAATTGTCCCTTTTATTTAATGGCGTGGTTTCAAATGGGTAAACGGTTTGCGCTCAGCAGTATCTTTTGTGGCGGCTTAGTTTCCGTGATGGTTGATGCTTTACCACACTTGATCACCATTGAGGTCGTTAACCCCGTTTTTGCTGCCGTATTTGGCGGCTTATTACTGGGAGTCGGAATGTTAATCCTTTTTCGACATCGAACGAGCCTTGGTGGCTTTAATGTACTGGTGTTGTTTCTACAGCATAAATTTGGAATTTCTGCCGGTAACATTCAACTTGCGATTGATAGCACGATTTTAATCACCTCGTGTCTGTTCATCAGTCCTAAGTTGCTAATACTGTCTATTGTTGGAGTAATTATGATCAATATGGTATTGGCCATTAATTACAAACCTGAGCGCTATACCGCGACTATTGCGCCTAAAAAATAGTGTAAAAAAAAGAGGCTGCGTCGTCGCAGCCCCTCATTCAATATGGTTATAAGCAACCATCATTATTTAAATAGCATCTTCATCTTCTTCGCCAGTACGAATACGCACTACACGCTCAATATCAAACATGAAGATTTTACCATCGCCAATCTTGCCTGTTTGCGCCGTTTCAACAATGGTTTCAATACATTGCTCGGCAACATCATCAGTGACTACAATTTCGATTTTCACTTTAGGTAAAAAATCAACCATGTATTCAGCACCACGATAAAGCTCGGTATGGCCTTTTTGACGACCAAATCCTTTGACTTCTGACACTGTCATGCCTGTGATACCCACTTCAGCTAACGCTTCGCGAACATCATCAAGTTTAAATGGCTTAATAATGGCTTCAATTTTTTTCATTGTCATCATCCTTTGCTGAGCAGAAGTTCGGAATCGCAACACCGATCACCGACTTGATTAAATTAGGGTTATTATCACAGATTCAATGCAGTAATTTAATCACATTTAATATTCTTGAATATAATTAGTCTCCATTCGCCGCAAAAGCAGCAACACGGAATACAGTAATACTAAGCCATTGATTACCATAATAGCAATATCATGATATTTAGCAGGAAAAACATTTGGAATGAAAGGAATTAGACTAAATTGTAAAAATAATGTCACCGCTGGAATATAGAAATAAAGAGGAATAAATCCCCACTTTTGACCTCTTAATAAACCAACACAAGCAACCACGCCAGATATCAATACTAATAAAGTAACAATCACAGGCACCATGCCAAGCAAATCGTACCTTAGCGCATGCACCAACGTCTCAATATGTTGAATCAGACCGATGACTACAAATACGGCGAGTAACTTCGTCGCACCAATGAGGCGGTAATTGCTGGGAATATCCAATCCCATTATTGTTTCATCCTTGTAACGACACCGTGGTCATTTTTACTTATTCGTTATATTAATTATCCCAATGTTTTTTCAAGGTTAATGTGATCAATATCAACTTCATATTTATTTTATAATTACCGTGATGACACAATAAAAAAAAGCTGCCCAAACTGGCAGCTTTTTTAACACTAACTAAATGATTTTTAACCGATATTAACCCGTGCATTACGGAACATACGCATCCATGGACTATTTTCGCTCCAATCATCTGGATACCAAGAGTTAGCGACAGTACGGAAGACTCGCTCTGGGTGCGGCATCATAATAGTGACACGGCCATCTTGAGTGGTTAAACCTGTAATACCGTTTGGCGAACCATTAGGGTTAGCTGGATAGCTTTGAGTAACATTGCCATAGTTATCAAGATAACGTAGCGCAATCGTTCCTGACTGCTCAATCGCTGCCAAATGGTCGGCATTACGTACTTCAACTCGACCTTCACCATGTGAAACTGCGATTGGCATTCGTGAACCTGCCATTTCATTAAAGAATAATGAATCACTCTTTTGTACTTCAACCAAACTAAAACGCGCTTCAAAACGCTCTGATTCGTTACGCACAAAACGCGGCCATAAATCAGCTCCTGGAATCAGTTCATGTAGGTTAGACATCATCTGACAACCATTACATACACCTAATGCCAGCGTATCTGGGCGATGAAAGAATGCTGCAAATTGGTCACGGGCAATATTGTTAAATAACACTGATTTTGCCCAGCCTTCACCTGCACCTAATACATCACCATAAGAGAAACCACCACAAGCCACTAAGCCATTAAAGCCATCAAGTTGTACCTTGCCACTAAGAATATCACTCATATGAACATCTTTAGCTTCAAAGCCTGCACGATCAAAAGCAGCCGCCATTTCGACGTGAGAGTTAACACCTTGCTCACGGAGAATTGCCATTTGTGGCTTAGCACCAAAATTAATTGCAGGTGCAATAAATGGCGCAGCAACATCCTCATTAATATCAAATGTTAACTGAGTATGTAAGCCTGGATCTTGGGTATCTTTCTTGGCTTCAAATTCTTGTAATGCTCCGGCTGGATTATCTCGCATTGCTTGCATTTGATAGGTCGTTTCAGCCCAGATTGCACGTAATTCAGTGCGATTCTGTTCAAGCACTAAATCATTACCATTCCAAATACGTAGTGTATCTTCATCAATCACCGTACCAATGATGTGACTACATGACGCTAAACCATTAGCCGCTAAGACAGCTTGAACAGCGTCAACATCATCACTGCGCACCTGAATCACAGCACCTAGTTCTTCGCTAAATAACGCTGCTAGCACATCATCACATTCATCGGTTGCGGTAGTATTAATATCAACTTCAATACCCGTGTGACCCGCAAATGCCATCTCAGCTAAAGTGACATACAAACCACCATCACCACGATCATGGTAAGCCAATAACTTCTCATCACGCACTAAGGTTTGCATTGCATAGAAGAAGCCTTTTAATAGCTCAGGGCTATCGACATCAGCGGCTTTATCACCTAACTGCTTATAAACTTGTGCTAATGCTGTTGCACCCAAACGGTTTTGACCACAACCGAGATCGACCAAGATTAAGCTAGATTCGCCTTTATCGGTACGTAATTGTGGTGTCACGGTTTTACGGACATCTTCGACACGACCAAAAGCGGTGATCACTAACGACAATGGTGATGTGACTTGTTTTTCTTCACCATTCTGCTGCCACTTAGTCTTCATCGACATTGAGTCTTTACCCACAGGAATGGTTAATCCTAATGCAGGACATAACTCTTCACCAATGGCTTTTACTGCTTCATATAGACCAGCATCTTCACCCGGATGACCCGCAGGTGACATCCAGTTAGCTGATAAATTAATCCGCTTCATGTCACCGATATCAGTCGCTGCAATATTGGTGATCGCTTCACCAACCGCTAAACGCGCAGAAGCACCAAAGTTAAGCAGTGCAACAGGTGTACGCTCACCCATCGACATCGCTTCGCCGTGATAGCTATCATAGCTTGCTGCGGTTACCGCACAGTTAGCCACTGGCACCTGCCAAGGGCCGACCATTTGATCACGTGCAACTAGGCCTGTCACACTACGATCACCAATGGTAATTAGAAACGTTTTTTCGGCGACAGCTGGCAGACGTAAAACGCGTTGCGTTGCAGCTTCAATGGTAATGTCAGTGCGATCAAGCGGCTGTCCTACCACTGTTTGTGTTTGCACATCACGGTGCATTTTTGGTGCTTTACCCAATAAAATATCCATAGGCATATCAATTGGAGTATTGTCAAAATGACTATCTTCAAGAGTTAGATGACGCTCAGCAGTTGCTTCGCCAACTACAGCATAAGGTGCACGTTCACGCTGACAAATAGCGTCAAATGTCGCCATATTTTCAGGTGCGATCGCCAGTACATAACGTTCTTGCGATTCATTACACCAAATCTCAAGTGGGCTCATTCCTGGCTCATCATTAGGTACATCACGTAACTGGAATTTACCACCACGTTCACCATCATTGACAAGCTCTGGTAAAGCATTAGAAATACCACCAGCGCCGACATCGTGAATAAAGGCAATCGGGTTATCATCGCCCATCTGCCAACAACCATCGATCACTTCCTGACAACGACGTTCCATTTCTGGGTTTTCACGCTGTACTGAAGCAAAATCTAAATCTTCTGCTGATTGACCAGATGCCATTGATGATGCAGCACCGCCACCCAGACCAATGTTCATTGCAGGACCACCAAGAACAATTAACTTGGCACCAACAGGAATATCTTTCTTCTGCACGTGATCGGCACGAATATTACCCATGCCACCAGCAATCATGATTGGCTTATGGTAACCACGGATTTCTTCACCAGCATGAGATGTGACTTTTTCTTCGTAAGTTCGAAAATAACCTAATAGGTTAGGACGGCCAAATTCATTATTAAATGCGGCACCACCTAATGGCCCCTCTAGCATAATATCTAACGCAGTAACGATACGATCTGGCTTACCAAAATCGGTTTCCCACGGCTGTTCAAAACCAGGCACGCGTAAGTTAGATACCGTAAAGCCAACCAAACCAGCTTTAGGTTTACCACCAATACCGGTTGCGCCTTCATCACGAATTTCACCACCAGAACCTGTTGCAGCACCTGGCCACGGTGAAATTGCCGTTGGGTGGTTATGGGTTTCTACTTTCATCAATATGTGATTATCTTCTTGATGATAAGTGTATTGACGAGATTGCGGATCAGGGAAGAAACGGCCCACATGAGAGCCTTCCATTACTGCGGCATTGTCTTTGTAAGCCGACAGCACATGCTCATGGTTATGCTCATAGGTATTTTTAATCATTTTGAATAATGATTTTGGCTGCTCGACACCATCGATAGTCCAATCAGCATTAAAAATCTTATGGCGACAATGCTCAGAGTTCGCTTGAGCAAACATCATTAATTCAATGTCGTTAGGGTTACGACCGAGCTTAGTAAAATTTTCAACCAAATAATCAATTTCATCTTCAGCTAAAGCCAGACCTAAACTAAGGTTAGCTTGCTCTAATGCTTGGCGTCCGCCAGTTAAAATATCAACACTTTTAACCGCAGCAGGTTGAGCTTGAACAAATAATGCTGCCGCCGCTTCAACATTATCGACTACGACTTCCATCATGCGATCATGAAGTAATGCTTTTAACTCACTCAATTGTGATGCTGTTAGCGGCGATAATGATTCAACATAATAAGCACTGCCACGTTCAAGACGCTTAATGGTGGTTAAACCACAATTACGAGCAATATCCGTCGATTTTGAAGACCAAGGAGAAATAGTGCCAGGACGAGGAATAACAAGTAGCAATAAACCTTTAGGTTCGTGCTCTGCAATCGTTGGGCCGTATGTGAGTAGACTTGTTAGTTTAGCTTGTTCATCAGCTGTTAACGTTGTCGCTACATCAGCAAAATGTGCAAACTCAGCATAAATACTGGTAATTGGCAGATCTAACTCATGACAACGCTCAAGTAACTTATTAACGCGAAACTCAGACAAAGCGGGTGAACCACGCAAAATTTCCATGTGCAAAGGTCTCTCGATTAGCAGGTTAAAAAAAGTGGTATTGAGGTAAACTTCATCATCTAGCAGCCTATCTCAATAACACCTAATGCATCTTTGTGCTCTGCTGCACTACTAGGCAACGGTTAATGAGCGCCTAGTATAAGGGAATTTTTTTTGTGACGTAACACCTGACGCAACCGTTTGCGTGTTTTTTTTTCAATCTTCATAAAAATATCAAAAAAATCCCTATCACTGTTATTTTTGGGTCATTTTTTAACCATAAAATAGCGTAATGTTTGCTTAACTATTCCAATATCTAAATTATGATCATCAACTTAACAGTTCAACTTTGCGCAATTCGCAGGGTTTGATATAAATAGCCGTTAATTTTTACTGTGGGTCAGCTTAGTTGATAAATATTCAATTCTTCACTCTACTACGTCGTATGATGAGCATTTTATTATTAATATTGCTAACTAACGGCTGCCAGTGGCAAGAAAACAAAACCACCAGCCTTGAAAAAATTCGTAAAAGTGGCGTATTACGGGTGGGAACGCTAAATAACCAACTGTCCTACTATATTGGCGCAGAAGGTCCAACGGGACTGGATTATGAACTCGCACAAACTTTTGCTAAAAAGCTAGGAGTTAAACTTGAAATAACTGCCATGTTTACTTTATCAGAGTTATTTCCAGCCTTAGAGCGTGGTGATATTGATATTATTGCTGCTGGTCTTGCTGTAACGCCCGATCGCCTGCAAGATTTTCATCCGGCGCCAGCTTATTACTACGCCAGCCAAATTGTGGTGTATAAAAAAGGCCAACGTCGCCCTCGAGATCTGACTGAACTGGCAAAAAATAATGGCCGTTTAGCCGTTGTTAGTGGATCAAGCCATGAACAAAAACTAGAGCTGATTCGTAAAACTCACCCAACACTGCAATGGCAATCAATACCAGAATCAGACATTAACGATCTCTTAATTAAAGTCGCCAACGGTGAGCTCGATTATACCGTGGCTGACTCTGTTGATGTGGCACTATTACAACGTATCCATCCAGATATCGCCGTTGCACTTGAATTAACTCAAGATGAACCCGTAAGTTGGTTTGTTAAGCAAAGCAGCAATGATAGTTTATATGCGCTTATTATTGAGTTTTTTGGGCAAATGAAACAAAACGGCACTATGGCGCAATTGGAAGAGAAATATTTTGGCCATATTGACCAATTTGATTATGTTGATACTCGTGCATTTTTACGAGCAGTAAACAACACACTGCCGCAATGGGAAGCGTTATTTAAACAATATGCCAATGGCTTTGATTGGCGTTTATTAGCGGCACTATCTTACCAAGAATCGCATTGGGATCCGCAAGCCGTGTCACCAACTGGCGTTCGAGGCATGATGATGTTGACCCTGCCAACTGCAGAATCTGTCGGTGTCACCAATCGTTTAGATCCAGAACAAAGCATTCGTGGTGGCAGTGAATACCTGCGCAAAATGATTGCACGCGTACCTGATAGCATTGAGGAACATGAAAAAGTGTGGTTTGCACTCGCTTCTTATAATGTCGGCTTTGGTCACTTAATGGATGCACGTCGATTAACTAAGTCGCAAGGGGGGAATCCCAATACTTGGGCTGATGTTAAACAACGACTACCGTTATTAGGACAACGTAAATATTATACTCAATCACGCTATGGCTATGCGAGAGGTGATGAAGCATTAAATTACGTCGAAGGTATTCGGCGTTATTATCAAAGTATTATTGGCTATGAGCGCGCCCATAGCGGTAAATATGAAAATGAACATCTAAAAATTATTGATGGCTTACAAACTATCGATACGTCACCAGCACTGTTAGCACCGACGGCGTCACCATCAACGTCATCAGTAACGCCATAATTATAACGGTAACCAATAACAGTAAAATCGCCATCGAAGCCCGCCTATGGCATGAGCTCGATTTAGAGTAATCATCTAATTTTTTACGCAGTGGGAGTTTGATCAACCTTTGCTCACCCGCTGCTAAAGATTGCTACCAATTAATGCATTGTTATGCATAATAAAATTAACAACATTAAATAATGGCATTGCTAACGGTGGCTGCGAGGTTTATTCGCAGGCTGGTTGTTCTACCGTGATATCAACTCTATGGATGGATCCATGAAAGTAACCAAATTAAAATCAAAAACTCAACATATCGCCAAACGTATCACTTCAGCGGCAACACGCCGTAAACGCTTAAGCAGTAATGTGCGTAAAAAGATTCTATGGCGTCAACGTAGTTGTATGCTATCAGCAACCACAGAACACAGTTGCCCAACCCACTAATATAACAAGCTCGGTATTATTTAACTGCTTGAAAATAACTACCGAGCCTATTTTATTTAGTGCACCCCACCCTCAAACATCAGATGATGTTTGTCTTGCAGCAAGCTTGGCGGCTTTTTTCTCTGCTCGACGACGCTTAAAAAAAGCTTGTAGCTGAGCACGACACTCACTAGCAAGAACATCACCTTCAAATACAACATGATGATTAACGCCCTCATAGCTCAGTAAGTTCATGGTGCTACCTGCCGCGCCCGTTTTTGCATCGTGAGCACCAAACACCACTTTACCTACTCGGCTATGTACTATCGCACCTGCACACATTGGGCATGGCTCTAACGTCACATATAAGGTGGTATCAACAAGACGATAGTTTTGCAGTGTTTGTCCGGCTTGGCGCAGTGCCATCATTTCAGCATGTGCCGTCGCATCATGATGACCAATAGAACGATTCCAACCTTCACCAACAATCACGCCATTATGAACCACTACCGCTCCAACAGGCACCTCACCTTCAGCTTCTGCTTGCGCAGCCAATTCCATCGCACGACGCATAAACACAGCATCAGCTGCTGAAGATAACCTTTCTTGGTTTTTATTTGACATCAGTGATCACTACTTACAAATCATAATGACTAATATGCGGTAATTGCTCAGCAAGATAATCCACCAGCATTCTAACTTTAGGTGATAAATGGCGATTATGTGGATAAAGCGCCCAAATACCCTCATCTGGTTCTTGGTAGTTAGTCAAAATAGGCACGATGGCACCCGACTCTAAATCTTTATCAATATAATAGTCAGGTAACTGCGCTAAACCGATACCTTTAATCACTGCATCTCGTAAACCATAACCACTATTACAGTTAAGGGTGCCGCTCACACGAATACTTTTCTCTTTACCTGATTCTTGAAAACGCCAATGATCATAGTTACCAATTAAGCAATTATGTTGACGCAGCTCAGATAATGAATGTGGAATACCAAACTTTTGTAAATAAGCCGGCGATGCACAAACATACATGGTGCGGCTGGTTAAACGCTTCGCCATCATTGATGAACTGGTCAAACGTCCTAAGCGAATCGCGAGATCAAAGCTACCTTCCACCAAATCAACTTGGCGGTTAGTCATATCAATCGCGACTTCCACTTCAGGATACTGCAGCATGAAATCATTAACTAACGGCATAATGTACTTTTCACCGTACGTTACTGGCGCGGTTAACTTGATCAACCCTTGTGGCTTACCACGTAAATTGCTGATCGCTCGCTCAGCATCTTCTAGTCCATCTAACACTTGACGACAATGTTGATAATAAACATTACCTTCTTCTGTTAATGAGACCTTACGGGTAGTACGGTAAAATAATTTAGTATTAAGTCGATTCTCTAACGCACTCACTTGACGACTGACTTGTGCAGTAGATATACCGAGTCGTTTTGATGCAGCAGTAAAACTTTCGGTTTCTGCTACGGCAACAAATTCTGTTACCCCTTCCCATAGAAACATTCTAAACACCTATTGATAATGTGATCGAACGTCAATATGACGCCTGCACCACTAATTATTACACATTCGTAAAAGTAATTTGCACTTTTAGGTAATTATCATTATTCGAGAAACAAATACAATAGCAACCATCGAAACGGGGCAAGAAAATAATAACTTTTCCCTTTTTACCCAATTTTCATCTACTTTTGATGAAGTAGACATAAATATAATTAGAGTGAAGATTATGACTGACAAGTTTATCAAATCAAAAGCTGCTATCGCATGGGGTCCAAAACAACCTCTTTCTGTTGAAGAAATTGATGTAATGCTACCACGTGCAGGCGAAGTATTAGTTCGTATCGTTGCAACTGGCGTATGTCACA